>NZ_KL362963.1:0-403144 GCF_000700805.1 Porphyromonas sp. KLE 1280
TGTCTTGCTCTAAAAATGATTCTTGCTTCAGATTTATTAGTGTATCTCTACCTAAGTAAAGGTCGTAATTGACGGTTAGGTCTTCATTTCCCTAAACGTTTGTTACTACACTTCTGTTTGTCAATATCAATTATCTCAAAGATCTCTTAAAGTCAAACCACCCACGTCACCGCAAGGCCGTTCGTTTCTTTTGCGAGTGCAAAGGTAGAAAAAAATCACCCAAACTTCCAAATAAGCACGCAAATTCATGCGACGACAAGGCGTTTTCCCCACCAATTCGCGCGCGTACATTATATATGATCATACCAAAGTAGAGCCGCGAAAGAGGCTCGAAATCTCACCTCTCACGAATACACTTACCACAGGCAAGCCACACGCTACACGCAAAAAAGCAGGGAGCATACAGCGCACCGGTTGTATGCTCCCTGCTTGTATGGGGGTGGGACTTGGCTTCGCTTAGACGAGGTCTTGCCCAGGGCGGAGACGAAGCATCTCCTTGGGGACGGCTTGGCAGATCACCTCGCTCAGGCGGTCGATGACGGCGTGACGCACATAGTCGCGGTGATGCACCAGCGTGATGCAGCGTGCAGGACGAGGCAGAGCAAAGGGGCGAATAAGCTCGCTCTGCTCGGCACTCAGCGTCTTCAAAGCCAGCTCAGGCACGAACGTCACGCCATTGCCCTGCTCGACGAAGTGCATAAACGTCTCCAGGCTCCCACGGCTATAACTGAAGCGCTGATTGGGGGCATTCTTCAAGTGGCAGAACTTCACGAGCTGGTCGCGGAAGCAGTGCCCTTCGTCCAAGAGCCAAAGCTGGTAGCGCCCGACTTCAGCCGAGCGGATCGACGTCTCTTCAAAGAGCTCGGAGCGACGGGGCACATAGCCGAGGAACTCCTCAAAGAAGAGCTGACGATCGACGAGCAGCTCGTCTTCCGATGCCGAGGCGATCAGCGCGACATCGATCTGCCCTGAGAGCAGGCTGGCGACGCACTCGCTGGTCTTGAGCTCCGTGATCGTAATCTTCAGATCGGGGAGATGCTTGCGTAGCAGCGGCAGGACGAGTGGCAGGAGATAGGGTGCGATGGTCGGCAAGACACCGAGACGAAGTGCCCCCGTGAGTGCCTCTTGCTCCTCGCGAATAACTTCCTTGACCTGTGCAACCTGCAGGAGAATGATGGCGGCTTGGTCGAGGATGCGACGTCCGACTGCCGTCGGGATGATGGGCTGGTGGCTACGGTCAAAGATCTTGACCCCGAGTTCATCCTCGAGCTTCTGGATCATCGTGCTGAGCGTCGGCTGGGTCACCTGACAAAAGTCAGCGGCCCGCCCGAAGTGACGGAACTTATCCAAAGCTTGGATATACTCGAGCTGCTGTATATTCATGGGTGGAGGTTATCGAAGATTAATGCGAGTGTATGTGTAGGGGGCATGCAGGAAGAGCCACGTCTTCAAGCTATGCACACGCGTCCCGATGACATTGATGAAGGGGCGCTGACGGGCTCGCTTGAGATAGGGTAAGAAAGCCGAAGTGATCTCTCTATACTTGGCCTCCTGTCCCTTATGGACGAAGGCTCCATAGAGCTGATACCAATACATCCAGAGGTAGTTAATCGCCATGGTATTGGCATAGAGGCAGAGGGTAGCATCATCAGCATGACGGCGCTGCAGCTCCTCAATATTGTCAAAGAGGTAGGACATGCGTACATCAAACTGTGCTGTCGTCGAGCCCTCACGATGCAAGACATAGTTATAGCCCGCTTGGGGAAGCAGATAATAGGCATCTATGCGATTCAAGACCTCCAAGACGAAGGAGTTATCCTCATACACATAGCCTTCTCTAAAGCGAATATCTCCAATCACCTCAGCACGGAAGACCTTGGACCAGACAGAGGGGCCGAGCTTAAATGAAAAACCTTGGGCAACCTCCTTAAGCGCCTCCTCACGAGAGAACAGGCGACCAACCTTCTCCCCGCAATAGACCTTTCCCCAGCTCTTATTTCATTGATACCATAGCCCACGATACCGACCTCTCGATGCTCCTCAAGGTAAGTAACCGCAGCATTATAGATACCAGGCTCTATCGAATCATCACTATCTACGAACGTGATGTAGTCACAATCCTTGGCTAAATCTAAGCCTCTATTACGAGCCGTGGACTGACCGCCATTCTCCTTGTGCACGACGACCACACGAGGGTCCTCTGCCGCATAGGCATCACAGATAGCGCCACAGCCATCAGGAGAGCCATCATCAACCAGGATCACGCGAAGATGGGAGTAAGACTGGGACAAGATCGAGTCGACACATAGTCGTAGATAATCCTCGACCTTATAGACGGGGACAATGACAGCGAGTAATGGTTGGTGCGACATTGCGAAGAGACTATTTAGAAAAGACCAAGGAGCAAATCTTCTGCCCCTGGATTATTTGGAACACAAAGCACGAGGGTTATTGCCCCCCGCATTTTCCACAAAGATACAGATAAATCAGGGGCACAAGCACCACGACGCACGGAAGCCTACTGCCAGCCAGGGGGAGGCGACAAGCTGCAAACACAAAGCATAAGCACGGGGGGAGGAGAAACAAAAAAAGAGAGGTATCACACGCTGCTGCGTCGCAATACCTCTCTTCTTCTTTGTGGTGCCACCAGGAATCGAACCGGGGACACAAGGATTTTCAGTCCTTTGCTCTACCAACTGAGCTATAGCACCATCATAAGTCTTAGCAACTCTAACAGCGGAAGCGACGAGATTCGAACTCGTGGTACGGTTACCCGTACGGCAGTTTAGCAAACTGCTGGTTTCAGCCACTCACCCACACTTCCTTGTCGCTTCGTAGCTCTCGAATTGCAGTGCAAAGATAGTACACATCTTTCATACTACCAAATCTCCCCGACGATTGAGCGAAATATCCCGCTACCGATCGGCTGACATTCGCCTTTGTTTCAATGCATAAAGCAACCCTATCCGTATAGTGCTATTCCTCGCGAGATGAGGAGAAAAGCTACCGTAGCCATATACGAAGAAAGCACGTCGAGCAGTGGTATTCCTTGATCCAGGTACGTGGACATTAAATCCAGGCACGAGAATCGATAGGACTACGCACGTAGATATTAGGACTACGCACGTGGATGAGCTTATCGGAGTAGTGGTCGGCGGGTTTATTCCGTAGTAGTCAAGATTTTTTCTCCCGAGGGGCGCAGCACGACTCTATACGAGGGAGAAGGGGGCATTCCCACTCCCCCACCCCTCTATTATATAGGTAGGTGAAGAGCGAGAGAAGGGCTTACTATCGGAGATAAGCACTTTTCTCTATCTTTGCCTATGGCTCCCTCCAGTGGAGCCCAATGAGATTTCGAATAATCGACCACCTCTAAAAAGAACTACAATGGAAAGCGGACAACAGCTGGACTGGAAGAACCTCGGGTTCGGCTACCACCCCACAGACTATAATGTACGTTGCTACTATCGCAATGGCCAGTGGGGCGAATGGGAAGTATCCTCCTCAGACATGATCACCATCCCCATGGCCTCGACCTGCCTTCACTACGGGCAGGAGTCCTTCGAAGGTCTGAAGGCCTTCCGCGGGAAGGATGGTAAGGTACGCGTCTTCCGCCCCGAGGAGAACGCTGCCCGCATGCAGCACACCAGCCGAGGCATCCTGATGCCCGAGCTGCCCACCGAGCGCTTCCTCGAAGCCCTCGACATGGTCCTCCACCTCAATAAGGACTTCATCCCCCCCTATGAGAGCGGCGCATCGCTCTATATCCGTCCCCTGATGATCGGGCTCGGTAAGCAGGTCGGCGTCAGCCCCGCGAGCGAATACATGTTCCTCATGTTCGTCACGCCCGTAGGTGCTTACTTCAAGTCGGGCTTCCGCCCCAGCCCCATGGCGATCATGCGTGGCTACGACCGCGCTGCGCCCCTCGGGACTGGGCAGTACAAGGTCGGGGGGAACTATGCCGCCAGCCTTCGCTCGGGCGTCCTCGCCCACGACAAGGGCTACTCGGCCGTCATCTACCTCGATGCTAAGGAGAAGCTCTACATCGATGAGTGCGGGCCTGCGAACTTCTTCGGGATCCGTGGCAAGAGCTACATCACCCCTAAGAGCCCTTCGATCCTGCCCTCGATCACGAACAAGAGCCTCATGCAACTGGCTGAAGATATGGGCCTCACGGTCGAATGCCGCCCCGTCCATGTCGAGGAGCTCGCTACCTTCGACGAAGCAGGTGCCTGCGGTACGGCAGCTGTCATCAGCCCTATCCTGCGCGTAGATGACCTCGACGAATACAAGAGCTACGTCATCAGCAAGGACGGCAACCCTGGTCCTATCTGCACCGCCCTCTACGAACGTCTGAGAGCGATCCAGTACGGCGACTATCCCGACAACCACGGTTGGGTACGCCTCTACGAGGACCTCTAAGCTCGGCGCACTCCACGCATAAGCACATAAAAAGACCGCCCGAAGCACGCAGTGTGCTTCGGGCGGTCTTCGTATATATAGCTACTGGATAGAGCGGGCTACTGGACCTCGTAGAGGTAGAACCACGCCTTGTCAGCGTACTTCACGCTGGTGAGCTTGTAGTAGGTAGCACCTGCAGCGTCCGTCAGCGTCTCGACGGTGTAGGGTGCACGCGTAGCGAGGCGGCTCACCCAATACTCAGCAGCCGAGGCATACCAGTACCACCACGTCGACTCATTCCCGTCGCGAGCGATGATATCGACCTGCGTGGGGTCGTTGCCAACAGGGACGAAGTCCACCTCATAGGAGAGGCGCGTGTAGCTACCGTTGGTCTGCTCATAGATGGGCATTGTGAGGAAGCCAGCGACCTTCGTATCATTACCGACAAGGCCTGCCGCCTGGTCGGCAGCGGTATTCACACCGAAGTAGGTGCGAGCCGACATACGAGCCTTGCGATTGCGGTAGAGGGTATTATTGACACGCGTGAAGAAGGAGACTAAGTCATCCGCAGCCGAGTCGGCCTTGAAGTAAGCGACATAGCTCTTATTCACGAGATCAATAGGGAGCGAGACCACCGTCGTGGTGACATCCCCCTCGATAGAGGTGACGCTCGTGCCGTCACTGCTGAGGCGGAAGCCCGAGATCGTGACCCCACCGATGGTGATAGGCTCATAGAAGCGAAGGCCCTCAGTCGTGTAGGCAAAGGCCATCTTCTGCGTGGTCGTCGTCTCTCCGCTCGTGGATGTGTACTCCAGCTGACGGTAGGTGGGATTCAGGCGGAAGGATACCGAGCCAGCCGTACCGATGGAGACGGGAGCAAAGTTCTTCCCCTGGAACTTCGTAGCCATAGCCTGCAGCGCTGCGATCTCTGTCGCAGGGTCGGTCGTCATCGGGACGAGGCTCATCTGATTGCCGTACTTGCGCCCCTGCAGGAGGATGCTGTCGCCGCGCTGCCCCATCAGGAGGAGCTCGAAGTCACCACCACGGGCATTACGGAAGTACTCGGTAGAGGTGATGAAGTGGTGGAGGACATTGCTACGCGTATCGAAGGCAAGCGTAGGCATATCGATGTTCTTCACCGAATAGGTCGAGTTCGTAGAGGTCGTCGAGAGCTCGGAGAGCGCCGTGACGCGACCGTCCTTGAACTGGACATACATCGAGTAGCCCCCGTAGGCACGCTTCGTGTCGGGGTAGTAAGTGAGGCGCCAGTAGCCATCGTGTCCCTCGAGCTTGGAGACCGTCTCACTGATCGCCTGCTGGGTGCGGACGGCTGCTCCGGGGAGCTTATCGAGGTCGCTGGAGCTGGTGCAAGAGCTCATCCAAAGGAGAGCGCCCGTAGCGAGGGCGAAGATCTTCGTATAGTTCATTGCTGTGTCGTGGATGAGGTCATTGTAGTGAAGTCCTGACGAGCGAAGTTGGGATAGCGAGCGTGCAGCTGCGCACGGAGCTTATCCATATCGAGCCCCCAGGTCGTGAGCATATAGTCCTTGATGATACGGATCTTCTCCTCGATGATGGAGCGACCCGAGCGGGTGCGTCCAGCGGGGATCACGTCAGCAGAGACCAGCTTGGCTTCCCACTCATCGGCACTAAGGATGACATAGTTCCCGAAGAGCTCAGCGAAGTCTTCGTGAGGCTCCTGACTGGCGTAGTTGGTGATGAAGCCATACTCGATGGACTTCTTCCCTTCACGCGTCCAGCCAGAGATCCAGTCGGCCTGACGGTAGTCGAGCGAGGTGATCTTGTCGAAGTCCGTCGTGGGCTCGACTCTCTGGTGGAAGGTATGCGCAGCCTCGTGGTACATCGTACGGAGGTAGACGTCCTTCAGGCGCTCGAGGTAGGTGGAGTTCTGGCCATCCAGCCAAGTCTTCCACTGATCATACTCTGCCTGCACGGAGGTATCGGTCTCCAGCACAGTCTTCAGACTATCCAGCGTGTGGTAGTACTGCTTGAGCGAAGGGAAGTCGAAGCTATTGATGTTCATAAAGATGATCTTGACCCCGTTGACCGTCGAAGCACGCGTATTCGAGTTGCTGGGCGGTGGGTTGTAGGCCAAGAGCCCCGTGAGCACGAAGGCCTGCGGCGTGAAGCGGCGTACAAAGTCCACCCCCATCACCTCGGTATAGGGCTCGAGGAAGAGGTATTTGAGGACGTTGACGAACTGGAGGCTATTGTACTCGTTGGCTGGGGAGGTCACCCAGTTACGGCCGATCTCACTCTCGGTATAGCGATAGTAGATCTGGATGTTGTAGGGTGAGGTGACTTCGCGCTCGATGTACTCGTCCATTGCCGTGCGGTTCGCAGAGGCATTGAGTACGGAGGTCGAGCTAATATCTGCATCCACTTTGCGGCAGCTGCCGAGGGCCATCGTGAGAGCAGCAAGGGCCCACAGGGAGGCTTTCCTTAGAGTCATATTCATAGTGTGGCGCGATGAGGCGAGCTTGAGGATTAGTTACTTGTGCGGGGAGTAGCTTCGAGGCCAGCGTTGCGGACGTTCTGCGGGATCTGGAAGGTCGTATGCTCATCGCCCGGGGTGAGAGTCTTAGCTACGGTGTACTTCGCGCGGTCCTTCGTGTCGTGGACGAAGCGGTAGACCTCGATGCCATAGCGGCGGATGTCGAACCAGCGCAGGCCTTCGTGAGCCGTAGCTACACGGCGGCACTGCAGGAGGTGGTGAAGGAGCATCTCCTGCTCTTCACCCCCATCGAGGGTGAAGGCGGGATGCAGCTTCTTCTTCATCGTAGGAGCTGTGGCGGAGTTATAGTCCAGAGCCTTATAGAAGGCGATGATCTCATCCTTCGTGAAGGTATTCTTGGTCGTATTGAGGTAGGCAGCCGTCCACGTGTTGAGGTCGGTGACAGCAGCATCGTACTGCTTCTTGATGATCTCAGCTTCGGCACGTACTAGGAGCGTCTCTTCAGCGGTGAAGGGCACGACGAGCGTGTTCCCCTTCTTACTTGCGTAGTAGGGATACTTCGACTGGTTGATGACGTCGCGGTAGTTGTACGAGGACGACACGAAGGGCACCTGCCAGTAGTCGGCCTGTGGTGTCGTGGAGCTGCGCCAGATATTCTCCCCGATGAAGACTTCTTCAGCCGTGCGGTGCGTCATAGAGAAGCGCTTCAGCTGAGCGTAGGAGAAGTAGTCGACCGCATTGGAGGCGACGGGCTGCAGGAGGAAGTTCGCCGTGACGGACTCACGGGTGAAGAGCTTAGCGTAAGCATCCTCCGTCTTAGCACCGACGATGCTGGCGACCTGGAAGTCAGACCAGCGGCGGGGCGCCTTCCCGTCGAGCGCCTTCGTAGCGTGCTCGATTGCCTTGTCCCACTGCTCATAGTAGAGGTAGAAGCGAGCGGCGAACGCTTCGGCAGCAGCCTTATTGAAGTGGTAGGCCTTCTGCTTGTAGTAGCTATCCGAGATGAGGGGAAGCCCTTCGGTGAGGTCCTTGTCGATAGCCGCATAGACCTCAGCGACGGTATTACGCGTGTACTGGGGGTTCAGCGTCACTTCAGGGGCCGTCATATAGGGGACGCCTAAGTCGGTGGAGCTGGTAGAGGTATTGTAGTGCTTACCGAAGAGGTTCACCAAGACGAAGTGCGAGTAGGCACGAGCCACGAGCGCCTCACCCTTGTGAGGGTTGAGCTCTGCACCTCCGCCGAGCTTATCGATAGCCTCCAGCGCAGCATTGGCGTGCTGGATAGCGAGGTAATGAGCACGCCACAGGGCACGCATACCATCGGATTGGTTGTACTCAGGGCCGTCATTCCAGTAGACGAGGTCGTAGGTGAACTTCGTGAAGTTCGGGTTGTCCGTCCCGTAGTCATCGACATTATCCGTGGACATCTCGCAGGCGTAGGCGAAGGAGGTGATAGGATAAGCGTTGGACAGTGCCAGGCGGATCTTCTCAGGAGTATCAAGCTGCACACGTTCGTCGGGTAGCTCATCGAGGAGCTTGTTGCAAGATCCGAGGACGAGGGGAGCCACGAGGGCCACGAGGGGCACGAAGAGTCTATTCATCATAATAGTATCTCGCTTAGAGTCCGACACGCAGGGTGAGGATGAGCTTCTTAGGAGCGGTGACCGAAGAGCTGTACATATAAGCAGGGTCATCGCCACGCAGACGAGCATCCGAGTAGAGGAGCATAAGGTTCTGAGCCTGCAGCTTCACCGCAAGGTTCTTCAGCGGCGTGCGGCGCAGGAGGGTCTTCGAGACCGTGTACTCCATAGAGATCTCCTTGAGGCGTACGTGGTCCGTGCTGACGATACGCGCTGTGGAGGCACTGTAGGCATAGAAGCCGTTGATGAGGTTGTCCGCTCCGTACTGGTCGAAGGCGTAGCTAGTAGGGATACGAGGGATATCCGTGTGGGCCTCGTCACCAGGCTTCTTCCAGCGCTGAGTCAGCTCACGTGGGAAGGCTGAGTAGTCGTCCGTATTGGAGATGCTACGCAGACGCGTCACAGCGCCGAACTCATAGTTGATATTCGCCGAGAGGGTGAAGTTCTTATAGCGGAAGGTATTGGTCAGCGTACCGACATCCGTTGGGTCAAGCGTACCGCTGTACTTGAGGAAGTCGATATTGCTGCTCGAGAAGTTGAAGTCGCCGAGCGTCTCTACCCCACGCTCGTTGTAGAAGCGAGGCATACCTTCGTTCGTCAGACCGAGGAAGGGGATGGAGAAGACGGAGGAGAGCGGATAGCCTTCGTAGGAGAAGCCAGAGCCCGAGACCATCGTACGGACCGTGGGGCTGCTCAGGAGCGAGGTGATCTTATTCGTCTTGTGGAGGTAAGAGAAGCCCGTCGTCCAGCTGAAGGTCTTCGTCTTGAAGTTCACCGTCGAGAGGGTGAACTGCAGACCCGAGGACTTCAGCTCCGCGACGTTACCATTCTTCTGTGCGACACCACCGAGCGACTGCGTGTAGATAGGACCGACGAGGTCATAGCTACGACGGCGGTAAGCATCAATCTCAGCTGAGATACGGCCCTTGAAGAGGCCGAAGCCGAGGCGTGCACCGTAGGTCATCGTCTTCTCGTAGGTCAGGTCGTGGTTAGCGAGGTTGCTATACGCCAGAGCGATTTCCTTCGAGCTGGGACGCCAGGGGATATTGGGATAGATCTCCTCGAGGGAGTTGGTGACGGAGGGGTTATCCGCGACAAGCCCGACGTAAGTCTTCAGGCGCATCGAGGAGAGCGGCTTCAGATGACGGAAGAAGTTCTCACGGTCGACACCCCAGGTCAGCTCCACATTCCACGTAGGGAGCCAGCGGACATAGCGCGAGGGACCGAAGCGGTTGCTGGCGTCGAAGCGCAGCAGAGCGTCGATGGAGTAGCGGTCGTCGTAGGTATAGCTGGCACGGGTGAGGAAGCCGAGGTTGTTATTGACCTTGTTGCGGATGGTGTAGTAGTCCTTCCCCTGCTCATAGAGGCGCTGGATAGCGTCGGGGAGGTAGTAGGAGTGGTAGCCCAGGTCGTAGAGGACACCGTAGTTGATGTTCCAGTTGTTCTGGACGTTCCCCTGATTGAGCTCCATACCAGCAGCAGCGAGGACGTTGTGCTTGCCGAAGGTCTGGTGATAGTCGAGGTCGAACTTGAAGCTATTCACATAGTTCTGTACGACGCGGCTCTCACGGATACCGCCCTCGGGGAGTACGGAGTAAGGAAGTGCGTAGGGGTCGTTGGGGTCGGTACGCAAGTTCTTATTATTGTTGCGTACGTTGGTCGTCTGCATGGCGCGCATGCTACGGGCCAAGACGGAGTGCTCGGTGTTATCGAGGAAGGTCACCGTATTGGTGTACTTGACGTCGGTGACGAAGGTCGCACGCAGCTGCTTGATGATATCCCACGTGGCAGTACCCTGGATACCGAGATACCCCTGAGTGCGGGTGCGGCGGCTCTCACGGAGCTCGTCGAAGATATTGTAGGAGACGTAGTCCTTCGTGTAGCTCTCTGTGGGGAGCAGTGCGCGGCTCGTCGTATTGGCGTACTTGACTGCTGAGGTAGCAGGCTCTTCGGAGGTATTGTACTCCCCGATGATATTCAGCCCGATCTTCAGCGTAGGCAGGAGCTTGTAGTCCGCACTCATGCTACCCGAGTAGGTATTGGCGCGGCTGCCGATGGTCCACCCTGGGTCGACGCGAGCGGTGAGTGAGGCGAAGAGGTTCGTCTTATTCGTCCCGCCGTTGAAGCTCAGCGTATGGTTGTGGACGATGGTATTGCGGTAGAGCTGCTTGAACCAGTTGGTATTCGCACGCTCAGCGGTGCGGAAGTAAGCCAGACGTGAGGCCTCATCGTTGGACAGACGGGGCTTACCCGATTCGTCAAGCTCGTTGAAGAGCTGATACATGCGGCCGATGAGCCCCTGGTCCTTAGACGTCTCCAGCGTGTGGATCGGATACATCCCCCCGTCAAGCAGGTCCTGGATGAGGGCCACGTGCTGCTGGGAGTTCATCACGTTCAGGTCGTTGTACGTGGGGATGGGGCGGTAGATATATTCCCCGCGATAGCTAAGGGAAGAGACACCAGCAGAGCCAGACTTCGTCGTGATCTCTACGACCCCAGCGATACCGCGTGGGCCGTAGCTCGAGGTCTCCGAAGAGGTGGTAAGGATACGTACCGAGGCGATATTCTCAGCACTCAGCCCTGGCACGAGACCGGCAGCTACCTGCTTGGGGTCTGCCCCAGCGAAGGACTCCAGGCTACCGTAGTCGCTACCGAGGACGACGCCATTGAGCACCCACAGTGGGCGAGCCTTCCCCGTGATCGAGGTAGCCCCACGGCTCGAGGTCGAGAGGATCACATCGTCCTTCCCGTCGCCCGAGTGCGTAGCGGTGGTGTCGGCCTTAGGCTTCCCCTGCTCTGGGGCTTGCACTGGGAGCTCTACATCCACCTGTGGCTGATTCGCCACGATAGTCTTGAGGATCTTACCGTTGAGGATGAACTGAAGGGTCTGGCCCGACTCGAGCTCGATGACGTAGAGTCCTTGCTCGGTAGTTGTCATGCTGCGACCAGTCTCCTTTACGACGACTTGGACTTTAGGGAGCACTGCATTCGAAGCATTAGTGACGCGCCCTGTGACCAAGATTTTCTGCGCTGAGGCCATACCTCCACCCAGGAGGAGTGCAAGGGCCAACGCTGAGAGTCTTGTCTTCATATACTCTAGCTTTGATATCTATTTGTGGTCACGAAGATAACATTTTTATGATACACGGGAGGGGTATCATACTGAATGACTTAATCATCTCTCAAGAGGCACTCCCCCGCACAAGCTATCCAGCCTAAGCACAGATAGATAAGAAGAGAGGCCACCTCCCCGTTGCAGGGAGATGGCCTCTTGTATCTTGGTGCACTCTTGGGGACGCTTGTACTTCACGTCACCAGCGAGGGCTCTGTCCGAGTCGACGACTACTTCTTGCGGTTGCCGTAGCGGCTCATGAACTTGTCCACACGACCAGCCGTGTCGACGAGCTTAGCCTTACCCGTAAAGAAGGGGTGCGACGTGCTGGAGATTTCCACCTTGATCAGAGGGTACTCTACTCCGTCTACGACGATCGTTTCCTTAGCGGGCATCGTCGAGCGCGTGATGAAAATGTCTTCGTTAGACATGTCCTTGAATACTACAGGACGGTAGTTCTCAGGATGAATTCCTTTCTTCATTATCGTTATAACGTTATAATTTGTTCTACTTTATCGCTGCAGCCGAAGCTGCTGGGTTGGTAACCGTAGGAGCGCTAATGGACTGCAAATATAGGCATAATTTATTGTATCTCCTACCCCACCCGCCCATAACACAGTCAATTACCCCTCTAAAGACGCGTCTGGAGCCCCCATTCATCACCCCGCTCACATCACCTCAATGAGGTGCACGACGAGCCACGAAGAAGGGCCACTCCATATATAAAACTGTTGCATAGAGTCCGGCCCTCTATCTTAGAGTGCTAAGGCATCGCACGCCCAGCCCCACGACATCCCTCTCCGAAGAGATCAGACAAGCCCTGCACCTTAGCGCGAGTACTCCTTTTATCCAGCAGAGGGGAAGGTGTCCTTCTCATGGAGAAAAAGCGCCTTCACGTAGTGGTATTCTTCTATCCATGCACGTAGTCTTAAAGACCAGGCACGTAAATCCAAATATCCACGTACGTAGATATTAGAGCCACGTACGTAGTCCAAAATTATCTGCCACTCGTCCACGACTTTTTATCCATACGTGGAGCAACAACCTAATATAGGTCGGCGCATCAATCTATATAGGTCAGCTCAGCGACCAATATAGGTGCAGGCCGCCACCGAATACGGAGTGGTATCACCATGCATCTGAGCGGGGCGCAATAGAGAATTATATACGCTATTTATATCGGTATATATGGCACAAATTGGAGGCTGTAAAAGGTTGGGCTACCTTTGCATCACAAATCGAGAGCACCCCTGTGGTGCGCTTCATCACACTTTCAAGAAATCAGTTATAGATTATGTGTTACATCAACAGCCAGCTCCCTGAGTTCAAGGTCAACGCTTACCGCAAGGACAAGGGTTTCATCCAAGTTTCTAACGAAGACCTCAAGGGCAAGTGGAGCATCCTCTTCTTCTACCCTGGTGACTTCACCTTCGTTTGCCCCACCGAACTTGCTGACCTCGCAGACCACTATGCTGAGTTCCAGGCTCTCGGCGTAGACATCTACTCCGTCAGCACCGACTCTCACTTCGTCCACAAGGCATGGGCTGACGCTACCGAGACGATCCGCAAGATCGAGTACACGATGCTCGCTGACATGACCTTCGAGCTCTCGGCTGCCCTCGGCGTCCTCGGCGAAGAGTCTGGTCAGGCTTACCGTGGTACCTTCCTCTTCAACCCCGATGGCGAGCTGAAGATCGCTGAGATCCACGACAACGGTATCGGTCGTGACGCAAGCGAACTCCTCCGCAAGGTCAAGGCTGCTAAGTTCGTCTACGAACACCCAGGCCAGGTCTGCCCCGCTAAGTGGAAGGAAGGCGACGCTACGCTGACCCCCAGCATCGACCTCGTCGGTAAGCTCTAAGAAGCACCTCTACCCCCAGCCGAAGGTCTTACCTTCACGAAGGCAAGGGCTCAACACAAACGGGGGAGGTAGAGTCTGCACGACTCTACCTCCCCCGTGCTTCATCTATACCATATATACGTCCTCACTCATTCGACTTACTCTTATGCAGCTCGATCAGAATATCATCACTCAGCTTCAGGGTCTCTTCGCTAACCTGAAGCACCAGTATACCCTCGTCGTCGACAACGCAGGCGACGCCAAGAGCGAAGAGCTCGCTACGATGGCACGCGACTTCGCCAGCACCAGCCCCCAGATCTCCGCTGAGGTACGTCCCGCTGACGTCCTTCGCCTCAGCATCCTCCGCGATGGGCAGGCTACGGGCATCTCCTTCCGCGCTATCCCTGGCGGTCACGAGTTCACCTCCCTCATCCTCGCCGTCCTCAACGCTGACGGCCAGGGCAAGAACCTCCCCGAAGAGGTCTTCATCCGCCGTATCGCTGCGCTGAAGACGCCTCTGCGCCTCACGACCTACGCTTCGCTCAGCTGTACTAACTGCCCCGAAGTCGTCCAGGCGCTGAACGTCATGGCACTCTACAACGAAGGCCTCGAGCACGAGATGGTTGACGGCGCACTCTTCCAGGACGAAGTGAACGCCCGCAACATCAGCTCTGTCCCCGCCGTCTACGCTGGCGACACGCTCGTACATATCGGTAAGGCTTCCCTCGGTGACCTCCTCGCCGCCCTCGAAAAGAAGATCGGCGCCGAGCCCGTCTCCGCTGAGCCTATCCGCCGTAGCTATGACCTCATCGTCGTCGGTGGCGGTCCATCGGGTATCGCTTCGGCTATCTACTCCGCACGTAAGGGTCTCCATGTCGCCGTCGTCGCTGAGCGCATCGGTGGTCAGGTGAACGAGACTACGGGTATCGAAAACATCCCCTCCGTCAGCGCCACCACGGGGACGCAGCTCGCTGCTGACCTGCGCAAGCATGCGGAGATCTATCATATCGATCTCCTCGACAACCGCCGCGTCGAAGCCGTCACCGATGGTGAGACGAAGCTGGTGAAGACGAACCTCGGCGAAGAGCTCTCCGCCGCTCAGGTCATCCTCGCCACGGGTGCCTCTTGGCGTAAGCTCGGCGTCCCTGGCGAAGCCGAATACATCGGTCGTGGTGTCGCCTTCTGCCCCCACTGTGATGGCCCCTTCTTCAAGGACAAGGACATCGCTGTCATCGGCGGTGGGAACTCCGGTATCGAGGCAGCTATCGACCTGGCTGGTATCTGCCGCAGCGTCGTCGTCCTCGAGTATATGGACACCCTGCGTGCCGACATCGTCCTACAGGAGAAGCTCGCTACGCTGCCCAACGTCACCGTGCGCAAGGCCGTAGCTACGAAGGCCGTCCTCGGTGATGGCACGAAGGTCACGGGCCTCACCATCGCTCCACGTGATGGCGGCGACGAAGAGACGATCGCCCTCGATGGCCTCTTCGTACAGATCGGTCTCGCGGCCAACACCAAGCCCTTCGAGGAGCTGGTCGAGCTACGCCGTGGCGAGATCGTCATTGACGAGCGCTGCCGCACCTCTGTCCCCGGCATCTATGCCGCTGGTGACTGCACGACCGTGCCCTACAAGCAGATCGTCATCGCTATGGGCGAAGGCGCGAAGGCAGCACTGACCGCCTTCGACGACCGCATCCGCTCGGCGAAGTAACCCCACCCGATCTTTAGTCCATAATGCTGCAGGCTCTCGCTCTCTGGAGCGGGGGCCTGCACTGCTTTGGGGCAATCCACAAGTCTTTTTCAAAAAATTTTACGCTACGATTAAACGCACCCTCCAGCTCGTACTCTAAGAGAGAAAGCAAACTCAAGAATACAGCATTTATGAATAGCCTCCGTAGCCGCTCCATCATCGGCCTTATGAGCCTCCTGCTCTTGCTGCTTGGCCTGCCCACAGGCCTGCGCGCTCAGGACTCATTATACACGATCACCGGCCGTATCCTCGACGAGAAGAGTGAAGCACTCCTCGGCGCCAGCGTGAGCCTCCTCCAGAGTGACGGTAAGCTCAAGACGGGTGCCATCACCGCCAAGGATGGCGCCTTCCACCTCAAGGGAATCGCCGCCGGAAGCTACACGCTACGCGTCTCCTACATCGGGTACAAGACCCACACCACCCCCATCCGCCTCGAGAAGCAGTCACTTACGCTGCCCACCATCACCCTCCAAGCTGAAGGTGAAATCCTCGAAGGCGTGAAGGTCGTCGGGAAGACCAGCGACGTCGTCATCAAGGGCGACACGATCGAATTCCACGCTGGGAACTTCACCACGAACCAAGGGGCGGTCGTCGCTGACCTCATCAAGAAGCTCCCTGGAGCCAGCATCGATGACAACGGCAATATCACCATCAACGGGAAGACCGTCAAGCAGATCATGGTTGACGGAAAGCGCTTCTTCGAGGGTGACCCGAAGGTAGCCGCCAACAACCTCCCTGCCGAAGTCGTCGAGAAGGTACAGGTCCTCGACCGCGATAGTGAGGCAGCCCGCCTCTCAGGCTTCTCCGACGGCAATGAAGAGACCGTCATCAACCTCACCATCAAGGCGGGGAAGAAGAAGGGACTCTTCGGTACGGCCTACGCTGGTGCAGGTACGAGCAAGCGCTACGAAGCGAACCTAACCCTCAGTCGCTTCGCTGACGACAATCAGTTCTCCATCATCGGAAGTCTCAACAATACGAACAACGCTGGCTTCACCGACATCAGCCAAGACGGCAATCAGCTCGGCTTCATGATGGGTATGGGCGCTGGTCGCCGTGGCAACAGAGGTGGTGGCGGTATGCCCCGACGTGATGCCAACGGTATCCTGACCTCGAGAATGCTCGGCGGCAACCTCAATCAGACGCTCTCCTCGAAGCTCCAGCTCAATGCCAACGCCCTCGGCGGTCGCAATACCACCAATAAGATCACGGACAGCTGGCAGCAGAACTACCTCTCCACGGGCTCGACGACGGAGACGGGGAAGAGCACGGAGCGTAGTGACAAGGACTCCTACGGAGCGAACATCCGTATGGAGTGGAAGCCCGACAGCCTGACGGAGATCATCGTCTCCCCCGAGCTCCGCTACGGCCGCAGTCAAGGCACCTACACCTCCACGACGAAGACCCTCGAGGATGCTACGAGCACGCTGATCAACTCCAGCGACCTCACGCAGAATACCCTGCAGAAGAATATCAACGGGACACTGCGCCTCGATGGTAGCCGTCGTCTGAGTGCCGCAGGGCGTACCCTCACGCTCTCCACGCGCTTCGGCATCGAAGATGAGACGGGCGAGGGGAAGTACCTCTACAATCTCTTCGACCGCACCTCGACGACGAATCAGTCCGTCGACCAGCGCATCGACAGCCGTACGCGTAGCACGAACTATCAGGCACGCCTCGGCTGGGTAGAACCTCTCGGCAAGGGCTACTTCACGCAGCTCACCTACCAGATCAAGGGCTCACAGAGCAATAGCTCACGCGATGCCTTCGACCCCGACGCTACGGGAGCCTACACGGTGCACAACGCGACGTACAGCAATGAGTTCCGCTCAGAGTACCTCACGCATCAGGCAGGTGTCGCACTGAAGAAGAAGGGTAAGACCTACGATGTGACCGCTGGGGTCAACCTCGAGTCATCGAGTATCAGCAGCCACTCCGTCGTCGGCGGTATCACGGCTACGCCTATCTCCCGCACGACACTGAACTTCTCCCCTACCCTGCGTATGAGCTACAAGCCTCAGCGTGGCACGGAGCTTCGCCTCGACTACTTCGGTCGTAGCTTCGCCCCTACCAACGAGCAGCTCTCCCCCGTACAGGATGTGACGAATCCCCTCATCTCCTACGTCGGGAATCAGGACCTGCTCCCAGGCTTCCAGCACAACCTCTTCGGACGCTTCAGCAAGTACTGGACGAAGACGCAGACCTCGCTCTCCGTCTTCGCTCGTGGGCAGGTTGTACAGAATGACATCATCCAGCGCTCACTCTACGATGTCACGACGGGTAAGCGCACCATCGACTATACCAACGTAGACGGCAATGCCTCGGTCGGTATCGGTGGCTTCCTCACGCAGCCCCTCCCAGGGAAGAAGTTCTCCATCCGCGTAGCGTCCTTCAACGACCTGGCTCGTAGCAATACTTATATCAACGGTGGCAAGAACCGTAGCCTCGCCCTCCGCCTGCGTGAGGAGCTCGGTCTGAACTACCGCGTCACAGGCATCGATATGACCCTCAAGGGAGGCTTCGGCTACTACAACGCCTCGAACACGCTGGCCTCAGCCGTCACTCCCGCGACGAAGGACTACTCGCTCGGCTATACGACCAATATCACCCTGCCGCTGGGCTTTACCTTCGAGGGTGAAGCGACCTACACCACCTCACGTGGCTACGCCGCTGGCTACAATCAGGATCAAGTCCTGCTGAACGCTGGTCTCTCCTATAGCTTCCTCGCTGGGAAGAAGGCGACCATCCGCCTCAAGGGCTACGACCTCCTGAATAGCCGTCGCAGCATCTACCAGAGCATCACGGCGATGTCCAGCACCATCGAAGAGTCCAACACGCTCGGCCGCTACGCTATGCTCCACTTCATCTACCGCTTCGATAGCTTCAGCGGTGGCGGTAGCAAGAGCGATATGAAGCGTCAGGGCCCTCCAGGACCACCCCCATTCTAAAGAAAGTAGTAGTGTACTAGAGAGTGTATTTTCTGTGTATATGCATATGTGTGTGATGTGTGGCGGTGGGACTTCGGTCTCATCGCCACATTTCTTTGCCATGCACCTCGATAGTGAAGCAAGCTACACTATATGAGTACGTGGGTAGAGCTATATAGGATGGCGAAGAAAGCTATATAGCTTTGGACTGATTCCTATATAGCTTTGTGAAGTGACCTCTATTAGGCCGTTGCTCCACGTAGGGATAAAAGTTGCGGACGAGTGGCAGATAAGTTTGGTCTACGTACGTGGCTCTAATATCTACGTACGTGGATATTTGGATTTACGTGCCTGGTCTTTAAGACTACGTGCGTAGACAGAGGGAAGCACTACGTGAAGGCGCTTTTTTCTTCGCAAGAACAGCACTTTTCCCTCCGCTGAATAAGAGGAATACGCGCGATAAAGCGAAGAGCTTGTGTATCACTTCGGAGAGGCATATCGGGGGCTGAGCACGCGATGCCTTAGCACTCGAAATAGCGAACAGGACTCGTGGCAACAGTCTCTATATGAGGGAGAGGTATAAACCACTATGGGGTTGGTGGTTCATACTACCCCCTCTTACGGACGACGCTTCTGCAGGCAGAGAAGCGCCCCATCTAACGGAGTAAGAATAGGCATGATAAAGGGGCAAGCAGGGGCTTCTTCTTGCAAGCACGCCCCCCAATTGCTTGGACTAAGATTTGTACCTTTGTAGCCAAATAGATACATAGTAATTACCGATGACCTCCTCGTCTACGTCTTCGGCCCTCACGCCGCTCGGCGCTCAGGTCCGACTTCTCCTCCTGCGCTTCCTCCTCTCCTTCGTCATTTACAGCATCTGCCGAGGGATATTCTGCCTGTACAATCAGGATCTCTTAGAGATCGGTTCGGCTGGGCAGCTTGCCCTGATGTTCTGGGGCGGCCTGCGCTTCGACCTCAGCGCTATCGTCTACACGAGCCTGCTGCTGACGACACTAAGCCTCCTACCCCTACCACAGGCCTACAGCCGTGGCTACCAGCGTATGCTGACGGGGCTCTATCGTATCGTCACGAGTCTGGCTATCATACTGAACCTCGGCGACGTCGTCTACTATCGCTTCACGCTGAAGCGTACGACGCTGGCCGTCTTCGAAGAGTTCGGAGATGAGAATCCATTCCAGTTCCTCCGCTTCTTCGTAGACTATTGGGGGGTAACGCTCTTAGGGATCGGACTTATCATTCTCTTCTGTATCATCGAGGGGAAGCTCCCCCGTCCTAAGCAGCGCCCCACGGGCCGTATGTGGGCCTTCTACCTCACGTCACTGATCCTCCTCGGCGGGAGTATCTACCTCTCCATCGTCGCTGGGCGCGGTGGCTTCACCAGTGAGACCCGCCCCATCACACTGAGCAATGCGAACATCTATATACACCGTCCTCAGCAGCGTGCGCTGGTGCTGAACACCCCATTCAGTCTCATCCGCACCATCGGCAAGTCAAGCCTGCCAGAGTACCAATATATGCCCTTCGCCGAGGTGCCGAAGTACTTCAACTCCGTCTACACCCCTGGCTCGACACCTGTCTCAGGGAAGTACAAGGGGCGCAATGTCGTCCTCATCATCTGGGAGAGCTTCGCACGCGAATGGGTCGGCGGGCTCAACCAAGACATCCCGGGTTACCAAGGCTTCACGCCCTTCATCGACTCGCTGATGCAGCGCTCCTATGTCTTCACTAACGGCTACTCCAATAGTCAGAAGTCCATCGATGCGATGCCTGCGATCTTCGCCTCGGTCCTCAAGCCCCACGTCCCCTTCGTCCTATCGATCTACTCGGGGAACAACATCACGGCTCTACCCGCACGCCTCGACTCGATGGGCTACTCGACGGCCTTCTTCCACGGTGCACCGAACGGCTCTATGGGCTTCAATGCCTTCGTAATGCAGGCAGGCGTCAAGGAATACTATGGTAAGACGGAGTACGCCAATGACGCGGACTATGACGGCAACTGGGGTATCTGGGATGAGAAGTTCCTCCAGTACGTAGCTCGCCAGATCGGCTCGCTTCGTCAGCCCTTCTTCGCGGCGGAGTTCACGCTCTCCTCGCACCACCCCTTCCGTGTGCCCGAGGAGTATCAGAAGGTCTTACCCAAGGGTACGATCCCGATGCACCAAGCAGTAGCCTACACGGATATGGCACTGCGGAAGTTCTTCGAGACGGCGAGCAAGCAGCCTTGGTACGACAATACCCTCTTCGTGATCGTCGCTGACCACGCCGTACCAGGTGCGCTACCCCAGTACAAGAACTCGACGGGTGCCTTCCGCATCCCCATCATCATCTTCGACCCACGAGGCGAACTCGTCGGTCGTGATACGGAGCACCTCGCCGCCCAAGCCGACCTACTTCCCACGATCCTCGACCTCGTCGGGGACGACAAGCCGATGGTGACCTTCGGTGGTAACCCCTTCGACACGACGCGCCCCCGCTTCGTCGTGCAGGATATGGACGGCATCTACCAGATGATCGAGGGGGACTACGCCCTGCACTTCGATGGGCAGAAAGTCACCGCCCTCTACAACCTCAAGACCGATCCCCAGCAGCTCCACAACATCAAGGACCAGCCAGGGACGCCTCTCCCCACGATGCTTCTTCGCCTGAAGGCCTACCTCCAGGACTACGCTTGGCGTATGAAGTACAACAAGCTCACCGAGCTCCACCCTCAGCGATAACGAAATGACTCCTACCGCTCCCGCCAGGAGTAGCCGTCCTCCGGTCAGCTCGCTCTACGTAGCGAAGGCCTTCGCCGCTCTGCTCGTCGTCATCGGGCATACCCCCATAGACCTATTTAAGGTAGGGGTCTATCCCCTGACGCTGAGCGCCGTCCCCATCTTCTTCCTGATCTCAGGATACTTCCTCTACTCGCCAGATGAGTCAAAGAGTGCTGAGCGAGCATGGCGCTCCATCAAGAAGATCGTCCCCATCTTCCTCATCGTCACACTCATCTACTGGCTGATGATCCTCCCCAACCACGGCAACACCGTCCGAAGCTGGGAGCAGGTGTGGCACTTTCTCATCTATGGGCAGCTAACGACGGTACACCTATGGTTCCTTATGGCGATGATCCAGGGGCTATGTGTTCTCGGCCTTGCCCTGCACTGGAGACTGGGGCGCTACCTCTGGGTCTTCGTACCGCTGATGCTGACGGCACTCCTCGGAGGCAGGTACTCCTTCCTCATCACAGGGGGCGAACAGCGAAACCTAATCTACGTCTTCAATAGCGTAAGCTATGCTCTGCCCTTTATGTCAGCTGGCTACCTCATCAAGAAGTATGAGGATAAGATCCCCACGCGCTTCCCTTGGGTGGTGCTTACGCTCCTTATGCTGGCTCTGGCCATCGTGGAGCAACCCTTACTGCGCAGCTATGGTTATAACCACGGAGAAGGTCCTTATATCGGGAGCTTCCTCTTCGCAGTAGCCCTCTTCTTCACGGGCATCACTCACAAGGGCTTCGGTACGGGTAGCTGGGCAGAGACTGTCGGCGCTAAGTACTCGGGCAATATCTACTATTTCCACATCGCTGTAGCGACGGTCATAGCTCCGATTTTCATCAAGCTTGGGGCGGGATCCTTCTATATGCAGACAGGGGCTATCTGGGTCTTTGCAGCCTCGCTCCTTCTGGCCTTTATCATCGTCAAGCTCCAGGATCGTCTGGGGATACATATCCTTCAGTAAGCCCTCTCATAGCCAAGCAATGAAACCAGCTTCATCAGCGATCAATTCGCTCTACATACTCAAGTGTCTCTTCGCTTTCTTAGTAGTCACTTGCCACACGCCTATGGGGGCAGTCAAGGTGATGCTACAGCCCATCGCCATGGGTGCCGTATGTGTCTTCTTCCTCATCTCGGGGTATTTCCTCTATAGCCCTCAGGCGGAGAAGAGCTATCAGCGAGCGGTGAAGTCCCTCCGTAGCACGGTCAAGATCTTCCTCATCGTCTCGCTCTTCTACTGGGCGTGGCTGCTACCAAATAATGGGAACATACTGAACTCCTTCCAGCAGCTGGTATCACTCCTCCTCACGGGCTCGCTCTTCTCGGGACATACATGGTATCTTATGGCGATGATCCAGGGGCTCCTCGTCCTCGCCTTGGTCTTCCGTCTCGGCATCCAGCGCTATATCTGGATCCTCACACCGCTCTGTATCTTCGCCTTACTCGGCAGTCAGTACTCCTTCCTACTGACTGATGAGCGTGCAGACTACTACTATTACGTCTACACCTCCATCAGCTACTCCATCCCCTTCATGTCGATGGGTTACCTGATAGCCAAGTACGAGAGCAAGCTACAGGCGTTCCACCACTGGGGCATACTCTATGCCCTCGGTGTAGCCCTCGCCTATGGAGAGCGCGCCCTCCTCTTCCATGCCGGCTATGACTACGCCGCTGGGGCACTCTTCGGGAGCTTCGTCACTGCCGTCCTCATCTTCATCTGGGCACTACAGCATAAGAGCTTCGGAGCGGGGACGTGGGCTGAGACGATCGGCGCCAAGTACTCGGGCAACATCTATTACTTCCACATCGCTGTAGCGACTATCATCTCTAAGGCGCTCTATGCTGCAGGCATGGGGCCCGTCTATGAGCAACTAGGCTCGGCACTCGTCTTCGTAGGGAGCATCGCCGTAGCCTACGTGATCGTACGCCTACAAGACAAGATCGGGATCCACATCCTCAAGTAACATCCCCCTATAGACTTACATGCAAGATAAGATAAGAGACCTCACCCAAGGCGACCTCTCGAGCCACCTCTACCGCATCGCCCTGCCGATCATGGGGACGAGCTTCGTGCAGATCGCCTACAACATCACCGATATGATTTGGCTGGGGCGACTAAGCTCGCAGGCCTTAGCAGCGGTGGGTGCGGCCTCCGTCTTCCTCTGGATAGCTGCCTCCTTCGCACTCATCAATAAGATCGGGAGCGAAGTGACGATCTCGCAGGGTATCGGTGCTGGTCATCGTGACGAAGCCAAGAACTATGCCTCGCAGAACGTCTGCATGAGCCTCCTCCTGAGCGTGGGGATGCTGGCGATCTACCTGCTCTTTGCAGGCAATCTCCTGGACCTCTATGCGCTCATCCCGAGCGTACGGGCCGAGGGCTTGAGCTACCTCTACCTCTCGCTCGTAGGCTTCCCCAGCATCTACCTCACCGCCTCCTTCACGGGTATCTACAATGCTATTGGCGATAGCCGTACGCCCTTCCGTATCTCCATCCTCGGGCTGGCGACGAATATGCTCCTTGACCCGCTCTTCATCTTCACCCTCGGCTGGGGGGTGTCGGGTGCGGCACTGGCTACCGTCGTGAGCCAGGGCTTAGTGCTCCTGCTCTTCCTCTATCAGGTGAAGCGTGACAAGCTCTTCGGGGGCTTCCCCTTCCTCGTCCGACTGCACTGGCCACAGATACGACGCATCCTACAGATCGGTGTGCCCCCTGCTTCGCTGCAGGTACTCTTCGCCTTCGTCAGTATCTACATCGGTCGTCAGGTATCCACTCTCGGTGGGCATATTGGCGTGGCGACGATGACGACGGGTGCGCAGATCGAGTCACTGACGTGGAACACCGCCTCGGGCGTCACCGAAGCTCTGACGACTATCGTCGGGCAGAACTTCGCCGCTGGTAAGCTCCGTCGCGTCTATATAGCCTTCTGCCGAGCCCTGAGCTTCACGCTCATCATCGGCGTACTGGGGACGATCCTCTTTGTCTTCTGGGGTGAAGAGATCTTCGCCCTCATCGTCCCCGAGGAAATCGCCTACAAGGCAGGTGCGGTCTACCTCGGCATCGTCGGGCTCTCGCAGGCCTTCATGATGCTGGAGATCACTGCCGAAGGGCTCTTCTACGGGCTCGGACGCACCTACCTCCCCGCAGCAGTCAGCATCGTCGGCACGTATCTACGCATCCCGATGGTCCTGCTCTTCGCCTCGTGGGGCTGGGGTATCCGTGCTGTCTGGTGGGCGATCTCCATCTCCTCGATACTCAAGGGGCTCACCATGCTCTACTTCTTCCTGCGCTGGAGACACCGCACTCGGGAGGAGCGTAGGCAGCAGAGCCTCGCATAGCTAAGCCCTCCTATATATCAACCAATATCCAATTCTAACTTATTCCTCTTATGCACCCTCTTTTCTTCGCACAGATACTACCAGCTGATTCGGCTGCAGGCTCGGAGCTCAAGGAAGCTATCGGAGCTGCTACGCAGCCCCTCAACCTCGACATCAAGCACTGGTTCAGCCGGAGCATGCTCGAGGAATGGCTCAATGCTGGTATCAACTTCGGGCTGCGCGTCATCCTCGTAGTCGTCCTCTTCTGGCTCGGTAAGGTCGTCATCACCCGCCTGAAGAAGATCTTCAACGGGATCCTCCGCCACCGCAATATCGAGGGAGTAGCCGTCTCACTCCTTGACTCGGTCTTCACCTCGATCCTGTACATCGCCCTCTTCCTCTTCTTGGCGGGTGTGCTCGGCGTAAAGTCCGTATCCTTCGCCGCTGTCCTGGCCTCTATGGGTCTGGCTGTCGGTATGGCTCTCAGTGGCCAGCTGCAGAACCTCGCTGGTGGGGTCATCATCATCGTCACCAAGCCCTTCAAGCTCGGCGACTTCATCTCGTCGCAGGGTACTGACGGTACGGTCAAGGCCGTCCGCCTCTTCCACACCGAGGTACTGACGCCCGACAACAAGACGGCCTTCATCCCCAACAGCCTCCTCAGCAGCAACAGCGTCGTCAACTACTCGCACGAGAATACCCGCCGTGTCGACTGGACCATCGGTATCGAGTACAATGAGGACGTCGACCGCGCTCGCAACCTCCTGCGCAGCATCATCGAGTCCGACTCACGCATCCTCAAGAGCCCCGACTATACCATCGCCCTGCTCTCTCTCGGTGCCAGCAGCGTGAACATTGTCATCCGTGCTTGGACGGCAAACGAGACCTACTGGGACGTCTTCTTCGATATCAACGAGCGTATCTATAAGGAGTTCAACGCTGCTGGCATCGGCTTCCCCTTCCCACAGCTCACCGTCCATCAGGCGAAGTAATCGCCCTCCCCTCGGATCCATCTAAGTCCCCAGCAGTGGGTCATCTCCATCACCCGCTGCTGGGGATGGAGGTGACCCACTCTCTATATCCCCTCTATCACTCCATCTATGTCCTTCAAGCTCACCTCACGCTTCCGCCCCACGGGAGACCAACCGCAGGCCATCGACGAACTCGTCCACGGCTTCGAGTCGGGTGTTCCCTTCCAGACGCTCCTCGGGGTCACAGGCTCGGGGAAGACGTTCACCGCTGCCAACGTCATTGCCCGCCTCGGCAAGCCCACACTGGTGCTTAGCCACAATAAGACCCTCGCAGCACAGCTCTATGCGGAGTTCAAGGCGTTCTTCCCCGACAATGCCGTCGAGTACTTCGTCTCGTACTACGACTACTATCAGCCCGAGGCCTACATAGCCGCCTCCGACACCTATATCGAGAAGGATATGGCGATCAATGCCGAGATCGAGAAGCTCCGCCTACGCGCCACGGCCTCCCTCCTCTCGGGGCGTGAGGACGTCATCGTGATCTCCTCCGTCTCGTGCCTCTATGGTATGGCAGACCCCAAGGCCTTCGAGGAGAAGATCCTGCGCCTACAAGAGGGACAGCGCTACAGTCAGGAGCAGCTCAAGCGTGACCTGGTCCTCAATCACTACGTCAACGACCGCCTGACCTTCACCCCGGGCTACTTCCGTGTCAAGGGCGATACCATCGATATCTTCCCCTCCATCGAAGGCTTCGACGGTGTGGCGTATCGTGTGACGTTCTGGGACGACGAGATCGAGCGCATCGCTTCCTTCGATCCTCAGAGCGGTAGAGAATACGGGCCGATGACCCGCCTCATCGTCCACCCCGCGAACCTCTTCGTCACGACGCAGGAGCAGGTCAACTCCGCCGTCGGGCAGATCGACGTCGACCTCGGTCAGCGCGTACAGGAGCTGGAGGACGAAGGCCGTGCCTTCGAAGCCAAGCGCCTCTACGAGCGTACCACCTATGACCTGGAGATGATCCGCGAGCTGGGTTACTGCTCGGGTATCGAGAACTACTCCCGTTACTTCGATGGTCGCCAGCCTGGTGAGCGCCCCTTCTGTCTCCTCGACTACTTCCCGAATGACTTCCTCCTCATCATCGACGAGAGCCACGTGACCGTACCACAGATCCATGCGATGTATGGTGGTGACCGCTCGCGTAAGACGAGCCTCGTGGAGTACGGCTTCCGCCTGCCCGCTGCGCTGGACAATAGACCGCTGAAGTTCGAGGAGTTCGACGACCTCACCCCACGCATCCTCTATATCAGCGCGACGCCCGCCGAATATGAGCTCACCAAGAGTGAAGGTGTCGTCGTCGAGCAGCTCATCCGCCCCACGGGCCTTCTCGATCCGCCCATTGAGGTGCGCCCCACACTCCATCAGGTCGATGACCTCGAGCATGAGATCCAGATCTCCATCGAGCGAGGCGAGCGCGTGCTCGTCACTACGCTCACCAAGCGCATGGCCGAGGAGCTCTCCGAGTACCTCATCAAGCACGGCGTCTCATGTAGCTACATCCATAGCGACGTCGACACGCTGACACGTGTGCAGATCATGGAGGACCTGCGTAAGGGCGTCTATGACGTGCTCATCGGTGTGAACCTCCTGCGTGAAGGCCTTGACCTTCCCGAGGTCGCCCTCGTCGCCGTCCTCGATGCCGACAAAGAAGGCTTCCTGCGTAGCCACCGCTCGCTGACGCAGACGGCAGGGCGTGCCGCGCGAAACGTCAACGGCCGTGTCATCTTCTACGCCGACCACATCACCGAGAGCATGCGCCTGACGATGGACGAGACCGCCCGCCGCCGTGCCAAGCAGATCGCTTACAACGAGGCCAACGGTATCACACCCCAGCAGATCGTCAAGAATAGCTCCTCCGCCTTCCCCGACAAGAAGGGCAGCGACGAAGCCATTCCCTACATCGAGGCTTCGCCCGAGGCTGCTGTCGAAGACCCCATCGAGCAGTTCCTATCGCTCGACCAGCTCCGCGAACTCGCCGAGACGAAGCGCAGCGAGATGATGGCCGCCGCAAAGGAACTCAACTTCGTCGATGCCGCCCGTCTGCGCAACGAGCTACAGCGCCTCGAGGAGAAGATCCGCCTACTCCAGTAGCCCTCCATACATATAGCTGTTTTTTTAAGCCATGGCACAAAACTTTTCCAGCAGAGAAGGAATAACCTCCACTCCTGCAGAGATCACTATCAGATACGATGCTCCCGAAGGGCTTCGCATCTACTTATTTGACACCCTACTAAACAGGCTAAAAATAGGATTCCAAAGGGCACTCTACATCATCAGCGGAATACTGCTTGAGCCAACAGAAGGGAACTGGACTCCCGATTTTGTAAAGGATGAGATTCGTAGACTCCTCACTGATGATCGCAGATGTCCTTGGAATAAGATCTATGATATCATAGAGGCATTCCACAGTGAACTCAATGGCTATGCAGAAAATCAAAGGCTATTCACAGAGCAAATAAATGGATACTTCCACAAACATGGAATTGGATGGGAGTTGGAAGATGGGCAGGTTATGCGTAGAGGAGATGACGACTTTGAGCAAGGTTACAAAGAAGCTATTGAGCTATCACACAAGAAAAATCTCCCCACAACAGCAGAACATCTTAAAGAGGCGCGCACCGATCTCTCCAGACGACCTCAGCCCGATGTAAATGGAGCAGTAACACATGCCTACCAAGCCATAGAGTGTCTAAGCCGTGAAGTGGTAGGCGGCACGAAGGAGACGTTAGGTGAGCTATTAAAAAAGCATCCCGACCTCTTCCCATCTCCTCTCAATCAAGCCTTGGCACAAGTATGGGGATTTGTAAGTAATACTGTGCGACATCCTCGAGAGGGAGAGGGTATATCTATAGAAGAGGTAGAATTACTTGTCGGTATCATTCCCCCATTAGCAAAGTATCTTCTGCATAAATTCCCGGAGAAGGAAGACGACCCACTCCCTTTCTAACAGGAAACAGTGTCTATCTTTTTCAGAAGAAGAGCACAATTAACCCGCTATTCCCATCCCTCCAAAAGCACTCCGCCCCGCTATGCTCACTCGTTGGTGAGACATAGCGGGGCGGAGTGTATCAGCGGATATCGCTCGCAGCGAGGCTATCGATTGATGCGGTAGCTGACGCCGAGGTTGAGGAAGACGTGGCGGAGCGAGTAGGGCATAACCTCGAAGCTCTTATCAAAGATCTTCGGTAGGCCTACGTTCATACGCGCCGTAAGCCCCCAGTGCGGGTCGATCTGATAGTCTGCACCGAAGCGCACACCGACGTCATTGCGCACGAGGAAGTCCCCGAGGCTGAAGGCAAGCACCGCACCCTCCTGATAGACACGACCATCCATGAGGCCATCACCATCAAGCTTAGCGGTGAACTTACGCTTGAGCGCGTGAGCATAGTAGCCCCCAGCCATGAGGCGGAAGGAGCTATTAGGCAGAGCGTAACTCACCCCCACGGGCACCACGACGTAGCGCGTATCCATCTCGACACGCTGGTAGCCCGTGTAGTGCTGCTCCTTGAAGTCCTCACTCTGATAGCGGATGGGCATATCTTCGGCTTGGACGGTGGTGCTAAAGCTACGGATATCGTACTCCACCCCGAGGAGGAGAGAGAAGGGGCTTGCAGGCGTGAGGCGGTAAGAGAGGTCCAGCCCCACGTTGGGCGTACCCCCGGGCATGAAGGCCGTGACCTTCTTGACGGGCTTGGGTACGGAGGGAGGCAGAGCACCACCGATGTTGAAGCCGAGGTGCACGCCTACACCGAGGCGTGAGGGCTGCTCGTCACCCGTCTCAGCGGCGCGAGCGGGGAGTGCGAGGAGGCCAAGAGAGAGGCCGAGGAGGAGCGTTCGAATCATCTTCATACGGGAGGGCTAATGATGGGGCTTAATGCGGTCCTGGAGCTTGACCTCGCGCAGGCGTAGCTCGCTACCCACAGCACCGATGTACTCGGCACCACGGAAGCTCGAGGAGAAGACCAGAGCCAGACGATACTTCTTCGTCGTGAAGTCCACGGCTTCGTAGCGTGCTTCGTCGACGGGTGTGAGGCGCAGGCGATAGGTCTGCCACGTGTCAGCGGGAGTCGTAGGCTCCAGCTCGACGTAGCCCTTGGCGACGATGCGCGCATCCGTCTGCAGCGTCACGCCATTGAGGTAGCTCGCATCGTCGGTGACTTCGTAGAAGACAGCCGAGACAGCGGCACGGTCTTCGCTGGGAAGCTCGACCTTCTTATCCTGCCCATGGATGACCTTCTCCCCCGCCTTGTACTGATAGGTGAAGTCCACGATCTCGGGGATACCGCTGGAGTAAGGCTGGCCGAAGAGCGTCGACTCAAGGGGCTTCCCCACGAGATTGCGCGCATCGACCTGACCCGTATAGAGGGCACCCGCAATGACCTTCGTCCCGATACCGAAGAAGTAGAAGCCCTTGATCGAGCGGATGATGGCACCATGAGCCGCTCCATTCTCCTCAAGTGGCACGACGGGATAGTCCGTAGGCGAAGAGGCGAGCAGGGTGTAGCCCTGATTGCTGGCCGAGGCCCAATAGGTATTCTTAGCGTCTTCGTCAGCGCTGATAGCAGGTAGACGATAGGCGCCCTTGCTCACATCGATCCAGCGCGTGAAGTCAAAGCTCTGGCTGGCGGTGAGTACGCCCTCCTTGTACTGGCGATCGATGAGGCTGCGCTCCTTGCGCGTGATGGGGTCATCACACGAAGCGAAAGCCACGGCAAGCGCCATGAGGGCAAGTGAAGTGGAAATTCTTTTCATCAACATCTATGTGGATATAAACTGGCTATCCCCCGAGGGAATAAGCAAGCATCAGCCCCATCACCGAGCGTCTCGGCGATGGGGCTGTATGCTTGGCATGAAGGCTGGGGGCACCCGTCCGCCGTGAAGCGGAAGATATCCCCGAGGTCTTCTTACTTCTCAGCGACGTAGCGGCGCTCCTTAATGCGCGCCTTCTTACCGGTGAGGGCACGGAGGTAGTAGAGCTTAGCGCGACGTACCTTACCGAACTTCTCGACAGTAATCTTTTCGATGAAGGGGCTTTCGATCGTGAAGATACGCTCTACGCCTACACCTTCGCTGATCTTACGAACCGTGAAACGCTTCTTGTCACCGTGACCGCTGATGCGGATGACGACGCCACGATAGCGCTGGATACGCTCCTTACCCCCTTCGCTGATGCGGTAGTCAACGGTGATAGTGTCACCACTACGGAAGGCGGGGTGGCTCTTACCAGTAGCGAAAGCTTCGTTGACGATCTTAATAAAGTCCATTGTTTGTCCTTTAGCTTATTTGATTAGTACTACACTAAACGCAATATAACAGGCCACACTTATACATATATTCCTGACAGAGATTACGCAAAGCGTCGCAAAGGTACAAAAAAGCGCGCAATCACAAGGCCTTACCGTGCAACACGTACGACGATTCACCCCCGACGACCGCCTCCCGCGCCCAAGGGATGGGAGGGAAAAGGCGTCGATGAAGCCCCCTTCTCACCCTCCACTACCCCACCTCTCCGAGGGAAGGGTGTGTCAACCTATATAGGTCACTGCTCCGACCTATATAGGTCGAGCGCGCGAGCAATATAGGTTCGTACGCGGACCAATATTGGTTCACTCACAGACCAATATAGGTTTCACATGCATTCCACTATTGGTTCGCATGTGGTACCAATAGTGGGATGAACTCAAACGACTATTGCTCTGCTCCTCCCCCACTATTCCTTCTCCGCCACGCCCCATACAAAGCCCCCCTTCAGCAGTGCATCTGATAGAGATGCACTGCTGAAGAGAAAAAGCAACCAGTACTGGTCAGCATCGTGACCAGTAGAGAGCATTGCGCAAGCCCATCTCTCCACAGCTTGCACCTTCCTCCACCGAACCTCGAAGTCTTTAGGCTGAGAAGCAGATGACGATCTCTCCCCCTCCCCCTCTCGAGAGGAACGAGTGCTTCATGCGGTCGCGACGCACCTGCATATAAACTTGCAGAAAGATCGGAGCAGCTTCGGTTTATTTGGTAGGCATAGCTATACGACTGTTTTGGTTATGAAGGCACTAAATAAATATCGGCGACATACAAATCACCAAACCCTGTATACCTTGGAAAGACCGTGCATTGGTGAGCTCATCATAGGCGGTGAGGATGGGGAAGAGTTGGGCGTGGGAGCGGTTGAGGAACTCAATGGCATGTGGAAGGTGCAGTACTTACCTCCCTGGCAGATCTTGAGGAACTAGATGATGGGTGACTCGATGAAGAAGTCTCCTTGCTTCTGTATCCATGTGCGGTTCAGGTTGGGCATGATGGTGTAGGCGGACTCATAGGCATCGGAGATGTCCGTCATGAAGGTGGGGGTACCTTCATGCCTAATAATGGAAGTCTATTGATGAGACTGGTGGCAATTGTGACCTCTAAGTTATTGTTCCTCTATGTTTTGTGGGTGGCAATTGTATTTAAGTATGACATATTGTCACTCATGATCTGGTTGGTACAATTGTTGCCCTACGAAGGGTCGAGTATGCAACGTCGTGTACTCATTAATATTAATTACATGATTGAGGTTTTTACGAAAAGCTTCGAAACGTTCGTGGGATCGATTGATATGAATTACCACGAGATTTATTACCTGCATCAAGCCGTCAGCAGAGGTCTGTCTGTGCCATCACTATTCCGTGTTGAGAAAGCTAACCATAGTGATGATTACCTAATCATTCATGAAGGAACAGGTACGACTCTTCGCCTAACAGGGAAAGCTCGTTCATATCTCCCAAAATGGATTGAAGAGAACCTGATGGAAAGGATGGATGCAGAGTCCTACTACGGGTGGAAGTGTGCGAAGGAAAAAGATTAATAGCTTAGTGCATAGATCTTAGGATCTCCTAATTGTTTTCTCTGGGGTAGATGACTTAGCCCCCAATACTTTCCTTACATCTTCCCTTCGATTGCCTTATTGATCGAAGGTGCAACAATAGCCGAAGCGACGACGTCGCTTCGGCTATTGCTTTTTGTGAGGGCAAAATGGGTGTGCGCCTTGGGAGGGAGCTTGGAGCGGATTCGGTTTGTTTGGTAGGCATAGCTATACGGCTATTTGGGCTATGAAGACACTAAACATCAGTGATATATGAAGTAGGCATAACCCCGTACACCTTTGATACACCGTGCAATGTCTCCCATAGTGGGATGAACGCAAACGACTATTGCTCTGCCCCTCCCCCACTATTCCTCCTCCGATACGCCCTATACAAAGCCCCCATCTGCAGGGCATCTCTATCAGATGCCCTGCAGATAGAAAAAGCAACCAGTACTGGTCGGCATCGTGACCAGTACTGGTAAGTGGTGGTGACCAGTACTGCTTGCAGAAGTGACCAGTACTGATCCGATCGGCGACCAGTAGTGGTCACTTTTGCCCCTCCCGAGAGGCACTCTATCTCAGCCCGTCAGGAAGGAGTGCAATAGGCGTGAAAGCAAAAGTGCCCACTGCGACCGAAGTCACAGCGGGCACTCGCCGATAGAATATCGAAGGGGGGAGAGCTACTATTCTGCGCTTTCAGCAGCAGGAGCTTCAGCCGTAGCCTTCGTAGAGCGGCGTGAACGACGCGTCTTAGGAGCAGCCTTCTTGTCAGCCTTTTCCTTGAGCATGTTCTCGTTGAAGTCTACGAGCTCGATGAAGCAGACAGCAGCGTTGTCACCGAGGCGGTTACCCGTCTTGAGGATACGGGTGTAGCCACCGGGACGGTCAGCGATCTTTTCAGCAACGGGGCCGAAGAGTTCCTTGACAGCAAACTTATTCTGCAGCTCAGCGAAGACGATACGACGTGCGTGCGTGGAGTCTTCCTTAGCGCGGGTCAGCAGGGGCTCGACGTATACGCGAAGAGCCTTAGCCTTAGCGACCGTGGTGAAGATGCGCTTGTGCAGGATGAGCGATGCAGCCATGTTGGAAAGCATAGCCTCGCGGTGCGCCTTCTTACGACCGAGATGATTGAATTTCTTATTATGTCTCATCTTTCTACTTAGTCATTATCTAAATTGTACTTGCTAACATCCATCCCGAAGGTGAGTCCGAGTCGCTCCATCAGCTCGTTGAGCTCGTCCATAGACTTCTTACCGAAGTTGCGGAACTTGCTGAGCGTATCAGCGTCGAGGACGACGAGGTCGGCCAGACGGAATACGTTGCCGGAGCGGAGGCAGTTCTGCGCACGGACGGAGAGATCGAGATCCTTGAGATCAGTACGGAGCAGCTGAGATACGCGATCGATCTCCTGCATGTCCAGTACCTCCTCGTCGCCTTCCTCGATGACCGCATTCTCTTCTACCTCGACAGGGTCAGAGATGAAGAGGCTGAAGTGCTCGATGAGGATAGCTGCTGCGTCCTTGAGAGCCTGCTGGGGATGAATGCTCCCGTCAGTGGTGATCTCGAGGGTCAGCTTCTCGTAGTCAGTCTTCTGCTCTACACGATAGTTCTCCGTGAAGTACTTGACATTACGGATAGGCGTATAGATCGAGTCGATAGCGATCGTCTGCAACTCATTCTCCTGAGCCGTGTCGACCAGCTTCTCATCAGCGGGGATGTAACCACGCCCCTTGTTGATAGAGAGCTCGATAGTAAGGGTATACGCCTCATCGATATGGCAGATGACCAGCTCGGGATTGAGGACTTCGAAGGAAGTAAGCTTGCCGTTGAGCTCGCCAGCGAGGAACTGCTGCTGACCAGAGATCGTCAGACTGACGGTCTCCTCAGTAGCGTCCTGGACGAGGGCACGGAAGCGGACTTGCTTCAGGTTGAGAATGATGTTAGTTACATCCTCCAAGACACCCGGAATAGTAGCAAATTCATGATTGACACCTTCGATCTTGATGGTCGAGATGGCGTAGCCTTCGAGTGAAGAAAGGAGTATACGACGCAGGGCATTACCGACAGTGGTACCATATCCCGGCTCAAGAGGGCGGAACTCGAACTTAGCGTACGAGTCCGTCGCATCCATCATGAGGACGTTTTCGGGCTTCTGAAATGCTAATATTGCCATGTGAGTGAGATAATAGGGATTATTACTTAGAGTATAGTTCGACGATCAGCTGCTCCTTGATCTCTTCGGGGATGTCTTCACGCTGAGGAGCGCTGAGGAACTTACCGGAGAGAGAAGCCTGATTCCACTCGAGCCAGCTGTAGCTGCTGTGGCTACGACCAGCCAGAGAGTCGGTGATGACCTCTAAGCTCTTCGCCTTCTCACGGACGCCGACGACCTGGCCGGGCTTGAGGGTGTAAGAAGGGATGTTGACTACCTGACCATCGACGGTGATGTGACGGTGCGAGACGAGCTGACGAGCAGCAGCACGCGTCTTAGCGATGCCGAGGCGATAGACGACGTTGTCGAGGCGGCTTTCCAGGAGCTGGAGAAGCACTTCACCCGTGACACCCTTCGTGCGCTGAGCCTTTTCGAAGAGGTTGCGGAACTGACGCTCGAGTACGCCATAGGTGTACTTAGCCTTCTGCTTTTCCTTGAGCTGGATGCCATATTCGCTCGTCTTACGACGGCGGTTGTTGCCGTGCTGTCCAGGAGGATAGTTCTTCTTGGAGAGTACCTTGTCGGCACCGAAGATAGGTGCGCCAAGCTTACGGGCGATCTTTGATTTTGGACCTGTATATCTTGCCATTGTCTTCTATTGTTGAAGCAGTACGAGCGACCTCTCGGGGAGAGGCAACGCTGGAGGCAGAGAGCAGCGGGTGGCGGGAGGGAGGCGGAGTGCAGCCGCGACCGGTTATGAGGAGAGGATAGATATATGAAAGTATAGCCAATCTTTCACTCGTCGTCTACCTCGGCGCCTTGCTTAGCTCAGGGCTCTTAGCGTTCGCTCGCACCCTTGTGCTCGATGGAGGGAGCACGGTGAGCGGAGCGTCTCTAGGAGTGTACTGCGATCTTTATGAAACTACTCTGTGATCTGAAGCGAAGTCAGGAATTAGACGCGACGACGCTTAGGAGGACGGCAGCCATTGTGTGGCATTGGCGTCACGTCGACGATCTCAGTGACTTCGATACCAGCGCCATGGATGGTGCGGATAGCAGACTCACGGCCGTTACCTGGCCCCTTGACGAAGACCTTGACCTTGCGCAGACCGAGGTCGTAAGCGACCTTAGCGCAATCCTGGGCCGCCATCTGAGCAGCGTAAGGGGTGTTCTTCTTAGAGCTACGGAATCCCATCTTACCAGCCGAAGACCAGCTGATGACCTGACCTTCGTTGTTGGTCAGAGAGATGATGATGTTATTAAAAGAAGAGTGGATGTGAGCCTGGCCCACAGCGTCGATCTTGACGACCTTCTTCTTTGCGACTACTTTCTTTGCCATATCAATCTCTATTACTTAGTAGCTTTCTTCTTATTTGCGACAGTCTTCTTCTTACCCTTACGAGTACGAGCATTGTTCTTCGTACTCTGACCGCGTAGAGGCAGACCGATACGGTGGCGGACACCACGGTAGCAACCGATGTCCATCAGTCGCTTGATGTTGAGCTGGACTTCGGAGCGCAGATCCCCTTCGACCTTGTACTCGGCACCGATCACCTCACGGATAGCGGCAGCCTGGTCATCGGTCCAGTCCTTTACCTTGATATTGCGATCGACCCCAGCCTTATCGAGGATCTTGGTAGCGCTGCTACGACCGATCCCGAAGATGTAAGTCAAGGCAATTTCTCCTCGTTTGTTTTGTGGCAAGTCGACGCCAACAATTCTGATAGCCATACTTATCTTAGTTCGTTAAAATATAGTCCGATGGTTAGAGACTACCCCTGGCGTTGCTTGAACTTGGGGTTCTTCTTGTTGATTACGTACAGACGCCCCTTGCGACGAACGATCTTGCAGTCGGCGGTGCGCTTCTTGAGTGATGCTCTTACTTTCATATCTATATAGGGTTATTTATATCTGAATGATATACGCCCCTTGGTCAAGTCGTAGGGAGACATCTCTACCTTGACCTTGTCACCTGGGAGGATCTTGATGTAGTGCATACGCATCTTCCCAGAGATGTGGGCGGTGATGACGTGTCCGTTCTCGAGCTCGACCTTGAACATTGCGTTCGAGAGCGCTTCGAGGATGACACCATCGAGTTCTATTGCTGCTTGCTTCGGCATATACTGTGGTTGCGAGATTAAAACTCTCTGTCTACCAAGACTTCCTTGATAAAGTCAAACGAAGAGAGGATATCGGCCTTGCCATCGCGGATAGCGATGCAGTGCTCGAAGTGGGCTGAAGGCTTGCCCGTCTTAGTACGGACGGTCCAGCCATCGCGATCGAAGATGACATTCTTCGAGCCCATGTTCACCATTGGCTCGATGCAGATGCACATCCCAGAGCGGAGCTCAGGCCCCGTGCCACGTCGCCCGAAGTTGGGGACACCTGGCTCCTCATGCATGTTCTTCCCGATCCCGTGGCCTTCAAGTTCGCGGACGATATGATAGCCACGTGCCTCACAATACTGCTGGACCGCAGCGCCGATATCACCGACGCGCTTACCCGCTACAGCATGCTCGATGCCGATGTAGAGGGATTCCTTCGTCGTGCGAAGGAGAGCCAGAGTCTCGGGAGCCACCTCACCTACAGCGAACGTGTAGGCGGAGTCCCCAGTGAAGCCTGCGAGCTTCGTGCCGCAGTCGACGGAGACGATGTCACCGTCCTTGAGTACGACCTTCGAGGAAGGGATCCCGTGCACCACATGGTCATTGACCGAGGTGCAGAGGCTCCCAGGGAAGCCATTGTAGCCGAGGAAGGCGGGAGTCGCACCGTTGTCACGGATGAACTCCTCAGCGCGCTTGTCCAGCTGCAGGGTCGAGACCCCAGGAGCTATGATCTTAGCGACCTCGGCGAGCGTACGACCGACCAGGAGGTTGGCCGCGCGCATGAGTTCGATCTCTTCGTCTGTCTTTAAGTAGATCATCTTAGTAAGCAGCTACAGAGCCGGTACGTCCCTTGATACGACCACTCTTGAGCAGACCATCGTAGTGGCGCATCAAGAGGTGGCTCTCGATCTGCTGGAGCGTGTCGAGGACGACCCCGACAAGGATCAGCAGTGACGTACCACCGAAGAACTGAGCGAATCCCCCAGAGATACCGATGACACGAGCGAAGGCAGGCATGATAGCCACGATAGCGAGGAAGAAGGCACCGGGGAGGGTGATGCGGTCCATGATCGCATCGAGGTAGTCCTTCGTAGCCTTGCCAGGCTTCACACCGGGGATGAACCCATTGTTACGCTTCAGGTCGTTGGCCATCTGCGCAGGGTTGATCGTGATCGCTGTGTAGAAGTAGGTGAAGAGGAGGATGAGGATCGCGAAGACCAGGTTGTACCAAATGCCCGTATTGTCCATAAAGGCCTGTACGAAGCCGTTGGCACTGTCACCCTGTGCCCAGCTGAGGAGCGTGATAGGGAGCATCATGATCGTCTGCGCGAAGATGATCGGCATGACGTTAGCGGCATTGACCTTCAGTGGGATGTACTGGCGAGCGCCTCCGTACTGCTTGTTCCCGACGACGCGCTTAGCGTACTGTACGGGTACACGACGCGTACCCTGGACGAGCAGGATAGCACCGGCCATGACGGCGAGCAGGAAGACGATCTCGAAGAGGAACCACACGAGCCCCCCAGCACCGCCAGAGGCGCGCGTCCCCCATTCGGCGAGCACAGCTCCTGGGAGGCGAGCGATGATACCGATCATGATGATCAGAGATACACCGTTGCCAAGACCCTTGTCTGTGATACGCTCACCAAGCCAAAGGACGAACATACTGCCTGCAGCCATGACGACGATCGCATAGATATCGAACCACAGTCCTTCGGGCAGTGAGCCCCCTGCTTGGCGCAGCTGCATGTTCAGGTTGACCAGATAGGCCGATCCCTGGACGAGCAGCAGGACGACGGTTAGATAGCGTGTCCACTGGTCGATCTTGCGGCGCCCGCTCTCCCCTTCCTGCTGCAGCTTCTGGATAGAAGGCACAGCGATAGCGGCGAGCTGCATCACGATAGACGCGGAGATATAAGGCATGATCCCCATAGCGAAGATCGAAGCATTAGAGAATGCTCCCCCTGAGAACATATCAAGGAGTGCCATCAGACCTTCGCTTGTCTGCTTGTGCAGGGCGCTGAGCTGGTTAGGATCAATCCCTGGGATGACGATGTACGACCCCAGGCGATAGATCAGGACGAAAAACAAGGTGGTGAGGATCCGCTGACGCAGCTCCTCTACCTTCCATATGTTTTTCAGTGTCTCTATTAAGCGCATGAGCTATTAGAGTTTTACTGCACTACCTCCCTGTGCGATGATAGCTGCTTCTGCGGACTTGGAGAAGGCGTTAGCCTCGACCTCGAGCTTCAGGCTGAGCGTACCGTTACCGAGGATCTTGACGAGGTCGTTCTTACCGACCAGGCCAGCCTCGATGAGGTCTGCCTTAGCGATGCGAGTCAGGCTCTTAGCTTCTGCCAGGCTCTGCAGCGTGGAGAGGTTGACAGGTGCATATTCGACGCGGTTGATATTCTTGAAGCCGAACTTAGGCAGACGACGCTGGATAGGCATCTGACCACCTTCGAAGCCGATCTTCTTAGAATAACCCGAGCGGCTCTTAGCCCCCTTGTGACCACGAGTAGAAGTACCCCCGAGACCAGAACCAGGACCACGACCGATGCGCTTACGCGTCTTGACGGAGCCCGCTGCGGGCTTCAAACTTGATAAATCCATTTTTCTTCTGTCTTTCTTTATAGGGTGATTACTCTATGATGCGCACCAGGTGCTTTACCTTCTCGACCATCCCGCGGATCTGGGGATTATCCTTGTGCTCGACCGTCTGGTTGAGCTTCTTCAGACCAAGTGCCTGAAGCGTGAGCTTCTGAGTCTTGGGGCTCTTGATCTGGCTACGTACTTGCTGGATCTTTATCGTTGACATTGTACTTAGAGTCTATGGATGATGATTAGCCCTTGAAGACCTTTTCGACAGAGACGCCACGCTGACGAGCGACCATCAGAGGCGAGCGCATCTGACAGAGAGCTTCGATCGTAGCCTTGACGAGGTTGTGAGGGTTAGACGAACCCTTGCTCTTAGCGAGGACGTCCGTTACGCCGACACTTTCCAGGACGGCACGCATAGCACCCCCAGCCTTAACCCCGGTACCAGCAGAAGCGGGCTTGAGGAAGACGCGAGCACCACCGAAGGATGCGGACTGTTCGTGAGGGATCGTACCCTTGTGGAGGGGGATCTGCTTGAGGTTGCGGCGAGCAGCAGCACCACCCTTCTGGATAGCTGCGGATACTTCACCAGCCTTACCCAGGCCGAAGCCGATACGGCCTTCTTCGTCACCGACGACGACGATAGCTGCGAAGGTGAAGGTACGACCACCCTTGGTAACCTTAGTTACGCGGTTGATGGCCACGAGGCGCTCTACGAGCTTATCCTTCTGCTCGGTATCTCGGTTTGTCTTTGTGCGATTATCTGACATTGCGATAGACAGTATTAAAAGTTAAGACCTGCCGCACGTGCAGCATCAGCAAGCTCCTTCACACGGCCGTGGTAGAGGTAGCCATTACGGTCAAATACTACGGTGGATACACCTGCGGCCTGGGCAGCCTTAGCCACCTCCGTACCTACGAGTGCTGCGATCTCCTTCTTCGTACCTTCAGCATTGAGCTTGAGGGAAGAGGCGCTTGCGATCGTGACGCCATCGACGTCGTTGATCACCTGAGCATAGATCTGCTTGTTGCTTCGGAATACCGTCAGGCGAGGACGCTCTGCCGTACCGCTGATCTTGGCACGTACACGCGTCTTGATCTTCTGTCTTCTTATTTCTTTCTTCAACATGATTGCTTTATACGTGTTTTAAGCGGTTACTTACCAGCTGACTTACCCGACTTACGGCGGATGACCTCACCTTCGAAGCGAATACCCTTACCCTTATAAGGCTCTGGCATACGGAAGGAGCGGATCTTAGAGCACACCTGACCCAGCAGCTGCTTGTCAGCAGAAGAGAGGATGATCAGGGGGTTCTTGTTACGCTCAGTCTTCGTCTCCAGGTTGATTTCCTTAGGGAGCTGGAGGAAGATGTTGTGCGTGAAGCCGAGGCTAAGCTCGAGGATCTGACCCTGGTTGGATGCACGATAACCGACACCGACCAGCTCAAGCGTCTTGGTGAAACCTTCGGAGACACCGACGATCATGTTGTTGATGAGGGCACGATAGAGGCCGTGCAGTGAGCGCTCCTGGCGATCATCGCTACCACGACGGACGACGACCTGAGCATCTTCTACGGCTACTTCGATACGAGCATCTACGCTCTGAGTGAGTTCGCCCTTAGGACCCTTTACAGTGACGACACCATCCTTCACGGACACCGTTACGCCAGCAGGGATGCTAATGGGGTGCTTACCTATTCTTGACATAGTTTGTACCTCCTTGCTTTAGTAGATGTAACATAGCACTTCGCCACCTACCTTGAGCTGCGAAGCTTCCTTATCGGTCATGACACCCTTCGAAGTAGAGAGGATAGCGATACCGAGACCATTGAGTACGCGGGGCATCTCACGATAGCCGACATACTTACGAAGACCTGGGCGAGAGACGCGCTTCAGGGCCTTGAGGGCGTTCACACGACCCGAGCGGTCGTACTTCAGAGCCACCTTGATGCTCCCCTGAGGGCCATCTTCGACGAACTTAAAGTTGAGGATGTACCCCTTGTCGAAGAGGATCTTCGTGATCTCTTTCTTTAGATTAGACGCGGGGATCTCGACCACACGATGGCCAGCCTTCACTGCATTACGCAGGCGCGTCAGATAATCTGCAATAGGATCTGTCATTAAATTGAGAATTAAATTGATCCGGACGTCCCGGACAATATTTAAACATACTGCTTAGTGCCTTCTCTGCGACCAAGCGCCCCTCAGGAAGGAGCACATCGGCGCATAAAAAGCATGCAAATTTACAAACTATTTGCCACACTTGCAACTCACACAAGCATAAGCATATCGCATCAACTCAGCACAGCCTTAAGACACCCCCTATCCGAGGTATAATCCACCCCTCCACCACAACGGAAGCGCAACCTTCGTCACCACACGCTCCACCTACCGCAAAGGAGATAAAACCCTCTACCTCACCCGCTAATCCTTCGCAAGCCCTCCTCCAAGCTACACTACCCTACTACCAGCCATTGCCTTCCCTCCCGAAAGAACCCCCCCTCTCTACAAGCCCGTAGAAGCAACCACTATATGAAGACTGTTGCCGCAAGTCACGCCCTCTACTTAGAGTGCTAAGGCAACGCTCGCTCTGACCCCACGATAGACCTCTCCAAAGTGATACGCAAGCCCTTCGCCTTATCACAAACATTCTTCTTATCCAGCGGAGGAAAAAGCATCCTTCTCGCGAAGGAAAAAGCGTCTTCCCATAGTGATTTTCCTCTGTCTACGTACGTAGTCTTAAAGACCAGGCACGCAAATCCAAATATCCACGTACGTAGATATTAGAGCCACGTACGTAGCCCAAACTTACCTACCACTCGTCCGCAACTTTTATCCCTACGCGGAGCAGCAACCTACTATGGGTTTGCACCACATACCACTACTCGTTTGCACCCCACACCAATAGTTGTTTGCACTCCTCCCCGTATAAGCAGGACTAAAGAACAACGCCACCCTCGGGAGACAATCCCGAGGGCGGCAAACTAACAGCGCACATTACTATCACAAGGTGCGTGCGCGAAAAGCGGAGAGCCCTATAGCCTATTCCTCTTCTACGGCTTTCTTCAGAGCCCTACAGAGCAGGCGGATCATCTCCTCCTCATGCTTAGCGCACTCTGACAGCCTCCACGTTTCGCTGGTTCCCCCTTCAATAATATCCCCCATGATGCGAAGCTTCAGACTACCCTTCTGCACCATCTTCTTATAAGACTTCATCTTGGACTCGGGCGAAAGATTGGAGAACTTAGAGTTTACACTTCGAGAGATGATGCACAGATTCCCGAAGACATCTCTTCCATCCCATGGCTCAATGGTCCCATCGGAGGGATGCTGTGGATACCAGTGCTCTACTGAGTTACGGAACTCGAAAACAAAGTCTTTATACTTCTCCTTATCTTCCTTCCACAGCAAGTAGTCTAGGTAGTTAAAGACAATGTGTGGAGTCCTCACACCAAAGGCATAGTTCTCCGACTTATATTCTTGAAGGTCATACGCTCCCATTTCCTCAAGCGTCTTCCCAAAGAAGCCCTCTGCCACAGCCTCTGCAGCTATACGCTCCGCCCTATCAGACAGTTCGGGCAGCTCGGATTCGTCGTCAAACAACCACACCAGCAACTCCGTTATCCAGTGCATAACCTTAGGAGAGGTGTATGACACACGGAGGGCAGACTGGATCATCAGACACTCCTTATTGCGTGGCGCATAGGTCTTCTCCCACTCATTCTCATAGCGAAGTCTTGTGTTTGCATAGTAAGCCTTCTTCTTATATCCTGCACCCGAAGTGCATAATTCTTTAAGACTCCAAACCCCTTCTTGATCGTCACCCGCATACTCACGCTTGACAACAAACTGATCGAATAGGAAGCGCGAACGCAACAAGAACAGAATAAACTCACGAGCGAAGCTAGCCTTATTCTCCTTGATAGGCTTACCACCCATTTGCCCACAAGTGATTACCTTATTGTAGTCTGCAAGCAAGCGCTTGTCATCAAGCAAGCTACCCAAGCCACGTCCTTCACTTAAAGACACATCCTCAACACGAAGAAAAACTCGGAGGACATGGAGCAAGAAATAAGGGAAGCCTATAATACTGTCGAAACGTATCGGGATCCTGTCTCCCTCTTGCACTCCATCGGCTGTCTCGACTCTAAAGCTAGGTTTGACAATACCCTTGATTGAAAATTCCTTATCTGCTCTCTGCCCCATATCCAAGCAGCCCTTATAGTCACCCCAGTCATCTGAAGGGCTATAGCTCCATCCTCCGCCAAAGATCTCTTCCCTCTCCGCTTTAGCAAAGTGCATCTGAACATAGCCTGTCATATCACTACAAGCGCTCCACACCCTAGAGAAAAACTCCTGCTCTTTCCGATTACTCAGATAACCCATGAGCTGAGCCTTGAGAATATCATGCTGCTCCAGCTGTTCACCTCGGGTATTCATGATCTCAAAGTAGCGATTGAGATCCGTATGTTCGGGGACCTCTATTCGATAGAGAATCACCATCTTCAAGCGTTCCACAAAGGCATCCACATCAATAGCCCCGGCCATAAACTTCTGATCAATCGCCTTTAGTCCGTTGAGAATAGACTGTTCCAGCCTATCCTCATCACCTACGAGCAACTTCTCATCAGAGAGTAGATCTTGAAGATGCTCCAGCGTATAGTTCGAGTTTGGACGGCAGTCAAACGAGAGTGTTTTCCCAACTTCACCCACCAATCCATCATGCGAGACTAGATAATGCAGCAAGAGATAGAGTGTAGTTAGACGCTGTTGGCCATCCACAACCTCATATCTCTCTTCCCTACCCTTAACCTTCGCTACAACGAGCGATCCGATATAATAATCCCCAACGGAATCATTAATATCATCGATGAGCTGCACAATCTCTTTATCCTCCCAGGCATAAGCACGCTGGTAGCGAGGTATCACATAGTGCACCTCCTTATCAAAGAGGGTCTCATCATCAAGTATTCTCAGTTCCTGTATCATTTTACTTATATCCGTTTAATAGTAGAAGGTCTTCATACAGCCCCTGCCACTTCTCTGCCTCAGCCTCATCATTATCTCGTTTTACTATCAGAGGCATCCCTGATATCTCCGTATGTCTACGAGCTGAAGAGATCAGTGAAATTACGGGCTCAGAATTGGTATACTTATCATTATCACCAAGGCCAATAGCATACCGATTAACGGAATCAAAGCCCAAATGATTCATATCAACTCGAAGCATCATCGCCCATGTAAACAGCTTCTTCACTGCCATCAAATCAAAGTTATGGAAGCGGTCGTAGTAGCAGAGCAGAGCGCAAAAAAACAGATTGCGAGCATGATTCATCCCCGTCGATGAAGACTTACAAGCCTTATCTAAGTCTGCTGGAGTTTTGATCTGCCCCACCTTTGACTTATCATCAATGAGTAGCTCCTTGATGCGTGCAAAATCAGGATTGTCAATAAGCTCCAGCTTGATACTATGAAGCATTTGCATGTAGTGGTCTACCATCTCAAAGAAATCTCCTCCTGAGATCAGTGGCTCCGAAAGCAGGAAGTAAGGCATAGCCTTGTTAGCCCGGCGTGCATAAGTGTACCCCGAACTCTCCTCAATCCCCTTATAAAGATCTATTTCAGCTGCAGTGAAGCGGCTAGACTTCCGCCGCTTGGACCAATTCCATAGCGGAAAGAGATAGTTATCAAAGAGCTCACGAATAGCCTTGGGATCCTTAGACTCCCACTTCAAGACAGCACGCTGCATATCATACTTATCATGAATCTCCCTAAGGTGATAAGCCTTGAGTAAGTCATGGGGATACAGCTCACGCCCTCGAGTATTCTGTGAGTCAAAGAGCTGAAAAGCCTCACTCAGTTCATTGACCGTAAGGACAACTACCTCGAGCACCTCACTGAGAGCCTTATCAAAGGCCTCCTTGACCCCGTCATCTACAGAAGAACACCATTCACGGATTCTATCCGAATTACTATGAAGATTACCCAGAGTAACCTTATCCGAGAACGCGGCAGATAGGAGACTACATGTAAAGTCTGGATTCAGACACAGCTTCAATAGCAGGAACGAGAGAATACGCTGTTGCCCATCGACGATCTCATAGGGCTTCGTATCATTTTCCTGATAGAGAATCACGGTCCCCACACGATACTTGAAGTTCGGATACTTTTTTGCATCCTCAATTCCCTTCTGAATATCAAGAATAAGCTCTCTGATATTCTTTTCCGTCCACTTATAGGGACGTTGGTAGCTGGGAATAACTAAGTCGAGCTTTAGCAGCTCTTCAACCGAGAGTATTTTGGCCTCACTCATTTCTTCTACATTGACAATCTATAGGGAAGGATTTTACTTGGGGGAAATTCGCAGAGGCATGATGGCCAACACGAACTCATCCACCTCTGCTTTCAATTGGTAAATATAGACAACTTTACCCATCAAAACAAACAATTATCCCACAAACACTTACCCACCACACATAACACCCCGAACAAAAGCATTATGCACACAGCAAAAAAGACAACGTTACATCATCCAAAATCCCCGTCATAGCAGGGAGAAGACTCAGGCAAGCAAGCCAAAGGAGGGGTATTACCCTCCCCCTTCTCTACCGCGCAAGGCGGCATCTCTCTCCGAGGAGGAGGAAGAAAAGGAGAAGCCGAGGAAGGGAATATCAACCTATATTGGTCGGCGGGCTGACCTATATTGGTCCACACAGCGATCTATATAGGTCACGAGACGAATCTATATAGGTCAGCCCGCCGACCAATATAGATTCACACCACCCATCCATAGAGATCCCGTGACAAAGCTGTACAGGCATAGCACATACACTTATAGCAAAGCGAGATACACCGAACTATGCAGCCTACCCGATAAAGAACGAAAGCCAGGCGCCAGCCCTCTTGAGAGAGCTGGCGCTTGGCGGTATTTGGATGGAGCAGAGCTATAGCCCGCTACCAGTAGAGGTCGTAGACGCGGATCTCACTGCGCGTACCTACGCGGTAGGTCGCCCCCGCCGAGCCGACACCTGAGGAGATGCACACCTCACGCTCACCCACAGAGCGCGTACCCGAGACCATACCATAGCGCCACCAGACCATCAGTTGGCCGGGCCAGATCTGTCCACCATGGGTATGACCACAGAGGATGAGGTCCACGGGGCTATCGCCGATGCTATCTATCGAGGCGGGCGTATGCTCCATGAGCACGACGGGCCCACGCAAGGGATCCGCTTCGTTGGCGATGACCTCGAAGGGCTTTCGGTTGCCATTCACCCAGTCATCACGCCCGATGAGCGTAAGCGGGCCATTCCCAGGGAAGGCGATACTGTCGCGAAGGAGCGTGCCACCGACTTCGGAGACCCAGCGGATATTGGCCTCCAGATCGTCACGATATTCGTGATTTCCCAAGACGTAGTACACCCCCATAGGTGCATGGAGTGAGCGAAGCGAAGCCATCACACGCGGATCATAAGCGTAGACGGCGCGGTGATCGATGAAGTCCCCACCGCAGAGGATGAGGTCAGGCTGCTGGTCTTGGATGAGCTTCACCGCACGAGCGATATAGTCGGGCGTCATCGCTTCGCCGATATGCAGGTCGGAGAAGAAGACCAGACGCATGCGCTTCTCGGGCTGTGCCCCTTCGGGCACTAGACGCTTGACGGTGTACTTCTGATACATGACGCGCGGGTAGCGCACATTGCGGTGGCCGATGACCATTGTCGTGAAGAAGACAGCAAGGGCAGCGATGAAGGCGACGACCTTCACCCCCTGCTTTACCGCAGGGCGAGCCGAAGCGTAAAGCTTGAGCGTGCGCGCATCGATATAGCGTAGGATATTCACCCCGACGACGACGGCCGTGGCGTACATCGTGGAGAAGAAGATGTACACGCTACCATTCATCACGGCACTCATCCAGTCGGCTTCGAAGCGGCGATGAATGAGGAGCGCAATGGAGAAGAGGACAAAGATCAGCACCAGCAAGCCCCAGAAGACGCGGCGCAGACGGGGCCCCAGCACTTGCCCTGCGCGCCACCCGAGGTACGGGAAGAGGAAGAGGCAGCAGAGAACCGAATACAAATAAACCATAGTATAAAGGGAAAGTGGCGTGCGACCTTAGAGCCCCTCGGAGGAGAAGTTACGGTCGAAGATCTTGAACTGATAGTACATCAGGATCATCCCCAGCACACCCGAAGCGATGTCCGAGAAGGGAAGCGCGAGCCATACACCCGTAGCATCCCAGAGCAGGGGGAAGAGGAAGAGCGCAGGTAGGAGGAAGAGGATCTGACGCGAGAGACTCAAGAGAAGCGCCTTACCCCCGAAGCCAATACTCTGGAAGAACTGCGTAGCCGTGACCTGGAAGCCTACGAAGGCAAAGCCATAGAGGCAGAGGCGCAACGCATGGACAGAGGCCTCGATCATCTCAGGCGAGCTGGTGAAGAGCGAGGCGATCAAGCCTGGTGCCACCACCGCCACGACAGTCACGAAAGCACCGATACCGAAGTTCGTCATCGAGCAGATCTTGAAGGTCAGACGCACACGATCCATCGCACGGGCTCCGTAGTTGTAGCCCACGATGGGCTGCATCCCCTGAGCGATACCGAGCATGAACATGAAGCCCACAAGGGCCGCGCTATTGATGATCCCATAAGCCCCCACCGCTCGGTCAGCCATCAGAGGGTTCTCTGCATAGCGCGCCAGGGTGGAGTTGATGAGGAAGGTGATCCCACTACTGAGGAGCTGCAGGAAGAAGGGCGACATCCCGATAGAGAGGATCGCCAGGATCTGCTCGGAGGAAAGGCGCATATTGCGTCGGCGGAACTGCACCTCGCTCTTGCTACTGAGGAAGTGCTGCATCACAAACGCAGACGACACAGCCATAGCGATCACCGTAGCCCAAGCAGCCCCCTCGATACCCCAGTCAAAGCCATAGATGAAGAGCGCATCGAGGAGCGTGTTGAGCCCAGCCCCGATGAGCATCGTGACCATCGCCTTGTAGGGATAACCCGAAGCACGCATGATCGCATTGAAGCTGAAGCAGAGCGTCGAGAAGATATTCCCCGGGATCATGATCTTCAGATAGTCGTAAGCGAAGGGGAGCGTGCGATCGTTAGCCCCCAGAGCTCGGAGGATTTCGTCGAGCCAGATCATCACCGGCACCAAGGTCAGCACCTGCGTGACCAGAGTCAGCAGGAGGGCATTACTCAGGATACGCTCAGCCTGATCGTGCTTGTTCTCGCCTAGGAGGATGGACACACGAGATGAAGCCCCGACGCCGATAAGCATACCAAAGGCTTGGAGGAAGATCAGGATAGGGAAGGTCAGAGCAAGCCCTGTGATAGCAAATTCACTGACGCCCTGACCGATGAAGATGCGGTCAACGACGCTGTAGAGCGCGTTGACCATCGTCCCCACAATCGCTGGGACACCATAGTGAATAAGTAGGCGTGGGATGCGCTCGTGAGCTAAGCGCTCGATGCGCTCGGTGTTTTTTTCTGCCTGCGTAGACATGAAGATCTCTGCTTTATAGGGTCGGCACCGCAGCTGATAGAAGTGCGGTGAGGGGAGTTAACTCGGAGGTCTCGAAAAGATAAGAGGCTGCCCGCTTGCATTGCATGGGGCAGCCTCTTGTAGGTGTGTGCTACACTCGGGTAGCGGCGGTGGGTGCGACCTCTATAGCGAGGGCAAAGCACCCGACGAAGTTCGTTCGATTAAGAGAAGAACTCCTTGACGGCTTCGTTGGGGACCATCTCTTCCTGGAAGATGTAAGCACCCGTCTTAGGGGACTTGACCATCTTGATGACCTTAGAGTAGGTACGACCGTCGGCCTTCTTGAATGATGCGACTGCTTTCTTTGCCATTGTCTTGTCTCCTCGTGATTACTTGATTTCCTTATGGACCGTCATACGCTTGAGGATGGGGTTGTACTTTCTCAGCTCAAGACGCTCGGTCGTATTCTTTCTGTTCTTGGTCGTGATGTAGCGGGACGTCCCTGGCATACCACTCTCCTTGTGCTCAGTGCACTCGAGGATGACCTGTACTCTGTTTCCTTTAGCTTTCTTTGCCATGATCTTCCTACTACTTTACTTTGATTTCACTTAGGTAGCCATTGTTTGCAGCCTGACGCACAGCAGCATCGAGACCGATCTTATTGATGAGGCGGAGGCCTGCGGCAGACACCTTCAGGATGATCCAGCACCCTTCTTCTGGCCAGAAGAACTTCTTGGTAAACAGGTTGACTTCGAAGCGGCGCTTTGTCTTGCGATTGGAGTGCGAGACATTGTTGCCGACCAGGGCTTTCTTACCTGTAATCTGACAAATCTTTGACATTACTCTTATATTTTAGTTTGCTATTTCTAACGTAATCAGCGGCTTGTATCTTCACCTCCCTCAGGAGGACTGTACAATCGGTCTGCAAAGTAAGCAAAAAATACGCACATAAGCAACCCACTATGCCATGCAGACGTAAAAAATCGTCCACCACTACGAGAGCGATGAGCGTAGCTCGCTGGCCCCTCGAGTGGAGAGAAAAGGCGCGAGCTACGACTCCTCGATGGTGGGATCTTCGGGGAGAGGTTCGTCACTGAAGATGATGGAGGTAGCGCCGAGTGTGAGCACATCTCCAGGCTGGAGATAGCGCCACTCCTTCGGAGCGAGAAGCTCGCCTGCGAGGAAGGTCCCCACACGGCTATCGTCATCTGCCACAGCAAAGCTGAGCTTCCCCGTACGCCCCTCGGTGACCTTGATGATCGCATGATGGCGGTCCATGCTGGGGTCGGAGGTGATGACAGGGATATCCGTATCGGTATCCTTGTTGCGACGGCCGATAGCATTCACCCCGACGTAGAGGGGAAAGAGCTGCTTATAGCCGAAGACATTCTCTACCACGATGACATGCCCGACGGAGGTGCGCTGCTCTTGTCTCTTCGTGCTCTTAGCCGAAGGCAAGCGCAGACGCAGGTTGAGCTGATGCGTGCACTGCGGGCAGATGATCGAGAGGCGATCCTCTCCCGAGGCCTGCAGCTCCTCGATACGCTCCCTCCTCAGAGGGATCGCTGTATCGCACTTGGGGCAAAAGATTTTCTTCATCGCACTACTTCGCTGTAGGGGCCGTGGCCTTAGCCTCAGGGCGGCTCAGGACCTTCGTGTAGCGTGCGGGATCTGCGAGGAGATCCTCTGCGGCACGCACCATCTTATCCTCGGCGACACTGCGCTCCAGCGCCCCTCTATTGTAATAGTAGCGGGTGAGAATAGCCCCCGTCAGATACTGCTCGATGAAGGGACGATGCTCCTCGAGGTCGTGCTTGAGGTCGGGGACGAGGAGCTTCTTCAGCGCCTCGAAGGCCTCACGACTTTTGTTGTAATAGCCCTCAAACTTCGCCAGGTCCTCCAGCTTCTTCAGCTCCTTGCCACTCTGGCGGTCGTAGTCGAACTTCTTCTCGATCATGTGATTAGAGAAGGAGGCATAGTCTGCATCCGTGAGCTTGAAGTCACGGGGTGAAGCGATCGCGCGGTGGCTGCGCACATAGTCGGTGATCCAGTCGAAGGCATCGTTATTGACACGCAGGTAGTACACCATCGTGGGCAGCGAGTCATTCGTGAGAGCGATGTCGGGGAGGATACCACCAGCATCACGGACCTCACGGCCTGCTCGCGTATGGAAGACCTTCGTCAGGCTGTCAGGCAGGATCGTAGCGCCCTTACCCTCACGTAGCGACTGGTAGTTGATGCGCTGGATACAGCGACCGCTGGGGATGTAGTACTTCGCCGTCGTGAGCTTGATCGTCCCCTCGTAGGGGAGCTGCATCGTCGTCTGCACAAGGCCCTTACCATAGCTCTTGACGCCCATGACGACAGCGCGATCGAGGTCCTGCAGAGCACCGCTCACGATCTCGGAGGCCGAGGCTGACTGCCCATTGATGAGCACTGCGATGGGGATCTGCGTGTCGAGAGGCTTGTCAGTCGTGCGATAGACGACCTCCTGACGGCGGGCATTACGGCCACGCGTCGTCACGACCTCCTCACCTGCGGGGACGAAGAAGTTGACGATCTTGATGGCTTCGTCGATGAGCCCACCACCATTGTCGCGTAGGTCAAGGATGAGCCCGCGGAGCTGGTGCTTGGACTTGAGGTCCAGGAAGGCCTTCTTCACCTCAGCGGCTGCCGTGTTGGGGAAGCCCGTGAGGGAGATATAGCCCATATCCTTCCCGATGACACCATAGTAAGGCACGGGGCTGACCTGAATCTTCTGACGGCGGAACTCGATACGGTGAGGCTTCGACTCCCCTGGACGCTGGATGAGGAGCACGATCTTGCTCCCTGGCGTACCCTTGAGAGCGGCACTCACCTTATCGCTGGTCGACTTACGGAAGTCCTGACCGTCGACCTCGAGGATGACGTCACCAGCACGCAGACCGGCCTGCGCAGCGGGCATACCCTCCATGGGGTCGTTGATGATGATCGTGCTATCGGGGCGCTGCGAGATGACCGACCCGATACCGCCATAAGCCCCAGTCGTCAGGAGACGGAGCTTGTCGGTATCCTCCGACGAATAGTACTCGGTATAGGGGTCGAGGCTCTCGAGCATACCGTCCAGGCCGATACGGCTCAGACGCTTGATATCGATGGAGTCGACAAAGTGGCGGTCAAGGAGCGCCAGTGAGGAGCCGAAGATATCGACAGCCTGCACGTAGCCAAACTTATTATCCTTCTTCTTCTCTTCCTTGCCCTTCGTCTGAGCCGACGCAGGCGTGAGGAGGAGTAGGCCGAGCGCGAGGCTCAGGATCTTCGTCCAGTAAGTCATAGATGGATTGCTAAATTGAGGTAGGAGCCCTCTCCACGCTGGGCAGCGGGGCGAAGACACCTCGATATATACTATGCGCGGTCTCCGAAGATAGCGGAGCCGACACGCACCAGGGTAGCGCCCTCACGGAGCGCCAGCGGATAGTCTCCACTCATACCCATAGAGAGCTCGGTGAAGAGCTCGGGCTGGAGGAGCAGTCCCGAGGAGCGGATCTCGTCGAAGAGGCGATGCACCGTGGCGAACTCACCACTGATGACAGCCTCATCATCGACATTGCTCGCCATAGCCATCAGACCATAGAGAGCGACGCCACGATACGTCTCGGGGCTCGAAGCGATGTGCCCAAGGAGCTCACGTAGCTCGTCGGGGGAGAAGCCACTCTTCGTCTCCTCACGGGCTACATGCACCTCGAGGAGGATGGGGATGGTGCGCCCCGCACGCTGGGCCTGACGGCATATCTCCAGAAGGAGGCGCTCAGAGGTGACGCTCTCAATCATGTGGATGAAGGGAGCGATGTACTTCACCTTGTTCGTCTGCAGCGACCCGATGAAGTGCCAGACGAGGTCGGGATAGCGCTCACGGAGGCTCTCCCACTTCTCTACCAGCTCCTGCACACGGCTCTCGCCGAAGAGGCGCTGGCCTGCAGCGTGCGCCATCTCGATATACTCCGCAGGGTGGAACTTCGACACGGCCACCAGCCGTGCCCCACCCGTCAGCGTAGAGCGTATCTTATCGAGGCGCTCAGCTATATCCTCACTTCTCAGGAGCTTCATATTGGAAGACGTCTAAGATCTGCGTGTCGGTGACTGCAGCGATCTCGTAGCTGGCCATCTGGCTATCGAGCTGAGCCTTCAGCTCGGTGACAGCGTTAGGCAGCGAATCGGACTTGACGATCATCGTAGCGGAAGTCTTCTTCTCCGAGCCACTCTTCTCATCAACGGTGATGAAGTTCACCTTAGCACGGAAGTAGCGGTCATCCTCGGCCTCTTCGTTGAGGAAGAGCTCGGCGATACGCGCACGGCGGATGTTCACCACCTCCAGCTCACCGACCGAAACGAAGGGTCTAACCTCCTTGATGATACGCTTCTCTGCCTCTGTGAAGGAGAGGGCATCTACCAGGTAGCTTTCGGAAACCTTCTTCATACCCATCGAGTCGGCCTGGCGCTCGTAGGAAACTTTGCATTCGAACCAATAGTTCATCGTCTGTATCTAATTCTTGTATTTGTATTCTGTAGCAGGGTGTCGAGGCTACTCCTCGTACATATGGGCGATCTCGCTGGCATAGTGCTCAGCGACGACCTTACGGCGTAGCTTCAGTGTATTGGTCAGCTCGCCGCTCTCCAGCGTGAAGGGCGTCGTCATCAGGTGGAATTTCTTCACCTTCTCATACTGCGCTACGGAGCTGAGAGCAGCCTCTACATGCGCCATCACGAGGCGGTGCACCTCATGCTGCTTGCTGAGCTCCTCTTCGCTGAGGTCACGAGACACGCCACGCTCGGCAGCCTCACGGCGCAGCACCTCCCAGTTGGGGTAGATGAGCGCACTGACGAACTTATACCCATCTGCGATGATAGCGACCTGCTCGAAGAGGGGATCGACCGTGAGCAAGCCCTCGAGCATCTGCGGAGCGATGTACTTACCGTTGGCCGTCTTGAAGAGGTCCTTGATACGCTCTGTGAAGTAGAGCACGCCATTCTCCATACGACCAGCATCCCCCGTGCGGAAGAAGCCGTCTTCGGTGAACGCCTCAGCGTTGGCCTCGGGATTGTTGTAGTAGCCCGTCGTCACCGTCGGACCCTTGACGAGGATCTCACTCGTCTCGGGATCGATCTTCACCTCGAGAGCGGGCATGATCGTACCGATTGACTCGAGGTCGAAGCCCACCATAGGCTGGGAGGACACCGTCGCCGTCGTCTCCGACAGCCCATAGCCCACACACATAGGCACATTGATCGAGCGCAGGAAGCGAAGGATCTCGGGCGAGACCGAAGCCCCTGCCGTGGGGAAGAAGCGGCCGCGCTGCAGCCCGATAGCCTTCTTCACCTTCGCAAAGAGCGTCTTATCGTAGAGCTTATAGAGGAGCTTGAGGAAGAGTGGCGCCTTCTTCCCCTCGTTCACGAAGTCGAAGAAGTAGCGACCCCCCACCTGGATAGCGTGGCGAAGGACATAGCGCAGGGGCTTAGGCGAGCGATTGATCTTGTCCTGCACACCGATATACACCTTCTCCCAGAAGCGAGGCACATTGCCCATCATCGAGGGGCGTACCATAGGTAGCGCCTCGAGGATACGCTTCGGATCGCTGAGGACAGCCACCTGACAGCCCATGCTGAGGCAGAGGTAGCTCCACGCCTTCTCGAGGATGTGGTTCAGCGGGAGGAAGCACATCGAGACGTCGCGATTCGTGATGAAGGGGTACTTGAGCTGGTGCGCATAGAGCTGCTCGATGAAGTTGCTATGATGCAGCATCACGCCCTTGCTCTTACCCGTCGTACCGGAGGTGTAGATGATGACCGCCAGGTCGGTAGCCAGCGCTTGGCTTGCCGTGACGTTCGCCTTGTTCTCATAGGCGACGGAGTCCCCACGGCGCACGAACTCATCGTAGTACATCGAGGTCGTGTCCCCAGGGGCCAGTACCACCTCGTTGTCGAAGATGATCAGGCGGCGAAGTGACCCGCCACGCTGCTGCACCTCATAGGCATTGTTGTACTGGAACTGACCGCCGACGAACATCGTCTCGACGCCAGCATCCTCCACGATGAACTGCACCTGATCGGGCGTACTCGTCGCGTAGAGGGGCACCGAGACGGCGCGCATCATGAAGATCCCCAGCTCGGTAGTGATGCAGCCCACACGGTTGGGCGAATAGATCGCGATACGGTCGCCCGTCTGGATCTGCAGGTAAGCCAAGCCCTTGGCTGCCGAGAGGCAGAGGTTAGCGACCTGCTCGCCATTGAGCTTCTCCCAGCGCTCATTATGCTTGTTGTAGTAGCGCATAATGGTCTTGCCTGGGTAGCGTACACGGAACTGGTGGGGGAACTCCGCCAGGTGATACTTAGGGTATGGAGGTGTCATTGCTCTGTCTATACAAGTGTGGTCGGGGTGGGATGCCCCGCTAATTCTCTTACAAATTTAGCCTATTCTTCTCGTCCCGCTCTATATTGCTGATTGGGATGCCGTTTTACAGAGAACCTTTGCTCAAGCACGCCTTGCTTGAGGAGACGAGGAAGGATTACATTTCTCACATGATCCTTTGTTCGATGTAGGTAGTCAGCGATCTCTTGAGCTGTCCGCCATTCGGTGCAGAAGCAGCAAACAAGTCGCTCCGTCTCCTGTGCACTGAGCTTACGCTTGGTAGCTTGCATCATTTGCTCTTCCGAGCTTGCATCGTTTGAAGGCGTAGCTTGGATCATTTGCTCTTCCGAGCTTGCATCGTTTGAAGGCGCAGCTTGCATCATTTGAGCTTCTGAGCTTGCATTATTTGAAGGCATAGCTTGCATCATTTGTTCGCTTGCTTCACCACCATCATTAAGATGATAAACACACCCTCTCCCACGCCCTTCTGCTATCAGTAGCCCATCTCGACGAAGCTTCTGAAGAACCTTTGTGATATCTGCTGGATGCATCGGGAGCAACTCTTTAAGTCGCTCATGACTAATAACGCCTTCACTCTGAGCGGTCGCAAGCAGTAGCAGTTCATTCTCATCAAGCTCATCAATAGGACTACCGAGCTGATCCTTCAAGGAGGTAAGAATGCGAGGATCCAGCAATGACTCTAAGGGCATCACAAGCTCCACTTTATTGGGGCGCAAGAGTTCGTTGGGATAGGGTCTACCCCAGCGCGAAGCCTTCCACCCTCTGAGGATCTTGTCGACCCCGCTACCCGCCTTCTCGGCCTGCCCCATCATCATAAACATCTGCTGGAGCGATGTATTCCGACAGACACTCTCCCCGCCTCTAAAGAACTGTTCGCGGGAAATGAGTAGTACGCCAGGATTGGACAGGATGATCTTATCTGGATATTTGGTGACCAGAAGTGAAGCCTCCTCGCTGTAGTCCGCATGCACACACAGATTGGCCATAGCTTCACGAAGCGCTTCATGAGCCAGCGTCCCATCTCGGCGCACACCATCCTCTAAGCGAAAGGGAGTGGGCAACGATGCTTGAAGCTTCGGTAGCACCCGACGATAGAACTGAAATAGGTTGACCTCCCATGTGCCATCAGGATAAATACGATCACTCCAGCGGTCACTATCAGAAGTAATTTCCTTGTAATCGGGGAAAAAGTTCGGTGCACAGGCAGGATCCTTGATGGCCTCGAACTTCCCAAACATCAGAAGCCCAGCCAAGGTGAATCCTTCTTCGCCACTCTCTCGATCCCGTCGATAGCCACCCAGCTTACGCATTAGCCCATCATTGTCCTCTGTCACCCAAGGGTGGTCGGGATGGACTGTCATAAAGAGACGCCGATATTGCTCAAGAGAGAGGAGATCAATATCTTCCCACGTAAATCCCTTAAGAATACGACCATCAGCAGGGCGGGATAAGTCCGCATCGGCCATCATACGACGCACCTCTGCTGGGGTACAGAGGAAGTCCCCTGTAGCATTGCGCCTGTAGGTCCCATCATCGGGTATGCGCTTCCAATAAACAGGTCGCTGTATCCGAGTTGCTTGAGGCACCCTCACAGTCAGCACAAACGATCCATCCACATCTATGATCTGTACATCCTCATTGGATAGCAGACAAAGACTGATCACCTCCTTATTACGCACCTGTGACCAAAGCTTATCCTTACACTGCTCAGCCTCCTCTCGCGTGAGTCCACTTAGGCGCAAGCCATCGTTTTCCTCCTTGACACCAAGGACGATGACGCCTCCATGAGTATTAGCAAAGGCCGAATACGTAGGCCAAATCTCCTTCGCAAAGCCTCCCTTTGCACTCTTAAATTCAATCTCCTCACACTCACCTATGCCAAGTAGCTCATAGATGTAAGCCACTTGGTCCTCTGTGCTGTATTGATTGGTCATACTGATTGAAGTCATATTGAACTACTATGGGATACCTACAAAGATACGCCTTAAACGTACCCTTGCACTCAACAAAGATACGACGAGCCCTCCGTTTCTGCGGTGTGACTACCACTACTGTATAGATACGGAAGTAATAGAGAATGAGAGACTATTCTCAGCGAAAAAAAGGTGCGGAGCAGTAGGAGATTTTCTTCGTCCACGTACGTAGATATTAGGACTACGTACGGAGATGATAGGATGCAGGCACGTGGACGATAAATCTACGTGCGTGGACAGAGGAATTGTAGCGGTGCTGCGGGAGAAAATCCATAGTCGGAGGGAATTATCCCTGTAGTCATCGGAGGAAATAGACGTAGTGCGCGGGTGTGAGGATGAATAGCAGAGCGGAGCTACAAGCGGGCGAGAAGCAGGGCAACAGCCCTACAGGGGCGGGGCAGTCCGCCCGCAGGACAATGGAGGTATTTCCGTAACTTCGTAGCGTATAAAAAAGAATTGATCACTTATGAGTATGGATAAAGATTGGGGAGGATCAACCCTTTTGGCCTCACGTAAGCTCAAGGCCGGGACCAGATACTATTACATAGACGCCAAACTCGACAGCAAGGGCAATAAGTACATCGTGCTCTCAGAGACCAAGCTCAAGGAGAGCGAAGGTAAGCTCGAGCGTCACCGTATCTTCATCTACGAAGAGGACTTCGCGAAGGTCTCAGAGGCCCTACGCCAGACCATCCTCGAGGTCTCCGACACCGTCCTCGCAGGCGATGAGCCCACTGCCGCCGAGGCAGGCACCACGCACGCTCACCACACAGAGGCCACGACCGAGGCACTTCACGACGAAGACCTCCAGCTTCAGTCCTTCGATATCGAGTGGACCGACGAAGCTTAACCCCACACCCTTCAGTCACCCACCTCTGATGACCCATCGTCAGCTCTATGGGCTCGCTGCCCTCCTCTGGCTCATCGCTGGGGTCAATGTCCTGCGCATTGGCCTCGTGAACTGGCCCAGCGAGACGAATATCCTCGTGAGCATCCTCTGGCTCATCGGGAGCTTGGCTTTCTTCGCCGGCTTCATCTTCCCCCGTGTCGTGCGGCGCAATCTCATCGGGCTTACCGATCGAGCCGAAGGCACCCTGCGCTGGTATCAGTGCTTCACGCCCTCCTCGTGGATCATCATGGCGGGCATGATCACCCTCGGCATCACCCTGCGCACCCTTAACCTCGTGCCTCACTCCTTCGTCACGGGCTTCTATACGGGGCTGGGTCTCTCGCTCATGCTCTCCACTTACCCTTATCTCCGCCTTCTCTTCCGACCCAAGCGATGACCGATACCTCTGTCTTCGAAGACAAGAAAGCCGCCTACTACACCCTCGGCTGTAAGCTCAACTTCGCTGAGACGTCGACCATCGGGCGCTCGCTGCTTGCCCAAGGGGTGCGGAGCGTGCGTCCGAGGGAAGTAGCCGACATCTGCGTCATCAACACCTGCTCGGTGACGGAGCTGGCGGACAAGAAGTGCCGCACGATGATCCGTAAGGCGGCCCGTGAGCATCCTGGCTCCTTCGTCGTCGTGACGGGCTGCTATGCCCAGCTCAGCCCCGAGGAGATCGCAGACATCGAGGGCGTCCATCTGGTCATCGGCTCGGAGAAGAAGCTTGACATCGCCGACTACCTCGATCTGGAGCGCCCCCGTGATGCGGGTGCCAGCATCGTGAGAGGGCGCACGAAGGATATACGTACCTTCCGCCTCAGCTCATCCTCCGACGAGCGCACGCGCCACTTCCTCAAGGTACAGGACGGCTGTGACTACCACTGCACCTACTGCACCATCCCCAAGGCCCGAGGGCGAAGCCGTAGCGGCTCGATCGCCGAGATCGTCGCCGAAGCCGAGCGTATCGCCCGCGAAGGTGCTCGCGAGATCGTGCTGACGGGCGTCAATATCGGAGACTTCGGCAAGGGTCATCCAGGTGAAGACTTCTTCGCCCTCATCAAGGCACTGGATAAGGTCGAGGGTATCGAGCGCTTCCGCATCGGCTCCATCGAGCCCAACCTCCTCAGCGAAGAGATCATCCGCTACTCGGCCACCTCACGGCGTATCGCTCCCCACTTCCACATCCCCCTACAGAGCGGTAGTGACGAAGTCCTCCGCCTGATGAAGCGCCGCTATGACACAGCGCTCTTCCGCTCCCGTGTGGAGCTGATCCGTGAGCTCATGCCCCATGCCTTCATCGGTGTGGACGTCATCGTCGGCACACGTGGCGAAGAGGAGCGCTACTTCGAGGAGTGCTATCAGTTCCTCGAGGGTCTCCCCTTCTCCCAGCTCCACGTCTTCAGCTATTCGGAGCGCGAAGGTACGGCAGCCCTCTCCATCGAGCATGCCGTCACACCCCGCGACAAGCACAAGCGTAGCCAGCGTCTGGCCCGCCTCTCTGAGGAGCGTCTTCAGGACTTCTACCGCGCCAACCTCGGTCGTGAGCTTACGGTGATCTGGGAGCACGGCAATTATGACGGCCGCATGATGGGCCACAGTGAGAACTATATCCGTGTAGCACAGCCCTACGACGAGGCGGCTATCGGCACGACGACACGTATCACCCCACAGCACCTCGACGAGTCGGGGACCTTCGTCTATTGAGCACGTACGAGAGATGACTGAGCAGCTGACCTACTACCTCCTTCGCGGCCTCTTCGGCCTCTTGGCACGCCTGCCGTGGGTGGTCATCCACGCGCTGTGCCATGCGACCGCCTTCCTCATCGGGCGGGTCGTGGGCTATCGCCGTGCCGTCGTGCGAGACAACCTCTCCCGTAGCTTCCCCGAGAAGACAACAGAGGAGCTGCGACGGATCGAGCGAGACTTCTACCTGCAGTTCGCCTACAACTTCCTCTCCACGCCGAAGCTCCTGCACCAGAGCCCCGAGCGCCTCACCAAGGAGCACTTCATCATGCCCGATCTCTCGCCCCTCGTGGAGGCAGCGAAGCAGTACGACTGCGTGCTCGTCGCCCTCGGGCACTACGGCAACTGGGAGCTCTTCTCCACGGGGCAGATCCAGCTCACCACCATCGGCTACAGTATGGATCAGGTCTATCGCCCGCTGAAGAGCAAGGCTCTTGATCGCCTCTTCGCTGAGCAACGCCAGCGCTTCGGCGCACGCCTCGTCGCCAAGGACAAGATCGCACGCCACATCGTAGAGTATGTGCGTGCCAAGGACGGTCGTCACTGGTTCGTCGCGATGATCACGGACCAAGCCCCGGGCATCGGTCACGCCACCTACTTCACCGACTTCCTCCACCAGCCGACAGCGATCCTCGACGGCATCGAGCGCCTCGGGAAGAAGTACCGCCTACCTATCTTCTACTTCGACATTGAGCGAAGGAGCCCCATCCAGTTCGTAGGGCACTACGTGCCTATCTACGACCCAGCAGAGGGCGACCTGCCCGTCTATACCGTCACCGAGCGCTATGCCCGTATGCTGGAGGCAAATATCCAGCGCGACCCAGCAGCCTGGCTCTGGTCGCATAAGCGCTGGAAGCGCCCCCTCGAGAACTACCCCGAGGCCGTGCGCAGTGCCCGACTCCAAGCACTCCTTGACTCTGAGCAAGACAACTAACTATACTACACACGCTATGCATCCTACCACACACGCCGAGGTGGCCGTCCTCGTCCTCAACTGGAATGGCCGTAGCCTCCTGGAGACTTTCCTCCCCTCTTGGGTGCAACACACCCCCGCAGGCGCAGACCTCATCATCGTAGACAATGGCTCGACGGACGACTCCGTGGCCTTCGTCCGCGAGCACTATCCCGAGGTGCGCCTCCACCTCTTCACCGAGAACCATGGCTTCGCAGCGGGCTACAACAAGGCCATCGCCGAGCTGGACTACAAGACGGTCGTCCTCCTCAATAGCGACGTCGAGCTCAGCCGAGGCTGGCTCGATGAGCCCCTCCGCCTCCTCGACACCGACCCCACGATCGCTGCCGTCCAGCCTACGATCCGTGCACAGCGCGACCCGAAGAGCTTCGAGTACGCCGGTGCTGCTGGTGGCTTCATCGACTCACTGGGCTATCCCTTCTGCCGTGGCCGTCTCTTTGGCACACTCGAGGAGGACCACGGGCAGTACGCTACCCCCACAGATCTCTTCTGGGCATCGGGCGCCTGCCTCATCATCCGCCGTGACGTCTATCTTGAGGTCGGCGGGCTGGATACGGTCTTCTTCGCCCATCAGGAGGAGATCGACCTGTGCTGGCGACTCAATGCCCGCGGGCATCGCATCGCTTTCGCTCCCACCTCAGTCGTCTACCATGTCGGTGGCGCCAGCCTCTCGGCAGAGAGCCCAAGGAAGGTCTTCCTCAACTTCAGGAACAACCTCCTGATGATCTACAAGAACCTCCCTGCACCCCGCCTGCACCGCGTGCTGCTCTGCCGCTTCTTCCTCGACTTCTTCGCGGCCTTCGTCTACCTCCTCCAGCTCAAGCCCCGCCACTGCTACGCCGTCCTCGAGGGCTGGCGCTGCTTCATGATCAAGCGCCAGCGCTACGAAGAGGTGCGCAAGGAGAATATCGCTAAGACCGTCCGTCCCCTCCCCACGAGTCTGATGAAGCCCTATAGCCTCCTGGTGCAGTACTACTTCCGCGGACGCCGACGCTACAGCGATCTGCCTCAATAACCCCCGCCTAACCGCCCCACTCCCGCCTATGACCACCCTCAAGCCGCTGGCCGAGCGTATGCGCCCGACGAGCCTCGAGCACTACTTCGGCCAGTCTCACCTCGTCGGGCCGCAGGGTATCTTGCGCCCTATGATCGAGCAGCAGCGCCTCCCGTCGCTGATCTTCTGGGGCCCTCCAGGAGTGGGAAAGACGACGCTCTCGGAGATCATCGCCCGCAGCCTCGATACCGCCTTCTACTCGCTGAGTGCCGTCCACTCGGGTGTCAAGGATGTGCGCGAGGTGCTGGAGCGCATCCAGAGTGAGCAGAGCGGGATCTTCGGCTCGTCGGTACGCCCCATCCTCTTCATCGACGAAATCCATCGCTTCAGCAAGAGCCAGCAGGACTCCCTCCTGGCCGCCGTGGAGCAAGGTATCGTCACGCTCATCGGCGCCACGACGGAGAACCCCAGCTTCGAGGTCATCCGTCCGCTCCTCTCCCGCTGTCAGGTCTATACGCTTAATCCCCTTTCCACCGAGGAGATCATCGGCCTCCTGCAGCACGCCATCGCAAACGACGAACTCCTCTCGCAGCGCCGCATCGAGCTCACCGAGACTGCCGCACTCCTACGCTACGCTGGTGGCGACGCACGCCGTGCGCTGAATATCCTCGAGCTGGTCGCCCTATCGACGACCTCCGACCCGCTTCAGGTCACGGACGAACTGGTCAGCCAGCGTGTGCAGACGAATCCCTTAGCCTTCGACAAGGGCGGTGAACTCCACTACGACATCGCTTCGGCACTCATCAAGAGCATCCGAGGAAGTGACCCCGACGCCGCTATCTATTGGCTCGCACGCCTCATCGAGGGGGGCGAAGACCCCTCCTTCATCGCACGCCGACTGATGATCTCCGCCGCCGAAGACATAGGCCTTGCTAACCCCAATGCCCTCCTACTCGCCACCTCCTGCGCCGAGACCCTCGAGCGCATCGGCTGGCCCGAGGGGCGCATCCCCTTGGCCGAGACGGTCATCTACTTAGCTTGTAGCGAGAAGAGCAATAGCGCCTATATGGCGATCAACCGTGCCCTCGCCTTCGTCAAGCAGACGGGCAACCTCCCCGTACCGCTTCACCTGCGCAATGCTCCCACGGAGCTGATGAAGGACCTGGGCTATGGCGAAGGCTACCGCTACTCGCACGACTACCCAGGACACTTCATACAGCAAGCCTACCTCCCCGAGAGCATCGGGCGGGAGCGCTTCTGGCAGTCGGACGAGTCCAACGGTGCCGAGGCGAAGATGATGGAGCGTCAGCACTCGCGCTGGCAAGGCCGCTTCACCGCCCCGACAGAGCCCGAGAAGTAAGCACCCACTACAAAAAGCACACGGAGCGAATCATTGTCCCCCAATGATTCGCTCCGTGTCTTTTCCCCGCCCCGTAGCCGAAGCTCTGCGGGGCGTCGTCGTATCGTCTCCTTAGCGCAGCGGTGCGAGGCGACCGAGTAGCTCCTCGCCGAGGGCACTCTTCTCCTCGATATGCTGGAGGATGGACTTCACATAGGTATTGCTGTCGAAGTCGCCACGGACCTCCTCGAAGTCCTGCGCCTGTACACGCTCATCGCCGTCAGCGCCGAAGCCCGTCATCGCCGAGAGGGAGAATTCCTTCTTCGCGTCGGCATAGAGCTCGCGGTCCAGCTCGACGACCGAGCTACGCCAGCGCTCAACGAGTTCGGCGATCTGCTCTGCCGTCACCTCCGTAAGGTCGATGCCATAGAACTCCTGGATCTTGTCATACGCCCACGTCCATTCATACTCGTAGTAGTGGAGGTGCAGGTCGGCAAGGCGCTGCTGTAGCTCGCTGATAGCCTCGATGCGGCGCATCTCGATGTCCTCGATGATACGAAGGATCTCGGCCTTCGGTGCGATAAGGCCCGAGAGATCAACCCAGTCCCCGTGTCCGATGGATGTGCGGGGCTGTAGAGCTTGGCGCACGACTTCGATAGAGGTGCAGTCTATGCCCTCGAGACGCTTGATGAGCGAGTTGCCGAGGAACTTATGGATCGCCAGCTCGTAGTAGTGGATCCCCTTACGAAGCGAAGAAGCCTTGATCTTCGCACTCTGATAGGAGTAGATCTCGGAGGTCGCCCCAGCGACACGCCTTAGCTCGGTGAGGATCGTACGCCCGTTGAGCATTTTCTGGATGGTATAGGGGCTCAGGAGATTGTAGTTGATCTGGTCAAGGCGGTGCGGGTCGGTGCGGGCATCACGGCGGGGCCACTTCTGCGCATCACGGATCGTCCCCACGCTCTTGAGGTTGACCCCAGGGATGAGGAAGGTCGTATCACATGACTCGATGAGGTAGGAGAAGGGGAGGTTCGACAGGTCGGGGTGCGTGGTGTGACGCCCCATGACAAGCGAGAAGGCACCGATACGTGCGGGCCAGAGGATGTAGGAGTCGGACGAGGTCTTCGCACCGCGCTCCATGATGCCCTGATGGATGGGCCCGAGCTTGTACATGTGGTTGCTCTGATTCGAGCCCGAGCCAGCGTTCATAAAGGAGAACTGGCTGGCGATAAGTAGCGTGGACTTGTGGTGCGTCACGGTGAAGGGCCCAGCGAAGATCGCACAGGCCTCGCCATTCTCCTCGTGGCAGTTGCTGAAGAAGAGCGAATCCGAGGCGGAATAGCCGTGAGCGAGCGTACACGCCTGCCCGATGAAGCAGCGGGAGAGCGCCGTGCCACTCTGCACACTTGAGCCCGAGGAGATGATGAAGTCCGTACAGATGACGCTGTAGCCCAAGCTGACGGGCGCTTCCTTCACACTATTGATACTCCCGTTGTAGAGGCGGCGCGTGCCGACGATGCTGGCATAGGGGCCGATCTTCACGTTCGTGATATTCCCCACATCCGTGATATGCGCGTGGGCGCCGATCGTGCCGTGGGCGGAGCGCAAGCCATCGATATAGCCCCAGATGAGGTGACGTAGCTCCGAGATGAGCGCAGGACGGTGGCGGTAGATCGCCATGAAATAGGCTTCGTGCGCTGAGAGCTGGTCGTAGCTCAGCACCTCACGCCCGCCCGTCTCATTGAGGACCGAGACCTCAACGCCATTGCCGAAGGTCGTCTCGCCATCGACGAGGATGGTATCAACGTTGCTGATGAAGGACTCTTCGCCGATGGTGTAGTTGGCGATATAGTTATTGACATGCTCGATGCAGCAGTTGTCGCCGACCTCGACATTGTGCAGGTAGGTGTAGTAGAGCCCTGAGTGCTTTGAGATACCCCCAGGTAGGTCAAAGGTCTTCTCAAAGAGCCCCAGGCGGACCCAGCCCGAGAAGTGCGTGTTGAGGATGTAGCGGGGGACGAAGCCTTCCTTGACCCAGACCTGACTCCAGTCGTCGGCGGAATTGGCGTGCTCGCGCAGGACGCTGATCTCTTCAGCTGTCAGCGGGCGGTATTCTTTATGAAGTGCGGTGCTCATTGCCTTTATATTTATAAAAGTACACCACAAATGTACAGACTTTCATACAAGCGCCTCCCCAGCATACCCCAAGATACTGCATTATGATCCTCGAGGCATATTACAGGTGTACCGTAGCGGTTCGTAGACAAAGCTGGGTAGGTCGGATGCGCAAACAACTACTGGTTTCAGGTACGAACGACTATTGGTTTGTCTTCAATCGACTATTCGTTCCCTATGCGAACCACTACTCGTTCGCACCCCGAACAACTATTGGTTTGAAAACAAACCAATAGTACTATCAAGCCTGACTACCCTGAATCCCTTTGATAACGCCCCAAAGAGCGAATGCCGTTAGGGAGACAACTGTCTTTGCAGAGATGTAGATAAGTCCCTGCAGTAGGAGATAAATAGCTATTTTTGCCGCACAAGACAATCCCTTTATCCCACATAAGAGCTCCCTATGAGTAAGCCCTCTACGTCCAGCTTCTCTGCAGTCATCACAGCGCTACGCTTCCCACTGATCATCATGGTCGTAGCCATTCACCTCATTTCAGACAAGCTAACACTACCTCAATGGGGTACCTCAAGCTGGCTCTATATCTACGTCAGCGAATTCCTATCGCATAGCCTGCCCCGCATAGCCGTCCCGATGTTCTTCTTCATCTCGGGCTATTATGCTTTCTATAAGAAGGACTGGAGTCAGCGCTCCATCTGGACGGGAGAGCTGAAGAAGCGTGTGAAGACTCTGCTCATACCCTATCTATTGTGGAATAGTATCTACCTCGTCATACTCCTTGCGAAGACACAAGTGGGATTGCGATTGGGCTTCGGAGCCAGCGATCCCTTCTATATCACCAGCTTCACGCAGCTCCTCAGCTATTACTGGTGGGATGTCATCGTCTACCCACTCTAGTATATCCGTGATCTGATGGTGCTCTGCGCTCTGGGTCCGATCCTCTATCAGATTCTTTCTTGGACCAGGGGCTATATCCTCCTTCCCCTACTCGTCCTCTTCCTCATAGGATGGGAGTGCGGAGTCGCGGGCTTCGGTACGGTTTCATTCTTCTGCTTCATGCTCGGCGGGCAGCTCGGCACAAAACAAATTGACCCACTGGAGGTCATCCAGCGGGTCAAGTATCTTGCAGGAGTCATTGCTATCGGGACGGTCTTTGCCCTACCTCTACTCAGTGGATGGGCAGGCTACATCGTCGTACACAATATCTATATCCTCACAGGCTCAGCATCAGCTCTCCTCGTGATGCAGTATATCGGGCGCAGAAGTCCTGAAGTAATCCAGCGCCTAAGCGACCTTAATAAATACGTCTTCTTCATCTACGCCGTGCACACGGTACTCCTCGTGAACTGGGCTCGTGGTATCGTCTTCCGCGTACCATTCCTCAGCGAAGATGGCTCTGGCGCAGTCCTGGGCTACCTCCTCATCGGAGTACTTACTCTGGCATTCAGCTTCGCCAGCTATGCCATAATAAAGAAGATCGCCCCACGCACTCTCGCGATCCTCTCAGGAGGGCGATAGCGTCGCAGGGTGAAGCTCATTAGGAGAAGAGCGCGAAGGGATCTTGCTCAGCGAAATAGAGGTGGGTATAGCCCGCCAGCACATTGCCACGGCGATAGAGGAGCGTCGGTGCGACTTCGTCACGCGCTGTCAGCTGCTCGCCAACCGTCTCTTCGCCAACCTCCTGAGGTACGATGGACGAGTAGTGGAACTCATGCCCGCGGTATTCGCGTCCCCCAAGTCGTAGCTTGCGGTAGCCCAAGCGCAGACGCATGCCCTCCATCGTAGCCTCTTGATCCAGCACACCACACATCGGGTAGGCCTTTCCCTCCTCATCACGAATAGTACGACAGAGGTACATCATCCCCCCACATTCGGCTAAGACACGCCCGCCAGCAGCGGCATAGGCAGCGATAGAGCTACGTGAGCGCTCGGCAGCAGCCAGCTCGCTGAGGTAGAACTCCGGATAGCCACCAGGCAGGTAGAGGAGGTCGCACTCGGGAAGTGGCTCATCCTTGAGCGGAGAGAAGAAGGACACTTCGCCCTGTGCAGCGAGTGCACGGATATTCTCCTCGTAGATGAAGTTGAATGCTTCGTCACAGGCAACGGCGATCTTACGCCCAGGGGCGGACGTAGGCACGGCTTCCTCCGCAGGGAGGGCGGGACGAGGGCGCATACAAGCCTCAAGCAGGCGATCCACATCGACGTGCTTCTCGATGAGCGCAGCCACATCTTCGGGGAGCGCATCCAGCTCCTGCAGCTCGCGGAGTGAGAGCCCAAGGTGGCGCGATGGCACTTCGAGGAGCTTCGTCTTCGGGATATAGCCGAGGGGAATGATCCCAGCGTCTTCGGCAGCCTCACGCAGGAAGCGGTAGTGATTCTCCGAGGCCACGCGATTGAAGACCACCCCAACGACCTCCGTATCCTGACGGAAGTGCTTGAAGCCGTAGAGAAGTGCCCCGACGGAATAGGCGGACGAGCGTGCATCGACGAGCAGCACCGTCGGGATACCCACGGTCTTAGCGACCTCAGCCGACGAGCCATGCATACGCACATAGCCATCATACAGCCCCATCACCCCCTCGAGGACGACGGCATCAGCCTCCTGCGTGTGGCGTGCATAGACAGCGCGCACATGCTCGGGGCTCATCATGAAAAGGTCAAGATTGATAGAGGGGCGACCGCTGGAGAGTTGGTGGAACTTCGGGTCGATGTAGTCGGGGCCGCACTTGAAGCTCTGCACGGCGAGGCCACGACGCTTGAGTGCACGCAGTAGGCCGAGCGTGAAGGTCGTCTTGCCACTGCCCGACGAGCCAGCTGCCACGAGGAGCTGGGGAATGGATGTAGAGGTCATAAGGAAGGTCTTGGTGAAGGATCGTTAAAGCTTCCCCTCGTAGAGGAAGTAGTCCGCACGGCGGAGGGAGTCGAGCTGGAGGGGCTGACGTGACAGGGCGTAGAGCGCTGCGCCCGAGCCCGTCATTAGGGCAAAGTCGGCACCCAAGGCATAGAGCTCATCCTTGATCTCCGAGAGGACGGGATGATGAGGGAAGAGGCTTGGCTCGAAGTCATTGAAGAGGCAGTCGCGCCACTCTGCTACGGGGCGAGCCACAAGCTCCTCAATGGGAGTCTCTGCGGGCTTGAGCGGAAGAAGCCCACGGAAGGCCTCTGCCGTAGAGATATGGATGGGAGGCTTGACGATGGTGAGGTGATAGCCCTTGAGATCGAGAGCAAGGGGAGTAAGGACTTCGCCGATGCCTCGCCCTACGGCAGGCTGATTGCGCACGAAGATGGGGCAGTCGGCGCCGAGCGTGAGGGCGATGGCCTCCAGCTCCTCGGTAGAAAGGCCGAGCGAGCACAGCTCATTGATAGCAGTTAAGGTAAAGGAAGCGTCCGCTGACCCGCCACCCATGCCCGCTCCCGAGGGGATCTGCTTGGTTAGGCGGAGGCGTACTGAGGGGAAGGAGCGCAGCTGACGCAGGGCGCGTACGGCGCGTAGGACGAGGTTGTCCTGCAGGGCTCCTGTCTCTACCCCACCCGTGACGATGAGTTCGTCTTCAGCGGCATCAGTGAGCTCGAGCTCCAGCGTGTCGCATAGCGGTATAGGGAGAAAGGCAGTCTCCAGTAGGTGATAGCCATCGGAGCGACGCCCCGTGACGAAGAGCCCAAGGTTGAGCTTTGCATTAGGATAGACGATCATCGTAGTACGTATCGACATGTATGCATAAACGAAGAGACTCCTCAAGAATTACTTCTCGAGGAGTCTCACTCTCTTTCTTTGTACGCGGGATGAGATTTGAACTCACACGCCGTAACCGGCACTACCCCCTCAAAGTAGCGTGTCTACCAATTTCACCACCCGCGTATTTGAAGCTTGCAAACTGAGGACGCTGTGCGTCAAGGCTGTGCCCAGGACAGGAATCGAACCTGCACGTCTTTTGAACACTCGCACCTGAAACGAGCGCGTCTACCAATTCCGCCACCTGGGCTGACCTGTTTGCACTGCAAAGGTACAACAAAATTTGATACTACCAAATGCCAGGCCCAAGTGGCGGCTGCAAACTCCGCTATCAGGGGCTACTCATCGCCACCTCCAGAGAAGGTCTGGATATGCTTAGAGCGCTTATTCCTAATACGTTCATGTCCCTCTTCATCGCGGTAGCGGAAGCGATCATTAGGCCACAATCCCCCTTCATTTTTTTTCGCGGGACGGCCTCCTTCACGGCGATCTTCACGACGTGGACGGTCTGAGAAGCTCGGACGATCACCATCACGACGGCCTCCTTCACGGCGATCTTCACGACGCGGACGGTCTGAGAAGCTGGGGCGATCACCATCACGACGACCACCTTCACGGCGATCTTCGCGACGGGGACGGTCTGAGAAGCTCGGACGATCACCATCACGACGGCCTCCTTCACGGCGATCTTCACGGCGGGGACGGTCGAAGCGATGGGGCTTCTCGGAGCGAGGGCCACGCTCACGCTCGGGACGTGGAGCACGAGGAGCACGCTCCTCTTCGCCTTCGCCACCAGCACGCTTGAAGTCCTCACGCTTGCCAGCAAAGAGGGTGTAGGCACGCAGCTCACACTCCAGCGAGCCGTTGAGCATCTTGATGCGGTCGCTGTGGCGCAGACCGATCTTATCGAAGTGCTCGAGCTTGTAGGCCAAGATCCAAGCCGTCGAGCCGGCATAGTTGTGCTTGAGGCGCTCGCCGATCATGCGGTAGAGCTCCTCGCCATCGCGCAGACGCAGACGCTCGCCGTAGGGTGGGTTCGTGACGATGAGGGCGGGAGCCTCGGGAGCAGGACAATCCTGCATAGCACGATGGCTGACGGTGATGAGGTCGGCAAGGCCTGCCGTGCGGACGTTGTGACGTGCCACCTTCACCGCCTCGATGGAGCTATCCGAGCCATAGATATGGTGCTCGAAGGGCTTCAGCTCACGGCACTCGGCCTCTACATCAGCGAAGAGGGCGGGATCATAGTCCGCCCAGCGCTGGAAGGCGAAGCTCTTACGGAAGGAGCCTGGGGCGATACCACGGGCGATGAGGGCTGCCTCGATGAGGAGCGTCCCCGAGCCACACATGGGATCGATGAAGTCCGTCTCACCCTGCCAGCCAGCCAGCAGCAGGATACCAGCGGCGAGGACTTCGCTCAGCGGAGCCTCCGTCTGCGCTGCTCTCCAGCCACGCTTGTGCAGGCTCTCACCCGAGCTATCGAGTGCCAGCGTCACCTCGTCGTGCGAGATATGGATATGGAAGAGGCGGTCGGGATTGTCCAGACGCACCATGGGGCGCTTCTCCCCACGCTCAGTGAAGAAGTCGACGAGGGCATCCTTAGCGCGGTAGCCGACATACTTACTGTGAGTGAAGGTCTCTGAGTAGACGACGGTGTCGAAGGCAAAGGTGTCGCCAGCCTGCATCCACTCGCTCCAGTCCAGACGCTTGAGCTGACGATAGAGCTCATCGGGGTCATTGGCGCGGAAGGAGGCGATAGGCAGGAGGATACGCAGGGCCGTGCGCAGACGATAGTTCGCACGGTAGAGCACCTTCTTGTCCCCAGTGAAGGAGACCATACGGCGCCCCTGCTCGATATCGGTAGCCCCGAGGGCCTCGAGTTCTTGTGCCAAGACGGGCTCCAGGGCCTGCAGTGTCTTGGCGATCATACGTGATTCTTGCTTCATTAGTCTATTGGAGAGAGGGATGGAGGCGACGGCCTCACAGCGTAAAGGTACGACATCGGCGCTGAAGCCCACCCCCTCTGGAGATGATATAAACGAAGGAGGTCTGACGTAGTGCTCTACATCAGACCTCCTTACTTGTGTCGGGATACCAGGATTCGAACCTGGGACCCCCTGCTCCCAAAGCAGGTGCGCTAACCGGACTGCGCTACATCCCGAGCTTGGCTTTTCGGAAGAGAAGCTGTGCTCACTCCTCCTCGTGGAGAAGGGGACACAGCTCCTTCTGGCGGTATGGACGGGACTCGAACCCGCGACCCCCTGCGTGACAGGCAGGTATTCTAACCAGCTGAACTACCACACCGTACTTGGCCGTTTGCCTTTTGATGGTGCAAAGATACATATTTCTCATCACACTACCAAGAGGCTTGTTGTCTCGCAAGGATTCGAACCTTGACAAACAGAACCAAAACCTGTTGTGCTACCATTACACCACGAGACAGCCTAATCACTCGCCCACCCCAGCAGGGGTGGAGAATGCGATGCAAAGATAAGACATTGCCCCCAACTAAGCAAGCAGGCAGCGAAGAAGACACTGCTGACACCCCCACCCCAGAGGGTCACTCCCCCACGGATCGACATAAAAGAGCCCGCCCTCGGCGACGCTGTAGTCAGCCGAGGGCGGGCGTTGGGTGGTGAGCAACAGGGCTCACCTTAGGGAGCTATGAGCGAGGATTACTCAGCGCTCATGAGGACGATACGGTTCCAAACGTTTTCGCTGTAAGGCTGTACCGTGTCACCCTTCCAGTCGATCTTCAGACGATCGCGAGAGATGCCGTACTTCTTGACGAGGATGTCAGCGACAGCTTCTGCACGACGCTTAGAGAGAGCGAGGTTGTAAGCAGGGTTACCAGTCTGGCGGTCAGCATAACCAACGAGCGTGATCGTCTCGGTGTTGCTCTTAGCGTATTCGGCGATGTTGTAGACATTGACCATCTGGTTCTTGTCGACGACAGCGCTGTTGATACGGAAGTAGATGACGTTACCGATGACCTTAGAGTCAGCTACGGGGACAGCTACGTCAGGGCAGTTGACAGGGCGCTTAGCGAGCTCAGCGTTCTCAGCACGCAGGGCGTTGATCTGGCCGTTGAGGTCAGCGATGAGCGCAGGATCGTTAGGCGTGATAGCTTCGAATTCCTTGCGACCGAGGTGGAAGGTGAGCGAAGCACCAGCCTGAGCGATGAAGCTGGCGTTGCTGAAGCCTTCGCTTGCCGTACCAGCTACACGAGCTTCACCCGTGGAGGGGAGACGCAGGTCGGTAGCCGTGACCTTACCTTCGAGGTTGAAGTCTACGAAGCGAGCCAGGCGGAACTTCAGCTGAAGACCAGCGTCAGCCTGAGGACCGAAGCGGTGGCTGTTATCCTTGACACCAAGTACTTCCGTCTGATGCTTGTAACCCACACCAACCCCTACGAAGGGAATGAGGTGGAAGAAGCGATCTTCCTTGTAAGGAGCGAAGTAATTGATGACGTCAAACATGAAGTCATACTGAGCGGAGCCATAGATGACGTCGTTGCGGAGGTATGCACCAGCGACAGGAGTCGACTTGAAGTCGTAGAGCTTACCACCCTGGAGCTGGAGGCGCATCCCGAAGGCGGGAGTTACCCAGCGACCGATAGCGAGGTTAGGGTTGATGAAGCTAACGCGATCGCCGAACTTGACGTCGTAGTTGTAACCGCCGAGGCTGAGGGTAGCAGCGTCCCCGAGTTCGAGGAACCAGTGTGCCTTACCATCCTTGACGAAGGCAGTCTTGTGCGAAGGCTGCTGAGCGGGCTCCTGGGCCTGCAGGGCACTCGTCGCTGCAAGAGCGCAGAGTGCAAGCGTCATTATTTTCGTCTTCATTAGAATTGAATGTCTTGACTTGAGGTGATTACTTAGAGCGAATGATCACAACGCGGTTCCAGCCCTGCTGGCCAGCGCTATAAGGAGCTTCACCAGCTTCCTTCCATTCGACGGTGATCTTATCCGCTGATACGCCATACTTCTCCGTCAGGAGGGTAGCGACAGCCTTAGCACGCTTTTCGGCGAGGCCAGCGAAGCGGCTTTCGTTCTTAGCTACATAACCCGTGACGACGAGTTCACCTTCGCCCTTGTTGACGAATTCAGCAGCGTCGAAGACGGTGATGAGCTGGTCGTTGCTGACAGCAGACTTACCCTGTGCGAAGAGGATAGACTTATCAGCTACGAAGCGATCATTAGCAGCGGGAGCTACAGCCTCTACATCGGGGCAGTGCTCGGGGCGCTTAGCGAGCTCAGCGTTCTCAGCACGCAGGGCGTTGATCTGAGACTGCAGACCATCGATGTAAGCCTGATCGAGGGGCTCAACAGGAGCGAAGCCCTGACGACCGACGTTGAAAGTCAGACCTGCGACAGCAGACAGACGGAGTGCGTTGGAGAAGTCAGGAGCGTAAGACTTACGGATGTGGAAGCCGTTGTACGTAGCTTCACCCTCGACAAAGATGTTGACGCGGGGAGCGACGTGGAAGGACAGCTGGAGACCACCGTTAGCCGTAGCAGCGTGCGTGTTGGGCAGACCTGCTACCGTGTGGTTGAACTTGTACTCATAGCCTACCCCTACGTAAGGAATGATGTGGAATACGCGGTTGGGGTTGTAGGTAGAGAAGAAGTTCACGACATCGAACATGAAATCGTAGTGACCACCGACGAAGTAGTTGTCGTTGCGAAGCGCAGAGTTGAGCTTGCTGTAGGTGTAAGATTCACCACCGACGACCTTCAGACGGGTAGCATAGTAAGGGTTGTGCCACTTACCGAGAGAGAGGGCTGCCGTCCAAGAGAGACGATCGGTGAACTTGGGCGTGTTGTTTCCTTCGAGGAACATGGCGCCTACACCACCGGCGAGCGAGATGAAGTAGTTAGCTCCGGGCTCGTGAGCGAAAGCTACACGGTGAGCGGGAGCTTCGATCGTTGTGGGCTGCGAGGTCTGAGCCTGTGCGGCCAGGGAAGAGATCCCTGCTAAGACCAGCAGCGAGTACTTGAGATTCATAATTTAACTATACTATTAAGCGAGTTAGCATATATAGGGACGATACAAAGTTAACCGATTTTCTCTATCGTGGTACTCGTGCTGATCACGCGCTCTTCTTTTTTACAATTCACACTATCGCCCACTATATGCAATCACCTTATAATCAAGCGTTAGAAGAGTAGTCCATCGGGCGTTCGCTTGCAGCGCCCTATCTTTGTGATCACAGACAATATATAATAGTAAACCACAGATGAAGCGATTCACCACTCTTCTACTCCTCGCCTTCGGGGCGATTCTCGGCCTCACGGCCTGCTCCTCAGAGCCCGAATCAGACGCACTCACCGGCACGGTGTGGAGCACCAAGAACCTCACGACCACCTCGGGTGGCACCACGACGACGATCGACGTCACCATCTCCTTCATCCGCAAGGGTCAAGCCTCCATCGAGGTCGGCTATGGTGAGTTCACCCAGAACATCCAGGATGGGGGCTCTCAGACCAAGAAGCGTGAGCTCTCGGCTACGATGTCTACCAGCTACGTCTACCGCAATGGCGTCGTCCACCTCAACCGCCCTACCTACTCCTCTCACGTAGGGCAGAGCATCAAGGGCACCGAGGTTGAGACCATCATCAACCGCCTCGAGGCCGACGCTGCCGTCGATATCCAGGCTGGCACGATGACCTTTAACCCCACGGACAACGCTAAGCGCTTCACCGCTCACCTCAAGTCGAAGAAGTAAGCATCTCCCACTCTACCCTATCACAGCGCCCGCACCGAGCCATCGACTCGGTGCGGGCGCTGTCCGTTTCACTACAAGCATTCGCTCGAAGAGCCGGTGCAAAAGCTCCCGAGCTATAGCGCTATTCCTCCGAAACAAGCGAGCTATTAATTTGTCTACGTACGTGGATCTAAGGTCTACGCACGATGATCCTATGGACTACGTACGTAGATGATAAGACCAGGTACGTGGATCAAAGTATTTCCAATGATTTGACACGTTTTTCTCGGCTCAGACAACCCTTTTCTTGCGCTGGAGAAGGATCTTTCTCTTGGAGGGAAGTGCACACGCTTCGCGAGGTGTCACCCGCATAAGGGCGGGAGTGAAGAGCGAGTGGTCGTAGAGCGCCCAGCACCGAGCTTTCGGGCACGGCGACAGTGCGCTGGGCGGACTCCTTATATATTATCGTATTTTTGTCCAGATTATGAGAGAGTTTATCATCACTGAAGCCAAGAGCGAGGAAGCGGTCCTCGTCGGGCTCATCACAAAGAACCAAAACGAGGAGCAGGCCCGCGAATATCTCGACGAGCTGGACTTCCTCTCCTCCACAGCTGGTGTGCGAGCCGTACGTCGCTTCACCCAACGCCTCGATCAACCCCACTCCGTCACCTTCGTCGGTAAGGGTAAGCTGGAGGAAATCCGCCTCTTCGTCGAGGAGAATGAGATCGGTATCGTGATCTTCGACGACGAGCTCAGTCCCAAGCAGCTTCGTAACATTGAGCAGGCTCTGAAGGTCAAGATCCTTGACCGTACGAGCCTCATCCTCGATATCTTCGCCTCCCGAGCTACCACGGCCTACGCTAAGACGCAGGTCGAGCTGGCTCAGTATCGCTATATGCTCCCCCGACTGACCCGCCTGTGGACGCACCTCGAGCGCCAGCGTGGGGGTGTGGGGATGCGTGGCCCTGGGGAGACGCAGCTCGAGACCGACCGCCGTATCATCCAGGACCGTATCGCCCACCTCAAGGCCGAGCTGAAGGTCATCGACCGCCAGATGTCGATGCAGCGCAAGAACCGTGGTAAGCTCGTCCGTGTCGCCCTCGTCGGCTATACCAACGTAGGGAAGTCCACGCTGATGAACGTGCTGTCGAAGAGCGAGGTCTTCGCTGAGAACAAGCTCTTCGCTACGCTCGACACGACCGTCCGCAAGGTCATCGTCCACAACCTCCCCTTCCTCCTCTCCGACACCGTGGGCTTCATCCGCAAGCTCCCCACGGAGCTCATCGAGTCCTTCAAGAGCACGCTCGACGAGGTGCGTGAGGCGGACCTCCTCCTACACGTGGTGGACATCGCTCACCCGAACTTCGAGGAGCATATCGAGGTCGTCTCCTCGACGCTGCGTGAGATCAACGCTGGCAACGATCAGCCGACGATCCTCGTCTTCAATAAGATCGACGCCTTCACCTTCGAGGAGCGTGATGCCGACGACCTCGGCGAGCGCACCCGTCGCAATATCAGCCGCGAAGAGCTACAGCAGACGTGGATGGCAAAGCTCGGTGAGCAGGGCTGCTGCTTCATCTCCGCCCGCACAGGCGAGGGGATTGAAGAGCTGAAGCAGCTCCTCTACGACCGCGCCCGTGAGATCCACGTGCAGCGCTTCCCCTACAATGACTTCCTCTTCCAGGATTACACTCTGGCCGAAGGTGATGAAGCATAGTACGTCTATCCCCTCAGCCCCCCAAGAGATGAGGACGACACGCCCATGCCTCTTCGGGGCAGAGTTCCCCGCTGGGCGCGCCACGCTCCTCCTGAACTTAGGCTCCCCCGACTCCCCGTCCGTCCCTGACGTGCGCGACTACCTGCGCACCTTCCTCATGGACCGCCGCATCATCGGGATCAGCTACCCGCTGCGCTACTTCCTCGTCCATCACCTCATCGTACCCCGTCGTGCGCCGAAGTCCGCTGCGAACTACCGCACGATATGGGATGCCGATGCGCAGAACTTCCCACTCATCTCCCACTCCGCCTCGATAGCCCAGCAGCTCGCCGAGCTACGCCGTGAGCCCGTAGCGGTAGGGATGCGCTATGGCCATCCAGGTACGGGCGAAGCCTTAGAGGCCTTGGCCGCCCTCCCCGACATCGAGGAGGTCGTCATCGTCCCTCTCTATCCCCACTATGCACGCAGCAGCTATGAGACCGCCGTGGCCTTCGCTCTTGAGGAGATCCGTCGCCTGGGTCTACGCCCTATGCGCCTGCGTCTGCAAGCGCCCTTCTACGGGGAGACGGCCTACCGTACGGCCTTAGCCGATAGCGTCCGCGAGTATCTCACGGAGCCCTTCGACCGCCTCATCATCTCGATGCACGGCGTACCGCTCTCTCACATCCCGAAGGCGTGCCGTGAGCACAACGGCCACTCCGCCCACTGCGCCGACCGCCGCACTTGGCATGAGCGCCACGGTGAGGAGGACTGCTACCGCCTGCAGTGCGAGGAGACAAGACGCTACCTCATCCAAGACCTCGGCCTCGAGCCAGAGCGCGTCGAGCTGGTCTATCAGTCCCGCTTGGGCTTCCACGACTGGCTCCAGCCATATATGGCACGCCGTGTGAAGGAGTTCGCCCGCGAAGGTGCCGAGCGCATCGCCGTCGTCTGCCCCGGCTTCGTCTGCGACTGCCTGGAGACGATCCAGGAGATCAATGACGAGGGCCGTGCGGACTTCCTCGAGGCAGGAGGCAAGAGCTTCACCTACATCCCCTGCCTCAATAGCAGTACGGCCTTCGTCACTGCCCTCAGCACCCTACTTGACAAAACGATCGCTGAGCCCTCGGCACTCCTCAGCGCAGAGAATCAGCGCAAATACAAATACTAATCACCCATCCTACCCTTTATGAAGAAGCTAACCGCTGGGATCGCATCGCTACTCCTCGCCCTCAGCCTCCCCATTGGGGGCACGGCACAGAGCAAAGCACCCGCCCCAGTCCACCCCGTCCCTACACGCGCCCAGATCGAGTGGCAGGAGCTGGAGACTTACGCCTTCGTGCACTTTGGCCTCAACACCTTCAACGACCTCGAGTGGGGCTATGGCAACACCCCCGCTAAGACCTTCGCCCCCGAGCGCCTCGACACCGAGCAGTGGGTGCGCACGCTCAAGCGTGCCGGCATGAAGGGCGTCATCCTCACCGCCAAGCACCACGACGGCTTCTGCCTCTGGCCCACGAAGACCACCGAGTACTCGGTGAAGAACAGCCCTTGGAAGGATGGGCAGGGCGACCTCGTCCGCGAGCTCAGCGAGTCGTGTCGCAAGCACGGCCTGCTCTTCGGCCTCTACCTCTCCCCATGGGACCGCAATAGCCAGTACTACGGTCAGCCCGAGTATCAGAAGATCTTCCACGAGCAGATCAAGGAGCTCACGACACAGTATGGCAAGCTCTTCGAATACTGGTTCGACGGCGCCAACGGCGGTAACGGCTGGTACGGCGGTGCAGACTCCACGCGTCAGATCGACCCCAAGAGCTACTACCGCTATGAGGCCGCCTCGAAGATGCTCCGCAAGAACAATAAGGATATCATGATCTTCGGCGGTACCGTGCCCACGATCCGCTGGATAGGCAACGAGCAGGGCTGGGCTGGCCAGACCAACTGGGCTATGTACGACGAGGACAAGGCTAAGCACTACTCCGAAGCTCAGTGGGGTATGGAGGACGCTAAGCAGTGGCTCCCTGGCGAAGTCGACGTGAGCATCCGCCCAGGATGGTTCTACCACCCCCGCGAAGACCATCAGGTCCGCTCCGTGGCTAACCTCGTCCGCCTCTACTACCAGAGCGTCGGTCGCAATGCCAACCTCCTCCTAAACTGCCCTATCGACCTACACGGCCGCATCCCTGCAGAGGACTCTACGCGCCTCATCGCTTGGCACGACCATCTGAAGGAGGCCTTCCGTGACAATAAGCTCCGTGGCGTCGCTGTCACCGCATCGAACCTCCGTAGCGGTGATAAGAAGTTCGCCCCCAACCTCTCCAACGACGGCAAGACGAAGACCTACTGGGCTATGGCTGACGGCGTGACGAGCGGCTACCTCTTCTACCGCTTCTCTCGCCCCACACGCCTCAATACCCTCGTCCTGCAGGAGTACATCGCCCTCGGGCAGCGTGTCAAGCGCTTCCGCATCGAGACGGAGACGAGCCCCGGTGTCTTCGAGCCCGTCGCTACCTCCGATAGTCTGACGACCATCGGCTACAAGCGTATCATCCGCTTCGCCCCCGTAGAGACGAAGAGCCTGCGCGTCACCTTCGAGGAAGCACGTGGCCCCGTCTGTATCGCCGAGATCGCAGCTTACCTCACCCCCGAGGTGCTCGAGGCTCCCACGATCCGTCGTGACGAGAGCGACCAGGTGCACATCACCTCCGTCACCCCCGACGTCCTCATCGAGTACGCTATCGAGGATGCCAAGACCAAGCACCCCAAGGGCTGGCAGCGCTATAAGGGTCCCTTCACCCTCAGCGATGACCACGCTACGATCCGCGCCCGCGTCTCCACCTCGACCAATAAGGACCGCCCTGAGACGACCAAGCGCCTCGGCTTCGCAGCCTCACAGATCCAGACGCCTTCGCTGGGTGCCGATGACCGCAAGGCCCTGCTCGACGGCAACGGCTACACGACGGTCACGCTCGAAGCTGGGCAGACTTCACTCGAGCTGCTCTTCGAGGACGCACGCCCCATCCAGAAGCTCATCTACACGCCTTCGCAGCAGCGCGATGCCTCGGGTCACGTCCGCTCCTACAGCATCTACGTCGATGGGCAGAAGGTCGCTTCGGGCAACTTCGACAACATCCAGAATAACCCCATCCCCCAGGAAGTCCTGCTCCCCGCAGGCATCTCGGGCTCACGCATCCGCTTCGTCGCTGAGGCGATCGTCGGTCAGGGGGGGCGTGTCACCCTCGGCGACCTAAGCATCGAGTAGTATGCCCCACGTGAGTCCACAGCCCTCCCGCCCTGTACGCATCCTCTTCGTCTGCCTCGGCAACATCTGCCGCAGCCCATCAGCCGAAGGGCTCTTCCGCCACTACGTAGCGAGTCAGGGCGCCGAAGGCGACTACGAGATCGACTCCGCGGGCCTCATCGCTCACCACGAAGGCGAGCTCCCCGACGGGCGTATGCGTGCCCACGCCGCCCGTCGGGGCTACTCCCTCGAGAGTCGCTCCCGCCCCATCACCTACGAGGACTTCTTCCACTTCGACTATATCATCGGTATGGACGAAGCGAATCGGGAGCGCCTACTGGAGCTGGCACCCACCGAAGAGCTGGCACGCAAGGTCAGCCTCCTCCCCGAGTGGAGCGAGCGCAGCCCACGCGACCACGTCCCCGACCCCTACTACGGTGGGGCGGAAGGCTTCGAGCACGTCCTCGACCTACTGGAGATCTGCCTGCCCGACCTATACGAAAAGACCCGCCCCACCGCATAGGTGGAGCGGGCCTACAAAGCGAAAGCGCCGTACTACCTCGTGGTAGTACGGCGCTTCTCCTTGTGGTGACCCCGACAGGATTCAAACCTGTAACCTTCTGATCCGTAGTCAGATGCTCTATTCAGTTGAGCTACGGAGCCATTCCGTCCTTTAGTAGTATCGTCTCATCTCTCCGTGGTGACTCCGACAGGATTCAAACCTGTAACCTTCTGATCCGTAGTCAGATGCTCTATTCAGTTGAGCTACGGAGCCATTCACTTCTTGAGAGGACTCTCTAAAGATTTCGCTTGCAAAGATACACCTAATTTCCGTTTCCACCAAACGAATCCGCAGAAAACAGCAAGACAACCACCTCAGAAGCCGAGGGCAGATCGAGGAAGTGCCTACCAGCCGTCATCGATTTCCTCGGCAAGACGCCCCGCTCTGGGGAGCACCTTTGTTCTCACGCTCAATGCACTCACGGCGATAGACAAGGCGGGTATTTATAGCGCCTCGCAGATGAAGTACTATAGGGAGATACTCCGAACCTATAGTGGTTTGCGCGTCGACCAATACGAATCGCCCCGATGACCTATATAGGGTTGTTGCTTCGCATAGGGAGAAAAAGTTGCGGACGAGCGGCAGATAAGTTTGGACTACGTACGTGGTCCTAATATCTACGTACGTGGATCTTTGGATTGACGTGCCTGGCCGTTAAGACTACGTGCGTAGACAGAGAAAAAGCACTAAGGGAAGGCGCTTTTTTCTCCACAAGAACAGCACTTTTTCCTCCGCTGGATAAGAGGGATACTTGCGAAAAAGCGAAGGGCTTGCGTGTCACTTCGGGGAGGCATATCGTGGGGCTGGGTATGCGATGCCTTAGCTCTCTAAATAGAGGACAGGACTCGGGGCAACAGTCTCCGATAGCGCTTTGCCCGCAAACAACTATTGCTTCTACCCAACTACCCTACGACTCGCTACCAGAGCGAAGCACAGAAGCGAGCCGACAAATAAGCACGCCCCACCGACAGACAAGTGCTGTCGGCGGGGCGTAGCTGTATGCTTATGTGGGCTTAGCGTGCGAGTTCCTTCGCCAGCTCGAGGGCAAAGAGCTGCTCCTTCTGCGGCGTGTCCACGTGGTCGATCTCGCAGATGCGGTGGGCACGGCTATAGATAGGCTCGCGCACCGCGAGGGTGTCTTGCACGAAGGCGAAGAGCTCTTCCCCACTCTTGTCACGTATCGTCGGGCGCGTGCGCTTGCACAGCTCGAGGCGCGCAGCGAGGATGGGCGTAGAGCAGCGCAGGTAGATGACGTGCCCCGCCTGCAGCAGGTGATCCATCGTGTCGGTATAGCAGGGCAGCCCGCCTCCCGTAGCGAAGACGGTATCGGGCATACTCATCAGCTCCTCGATAGCCATACGCTCACGGCGACGGAAGACCGCTTCGCCGTGCTCGGCGAACATATCCGTGATGCGCTGGCGGAAGCGCGTCTCGACGAAGACATCCGTATCGATGAAGCGCCACCCGAGGGCTTCGGCCAGATGGCGCCCGATGGTACTCTTGCCCGAGCCCATGAAGCCGACGAGGAAGATGGGGTCGTGCATGCTACTTCTTATCGGGGTAAGCGATGCGCGCGTGGTACATCGTCTTGAGCTTGAGGTAGAAGACTTCCTTGATCTCCTGTATATCGTGGAAGGTGAGCGGCGTGTCGTTCAGCAGCCCTTCGGAGACGATACCATCGACGATCTTCGCGATGAGACTGCGGATGCCCTCCTCAGTGTACTCACCGAGACTACGGCTGGCTGCCTCTACGCTATCGGCGAGCATAAGAATCCCCTGCTCCTTCGTATAGGGGTTAGGCCCTGGATAGGTGAAGGGCTCAGGGTCGACGACCTCGTCGGGATGCTCGTTCGAATATGAATTGTAGAAGTAGCGCGTGGTGCTGCGCCCGTGGTGCGTGCGGATGAACTCAATGACGGGGTCGGGCAGACTGTGCTTCTGCGCCAGCGTGATCCCATCGAGGACGTGGCGGATGATGGCGCGAGCACTCTCGTGGTAAGTGAGGTACTTGTGGGGGTTGTTCGCAGCCGAATTCTCCGTGAAGAACTCAGGGTGAAGCATCTTCCCGATATCGTGGTAGAGCGCCCCTGTACGGATGAGCTGGGCATCTGCACCGATCTTCGTAGCGGCAGCCGTAGCGAGGATAGAGACTTGGTACGAGTGCTGGAAGGTCCCTGGTGCGATCTCCGACAGCTCCTGCAGCAGCGGCATATTCGTATCACTCAGCTCGACCAGACGCACGCTCGACACATAGCCGAAGATACGCTCGACGATGAAGGCGAAGATATAGGAGAACATCAGGAAGATCAGGTTCACCCCGTAGAGGAAGAGCTGGATCCAGTAGCCGCGTGAGATAGCTCCTTCGTGCCCCCACTCGACGATCATCGAGGCGCCGATATAGACGAGGAAGACGAGGAAGGCGGCACGTATGATCTGCCCGCGCGACGTCAAGCTCTGCAGTGAGAAGAGCGCCGTGAAGCCCGCCGAGAGCTGGATGAAGATGAAGGCCAGCGGCTCCGAAGGCACGAAGTACGCTGAGGCAAGGATCGTGAAGAGATAGGTATTCAGCGCCAGATGGCTCCCGAAGAACGCACGCAGCAGGATGAGAAGCATCACGTACGGGATCACCTGAATGGGGAAGAACTCCGTGCGAGCCTGCAGCTCCGTCAGCGCGACGAAGGCAAAGAGCAGCGTGAGGAGCAGCACGAAATTGCGCGGCTGCTGGAGGAAGGGCTGGCAGAAGAGGAGGATATAGACGCCGAGGATCGAGAAGAGCAGGAGCAGATAGAGGAAGAGCCCGACGTTGATGATCGAGGCGGTATCTCCGCCGAGGCGATTGACCTGCTCGATGTTGTACGAGCGCAGGATATTATAGATATGGGGGGTGACGATCTCCCCACGGTCGATGATACGCTCGCCCTGCTGCACCATGCCCGTAGAGGCCGAGAGGCTGGACAAGGCATCATCCAGCACCTTCGCCGTGTACTCCTTGTCGTAGCGCACGTTGTCCTCGAGGTAAGAGGCGACGCTGAGCTTCTGTAGCTCCGAGCGCTGCAGCCCCGCCTTCTCCGCATGAGCAAAGATCATATCATACACTTCCTTCAGACTATAGAAGGTCGTGATAGGCGTACGCGTGAGCACATTGTCCGCCCCGAGCAGGTTGATCTCCAGATGCCCCTCGTCCTTGAGCGAAGAGAGTGCCGTAGCCTGCATCATGCCTCGGGTGTAGTACTGACGCAGCTCTTCCTTGAGGAAGTTGTAGTACTCACGTGGCAGCGTCTTGCTGAAGCTCCGCTCGTAGTCGTCGTGCAGCTGGTTGAGCTTGCGAGGCAGGAGCTCCGCATTGTACGTGTACACGGGCAGCGTCTCCTGACGGATGCTGTCCTGCTCCATACGCATCTGCTCGGCGGACTTGTAGATGGGGAAGTCGTACGGCGCCGTGATGAGGTCGTACGACCAAGGCTTACCTTCGCTGAAGGCATACTGGAAGCTCCTATTACGGGGCGCCAGGAGCATGATGACGAAGGCCAGAAGAGCGAAGGCCAAGAGCACACGGAACGCCTGCCCTTGGACGATCTTTTTAATGGAGAATGAGAACATATCTGCTAAAGGGTTGCTTCAAACAAAGATAACGAAAAGCACCCGAGAGCACTAAGCGACAGCCCGCCGCCCATCCTCCTGCACCCTACCGAGAGCTGGCTAAGGGTCATAAAAACGGATTACCCCCAAGGTACCATACGGCACCTCAAGGGCAACTCCTTAGGATAACTCCGTGGACCTTCACAGGGGCACGAAGCACAAGACACTCGCCCATGAGGGCGAGCCACACACTCTATTTTGATACTATTCTGCTGACCAACGGGGGCTCTACGACAGGGTGCCCCTCTGCTTAGTCCTCGCCAACACAGTTACGACCGCAGTCGCTTCCCGCTGGGAGGACACTTAATAATGAAGGCGATGGTGGCGGCAGCGTGGTGTCTCATAGCGTGCATGTGAAGATGTAAGCGATCTAATCATAAGCACTACAAATGGATGAAACAACAATGAACACGTAGCAGCCTACCCTCCAAATTGGGTAGCCCGTAGGAGGCACATCACTCCAAGCCCTTCTCAATCATACGAAGAGGCAAAGAGTATCCGTTGCACTCCACAAGCAAAGGTACCAAATAAAGTCACATCATCAAGCACCAGAGAAAGTGCAAGCACCCACCGAAAAACCTCCGTCCCCCTGCGCCAACTTCCCTATCCACGTACCAAGTCCTTATATCCCCGCACGTAAATCCTAAAGACTACGTACGTAGATCTAAGGACTACACACGTGGATCTAACTTTACCTCTACAGGAGGGCAATAAATACCCGTGAGCTAAGCACGACTTCGCCTACTCCTCCACACCTGTTATAAGTAGTGGATGGTGCATCACCCTATAAAGTAGCGTCCCCGCTGCTGAGCAGTGAGGACACAAAAAGCCCCACCCTGACGAGCTGAGGCTCATCAGGGCGGGAGGCTGTATAGGGGGAAGTAGGCTCGGGGGAGAAGGGGGGCTTCGTCCGCCTCCCCGCTACAAGGTCATCCCGATACGCAGGATGAAGCCCGTCGCTCTGTAAGGAATAGGCTCTCGGTCAAGCAGAGGATCGCCGCCGGAGGAATTGCGCACCGTGCTGACCCCGACGCCACAAGTGAAGCGCCAGAGATCAAGCCCTACCACAGCCGAGCCGTAGAAGCCAAAGACTCCATGCATCGGAGCAAAGCCATAGCCAGGACGCAGATCCACAAAGGGCTTAATCGGACCACGGACGGGTAGATAAGCACGGAGATGCCCATAGACGGGGATCACCATATCTACCGTCTCGGTCATAGCATAGATGAAGCCAGAACCGATGCCGAGGAAGAGGCTTCGATTGAAGCGCGCTCCGTAGCTGGCGAACAGCCCTGCATGCTGGCGCTCAGAAGGCCCGAAAAGGTAACCCGCATCAAAATGCCAGTTGAGATAAGGCGTACGAGGCTCTTCATAGAAGGAAGCTCGCCCCGTGGAGTACTCGATGCGCTCTAAGTCGGAATAGGGACAGATGAGGAGGGAGCCATCACGGAGGCGAATCTTCACCTGCGTATCGGGGAGCTCCTCGATGATCTGACCATAAAGGATCGAGCCATTCTTGAGGTAAATGGTGTCGTGCGTGCGCTGCGCCTCGGCCAGACAGGCAAACATAAGGCACGCCAAGAGGGAGAGGAAGAGACGTTTCATGGATACAAAGTTAGCAGAGTCGACAAAACAAGTCCTCCCCTCACTCTTCAAGAGAGATGAGGGGAGGACTTTAGGTAAAGGAGCAGGCGAGATGCCTACTTCGTGATCTTCTCGAGCTTGCGCAGGAGCGTCTGGTAGTGCATGCGTAGGCTTTCGCTCTTCGTAGAGGCCAGGGCCTTCTTCAGCAGCTCTTCAGCGCGATACTGCAGGGGCAGGTAGAGGTCGCCCGTCATGTTGATCGCAGAGGTGAAGAGGTCAGCAGGCTCACCGTAGCTATTCCCGAAGTTGAGGTAACCGACAGCATCGAGCTTCGTGAGCGGATCATCCGAATGGTCGTGATCCAGTGAGCAGAAGTGCGAGCCGCGGAGCTTAGGCAAGAGGGCGATGAACTCCTCATCGCTCATACCCTCGGTACGGACAGGCTCACCAGCCTTGGCAAAGCCCGTAAGCTCAGCGATCGTCAGAGCAGAGCGACCCGTGGTCTTCGCTACAAGATCCTCCGTATAAGAGGTGATGTAGCGGACGTAGAGCTCCTGCAGATGCTTCTCTGCGGCAGTGAGATCCTCACGGCCCGCCTCGGTCTTCGCAAAGACACGGGCATAGACATCATCGGCATACTCCATAGGAGAGTAAGACGTCGAGTCGAGGTAGTAGCTCATGCAGAGGTTATTGATATTGCGGATCGCCATAGCACGCGTCATAGCACCGACGACGACGTAGGGCGAAGAGCCTCCCAGATCACCCATCGTAGCCTCGAGCGCATCATTGCGCAGGCTATCGATAGAGAGCGCCTGGTCGAGGAGCCACATAGCCGAAGCCTTCTGCTGAGCCTTAGGCACGACCTTGTAGCGAGGGAGGCCAGAGGCTTCGCTCGTCTGATAGAGGTAGATACCAGGGACATTGATGAAGACATTCGACACGTAGCGCAGGGCCTGATCGGAGATACCTTCGTAGAGCGTAGCACGATGCTGAGCCTCCTCGTCGCGTGGGAACCACTCGCCCAGATGAGCGATGATGTACTTGAGGTTCTTCAGCCCGAGGGTGCTGGCAGCTATGGGGTCATTCGACAGGTCTTCCTCGATAGAAGAGGGGTCGTAGCGGTAGTCGCCGACCTGCTGCACGCCATAGCGGTACTCGGGATCAGCAGCATGCTTCTCGATGAGCTCATTGAGATAGCGAGCTTCCTCGATGGGATTGCCCTTGCTGTCGGGGAAGTAGCGGTAGGTCCAGTCGACGGCATACTTATCGTACGTACCGACGGTGGGAGGGTCGAGGCTCACAGCACGGTCTTCGGGCTGGGCAACATAGTTGAAGCGCGCATAGTCCATGATCGAGGGCGTCGTACCGTGCACGGCCGTGAAGGAGGGCGAGCGGAGCGAGTCGATAGAGTATGCAGCCGATGCAGCCATGTTGTGCATGAAGCCGAGGGTGTGGCCGATCTCGTGTGCGATGACGTACTTGAGCGACTTGGACATCAGCGTATCGGGGAGCTTCATCGCGCGGACGAGGGGGTCGACCTGAGCCGTTTGGACGAAGCGCCAGTTGTTGTTCAGCTTCGAGACATCACTCCAGACAAGTACCGAGGCATTGATGATCTCACCCGTGCGGGGGTCAGCCCAGCTGGGACCCATAGCGTTCTCGGTAGCGATGGGTACGTAGCGGATACAGTTGTACTTGAGGTTGTCGGGGTCGAAGTTGGGGTCATCCGTGGGGAAGTCACGCACCTCGATAGCGTCCTTGAAGCCGATAGCCTCGAAAGCCTTGTTCCAGCGCAGCGTACCTTCCTTCATCGCAGCCTTCCACACTGCGGGGAAGGTATTCTCGACGTAGAAGACGATGGGCTTCTTGGGGCGAACGAGCTGACCAGCCTTGTAGGCAGCGACATCCGAGGGCTCGAGGCGCCAGCGCTTAGCGAAGCGCACGGCCTCGATCTGCTTGGACTCGGGGTCGTAAGCATTCTTCGAGATGTGGAAGACACCGATACGCGTATCAGCCAGACGGGGCGTCATCGGCTCCTCGGGCAGGCGGAGGATGGTGAAGGTCGCCCCGAGAGTCACGGGGTAGTCCTTCAGCGGGCTCTTGCCCCCACGCGAGGAATTGAGAGTGATGCGGTAGCTACGGTCGATCTTGATGGAGACATTGTCCTCGAAGGCCTTGATCTCGCGGATGTAGCCGAGATCACTCTGTAGGCTTGACTGCACCTGATAGGAGCCGAGGCTCTTCCCGATCAGCGGGAAGTACTTCTGATCCTTCGTGACGAGCGAGGTGATGTCGAAGACGACGGCGGACTTATCCTTGTTCCACGCCTTGATGGGGAACTTATAGAGGGCGAGGTCCGTGTAGCTGGGAGCGAAGGTCGGACGAAGCTCCTTCTCCAGCTGCCCGGTGAGGTAGGGGTCGGAGTTCACCGCCTCGAGCACGATAGCGCTGTCACGCTGAGCGAAGCGCATGTGCACGGGGTTAGAGTTCTTGAAGCCGACCATCCCGAGCTGAGGATTGGAGATGGAGGAGAGGGTGACGGCGACGAGGATTTCCTTGCCGATGGTCTTGACAGGGAGCTCGACGTAGAGCTTATTGTCCGTCTTGTGCAGGGTGAGGAAGTCGCCCTTAGCCGAGACGATGGGCTTATCAGTGAGGATCTTCTCGTAGGCACTCTTCTCGGGTGCCTTCTCCGTCTTGGGCTTCTTCTTCCGCTTGAGGAAGTCGAAGATCCCCGCATGGGCCGTAGCAGGAGCCAGCGTGAGGGTCACTGCAGCCAGGAGGAGTGCTATCTTTCTATTGATCATCTTCGGGTAGTCTATTTCTTAGCATCGAGGAGCTTCGCGACCTTGAAGGCCAAGGTCTGGTAGTGGGCCTTGAGCGTGCGGTCCGTCGTGGAGGCAGCGCGCTGCTCGAGTAGGGGGCGTACCTTCAACAGGGCAGCGTACATGTACTGCTCTGACGTATCAAGGGCAGGGACGTTGGCCATAGGATAGATGCTTGCCGAGGGGTCGCCACCACCATAGTTGACGCGGCCAGACTTGAGAGCATCGCTGTAGTCCGTCGTAGAGGTGAGGCTGATGAGCTTGCCACCGACAGAGGCGGGTGCACCGGCGAAGCTGTAAGGCATACCAGGCGTAGCGTTGCGGGGATTGACCGTACCAGCGACAGACTTGTCGATGAAGGCGATCTGCATCAGACGCTCCATGTGGTTGGGGCTCTTACCAGCGATCGTCGAGGCGAAGGTAGCCTGATAGAGGTCGTCGAAGTATTCGCCGAGGCTGTACGTCTTCGAGTCTACCTGCGAAGCGATGATGATACGTGAGCGCAGGTCATAGATATCCTTGACGAGGAACTCGAGGAGCTGATCGTAGTAGCTCACGTCTATGAAGCCCTTACGCTCGAAGTTGCGGTCAGCCTTGCTCTGGAAGTCCTTAGCCTGACGGAGGAGCCACTGGAAGGCTTCGCGCTGCTTAGCCTTAGGCACGACCTGATAGCGGGGCAGGCTCGTCGAGAGGCGGCTCTCCTGACAGACGACACCACCGACGAGGCTCATAGCATTCTTGAGCTGGAGGTAGTAGCCCTGTACGATAGCCAGATAGAGGCTCTTCTTCTTGCGGCTATCGGGGTCGTTGGTGATCCACTTAGAGAGGTTCGACTGGATGAAGGCAAGGTTCTTCATCGTGAGTTCGGCCGTCTTGATAGGATCGTTGCCGAGGTCTTCGGTGCGGACGGTGGGGTCGACAGCGTAGCGCTGCTCAGGAGCATAGCGGAGGTAAGGCTCGCGAGCACGCTTGTCGACGCGGCTCAGCAGTTCCTTAGCCTCAGCAGCGGGATCACCCTTGAGGTCGAAGTAGCGGTAGCCCCAGTCGATAGCGAAGAGGTCGTAGATACCGAGCTGGTCGTTGATGAGGCGTACCCCCTTGTCAGAGGGCTGAGCGAGGTAGTTGTAGGTCACACCGTCGAGGATAGAGGGTGTGAGCCCCGACTCCTTCGTGAACTTAGCTGAGCGGAGCTGGTCCGTGGTATAGGATGCCGAAGCAGCATAGTTACGCAGCAGGCCGAGGACGCTCCCCATCTCCTGCGTGACGAGCTGCGAGAGTGACTCTTCGAAGAGAGCCTGTGGCAGACGAGACGAGCGCACCTGTGGGTCGACAGCAGCCGTACCGATGAAGCGCTGCTTGTGCATGAGTGCCTCTACATTATTATAGATCGTGAGGTTCCCGCTGAAGATCTCACCCGTGCGGGGATCCGTCCAGTTGGAGGCAGCTATCGTCTCCTGGCTATTGGGGATGTAGCGGATGCAAGAGTACTCGAGGTTGTCGGGGTCGAACTGCTTATCGTTCTTGGGGAAGTCACGTACCTCGATAGCGTTGCGGAAGCCAGCGGCTTCGAAGGCCTTATTCCAGCGAAGGACCCCCTCACGGATGGGGCGCTGCCAGCTGGCGGGGAAGGCGCTATCCAGATAGAAGACAATCTTCTTCTCGGGCTCAGTGAGCTGACCCTTAGCGTAGGCCTTCTTATCCTTGGGGACGAGCTGCCAGCGGTGTGCCAGATAGACGGGCTCACTCTGGTCAAGGTAGTCGGGGAAGGAGACCTTGCGCGTCGTCTGATAGCCTACGCGGGCATCAGCGAAGCGGGGGATGGCGTTGGAGGCTTCTACAGGGAGGATCGTATAGGTCACCTCAGCCGTCAGAGGCATGTCCTTAGCGACGGTGAGCACACCCATGAGAGAAGCGTTCACAGAGAAGTTCATCTCGACACGGACGCTGGCGTTGGAGTCAAAGGACTTCAGCCCCCTGACGAAGGTCAGGTTGCTATTGCGCGAAGAGGTGATCTTGAAGGGACCCTGCTGCGAGGGGACGATCTCGAAGAAGGGGCTGGACTCCGTGACGAGCGAATTGATCTTCAGGACGACAGCGGAGCTATCAGCCTTGTATACCTCGGGGGTGAAGGACTCGACCGACTGGTCACGGTAGTTCAGCTCGAGGGCCTTCTGCAGCTCGGGCGAAGCGTCACGGCGATAGACGATGGAGTTGGGTGCCTTCATGACGATGACGCTGTCCTGCTTCTCGAAGCGGAAGACGATAGGAGCGGAGTTCATCGAGCCGACAGCCAGATAATCGGGGTCGGTGGTCGAGGTGACCTTGGCACCCATCATCAGCTCCTTGCCGAGGTACTTCGTGGGGAGCTCGAGGTAGACATTACCATCGATCTTGTGGAGGGTAACGAACTTCCCGCGGGCGGTCTCGACCTTCTTGTCCTTGAAGAACTTCGTGTACTTGTCTTCTTCTTTCTTCTCCTTCTTGGTGTCGTCACCGAAGGCGCGAGAAGAGAGAGCTGAGGGAGCCGCAGCGAGGCTCAGTGAGCCCGCAGAGATGGCAGTAGCCACGAGCAGGCATCGGATACAACTCTTGTGCATGGATGGGGATTATAGTGTGATACTTGATTCAGTGGTGGGTGAGGCTGAAGGGCCTCCTGCTCCTGCGGTGCGTCCTTCTCTCGGCTAAGCCGCAAAGGACGACCGAAGCCCCGCAGCCTTATCCGTGGAGGAAGAGGCTACTGGGGCGACGGAGGAGCGAGCCTCCTCTCCGCGGGGTATGGTGCGGGGAGGAGGCATGATGTTAGTTGTTGAACTGACGGTAGACGATCTGCTTGATCTTACCCGTGATACCTTCCTCAGACTTGAGGAGGACGGGGGTAATGCCCGCTACATTGTAGCTGTAGATCGAGCCAACCAAGCCTGTGCCTGTACCGTTAGCCCCGATGAAGAGGCGGTTGTCCGACGTCAGAGCCATCGAAGCAATCGTCTGCCCTGCGGGGAGCGAGATCCAAGCTGGGTGGGTCGTCGCCGTAGTGTTCGCCATATTGTAGAAGTACACCTTGTCCGCAGTCGCTACGAGCGCAGCCGTACCACCGAGGTTAGGCATCAGGTGCGTAGGCGTGCCTTCGGTGAACTCGACAATGGAGACCGTAGCACCATCGACATTCTGCGACTGAGTGAAGTCCCCAGCCGTGAGGCGAGCGACGAAGTACTTGCTATCCGAGTTGCGCTTGAGCAGCAGCAGGGTGTAGTTATAAGTATAGTTCCCTTCACCAGCGCTCTTCATATCGATGAGCGTCATGCCCTCGAAGGGGTTCGTCTCCTCAGGAGCCCCACCAGGGAAGGCACTCGCCGTAAAGGTACGCACCTTCTTCACTGAGACGCTTGAGCCAAGGGTCATATACAGCAGGTTGCTTCCCGCATTGTCGAAGAAGGCCATGCCCTCACTGATACGTGTACCCGTCAAGGCACGCCAATTCACGATAGCCGAGGCGAGCGAGTAGCCCGAGGCGACACGCGAGAGGTAACGATCGTGCTTCTTAGCTGGGAAAGTAGCCGACTTCTCCATCTCCCAGACGTTAGCTCCCGAGATGAAGTACTCCCTGACCGTAGCCTGATTGCCACTGGCGTGGCTGAAATCTACGGGGTTCGTGAAGGAGATACGAGGTGTGAGGACCTTCAGCGAGTCAGCCGACACACGATAGTAGCGTGTGGGGAGACCGAGGGCGATACCGAGATAGCTACGAGATGCACCTGCACCTGGCACATAGCGGTAGAAGACCATCGACTGGGGATCCCCCGTCATATCGATGGTGGGATTGCTTCGCCCAAAGGCGTCGAGGTCAAAGGCATCCGTCTTCTCCCCGCCAGGCAGGTAGGAGAGGATGGTCTTCCCTTCGTTGCTCGCCAGGATGTACAGCCCGTCGACATAGCGGTAGGGCACGTCGATAGTGAAGCGGTAGAAGTAGGAGCCGTCAGGCGTGTACATACGCAGACGAGCATCATGCTTACCATAGCTCGTAGGGCTATAGGAGAGGTCCTTCTCTGTGGAGACGACCACACCATCGACGATCCACTCGTAGGAGGGCGTCACGGATGCGCCCGTCGTGATGGTATATGCAGGCGACTTGATCACGGTGACCTCACCGAAGGTAGCCGTCTGCACCGAGGCGATGGGCTCTGTTACCTTGACGACAGCCAGAGGGTGATCGCCATTGACCGAGTGGTCCTTGTAGCAGGAGGAGAAGAGTGAGAGAGCCAGGAGAAGGCCCAGTGACTTATAGATCTTATTCATCTTCATTCGTACTCTGTGAGGTTAGCGATACTGAGCTAAGAGACGCACCAGAATTGCTGGCTTCTCTTCACCATGCTCATCCATATACTTCTCGAGGCGGAGCAGGAGGGGATATTGGACATTAGCATCAGTCTTGTATAGCGCCTGCTGCACGGGGTCTTCCCCATTCTTGGGGAGGCCGTAGGCATTGATGAGCATACGGTACTTCCCCTCACTATACTTCCCGAGATAGACATCCTGGAGGAAGGCCCACCAGAAGGGGATCTCGAGCTGGTTCGTCACACAGAGGACGACTGTATTGCGTTTATTGACCGCTGTACGCAGGTCTGCCGTAGGAGACAGATGCAGCGTGATCGTGTCGTACTTTAGGAGGGGGACGTCACCAGGCTCCATATCCGAGAGGGCATCAAGGAGGGTGCGGACACCGTCACGGGTGACGATGTACTTCCCGTTCTCCTGCTGCACGGTCGAGATCTTCGAGCGATTGAGCTGCAGGGTGAAGGAGCCCTTGATGGAGTCTGCGGGGATCGTATAGGTATCCTGGAGCGCATCAAACTGCTCGCCCGACGTAGCGGTAGAGCGAGACTTATCAAGCTCCACCTTATAGCTCAGAGGCGACGAGGAGAGCTTACCGAGGAGGTTCACATCGAAGGTCAAGGGGATCTTCCCATTGTTGTCCTCGAGGAGGGCGAGGTTCTGTACGACGATGGTATCTGCCCCCGAGTTAGGGAAGTAGATCACACGTGACTCATTGTAGTAGCCATCCTTGCTGTACTCTCCGTCGTAGATGTCCGACTTGGAGCAAGCGCTGAGGAGACCGAGAGCGGCCAGGGCAAGCGAGGCCAGTGAATATCTTCTGTTCATTGTCGTGGGCTTTTACTTGTTACCGTAAGTGAGCTCATCCTGAGGCCAGGGCAGGACAAAGATGCTGGAGCTCGGCTGGATCGTACTGCTCCCGAGGAGATCAAGGAAGGAGGAGTTGAAGTGCTTCAGCGCAGGGAAGATCTGGCCTTCACCTGGCATCTCACGCATATACTCCTTGACAAGCTCTGCCTTGAAGTCCACCTGCGTAGGCAGGTCGCTCGAGGTGAGGGCGTTCAGACCACGGCTCTCGCGCACCTTGTTCAGAGCGGCAAGCGCTGCGGTAGGATCGGAGGAGTAGAGGGCTTCTGCCTGGATGTAGTACATCTCTGGCAGACGGATCAGGGTCAGCCCACGCTGCGCAGTGGTTGCAGCTGTGGCTTCCTCCGAGCTGGACGCAAAGCGGATGAACTGCTGGTAGGTATCTACATTGCGGTAGAAGGCTGCCTGACGATTGTCGATAGCACCCGCGGCCGCCCCCGTGACAGCATAGAGCTGATCGAGGACGCTTCTGCTGTGTGCCTGGACACCTTCGTCGGTACCAGCGACATTCTTCAGGAAGCGAGTAGCGAAGTCATCGAGGAAGCTATTCGCATAGAGCCCGAAGATCAGCTCGCCCGTGGCAGGGAAGCGACGTACAGACTCGAAGGAGTTACGACCTGCAAGCTTAAAGCTCGCCGTATGATCGGTGACCTTCTTAGCGTACTCAGCAGCCTTTGCCGAGTTCCCCATCGCCTGATAGACACGCGCCTTGGTAGCGTAGACCGCATACTTATTAAAGTGGATGGCACGGCGTGACCAGAAGTCCGTAGACTGCGTACCATCGAGGCTCACCGTCTCATCGATATCGGAGAGGAGGCGCTCAGCTTCGTCGAGGTCCTTGAGGATATTCTCATAGGTCCCTGCGACGGTGTAGACCGTACGGTTCTTGAGGTTGAAGTCATACGAGTAAGGGATACCGCGCGAGTCCTTGCCTCTCTGGTAGTCCTCGGCGAAGAGACGCACGAGGTCGAAGTGCAGGAAGGCACGCAGACCGAGGGCCTCGCCCTTGAGCTGGGAGAGGTGGCTACTGCTGAAGGAGGGCGACTGGAGGTTCGCCAGGATATTATTGACGTAGGAGATGACCTGGTACTGCCCGAGCCACAGGCTGTAGATCTCGGCCTGTACGGACACGTCCGTGTAGTTGTAAGCGCGGGTCTTCACTGAGGTCGAGGTCGCACCCGTAGAGCCAAACATCTGAGCGAGCTCGTCGACGAAGCCGTTCGTCATGCGCTGTCCGTAGAGGTCCGACTTAGCCATCGTCCCGTAGACACCATAGAAGGCATCGTAGTACCCCTGGAGCGAAGAGAACTGGACTTCCTGCAGGAGGGTACCCTTAGGCTGGACATCGAGGAACTTATTGCACGAAGGCAGAGCCGCAAGGCTCAGCGCTCCGAAGGCTATATATAAAGCTGTCTTCTTCATAAACACACTTCTCATTTAGGGTTAGAAGGAGAGACGCAGAGACATCTCTACGCTGCGAGCAAAGGGATAGTCCAGACCACGCTCGCGCTTGACCGTGGAGAGGTAGAAGAGGTCGTTGGCGAGGAGCTCAACGCGTGCACGGCGCATGTGGAGCTTCTTGACCCAAGTAGCCTCGGTCTCATAGGCCAGAGAGAGACTACGCAGCGTGAAGTAGTATTCCTTCTGGATGAAGCGGCTCGTCTGATAGGGGCTCTCCGTAGAGGCAATGTCACGATAGCGGGTGACGTCACCAGCCTGCTTCCAGCGGCTCTCGAGGACGCGACGGTCAGCATTCTGCTTGGGCGTCGTACCCTCTACACGAGAGGCCAGCGTAGCGTTGTAGACGGTAGCGCCGAGCGAGTAGCCGAAGTTCGCATTCAGCGAGAAGCCCTTGTACATCAGGTACGAGGTGAGCGAGCCATAGGCCCAAGGTGACGTATCGCCGAAGACGCGACGGTCATTGGGGTCATAGGTGAAGGTGTAGCTACCATCACGCTTGATGAAGATCTCCTTACCTGTAGCGGGGTCGATACCAGCCGAGGGGACGACCTTGAGAGCCGTGAGGGACTCACCTTCCTCGTAGAGAGGCAGGGGCGTCGTACCGCGGTTGAGGGAGTCGACACCGAGGTTCTTCTGGTTGAGCGCCTTGAGAGCATCACTCACCTTCTTGACCTTATTTCGGTTGTAGGAGTAGTTCAGCGAGAGCGACCACTGTAGGTCCTTCGTCTGGATGGGGACGACACGCGTCTGGAACTCGATACCATTGTTCTCGACCTCCCCTACATTCTGACGAGCGGTGACAGCACCGATCGAGGGAGCGAGAGAGACGTCGAGCAGGAGGTTGTCCGTCGTCTTCTGGTAGGCATCGAAGGTGAGGTCCCAGCGATTCTTGAAGAGCGTCAGGTCAAGACCGACGTTCTTGCTGAGCGTACGCTCCCACTTCAGCTCGGGGTTCCCGATAGCCAGGGGCACAGAGCCAGCACCTACGATATAGTTGATACGATTATTATAGGTATAGGTCGTGAGGGCCTGATAGGGGTCGAAGGAGATATTCCCCAGATACCCGATACTCGCACGGAGCTTGAGCAGCTGGATATTCTTATTGCCCTCGAAGAACTTCTCGTTGTGGATATTCCAAGCCGTACCGAGTGACCAGAAGGGAGCGAAGCGCTGGTTCTTACCGAACTTCGAGGAGCCTTCGTAGCGGTAGACGACGTCCACCGAATAGCGGTTGTCGTAGATGGCGTTCCCGTTGAAGAAGAAGCCGGCAGCCGTAGCCAGCGACTCACTACCCGAGGGACGGGCGCTACCCCCATAGCCGAGGGCGAAGTTGGGGTGCCCAAGGACGTCAGAGTAGAAGCCGAGGCTGGTATAGCTACTGTTGTCCGCCGTCGTAGACTCGAGGCTCGAGCCCGCCATCGACGTGACGTAGAGCTTCTCGAAGAAGGTACGGTTGTAGGACACCATCAGCTTACCGAGGAAGCTCAGACCACGACCGAGGTTCTCGGTCATCGAGCCCTTCTTCGTCAGGTCGCTCTCATTACGGAACGTATAGGAGAGGGGCGACTTGAAGCTACGCGAGTAGTTATTGCGCGTGGTGAAGGAGAAGTCCCCATCGATACGGAGGTTGCGATCGATCCAGTACTGCGCCGTCGTCGTATTCAGGAAGTCCATGCTCCCAGCGCGGTTGAAGCTACCGAGAGAGGCTTCGTAAAGCGGATTATCCAGATTATGCTCGAGCTTTGCGAGCAGCTCACCATTCGCATCATAGGGCGACTGATAGGGATTCTGCTTCGAGAAGTTCGAGAAGGAGCCGTAGCTGGGATCCTGTGACGTAGAGCGGTTCACCGTCAGCGTATTTGAGGCAAAGAACTTACCCTGTCGGTTGTAGGAGAGCTTGAAGGTCCCCGAGAGACGCTCACGCGCGGACTGCATCATGACCCCCGTCTCATTGCCATAGCGGAGCGAGAGGCCGTAGCGCACGTACTTGTCCCCCCCGTCGGCACTGACCGTGTGGGAGTGTGAGACACCGGTGCGCAGGGGCTTAGCGAGCCAGTCGGTATTCGTACCACTCTGGATCATACGCACGACGCGGTCACGGATCAAATCTAAGGAGTTCTGGGTGTCAAAGGAGGTCGCCATCGCCGCACCACCAGCCTTATAGAGCCCTGCCAAGTCCTCATACTGGAGCTTCTGCTGGGGCGTGAGGAGGTGGTAGTCGCTGAGGTCAGGCATCGAGAGACGCAGCGTACCGCTATAGTTCACACGGATAGCTCCCTCGCTGATAGGCTTCGTCGTGATGACGATGACCCCAGCAGCAGCCTTAGCACCATAGAGCGCTGAGGCCGACGCATCCTTGAGGACGGTGACGCTCTCGATGGTGTTCATATCCATATCATAGATGTACTCGACATCCACGATCGCCCCGTCGACGACGAAGAGCGGGAGGTTAGCTGCACCTGAGAAGGTAGCACGACCACGAAGGTTCAGCTCAGGGCGTGCGTTGGGGTCCGATCCGAGGTTATTCTGCTGGACGACCTGCAGACCAGGGACGAAAGCCTCAAGGCCCTGCAGGAGGTTCTTCGTACCCACCGAGAGGAGCTGCTCTGACTTGATAGTCGTCTGCGCCCCCGTGTAGCTCTTCTTATCCTTCTTTGTGAAGCCCGTGACGACTACCGATTCGATCGTCTGGTTGTCTGGCTCGAGGTCGATACGCAGAGGCGTACCACCACGCAGGGTGACGGCCTTAGCCTTGTAGCCCATGAAGGTGACGCGGACACGCTCGGTGGCATTCTTCGTCTTGAACTCGAAGTGCCCCTTGCTATCCGTGATGAAGCCACCAGTCTGACCCAAGATCTGGACGGTGACGAGTGGCATAGGGTCGCCATTCTCATCATATACGGTACCGCTGAAGACGTTCAGCGAAGATGTTGGGTTCTGCTGTGTAGCATAGCCTCCCGATGATGTGGCCAGGCTGGGAGAAGCGGCCTGGGCGGTGACGATGGAGCTTAGGAACCACCCTCCCGCAAGTAACATTGTAACTAATCTCATGCGACCTCGATCGTATTGTTATTCTACTCGTTGTCTTTCGCTCATACCCACCACGCTGGCGCTCTGCCTGAGCACGGGTGGGTTCGGGGTATCCGCCATGATAATACACGATACGGGGATCCCTAAGGGGGACCTCTGTATATGTGAATTAGCATTAGTATAGGGAAATGGATACGCTCCGAAGCAACTATAAAAGTAATACATTATCATTAAATATGCAAAAATCAGTCAAACATATGGACGTTTGACTAAAACTTTTAGTATTCCACAGGCAACTTGACACACTTTTCAGTAAAGAGCGAATCTTAAAACACAGATTCACGAAACTCCCCATCTCCCATATTCCTAAAAATCAACCCTCGAAATCGCCCCGACCACACAATTATAGAGGTGTGCATACCTCCCCTTCCTAAACCCCACACTCCCACCTACGGCGAATCCCTTCCCATATCCCTCACCACAATAGCAGCACACACGCTCCCGCGGAGCCTCTACAAGCGTCTGTTGCCGCGAGTCCCATCCTCTATTTAGCGCACTAAGGCATCGCACGCCCAGCTCCCCGATATGCCTCTCCGAAGTGATCAGGCAAGCCCTTCGCCTTATCGCGAGTATTCCTCTTATCCAGCGGAGGAAAAAGAGTCCTTCTCGTGAAGGAAAAAGCACTTTCACGTAGTGGTTTTCTTCTATCTACGCACGTAGTCTTAAAGACCAGGCACGCAAACCCAAAGATCCACGTACGTAGATATTAGAGCCACGTACGTAGTCCAAACTTATCTGCCACTCGTCCGCAACTTTTATCCCTATGCGGAGCAACAACCTTTGCGAAGGGGGAAAAGCAACCAGTACTGGTCGGCATTAGCCCTCTGCACAGTCCTATACTGCGAGCACTTACAGAGGGAGTATTTCCCTCGCGTGCGTACGATGCGCGCGCATGCTATTCATAGTGGTAAAACAACCCGTGCCCCTCTCACGTTATCCTATAGGTGCTCACACTCTACGCTCGCTTCGCGGGCTTTTCCATGAGAGACGAAGCACCATCTTTCCGCGTCTTATCACGGCTGTTTACTGTAAATGCGCTAACTTTGCGATATAGGTCAGGGACATAGCAGGCACACCCCTCGCCATGCTCTTCCTCGCATTGAATCGTCCTCAAACACGGACGTACGCACGATGCAATACCTTCATTACAAACCTCTAAAACAAAGATGAGTACGACTCCCGCTCAAAGGCCCTCTCTACGACAGCGTCTCTCGGCCTTGCGCCCCAACCCCTCGATGTTGCTCTTCCTGGCGACCATCATCGCCGTAGCCATCGCGAACTCCCCCTGGAGCGCCAGCTACGAGCGCTTCCTCCACTACCCCGTCCAGGTCATCATCGGCGGCATTGAGCTCTTCCGCCACATGGGCCACACGATGACCATCAGTCAGGTCGTCAACGATGCCCTGATGGCGATCTTCTTCTTCCTCGTCGGGCTGGAGATCAAGCAAGAGCTCCTCGTCGGCGAACTCTCTTCGCCCAAGAAAGCCATCCTCCCCGTCATCGCTGCCCTCGGGGGTATGCTCTTCCCCGTCCTCTTCTTCCTCGGTGTGACCCCCAATCACCCTGAGAGCCTCGGTGCCGCTATCCCCATGGCGACGGATATCGCCTTCGCTCTGGCCGTCCTCGGCTCCCTCGGCGGCCGTGTACCGAAGAGCCTGTACGTCTTCCTCGCCACGCTGGCCGTAGCAGACGACATCGGCGGGATCATCGTCATCGCCCTCTTCTATAGCAAGGGCGTATCGCTCCTACCACTCGGTATTGGTCTCGCGCTCGTCGCCCTTCTCCTCCTCCTCGGCCGCCTGCGCGTCACCGCTCTTGAGCCCTATATCATCGCAGGTATCGCCGTCTGGGCACTCTTCCTGCAGTCGGGTATCCATCCCACGATCGCTGGCGTACTCGTAGCCCTCTGCATCCCCGCAGGCTCGAAGGTCCACATCCGCGAGCTCTCACGCAAGCTCTACGAGCAGACCAGCGACCTCTCTACCGAAGCCCGTGAGGCTGAGCGTGTAGTCATCCTCTCGCACGACCAGCTCGAGCGCATCGCCGAGATCAAGAGCACCGCAGGGCAGGCTATCAGCCCTGTCCAGACCCTCGAGCACGCACTCAAGCCTCTGGTGGACTACTTCATCCTCCCCCTCTTCGCCTTCGTCAATGCCGGAGTCTCCTTTGGGGACGTCTCCGCCGATATGCTCTTAGGCCTGCCTCTGGCTATCTTCCTCGGCCTCTTCCTCGGGAAGACCGTCGGCATCAGCCTCTTCACCTACGTGGCTATCCGTGTGAAGCTCTGTGCTTGGCCCGAAGGCATGAACCTCCCCCGCCTCATCAGCCTCGCCGTCCTCGGAGGTATTGGCTTCACGGTATCGCTCTTCATCGCGAACCTCGCCTACGACGGCCCCGAGATGGCACAGCTCCTCAACGAAGCTAAGCTCGGTATCTTCGCCGGCACGATCATCTCTGGTGTCGTGGGCTACATACTCCTCAGTCGCTTCCTCCCCAAGAGCGAAGCGAAGTAACCGCCCCAACCTTTAGAGACGCGCAACGCACTCAATCCTAATCGAGTGTAGTTGGCTCTCTAAAGGTTTACTACTATCTTTGCGTCGCAGAGCCTTTGGATTCACCAGAGTTCCTCTCGCGATTTCACAAATCATTTATCCCTATAAACTAATGTTCAAGAAAGTATTTCTTGCTGTCCTCGCTATCGTAGGTAGCATCAGCATCGCTAACGCTCAGGAAGTATTCCACAAGGGTACCACGGCTATCAACGCTGGTATCGGCCTCGGCTCTTACTACTCAAGCCTCTCTATCCCTCCCCTCTCAGTTAGCCTTGACTACGGTGTCGCTGACAACCTCATCAACGGCAACAACGGTTCGATCTCTGTCGGGGGCTTCGTAGGTTATGCTGCAAGTAGCTTCAGTGGCTGGACGGCTGACAAGGTCACCGTTTCTTACGCTGCCCTCGGTGCTCGTGGTGCTTTCCACTATCAGTTCGCTCCCAAGCTCGACACCTATGCAGGTCTGATGCTCTCCTATGACATCGTTTCTTCAAGCTACGATGCCTTCTCAAACTACATCAAGAGCAGCCACATTGACTGGAGCCTCTTCCTCGGTGCTCGCTACTTCTTCACGGAGAAGATCGGTGCCTTCGCTGAACTCGGCTACGGCTTCTACAACCTGAACCTCGGTGTTACCTTCAAGCTCTAATTGAAGTCCCCGAGCTATAAGGCTCACAAATACAGCAGCGGCTGCGACCTCTCAGAGGTCGCAGCCGCTGCTCTTTTATATGTTATTATAGTACGAGGTCTATCGCTTGGGGGCGAAGGCCACGAGGCGCTCGGCCTCGTCGACGATGCGGTCAGCAGCCTCCGTGAGGGCGAGCTTGCGGATCTCTTCGGAGAGCGAAGCGCACTGCGCAGCGTCCTGCACGAGGGCGATGGCACGAGGCGTCAGCTCTTCGCGTGCCTTGTCGTCGGGGATGAGGAGCGCTGCCGAGCGTGTCGAGAGCGCCAGCGCGTTCTTCGTCTGGTGGTCTTCGGCGACGTTGGGCGAAGGGACGAGGATGGTAGGCTTGCCGAGGAAGCACAGCTCGGAGATCGAGCTGGCACCAGCACGCGATACCACGACGTCTGCCACAGCATAAGCCAGATCCATACGCTGGATGAAGGCCGACGAGTAGACGGGGAAGTCATACGCCTTGAGCAGCTCCTGCGCCTTGGCTTCGAAGCCCTTACCCGTCTGCCAGATGAGGGCGACACCCGACTGAGCCCACTCAGCGAGGCGCGAACCGATACTCTCGTTGATACTCAGAGCGCCGAGACTCCCGCCGATGACGACGACGACGCGCTTCGTATCAGCAGGCAAGCCGAAGTGACGCAGCGCTTCTTCGCGTAGCCCGTCCTGCATATACTCGATAGCAGGACGCAGGGGATTGCCCGTCAGCACGATCTTCTCCTTCGGGAAGAAGCGCTCCATCTCGGGGTACGCTACGCAGATGCGGTCGGCACGACGAGCGAGGAACTTATTCGTCACGCCAGCATAAGAGTTCTGCTCCTGGATGAGCGTGGGGATGCCGAGGCTCTGTGCAGCCTTCAGCGTAGGTGCGCTGGCATAGCCCCCGACGCCGATGACGATCTCGGGGCGGAAGTCACGGATGATATCGCGCGCCGTGATGAGCGCACGCAGGAAGTCTCGCACGACTCCCACATTGCGCCAGAGGCGCTTGCGGTCAAGGCCGCGGATCTTCAGACCGCGGATGGGGAAGCCCGCCTGGGGCACACGCTCCATCTCCATGCGCCCTTCGGCACCGATGAAGAGGATATCGATCTCGGGGTAGCGCCGGCGAAGGGCTTCGGCGATGGATACGGCAGGGAAGATATGCCCCCCTGTGCCACCGCCGCTGATGATAGCTCGCTGGATCATATTTCTATACGTAGTCTTGTGTGTCGGTATCGAGAAGAGGCTCTTCCACGACCTCCTCGGTCGCGGTGACCTCAGTGAACTCTGCCTCCTCCGTGTGGGGCTCACGCTTGGGCTTATCGACACGTGAGGCGCCGATCATAATGCCGAAGGCCATGCTTGTCGCCAGGATCGACGACCCCCCGTAGCTGATGAGCGGGAGCGTCTGCCCTGTGGTGATGATCCCCGAGGCGACGATCATATTCACCAGCGCCTGCAGCGGATATAGGATGCCAAAGCCCTTGATGAGGTTGCTACGGAAGACGTTCGTTTGCTTGCGTGCCTCACGATAGCCGATGAGCATCCACACCAGATAGAGCGATGGGATGAAGAGCAGACCGAGGATGCCGTACTCCTCGATGATGATGGCGTAGAGGTAGTCGGAGTAGGCCTGCGAGAGGGAGTCACGCAGCTTGCTATTCCCAGGGCCACGACCGACGAGCTTGGAGTTGGCGATAGCCATGCGGCCCATCTGCTCCTGACGGTTCTCGTCGGTGATAGCGAAGCGGTCTTCGCGCTCCTTGACGGCGCCATGCAGACGGTTGTGCCACGTGACGGCACGACCAGGCAGCATGCTCTCGGGCGCCAAGTAGAGGTAGGCGCCACCCAAGACCACCGCTATGGCACCGATAGCCGTGATGCGGTACATGAAGCGCTTAGGCGCCTTGAGCACCCACGAGTAGAGGTAGAGGAACGAGAAGATGATGAGGAAGGTCGACAGGTTGCTCAAGAGCACCATGATCGAGAGGATGAAGATCCATCCCCAGTATGCCCAATAGCGAGGCTCCTTCCTTGGGTCTTCCACGACATCCTTACCCGCTACATACGCGCCCCAGATGACGATATAGACACGCAGGAATTCGGCGGGCTGGATGGTGATGAAGCCCAAGTCGATCCAGCGCTCTGCCCCATTGGTGCTCTGCCCTAAGAGGAGCTGCGCGAAGAAGAGCCCCACCATGAGGAGCGCCGAGAGCGGTGGCAGGGTATAGCGATAGAAGCGCCCTGAGCATCGGCTCAGCAAGATAGCCGAGCAGATACCGATAGCGAGCATGAGCGCATGCTTGAGGATGGGATTCAGTCGCCCGACGGAGAGGCTCTTATAGATCTCCGAGCTCAGCGCGCTCGATACGGTGTAGAGCGAGACCAAGACGAGCACGAAGTAGAGTGCCCACATGAGGCCGTTGCCCGCGAAGATGCGGCGCAGCCACGAGTCCTTCGGCTGGAGGGAGGTCGTCTGATCGTTAGGCATGCTTCTCCTCAGCTTGGATCAGGCCCTGTACCACTTCGCGGAAGCGGTCACCTCGATGGATGTAGCTGGTGAAGAGGTCGAAGCTCGCACAGGCAGGAGAGAGTAGGACGGTGTCGCCTGGCTGAGCCATCTCACGAGCGTGGGCGATAGCCTCCTCCATGGAGAGTGCTGAGGCGATCTGAGGCACCTTGCCGTGGAAGCTCTTGTAGAGCTTCAGCACGTCGGTCGTGAGGAAGACGAGCCCACGCGCCCCAGAGGTGATGAGCTCGGTGATATCCATGTAGTCATTCCCCTTGTCTTCGCCGCCGAGGATGAGCACGTAGGGCGTGGTCATCGTGCGGAGTGCGTAGTAGGTGGAGCTGACGTTGGTGGCCTTGGAGTCGTTGATATAGCGCACGCCATCGAGTACCCCGACCTTCTCGAGGCGGTGGGGGACGTTCACGAAGTCGCTGAGCGCACGTCTCAGGACGTCATGCGAGACGCCGAGACGCAGGGCTGCGATCGAGGCGGCCATAGCATTCTGCAGGTTGTGCGGCCCCTGGAGTGCGAGCTGATCGATGGGGAACTCAAAGCTCTTCCCGTCGAAGTGCAGGCGCATCATATTGTCGTCCGACTTGTCGGCGGCGGAGCCTACCTGCGGATAGGTCAGGAAGGAGAGCGTCTGCATCGGCATGGGCTGGTGGCTCATGACATAGCGAGAGACGAACTCATCTTCACCCCAATAGATGAAGGCATCCTCTGCGGTCTGGTTCTGCAGGATGCGCATCTTCGCCATAGCATACTCCTCGAAGTTGTAGTGATAGCGGTCGAGGTGGTCGGGTGTGATGTTCATCAGGAGGGCGATATGCACGCGGAACTTGTACATATCATCCAGCTGGAAGCTACTCAGCTCGACGACGAAGTAGTCGGGCTGCTCGTCGGGGATCACCTGACGGGCGAGGCTGAAGCCGACGTTCCCAGCCAGTGCGGGCTTCATACCCGCCTCGGTGAGGATGTGGTGCAGCCACATCGTCGTCGTGGTCTTCCCATTGCTCCCCGTGATACCGATGACCTTACCCTTGAGGTAGCGACCTGCCAGCTCGATCTCGGAGATGACGGGGATGCCACGCTCACGGATAGCCACCATGATAGGTGCCTTCTCGGGGATACCAGGGCTCTTGACGATCTCCTCGGCACGCAGGATGAGCTCGGTGGTGTGGCTACCCTCTTCGTAAGGGATGCCATTGGCTTCGAGCTCCTGCTTGTACTTCGGGGCAATATGCCCGTAGTCCGAGACCATGACGGATATACCACGACTCTGGTATAATAGGGCTGCGCCGACACCACTTTCGCCAGCGCCCAGGACGACGGCCTGGAACTTCTCTTCTATCATCTTATTTGTCTTGCTATGGGGTGCAATGGGAGGTAGGGCAAAGGACCTCTTCACCCTACCTCGCATAGCCTGCTTTTAGACTACAATTTTCGTCATTTTCGCCCATATATGCAAGCTGTATGCGTGCGCACTCGCGCGGGGAAGGAGCGCTACACCTTTGCACGGAGGGGCAAATAGTTGCTTTTTCTCCCCCACCCTTCCCCTCGATGCGAAGAAAGGATGAGCTTTACCCGCCCCATGCGACATTTAGACAACGGTGAGGTATCACATATATCCCCTACCTTTACACCCACAAATACAGCCCCGACACTTTACCGAGACAAGATGCAGCCGCACGAGTGGACGACCAATGACTTCAAGGGAGATCCTGGCATAGACTACTGCCATGACAAGCTCCTCTTTGCCAATAGCCTGCACACGCTCCCCGAGCGTATGATAGGCGCACGCATGCGCTTCGGCATGGCGATCTACTGCCGCCAAGGGACAGCACTGATCACGGTCGACGGCCTGCAGTATCGCCTGGAGCAGGGGCAGAGGCTTAGCTACCAAGAGGGCTCTCTCATCGAGGAATGCCTCGCCTCGAGCGATGCCGATCTGGTCCTCATGGGACTCTCATGGGAGCTCATCGAGGCGACCGAAGCGCTGAATACCGTGGTATGGAGCATCGCGGACTATGTGCGCAGGTCGCCCATCTACACCCTCAGCGAGGAAGCGCTGAGCCTAACCAAGATCTATCACCAGCAGATCTACAAGCTCTGTCACTCGCCCAATCCCCTCTTCCGTGACGAACTCCTACACATCCATATCCAGGCGCTCCTCTACTCCTTCATCCGTGAGGTCAGCGAAGAGATCCGCCAAGCCACCCCGCAAGACCTGACCCGTGCCAGCCAGCAGGCACGTCTCTTCTTCGACCTGCTGGCCATGCGACGCGGGCGCATACGCTCCGTCTCGGAGGTCGCTACTCTGATGAACCTCACGCCGAAGCACCTCTCACGCATCATCAAGGAGCAGACGGGAGAGACGCCCATCCACTTCATCCATCAGTACATGATGCGCGCCATCACGCAGGAGCTACGCTACTCGACGAAGACCGCCAAGGAGATCGCCTTCCAGCAGGGCTTCTCGAGCCTCGCCTGCTTCGGCAAGTTCGTCAAGCAGCAGACGGGCCTCACGCCCACCGAGTACCGCAAGAAGCTCCAGGCAGGCGAAGGCGCGACACCGAGCTAAGCCACGACACACCTGCCCGCCCCAGCGCAGCATCGCTCTTCCCCGCCATAGTCCGAGCCCCTCGTCTATCGCGGGGATTTTTCTCATCCAGCGGGAGGAAAAGCGTCCTCCTCCACGAAAAGAAAGCCCCTTCCTCTACGCCATTTTCTCTGTCCACGTACGTAGTCCTAAGGACTCGGCACGTAATCTCTATGACCCACGTACGTAGATTTTAGAGCCACGCACGTGGACAAAGCTTTTCCACTACTCGTCCGCGACTCTTCCCCGCACTCGGATGAAATTATCCAGCTACTCGTCGCGCCCTTTTCTCCCCTAAAATCCAAGGGAAAACTTATTACCTTTGAGTCATCTAATCCTTCTAAAACTAATTACTCTATGGATGTCTTTACTCTAATAATAAGATGTGCTACCAAAGTCGTTAAGAGTGCTTGGCTCTACTTCATCAAGCTTTACATCCCGGCCGTCAATAGAGACATGGATGAAGCCTTTAATTTGGCACTTAGCGATTGGTCTGAGCATGACCCCACCTACACGGAGCTCCTTCATTTGTGGAAGGTTGCAAAGGAATATATCCGAAATCCAAATAGCTACGAAGCGCTTGATACGGGTACCCAAAAGTTCATTGACTGCTTTAAGAAAAGACTGAGCGGGCAGCCTGCAGCACACAACTACCTGATGACACTCAGAGCAGACGAGCAAGCAAAAAGCGAGGAGCTGAATCTGCAAGAACACCGCAAGACTCAAAAGTCTATTCTGGACCTCAAGGGTCGAATGGAGGAGCTCAATATGGCTCCACAATACGTCCGAGCACTCCTCAAAGAACTTCCGCTAGAGCAGGGGCTAGAGCATACAGAGTCGACGCTCGAGGAGATGCTTACCAATGGACGCATACACTCTGAAGGAGCGAAATGCTTGATCGCTGAGTTCGTGCGATTCCTCTTTGAGCGCACCGGCAAGATTACCGAAGAAGCAAAGCGACTAAGGAAGGCGGGAGACAGTTACCTTGCCGAAACCCTGGAGGAGATCAAGAAGGTACTAACGGGGGAGAGCGAGCAGAGCCTCACCGCTATCTACGAGAAGCTCAAGGAGCAAGAGCGACAGAACGAGGTCAAAGCCCTCGAAGAGCTGATTGAGGCAGCTCAAATTCAGTTCTCTTTTGGAGAGGCTCGCACATTCTACGAGAAGCTGATCAAGCTAGCCCCAACTGTTGAGCATCACTTTAACTATGCGTACCTACTCCAAAGTCTCAATGACTTTGATAGAGCTAGAAGTCAATATGATAAAACACTACAGGAACTCCGAGTGCTATCAAAGAAAAATCCTGAGGCATACAAGCCCAATCTAGCTGACACCCTAAACAATTTGGGGAACTTACTCCATGCCACCAACGAGCTGGAGCAAGCTCAATCTTACTACGAAGAGGCACTAAAGATACGTCGAGAGTTTGCAGAGCTCAATCCTGAGGCATACAAGTCTAGTCTAGCTGGTACCCTAAACAACTTAGGTAATTTACTCCGTACCACCAACGAGCTGAGGCAAGCTCAATCTTACTATGAAGAGGCACTGCTGATACATCGAGAGTTGGCGAAACTCAATCCTGAGGCATACAAGCCCGATCTAGCTGGCACCCTAAACAACTTGGGAAACTTACTCTGTGCCACTAAAGAGCTGAAGGAAGCTCAATCTTACTACGAAGAGGCACTAAGGATACGTCGAGAGCTGACTGAGTTCAATCCTGAGGTATACAAACCTGATCTAGCTAGCATCCTAAACAACTTGGGTAATCTACTAGCCCATACCAACGTGCTGGAGCAAGCTCAATCTTACTACGAAGAAGCACTGCAAATACATCGAGAGTTGGCTGAGCTCAATCCTGAGACATACAAGCCTGATCTAGCAGGCACCCTAAACAACTTGGGAAACTTACTCTATGCCACTAACGAGGTGGAGCAAGCTCAATCTTACTACAAAGAGGCACTGCTGATATATCGAGAGTTGGCGAAACTCAATCCTGAGGCATACAAGCCCGATCTGGCTAGAACCCTAAACAACTTAGGTAATTTACTCCGTGCCACCAACGTGCTGGAGCAAGCTCAATCTTACTACGAAGAAGCACTGCAAATACGTCGAGAGTTGGCGAAACTCTATCCTGAGGCATACAAGTCTAGTCTAGCTGGTACCCTAAACAACTTAGGTAATTTACTCCGTGCCACCAACGTGCTGGAGCAAGCTCAATCTTACTACGAAGAAGCACTGCAAATACGTCGAGAGTTGGCGGAGCTCAATCCTGAGGCATACAAGCCCGATCTAGCTATGACCCTAAATAACATCACCATCCTTTATCTACAACTGGGGAAGAAAGAGGAAGCAGAGTGGGCTTATCAAGAGGCGTACACCATCTATCAAGAACTAGCTAATCTCCATTCCAAAGCCGACGAAATCAACTACGCAAAAACGCTTGTAACAGGGGGTATCATGCTGGGTAGGCCATTGGAGAATCTTAAAGAAGCAAAGGAAATCCTAAGCAAATACCCTGAGCATCCCGAGGCACAAGGACTATTAAGTTCCATAGAAGAACACTCCAAGAGGGTACGATAACACGCGATTTTAGTTTTCACACCTCAAGGATGTACAACACCTAGCCCGTGCCTTTAGCTCCCCTCCATTGGGGTGAATAGCGTGGTTTATTTCGTAGTATATCTGAGGGTAGAGCTATGCGACCTTGGCGGTATTGTGCATAGGCTCTGCCCTCAGAGCCTACGTGCGACAAGGTCAGCGCCCCCAGAGGCACGGGGGCTTTTCCTTATCTTTGTAATCTAACAGCTATTTAATCGTATAGGAAGAAAACCTACTTTTTACTCGACATGCAGCGCTTGAACTTCCGCCCCATGCTCATCGATAGCCTCAAGGGCTACACGCGGCAGGGCCTCACGCGTGACCTTTTAGCGGGGCTCATCGTGGGGATCGTCGCCCTACCTATGGCCATCGCCTTCGCTATCGCCAGCGGGGTATCGCCCGAAGTGGGGCTCGTCACCGCCGTCCTCGGGGGGCTCATCGTCTCGGCTCTCGGGGGCAGCTCCGTACAGATCGGGGGGCCTACGGGCGCCTTCATCATCATCGTCCTCGGCATCATCGGCGAGTACGGTCAGGGCGGGCTACTCATCGCCACGCTGATGGCGGGTATCCTCCTCCTGCTGATGGGCGCGCTGAAGCTCGGATCGCTCATCAAGTTCATCCCCTATCCGATTATCTTAGGCTTCACGGCGGGTATCGCTGTGACCATCTTCACCACGCAGGTCAATGACCTCCTCGGTCTCGGGCTGACGGGTCTACCGAAGGAGTTTGTACCGAAGTGGGGCGTCCTCCTCTCCTCACTCGGCTCCGTCCACCTACCTACGCTCGCCATCGGTCTGGGGAGCATCCTCCTCATCCAGCTCACCCCACGGCTGACGAAGGTCGTCCCTGGCTCCCTCGTCGCCATCATCGTGATGACCATCGTCTGCTACCTCCTGAAGGAGTATGCTGGCGTCACGGGCCTCGACACCATCGGCGACCGCTACACGATCTCCTCGAGGATCCCCGACCTCGTCGTGCCCGAGCTGAGCTGGGCGACGATGCAGCACCTCATCGGCCCCGCCTTCACCATCGCCCTCCTTGGCGCTATCGAGTCCCTCCTCTCAGCCAGCGTCGCTGACGGGGTCATCGGTGAGCGCCACCGCTCGAATACCGAGCTAATGGCGCAGGGTGTAGCGAACATCATCGTGCCCTTCTTCGGTGGGATCCCCGTCACGGGAGCTATCGCCCGCACGATGACCAACATCAACAACGGCGCCCGCACGCCCATCGCAGGCATCACCCACGCTCTGGTCCTCCTCCTGATCTTCCTCTTCCTCATGCCCCTGATGGCCTACATCCCTATGGCCTGCCTCTCGGGGGTGCTCGTCGTCATCTCATACAATATGAGCGGATGGCGCTCGGTACGCGCTTCGCTGCGTGGCCCGAAGAGCGATATCGCGGTGCTCGCCGTCACCTTCTTCCTCACGGTACTCTTCGACCTCACCATAGCTATTGAGCTGGGTCTCCTACTCTCCATGCTCCTCTTTATGCGCCGTATCATCGAGTCCACGCGCATCGTCGTCTCCCGCGACAAGCTCCACGTGCACAGCTCCGAGGATGACGGCCAGCTCGCAGGTCGTGAGGAAGCCCTTGACCTGCCGAAGGGTGTCGAGGTCTACGAGATCGAAGGCCCCTTCTTCTTCGGTATCGCCAACCGCTTCGAGGAGATCGTCCTCGCCACCAAAGCGCGCCCGAAGGTGCGCATCCTGCGTATGCGTCAGGTGCCCTTCATGGACTCTACGGCCGTGCGCAACCTCCGCATTCTCATCGAGACCTCGCAGGCTGAGGGCATCCAGCTTGTCCTCTCGGGCGTGCGCCCCAGCGTCCATGAGACCCTGCGTGCCACAGGCATCGCCGACCTCATCGGCGACACCTACATCTGCCCTAATATCCACGAGGCCCTCACGACGGCCTCCCAATACATAGCCCACATAAGCGAATGAAAATAGGTACGGTTGATCTCGGGGAGCGCCCCCTACTACTGGCCCCCATGGAGGATGTGACGGATGCCGCCTTCCGTCTCCTCTGTCGCCGCTTCGGTGCAGACATGGTCTACACCGAGTTCCTCAGTGCTGACGCCCTCATCCGTCAGGTCGCTGGCACGACGCGCAAGCTCGAGATCAGCGCCGAAGAGCGCCCCGTAGCCATCCAGATCTACGGCCGCGAGGTCGAGCCTATGGTCGAGGCCGCCCGCATCGCCGAGGCCGCCGGCCCCGAGGTGCTGGACCTGAACTTCGGCTGCCCCGTCAAGCGTGTCGCTGGCAAGGGCGCAGGTAGCGGTATGCTTCGCTGCCCCGACGTCATGCTCCGCATCGTCAGCGAGATCGTCAAGGCCGTGAAGATCCCCGTCACCGTAAAGACCCGCCTCGGCTGGGACAACGATAGTAAGATCATCGTCGAGCTCGCCGAAGCCCTCCAGGACGTGGGCATCCAAGCCCTCACCATCCACGGCCGTACCCGCGCCCAGATGTACACCGGCTCTGCCGACTGGACGCTCATCGGCAAGGTGAAGGAGAATCCCCGTATGCACATCCCTATCATCGGCAATGGTGACATCACCACGGGCGAAGAGGCAAAGCGTGCCTTCGACACCTACGGCGTCGATGCCGTGATGGTCGGACGTGCCACCATCGGCCAGCCCTGGATCTTCGAGGAGATGAAGCACTACCTCAAGACGGGCAAGCCTGCTCCCTGCCACCCGAAGGCCTTCTACGTCGACGTACTCCGTCAGCTCGTCGACAACAACATCCGCAAGCTCGACGAGCGCCGTGGCATCCTCCACAGCCGCCGCCATATAGCCGCCAGCCCGATCTTCAAGGGTATCGATAACTTCCGCCCCGTACGCATCGCTATGCTCAAGGCTGCCACACGCGAAGAGCTCTTCGCCGAGGTCGCCCGCGCTGAGGAGATGCTCCTCGCCACCGGCGAGCACTGGGACGCCCCCGCACCCTAATAGCCCCATCTATCACATACCTCACACGGCAGACAATGAATAAGACGAAGCTCCGCCTCTCCCTCCTTCTCCTCCTCGGCTCCCTCGCTCTCGGCTCCTGCTCCAAGAGCGGAGGCAATGAGTTCACCGCCGAAGGCACCATCACCGATGCCGCAGGCAAGACGCTCTACCTCGAGACGACCGACACCGACGAACCTCAGCTTATCGACTCCGTGACCCTCGACGAGAAGGGTCGCTTCCGCTTCCGTCGCGAGGCACATAGCTATCCCGCCTTCTACCGCCTGCGTCTCGGGGAGAGCTTCATCCCCTTCGCAGCCGACTCCGTCACGCACCTCACCCTCTCGGCTTCGGGCAAGGATCTCTTCTCGACCTACAAGATCGAGTCGGGCGACGAGGCCAATAAGCAGATCCGTGAGATCGGTCAGCTACGCACTGCCACCGACAAGGCTATCGAGGCGATCCTCACACAGCTCAATAATGGCACCCTCGAGCGTGGCGTAGCTCTGGCACGTATCGACTCGCTCTCCACGCAGCTGAAGAACACCCTCACGAGCAAGTACATCTTCAGCGACCCCAAGGGCGCTGCCGCCTACTACGCCCTCTTCCAGAGCTACCTCGGTGGGACGTACTTCTCCATCGACCATCCTGGCGATGACCGTGCCTTCGCCGCTGTCGCCACGGCCTACGATGCCTTCCACCCCAATGCCCCCTACACGCCGCTCCTGAAGCAGGCAGCTCTGCGCTCCATCGCTATGGCACGTGCTCGTCAGCGTGAGGCCCATCCCGACACGACGATGACGGCAGCCCCCGTGGAGGTCGTCGCCTTCCCCGAGATCCACCTGCGCGACCAGAAGGGGCAGATGCGCTCCCTCACTGCTGAGGTCGCTAAGGGTCACCCCGTCCTCGTCTGCTTCACCGCCTACGCTGGCGACTGGTCGCCCGCCCTCGTCGCCGAGCTGCGCGCCCTGCTGTCCGCCCACCCTGACCTCATCATCTTCGAAGTCTCCGAAGACCAAGACGCCTATCTGTGGAAGAATGCTTCACGCGCTCTGCCCTGGATCTGCGTCCAAGACCTCAACCATACCGCAGCTCAGGACTACAATGCCCAGAGCCTCCCTTCCTTCTATGCTATCCGCGGTACCGAGCTGAAGCGCCTCGCTGAGCCCGCCGATATCTTCCGCTAATCCGACATCCCACTCCGTATGAGTAAGCATTCAGTAGCCCATTACCAGCGGCTCAATGGCCGACGCTCCTTCTCCTCGCCCCACCGCAGTCGTGGCCGAGGTACGCGCATCTTCGTCATCCTGATCCTCATCATCGTAGGCGCAGCAGCCCTCGCTGGTGGCTATCTCTATACCACACCTGCAGGTCGCCCCGTCACCGACACGACCTACCTCCTCGTAGCCCCAGGGAGCAACTATGCCGAGCTACGTGAGCAGATGCAGAAGAAGCTCTGGCTGCGCTTCCCCCGTGTCTTTGATCGCCTTGCGGCAGTGCAGGGGCTTAGCGAGACGGGCGACGCGCTGCGCCCAGGTCGCTATGCCGTCCTCCGCTCCACGACGATGCAGGAGCTCATCACCCTCCTCAAGGAGGGGAAGGACAGCCCGCTGAAGCTCACGCCTCCCTCCGTACGCAAGGACTCTGAGCTCGTGGACTTCCTCGCCCAGCACCTCTGGGTGAAGGCCGACACGCTCCGCACGCTCCTCGCTGACTCCGCCCTCATGGCGCAGTATGGCACGAAGCCAGGTGCCTTCTACTCCGAGGTCATCCGTGAGCCCCACACCCTGCGCTGGGCTGCCTCAGGGCGCGAAGTCCTCGACAGCCTCCAAGCCCACTACCAGCTCTTCTGGAAGGGTAAGCGCACCGAAGAGGCTGAGCGCCTCGGGCTCAATCCCCTTGAGGTGACGACACTCGCCTCTATCGTCGAGAGCGAATCAGGCAAGCGCGATGAGTACCGCCGTATCGCTGGGCTCTATCTCAACCGTCTGCGCAAGGAGATGCGCCTACAGTCTGATCCCACGGTCAAGTATGCCCTCGGCAACTTCGACCTCAAGCGCATCCGTGGCGAGCACCTCATGGTGAACTCCCCCTACAATACCTACAAGGTCACGGGCCTGCCCCCGACGCCTATCATCCAGCCCCGCACGAGCACCATCGACAGCGTCCTCGCTGCCGAGAGCCACGACTACCTCTATATGTGTGCTAAGGAGGACTTCTCAGGCTACCACAACTTCGCCTCCTCCTTCGCCGTACACATGCTGAATGCTAAGCGCTACCAGCAAGCCCTCAACGACCGAGGCATCCAATGAACCAGCCCCAGCAACAGACTTCTCCCGAGGCGTGGACCGAGCGTACCCGCCTCCTCTTCGGTGACGATCGCGTGAGCGAGCTCGCCCAGTGTCACGTCCTCATCGTCGGTCTCGGCGGTGTCGGTGGCTTCGCAGCCGAACTTATCGCCCGTGCAGGTATCGGCCGTATGACTATCGTCGACGCCGACATCGTGCAGCCCTCGAACATCAACCGCCAGCTCGTAGCCACCACCGAGACCATCGGCGAGGCGAAAGCCAGCGTCCTCGCCGCACGCCTTCGCGCCATTAATCCCCGCATCCAGCTCGAGGTCATCGAGGCCTTCCTCAAGGATGAGAATATGATCGAGCTCCTCGACCGTCACCGCTACGACTACGTCATCGACGCCATCGACTCGCTGAGCCCGAAGGTGCACCTCATCGCCAAGTCCATAGAGCGCGGCCTGCCGATCATCAGCTCCATGGGTGCAGGTGCCAAGAGCGACCCGACGCAGATCCACCAGGCCGACCTGAATAAGAGCTACAACTGTACGCTGGCACGTGCCCTGCGCAAGCGCCTGCGTAAGTTCGGCATCCGCAAGGGACTACCCGTGGTCTTCTCCACGGAGCTACCGAACTCCGATGCCGTCAAGGAGATCGAGGGCGAGCAGTGTAAGCGCTCTACCGCTGGCACCGTCTCCTATATGCCCGCGCTCTTCGGCTGTCATCTGGCGGCCTACGTCATCCAGCATATCCAGCATCACCCCACCACTGAGCCTACCAGCCTATGATCATCGAGGCTACCCATATCCATAAGAGCTTCGGCTCTCTCGAGGTCCTCAAGGGTATCGACCTCACCGTTGCGCCCCGAGAGATCATCTCCATCGTCGGAGCCAGCGGTGCAGGGAAGACGACCCTACTCCAGATCCTCGGCACACTCGAAGCCCCTGCCGAAGGTGCTTCGCTGAAGATCTGCGGGGAGGAAGTCACCCGCCTCAGCGCCCGCCGTCAAGCCGAGCTCCGCAACCGCCAGATAGGCTTCATCTTCCAGGCGCACCAGCTCCTGCCGGAGTTCACCGCACTAGAGAACGTTATGCTCCCTGCCCTCATCGCAGGAGAGTCCCGCTCGAAGGTACGTGAGCGTGCCCTCGGCCTCCTCGAGCGTCTCGGCCTTGCGGAGCGTGCCTCGCACAAGCCTGCCGAGCTATCGGGTGGTGAGAGCCAGCGTGTCGCCGTAGCCCGCGCCCTCATCAATTCGCCTGCGGTCATCTTCGCCGACGAACCATCGGGGAGCCTTGACACGGCGAATAAGCAGAGCCTTCACCAGCTCTTCTTCGATCTGCGCGACGAACTCGGCCAGACCTTCGTCATCGTCACCCACGACCCCGACTTTGCCGCCCAAGCCGACCGTATGATCGTGCTGCGTGACGGCCGTATCGAGGCCATACACACCCGCACCGAAGCCCCCACCGAGGAGCACGTCGGCTAAGCCACCCCAGCGATGCGTCAGAGGAAGACCACCACGAGCCGCAGTGAGCGCCTATTCTTACTCATCCTCTCGCTCATCACCCTCTCGGGGCTGGCACTCTATGCCTTCGCCCCGCACAGCTCGCCCGCCCCACAGCCTATGCAGGCGACCGAAGCGGGGAGCAAGCTCCAGAGCAGCACACCCGAAGGGCAGCAGCCCCACCACGATAGCCTCATACGTGACCCGCACTATGTAGGCCCGCCAGCAGGAGCTACAGCACGAGGGGAGAAGTTCGCCCACTACGTCAGCCTTGACCTCAACCGCATCGACTCGCTGACGCTCCTGCGTATCCCAGGCATCGGCCCTGCCTACGCCCATCGCATCCTCGCTCTACGTGAGCGACTCGGTGGCTACTACACCGTCTTACAGCTACAGGAGGTCTACGGTATGGATGAGGATAAGTTCCTCGCCCTGCGTCCGTGGTTCGTCATCAAGACACCGCCGAAGCGCTTCGCCCTCCCCCAGCTCCGTGCCGACTCCCTCCCCTGGCATCCCTACCTCTCCCGAGAGCAGAGTGCCACCCTGCGCAAGCTCATCCTACGCCACGGCAAGCATCTTAGCTGGGCAGTCCTGCGCTCTACGGGGCCTTTCTCCCGCGAGGATAGCATCCGCCTCAGCCCCTACTTCGTGGATGGCACGGCAGCACACACCACAGATAGTATTCCTAATCAACCATAAGCCCTATGTATCCAATCAGTCGTCTGCGTCGCCTACGCATGACCCCCAACCTCCGTGCGCTCGTTCGTGAGACCGCTCTCGAGCCTGCTGACTTCATCGCTCCCCTCTTCGTCGTCCACGGCAGTGGCATCCGCGAGGAGATCAAGACCATGCCTGGGCAGTACCGCCTCTCGGTCGATGAGCTCGTCAAGGAGTGCGAAGGCCTCTACAGTGTAGGCGTACTCTCGGTGATGCTCTTCGGTATCCCCGAGCACAAGGACCACACCGGTAGCGAAGCCTATTCACACAACGGCATCGTACAGCAGGGTATCCGCGCCCTCAAGGCCGCTCTGCCCGACCTCATCGTCATCGCAGATATCTGTATGTGCGAGTACACCGACCACGGCCACTGCGGTATCCTCCACGACCACTACACCGTGGACAATGATGCCACGCTCCCCTATCTCTGCCGTCAGGCTGTCTCCTTCGCCGAGGCTGGTGCCGACATCGTCGCGCCCTCCGATATGATGGACGGCCGTATCGCCGCCATGCGTCAGGCTCTCGACGAAGCTGGCTACGAGCAACTCCCCATCATGTCGTACGCTGCGAAGTTCAGCTCCGCCTTCTACGGTCCCTTCCGTGATGCTGCCGACTCCGCCCCCAGCTTCGGTGACCGCCGTAGCTACCAGATGGATCCAGCGAACATCCGTGAGGCCATGCGTGAGATCGAAGGCGATATCGCCGAAGGTGCTGACATCGTCATGGTCAAGCCCGCCCTGCCCTACCTCGACGTCATCCGCTGGGCACGCGACCGCTACGACCTACCCTTGGCTGCCTATCAGGTCAGTGGCGAATATGCCATGATCCAGGCCGCTGGTCTCAATGGCTGGATCGACCGCGAGCGCATCATGATGGAGAGCCTGCTCTCGATCAAGCGCGCTGGTGCCGACCTCATCCTCACCTACTTCGCCCGCGAAGCTGCAGAGCTCCTTCGCCGCTAAGAGCTGATCGCTATGGCCTACCGTCGTCCCCTGACCCCGACGCAGATGGTCGTCATCACCATCCTCTGGCTGGCGCTGGTCATCTGGATCATCTCCTCTGGCCTGCGCCTCGATGGCTTGACGATCCTCATGCTCGTCTGCTCGGGCGTCACGGTCTTCTATCCCATCATCAAGAGCTGGCGCGAGCGCAAGAAGAAGTAAGCCCAGCTCCACAAAGCGCAGCCCGCCCCCGTCCAGCATAAGTAGTGGACGGGGGCGGGCTGCTTTATGGAGGGGATAGGTTAACGATATGCCGATTTGCTTAACATATCCGCCACGATAGGTTAACGAAAACGGCATTTCGTTAACCTATCCACCTCGTGAAGGAGATGCCTTTACCTGCGGGCGAGGTCGTCGTGCGTCAGCTGGAGGAGCACACGACCGAGGGCTGTGCGGTGCTCCGAGGGCGCGGGAGTCACCTCGATACCACGGCCGCTGACATTGTCCATCACCGTGACGCCCGTGCTGTCGATGAAGCCAAAGCCATCATTGAACGTGTAGTAGGCGAAGGGATAGGTATAGTTCGGTGCAAGGACATTGCGGGCAAAGGTGAACGAGCGGTAGCTGAGCCCGAGCTGCGCCAGGAGCGTCGCCGAGAGGTCGGACTGCGTCATCAGCGCATCGACGACACGGGGCGAGCGCACCGCACCACCGATCCAGAGCAGCGGGATGTGGTGCACAGCCGTGCTATTGCGATCGTCCGAACCGAACTCCGAATAGCCGTGATCCGCCACACAGATGATGAGGAGGTCCTTCCACTGCGGGGTCGCCTTGAGACGAGCAACGAAGCGTCCCAGCGACTCATCAAGGTAGGCAAAGGCATTCGACACGGGCGAGGGCAGGCGCTTGTACGGCACGTCAAACGGCTCGTGACTGCTGAGCGTGAGCATCGTCTTGTACCACGGGCGGTCCGCAGGCATACGGACGATCTCATCATAGAGGACGTCGAAGGCAGGGCCGTCGGGCACACCCCAGTTCGTCCGCGGGAGGCTACGAGGGAGCGTGTGGTCGTCGGTGACCTGCTGATAGCCCGAGCCGAGGAGGTAGCCCTTCATACCAGTGAAGTTCGCATCGCCCCCGTAGAGGAAGCTCGTCACATAGCCCGCCTCACGCAGGCTCCCCGCGATGGAGGGCAGGGTACGGCTCTTCGGTGGGAGCTTCATCACCGAGTGCGTGGGGAAGCTCGTGTAGCCGCTGAGGATCGAGATGAGCCCGCGGTCGGTGCGGTAGCTATTGGCATAGCAGCGCGAGAAGAGGACACCCTCACGAGCCAGGCTATCGAAGTGCGGGCTGACCTCGGGATTCTCACCCAAGACACCCGTATAGCGAGCACCGTAGCTCTCGAGGACGAGCAGGACGATATTCGGCCTGCGAGTCGTGAGGAGCGTATCGCCCTCAAGGGACTCGGCGGGGAAGAGGTCTTTGGTCAGCTCACCGAGCGTCTTCTCATCGTAGGCATTGTACTCGGCATCGTAGTCCTCTGCCTTCCCCAGCGAGGAGAAGAGGCTGAAGAGCGGATTGACGGCAGCGTGATTGAGGTCCTGGCGGTCACTGAAGTAGACCTGCCCGACATTCGCGGTAGCTTGACTCACGCCACCACGGATCATGAGGAAGGTCGGGCCTAAGAGGAGGACGAAGGGCAGGGCGTAGAGTCCGCCACGGCGAAGCTGGGGCCAGCGCACCTTCGTCGTGCGGTCGAGTGCGAAGCCGACGGATAGGCCGATGACGAGCACAAGAAGGATTGAGAGGAGGATGAAGGGAAGGCTGACACTCGCGAAGGCTTCGCCTGGCTGATCCAAATAGAGGAAGATCGAAGCATCGAGCTTGAAGCCCCAGAAGGGATAGAGCCGCACATCGGTGATGCCCACGATGCTGATGAGGGCAGCCGTGAGGATGTGATAAGGTCGGAGGACGCGACGCGCGGGGAAGGTGCGGAAGAAGCAGCTCACTGCCGTCGTCAAGAGGGGTATGACGAGCAGGTAGCCCAGCACGGAGAAGTCCAAGCTCAGCCCGTGATAGAGTACAGCGAAGATGTCCCCCATACTCAGTGTCCCTTCGGCTGGGACGAGCAGAAGGAAGCAGCCCTTGAGGACGAGGAAGCTCAGCAGCACCACGAGGGCGAAGCGGAGGAGGTAAAGGATTCGTGAGCGCATCGTGCGACGAGTAGATCTATTTCTATTTGTCACAAAGGTACGGCTTGCCCCGCTAATCCCGCTCGCTCGGATAATAGACTGTTCCCTCCGCCTTCTCCCCACACCGTATAAGCCTATATTGGTCAGAGCAACCTTAGCACGAGGGATGGAAGAAGACGGCGCAAAGTAGGAACATACGAATAGCCCCACGGCATCCCTCAGGGAGAGGGAAGCCGTGGGGCTGATGCCGTAGATGAGGGCGGCAGAGTGGCAGGAGAAGGCAAGGTCAGTGGATGTACATGCTGGCTATCCCAAGAGATGTGTTCGGTGGCTTGACCTTACTTATTTACTGCTTTAATGGTGATATATTTCTGTGTCGGAGCGGTTTTACTTTCCTGCTGTGCACTCAGTCGTCCTTGGCTTAACAAGGGATCTATGTAGGTTCGCTTCATATAATAGCGATCGTTCACGTTCAGTTCTTGTGCTATTTCCAAGAGTGTTCGTGGCGTTTGACAAAAGTCCAGGATCAGCCTTTGCTTTTCTTTCCGGCTTTTACTCCTTGACTTTTTGGTGTCTACTCCTTGAGTTTTACTCCTTGAGTTTTCGGTGCTTACTCCTTGACTTTTACTCCTTGAGTTTTCTTCCAAGTTTCGATTGAGGACATACGAAGTCCAGCGGCCTTTGTTTTGTGCGGTCAGAAGCTTGCGTTCAGCTAAAGAGTACAAGAGCTTGCCCACTTGTAGGGCATTCTTATCTAAGAGTGTTTGTATCACACTATTCGTCACAGAGCCATCCATCCACGCCACGGAGAGGATGAAGATTTCTTCGCTGTCAAGCTGGCGTACCACTTGCTCTCCCAGGATCTTCCGTAAGTGCTGGATACATTCTTCTGCTATGACTGACTTCATAGAAATAGTCAGCTCGACGGTATGTAATTCGTTCGACTCACAGAGTAAAGGCTTCTGCCAGTTTTCTTTCTTACAAGCGTCTACAATAGTAGGGAATCCAGATCCGATATTATCACCATACCCCAGCATACGTAGCATGGATTGGATATGTGGGTTACGCGCTTTGGAGTTGCCCCCTTTATATATCTCCGCAATGGGCAGCTTGAGGGTGCCTGGATTAGAGAAGAAGAAGCGATCATCATGCTTCTCCACCCTGAGCACACCAGTCATCATATAATCAGCATGAATCACCAAGTTGGTCAAAGCTTCGCGGATGGCTTTATGCATCGGGGTATCGTCTTCTCGCTCGTATCCCTTGAGGACAAAGGGGCGCCTGATGTCCTGCACTAACCGAGCTAATACACGCGTAAAGAAGTTATAGAGATTATTCTCCCAGCTACCATCATAGGTAAGCCGATCGCTCCAGCGCTCCCCCGGCTGTAGATTAGTCTGATCCAGATAATCCAAGCGAATATTATCAAAGCGCTCTCTTATCGCCAATCCCTTGCCAAACATCAGCAGACCAGCCAAGGTCAGCCCCTCTCGTCCTGTAGCTCTGTCTTTAGTGTATCCTCCTAAATTGCGGAGAAACTCCTTATCGTCATAATCATTGAATAAATGCTCCGGATTGGTAGAGCGAAACCTATTGCGGAAAGCACGTAGCGTAAGCATATCTATATCCTCCATATCATAGTGCTCTATGAGCACCCCGTCGTTGCCCGCATCATTGGAGTCACGTATCATTGCCTTTACCTCCTCTTCGGTGCAATGATAATCACCTTCATGATTTCGCTTATAAGTTCCTTTATTCAGATTTCCATTTATGTATACGGGACGCTGTCTATAATTAGCCTGAGGGACATGTATGGACACAAGAAGCTTCTCCTCATATTCGATGACCTCCACATCGTCATCAGTCAGGATATTGGCGCTGACCTTATCGCTATTTAAACTATCAAAAAGCTCCTTCTTTAGTTTTGTGGGATCGTTTACCCCCGTTATTAGGTAGGGAGAGTCACCTTCTTCCTCTTTCTTCTCTGCTATTCCCAGAAGGATGTAGCCACCAATGGTATTAGCAAAGGCCGAATAAGTCTCCCATACAGACTTGGGGATACTATTCTCAGCCTTTTTTACCTCAAAATTGATTCGCTCCCTCAGAGCGAGTTGCGAGATAACGTCTTGTCTGTCCATCTTCAACCTCTTGCTGTAAGTAAAGCCTTCAGCTTCTTAATCTGATCGGCAAATAGCATCTGCTTGCTCAGCGCACGCTTTTGATAGGCATAGATCGAAAAGCAAGACGCCGCAAGAGATAGACGACTTCCAGAAGTGAGAGTAGTGCGCAAATCTTCGGCCAGTGTCGTATGTATGTTATCAATCAGCTTCATAACTCAGGCTTGATAGCCATAAAGATACGACATTGACCTGAGACAAACGAACAAGAACTTAGCGACTTGCACATCTCCCCGCATGATCGATGTCTCAGCAAACACGGCTGGTCACGAGCTTCGCTGCAATCGAAATAAGCAGGGCTATACGGCGCCTCCGTCGGACTATCATCCGTTCCTCAGCACCCTCCACACTACGAGGGGGTGGTATCGACCTATATTGGATGGCGAAGAAAGCTATATAGCTTGGTGACGTGACCTATAGCAGGTTGTTGCTCCGCGTAGGGATAAAAGTTGCGGATGAGTGGCAGATAAGTTTGGGCTACGTACGTGGATCTAATATCTACGTACGTGGATATTTGGATTGATGTACCTGGTCTTTAAGACTACGTACATAGATAGGGGGAAAGCACTACGTGAAGGCGCTTTTTTCTTCACGATAAGGACACTTTCCCCTCGGCTGGATAAGAGGAATACGCGCGATAAGGCGAAGGGCTTACGTATCACTACGGAGGGGCACAGCAGGGAGCTGGGCGTGCGATGCCTTAGCACTCTAAATATAGAGGACAGGACTCGCAGCAACAGTCGCATTCAGAGGGCGTGTGGAGTGGAGGGAAAAGAGAAGCCCCACGGCCTCCCTTCGTGAGGGAAGCCGTGGGGCTGGTGTGTGGTGTGTGACCTTACCGGGAGGCTTAGCCGCGGTGTGCGATGATCTCGATCTCTACGAGGCCGTTCTTAGGCAGCGTCTTCACAGCTACGGCAGAGCGTGCGGGGAAGGTGCCCGTGAACTGCTTCTCATAGACAGCGTTCATAGCAGCGAAGTTGCCCATATCAGCGAGGAAGCACGTGGTCTTGACGACCTGATCGATGGTGAAGCCAGCTTCAGCGAGGATCGCGTGGATATTGCGGAAGACCTGCTCGGTCTGAGCGGTGATGCCTTCGGGGAACTCGCCCGTAGCGGGATCAATACCGAGCTGACCCGATGCGAAGAGCATATCTCCGACGCGGATAGCCTGACTGTAAGGGCCGATAGCGGCTGGTGCCTTGGTGGTGGCAATGACTTGCTTCATGAGTAAGAGGTTGTATTTAGGTGATGAATAGTTGGACGACGGGGGCGATTACTTCGCGTTGAAGCGGTTCATCGTAGAGGCGACGCCCTCCAGGCAGAAGGCGATGGAGGCGTCAACGAAGGTCTCCAGACGCTCGGGCATCTGTGCCTCTTCCTCAGGGGAGAAACGCCCGAGGACGTAGTCTATTTGTGCGCCCTGTGGGAAGTCATTCCCGATACCGAAGCGCAGACGGGCATAGGACTGCGAGCCGAGGAGCTGGGCGATATTCTTCAGCCCGTTGTGACCCGCATCACTTCCCTTGCCCTTGAGACGGAGCGCACCGAAGGGCAGAGCGAGGTCGTCGACGATGACCAGCACGCGCTCGATGGGGATCTTCTCCGTGCTCATCCAGTAGCGGACAGCTTCGCCACTGAGGTTCATATAGGTAGAGGGCTTGAGCAGGACGATCTGCGCACTCTTAGCACGACCCATAGCGACATCGCCATAGCGCTTCGTCTCAAAGCGCACACCCAGACGGGCAGCGATGGCGTCGGCTACACGGAAGCCGATGTTGTGGCGGGTCATATCGTATTCAGCCCCGATATTGCCGAGGCCTACGATGAGGTATTTCATTGAGAGGGATAATTATTCGTAGGTGAGGAGGACGTTCTCATACACGGCAGAGAGGTCGCGAGCAAGGCGCTTCGGCGTGAAGCGCTCCACGTACTCACGGCCATCGGTGATCATCTTCTGACGCAGGGAGATGTCGATGAGGACGCGGTCGATCATGCTGGCGAGCATCGTGGCGTCACTGGGGTCGGTGTAGAGGCTGCTGGGGCCACCAGCTTCCTCCAGACAAGAGCCTGTAGCACCTATGACAGGCACACCAGCATTCAGAGCTTCGATGAGCGGGATACCAAAGCCCTCGAAGCGCGAGGGGTAGACGAAGACCTTCGCCCCGGCATAGACACCAGGGAGCAGCGCCGAGCCGACGCCATGCTTGATGTGCAGGCGGGAGAGGACGCCCAAGCGGCGGGCGCTGTCGACGACAGTATTTACATAGGGAGTCTTACGACCGACAGCCACGAGGTGGACGTCCTTGTCCTGAAGCTGGGCGAGTGCCTCGACGATGAGAGCGAGATTCTTACGCTCCTCGATACTCCCGACGAAGAGGATATAGCGCTCGGGGAGGTTCAGTGCCTGACGTGCCACTACGACATCCTCGGGCGTCACCGCCGCGAAGGCTTCGGAGCAACCCTGATAGACGGTCGTCACACGCTCCTCCTCAATGCCGAAGATATCGATGACATCACGGCGCGTCTGGTCGCTCACGGTGATGACGTGGTCGGCATGACGAGCCGACGCGCCGTACTTCTTGCGGTAGAGCAGGCGGTCAATGGGCTTGTAGAACTGCGGGTAGCGGATGAAGGCCAAGTCGTGCATGGTGACGACCGTACCTATGCGCTGGGCGTTGTACAGCCCGATGGGGAGCTCATTGGTCAGCCCGTGGAAGAGGTCGACATGCTCCGTACGACAGCGCGAGGCCACGGAGAAGTTGCGCCAGAGATTGCCCCCTGCGAAGGCCAGTGCACGATGGGGCGTGATGAGCCGCACCGAGCGATTGGACAGCAAGCGCTTGTAAAGCGAGGGGTCACCCGTGGAGGGCGAGAAGAGCAGATAGCGGTTCTCTGGGCGGAACTCCGTGAGCGTGTCGAGCACGAAGCGACTGTAGTTCCCGAGGCCGGTAGCATTGTGTGTAATGCGCTTGGCATCGAAGGCGATATTCATCGGCTCAGTGAGGCTACAAGAGGGATAAGGGACGAGGACGGGTGCACTACTTCGCCTCGGTGGCGGTATTGTAGCGGAAGAGCAGCGCGAAGAGCACGGCTACGACAGCAGCATAGCCAGCGAAGATGTACCAGCTCATACTCCAGCCTGCGAGGATCGCCGTCGCCTCACTCTGAGAGTAGACGAAGCGATTGATCACCGCCTGCGCACCGAGCGAGCCGAGCGTCGCACCGATACCATTGGTCATGATCATGAAGAGCCCCTGCGCACTGGAGCGAATCGAGGGGTCAGTCTCCTTGTCCACGAAGAGCGAGCCCGACACATTGAAGAAGTCGAAGGCCACCCCGTAGACGATCATACTCAGCAGGAAGAGCCATACGCCGCTACCTGGGTTACCAAGACCGAGGAGGGCAAAGCGCAGGACCCACGCCACCATAGCGATGAGCATCACACGGCGGATACCGAAGCGACGCAGCGCGAAGGGGATGAGCAGGATACAGAGCGTCTCGGAGAGCTGCGAGAGGGAGATGAGGATATTCGCGTACTTCACGCCGAAGGTATCAGCGTAAGCAGGAATCTCGCCGAAGGTGCTGATGAAGGGGTTAGCAAAGCCATTGGTGATCTGCAGGCTGACGCCGAGGAGCATCGAGAAGATGAAGAAGAGCGCCATCTTACGCTGCTTGAAGAGCACGAAAGCACGAAGACCGAGGGCTTCGACGAGGCTCTTGCTCTGCCCCTTGGGAGCCGTGGGGCAGTTGGGTAGCGTCTGCGCGTAGAGCGCCAGGACGAGGCTGATGATAGCCGAGACAGCGAACTGCCCGCTCGTAGCTTCGAGACCGAGCAGGCTCACCATGATCATCGTGCAGATGAAGCCCACCGTACCGAAGACACGGATCGGAGGGAAGCTCTTCACCAGATCCAGCCCTGCCTGGTCGAGCGAGGTGTAGGCCACGGAGTTGCTCAGTGCCAGCGTCGGCATGTAGAAGGCGACACTCAGCGAGTAGAGCGCAAAGAGGGTGGGATAAGAGGGCGTGTCGGTCTGCGTGTAGAGGAAGACGCCGAGCATCAGCATCCCAGCTAAGGTATGGCAGAGCCCTAAGAGGCGCTGTGCTGGGATCCAGCGGTCTGCGACGATACCCATGAGAGCAGGTATGAAGAGCGACACGAGACCTTGCATGGCATAGAAGTTCCCGATCTCGGAGCCGAAGCCTGCGGTACCGAGGTAGCGCCCCATAGAAGTAAGGTAGGCCCCCCAGACTGCAAACTGGAGGAAGTTCATCACGGTCAGGCGGAGCTTGATGGAGGACTGCATAGACGTAGTCGTATAGGTACTTAGGTAGTGTATAGAGTGACGCCCACAGAGAGCAGGGGATTCTCGGGGTGACGAGGCCTGTTCTCTGTGGGCGTCAGATAGGGGTTTACTGCTGCTGGAGCTGTACGCTCACGAAGCTCACCTGAAGGTCCGTGGTAGCCTTCGAGAGTCGGAGGAAGCTCGGACGGATGAGCTCAGCGATGCTTGGAGAGCCGTTGGAGCGCGATGACGTCACCGATACGGGTACGAGGCTCAGCTCCAGTGGCGTGGAGATCGTCCAGCCCGTAGCGGCGGAGTAGGTGGCGTACTTCGCCAGATGCTCGGTGACGATGCGGGCGATGTTGTTGAATTTATACGCCTTGTCGCTGGCGGCATACTTCTTCGAGAGGTACGACTTACCCGACTGGACGGCCTGCACATCAGCCGAGAAGAACTCCGTCACCTTGTCTGAGGGGAGGAGCAGGAGGTAGTCGGGCTGGTTCGTGCGCTGCCCTTCAGGGCTATTGACCTTGACGGAGAAGTTCGCATCAGCGAGCATCCAAGCGCGGCCGATGAAGTCGCTGGGCACAGGCGTCGTGGTGGGCTTAGGCGCGGAAGCGAGGAGCTTCTGCAGCTCGCTCACCGAGAGCGTGTACTTCGTCGTCACGCCAGCAGGGCCCTTGACATAGCTGTACTCCGTAGACGGAGCCGTAAGGCTCGAGATGTCGCCGCTGCTCAGAGCGTTCAGGCGTGAGGTAAGCTTCGTATCGACGAAGGTCTTCACGTACTTCACGCGCTCGGCGGGCTTCTCCTTGTTGGGCACACTGTAGTGGATCATGAGAGCGACCTCCGTGACCTCCAGGAGGAAGCCACGACCCGTGACAGGTGCTACGTAGAAGCCAGGGAAGATCTCGCGGTCAAAGCGCGACTGCGAGTTGAAGGCACTCTTCAGCGTCGACGAGCGCGTCGCATCAAAGAAGTGCTTCCCGAGGCTCACATCCAGAGGGATGGTGAAGTAGCGCATCGTGGAGTTCTGCTGGATGAGCGTCCCAGCGCTGGGCTGGATGGTAGCAGAGCCCAAGAGCGTCGCGTCCGTGCGGTACTGGCCGAGCGTCTGGCTCGAGGTACCAGCCGTGGTGACGGGCTGAGCGAGCTTGTAGACATTGACCTTGATCTGGGCATCGGCATTCCCCTCGGTGCGGTCCGAATAGATACGGAAGTAGACCGAGTCAATGGTCAGCTGGGCATTGTCAGCTTCCTCGAAGGCAACCCCTTCGGCAGTACGGATCTGCTTGATGAACTCACCCGTGACGGTCGAGCCCGTCTCGTCGATGAGCGTACCGAGGAGCGAAGTCGTACCATCGGTATAGAGTGTAGGGGTGGCTACCGTGGTGGCGTCGAAGGTAATCGTCGTCGCACGCCCAGTGACCTTGTCGCGGTTAGGCTGGATGCTCTCACCGATACCCGAGAGGTTGTCCTCGGCGCAGGAGGAGGAGAGCGTCACAAGGCTCAGCGAGAGGAGGCCTACATATAGAGCTGAAGCAAGCTTCATCATGGGAGGATCTTCTTATAGAATTCATTATACACCTCGGCACACCCTTCGACAGGAGTATAGGGGAGGAAGTGCACCCCACTCTCGTCGATGTACTGCTTGAGGCTGGGCGAGATCTCGGCACTACCCTGTACGACCCCGTTGGCGTAGTGGATGGCCAGGCGGTTCAGTGCCTCGTAGTCGGTCTTGCCATCGAGTACGGAGAGTGCTGCGGGCTTGATCTTGTCGAACTTCAGGCACTCAAAGAGCGTGTCGGGGATCTCTACGGGAGCGGGCTCATCGTAGAGCGAGTAGATGATCTTGGCCTTCTTCAGGCAAGGGTCATCGTGGTAGTACTTCTTCAGATAGAGCATCCCCAGCGCGGTGAAGGTACCGTGGCAGTGGATGATGTCGGGGATCCAACGGAGCTTCTTGATGGCTTCGAGGGCACCACGCACGAAGAAGATCGAGCGCTCGTCATTGTCGTTGCCCACCTTGGGATCAACGTCGAAGACGGTCTTACGCTTGAAGAAATCATCGTTGTCAATGAAGTATACCTGCAGGCGGGCGGTCGGCAGTGAAGCGACCTTGATGATCAGCGGATGGTCATTGTTATTGATGATCATGTTGATCCCCGAGAGGCGGATGACTTCATGCAGCTGATTGCGGCGCTCGTTGATGACACCGAAGCGGGGCATGAAGATGCGGATATCATTGCCCAGCTCCTGAATCCCCTGCGGCAGCTGACGTGCCGTCGTCGCGATATCGGATTCGGGGAGGTAAGGGAAGATCTCCTGCGAGATATACAATATTCGTCTTGATTTCATTCGTCTATCGATTATACTTTTTGATGCAGCCCCCGAGGGGGCGCCGTAGTAGCCCCCGCCGTTTATGCGGCATAGAGCTTCTACAAATATACGGAAATTCCCTCGGAGCGCACTCTTACCGCCTGCTATGTAGGGGGTTACTCCCTTTACAGCAGGGCTTCTCGCCCCTATCGAGGTCACACACCTTCTGCATCACAAGCACATCGTGCCCATATCATGGTATATAAAAGCGAAGCACCGACATACCTCACGAGGAGGATGTCGGTGCTTCTTGCTTGGTAGCCCCTGGGGGAATCGAACCCCCCTTTCAAGAATGAAAATCTTGCGTCCTAACCGATAGACGAAGGGGCCGCCTGAATTCTGTCTCACACCTTCCCGAAGGGAGATGCTTGACAGCAGATGGGGAGGTGGCTACTCTTAGCCGAGGCGTGCTACCTGCTTAGCGAGCTTGCTCTTGAGGTTTGCAGCCTTGTTCTTGTGGATGACCTTCTTGCCAGCGAGGCGGTCGAGCATCGAGCTGAGCTGAGGAAGAGCAGCGCGAGCTTCAGCAGCATCGGTCAGCGCACGGAAGCGACGCACAGCGTTACGAGCCGTCTTGGCGTAGTAGCGGTTGTGCAGACGACGAGCGTTGGTCTGACGGATTCTCTTGATGGATGACTTATGATTTGCCATTTGTATCTTTTCTTTTTGTTGTTATCGTAGCCCATGGGGGAATCGAACCCCCCTTTCAAGAATGAAAATCTTGCGTCCTAACCGATAGACGAATGGGCCTCCCAATGTCAACCGCCTACCACACGAGTAGCATTCAGTTGCGAGTGCAAAGGTATAACAAATTATTTATCCACCAAACACCCCGAGCAAATTCGTCGCCCTTACCTATGTACATATAGGCTACTTGACTACGCTTCCCAAGCGGTATAGCCGGATATTCTCCGCACCATAGCTGCGAGGAAGACCATTCGTGTAGATCGGGTAGCAAGGTATAGCGGACGGGTGAAGTACCCGAAGCAGGGGGAGAAATCCCCCCGTGCAAGGCACTAAGATATAAGCACCTTTGAGGGAGCAAAAAGCAACCAGTACTGGTCAGTCTGATCAGTGGAGCGAGCAGTACTGGTTGCCGAGCGTCCTGTTCTCTATTTGTTCTGCTAAGGTGTCGCACGCCCAGCTCCCCGATACGCCTCTCTGAAGTGATCAGGCAAGCCCTTAGCCTTATCACGTGTATCCCGCTTATCCAGCGGAGGAAAAAGCATCGTTCTCGCGAAGAAAAAGCGCCTTCACGTAGTGGGTTCCTTCTGTCTACGCACGTAGTCTTAAAGACCTGGTACGTCTATCCAAATATCCACGTACGTAGATATTAGAGCCACGTACGTAGTCCAAACTTATCTGCTACTCGTCCACAACTTTTATCCCGACGCGAAGCAACAACCTAATATTGGTCATCACACGCAGCTATACGGTTTCGCCCGCTGACCAATATAGGTTCACATCACTCCCCCGAAGAGAGCCATATCCTCCCGCTCCACTCCCCCACTCCATATACGACCCATCCCCCACGGAGCTACTCCGTGGGGGATGGGTCATTAGCCCGCCGGATACGGGCGGGAGATGAAGCGATGGGCAGCGACTACTGCATGACCTTGCGATCGGTGAAGAGATAGAGACGGTCGCCTGGGCGCACCTTCTCAGGCACAGCGATCGAGCAGAGCTGACCCTTGACGGCCTTCTCTACGGGCTCCATATCCACGCGGATCTCTTCAACGACAAAGCGCACAAGCCCCGTCGTCGGGCCCGTGATGATGATCTCATCACCGACCTTCAGCTCGCCACTCTCAACGGCAAACTCCCCGACACCGACCTTACCGAAGTACTTGGTCGTCTTGGCGACGTAGACCTTCTGCTTCGTAGCCGAAGAGCCGTAGCTCGATGTCCATTCGCCGAGGCGCTGACCGAGATAATAGCCGTCCCAGAAGCCGCGGTTGAAGACCTGCCCGAGGTGGTTGTCCCACTTCTCGACGTTGTCCGTGGTGAAGTTCCCCGCGCAATAGGTATCGACAGCCTCGCGGTAAGCACGCACGACGGTATCGACATACTCGGGGCCACGCGCACGGCCCTCGATCTTGAGGACGCGTACACCAGCATCGAGCATCTTATTGAGGAAGTGGATCGTTTTCAGATCCTTGGGCGACATGATGTACTGGTTGTCGATCTCCAGCTCAATACCCGTCTCCTTATCCTTCACCTCGTAGGAGCGGCGGCAGATCTGCGAGCAAGAGCCACGGTTAGCGCTCTTACCCTGCTCGTGCAGGCTGAGGTAGCACTTACCCGAGACGGCCATGCAGAGGGCGCCGTGGGCAAACATCTCGATGCGAATGGGCTCACCAGCAGGGCCGACAATGGGCTCCTCGATGATCGCCTTATGGATGGCAGCGACCTGATCCATATTCAGCTCACGCGCCAAGACCACGACGTCAGCAAACTGCGCATAGAAGCGTAGCGCCTCGACGTTGGTGATATTGAGCTGGGTGGAGAGGTGGACTTCGACACCGATACTACGCGCGTAGAGCATGGGTGCGACATCGGCAGCGATGATAGCCGACACATCAGCATCCTTCGCCGAGTCGATGATCTTGCGCATGAGCTCAAGGTCTTCGTCGTAGATGATCGTATTGACGGTGAGATAGCTCTTGACGTCATGCTCACGGCAGATCGCCGCGATCTTATAGAGGTCTTCGGTGGTGAAGTTATTCGCACTCTTCGAGCGCATGTTGAGGCCTTCGATACCGAAGTATATGGAGTCAGCACCCGCGTTGATAGCCGCCATGAGCGACTCATAGGAGCCCACGGGTGCCATGATTTCGTAATCTTTCCTGTTCATTTGTGATAAATAGAGATATGGAGTGCAAAGATAGCTCAATATAGCTCCACGAACTTCCCACCTCCATAGAGAAAGTCTATCAGCACCCCTATACAAAGCATCCGCGCCCGACACCAACTGGGGTATCGGGCGCGGATGTAAGGTGGTTATTCCGGAGGAAAGAGGCTATCTGCGGCGCGTCGTGGAGGCAGCGGGGGCAGCCGAAGTCGCGGCGGGCGCGAAGGCTTCGGTGATAGGATGCCCGATGCAACCCGAGGGATACTGCGTCTTCAGGAGAGCAGCCAGCGTAGCAGCGATATCCGTGATATACGTCTCACGATAGAGATGGCCTGCACGGACGCCATGCCCCATGAAGATGAGGGGGATGTGCGTGTCGTAGGGAGACCACACGCCGTGCGTCGTACCCTGAGGGAGCGAAGTGCCAGACTTCGAGTACCACCCTGGATCGGGTACGATGAAGATATCACCACTGCGCCCCTTGCGGTAGCCATTGATGATACGCGTCTTGATCGCATCGGGGATCGCAGCCATAGCCACTTCTTCGGCAGGCACAGCATAGGCTACACCAGGGAGCTTATCCTTGAGCGCCTTGCAAATGGCCTGATAGAGACCGTGGCGATTGACGCCGAGCGAGTCAATGAGGTCCTGACGGAAGAAGACCTGATAGTTCATATACCCACGGATGATCTGAGCATCACGGCCGATATAAGCACAGGCTGCGGAGTCAGCGATGCGGCGAGCCAAGTCGCTACGGAAGGCCTGCCCAGGGATCTTGTGATCGCGGTCGAAGGTGAGGTTGTGCGCAGCAGCGTGGTCGGCAGTGAGGATGAAGAGGTAGCCGTCACGACCGAAGCGCCCATCGAGGTAGCCGAAGAAGTCGGCGAGATCCTTGTCCAGACGGAGGTAGGTATCCTCGGTCTCGACAGCGAAGGTACCGTAGCGGTGCCCCACATAGTCGGTAGCCGAATGGCTCATGGCGAGGAAGTCCGTCTCGTCGGCACGCGAGCCGAGACTCTCCCCTTCGATAGCAGCCTTAGCCATCTCGAAGGTCAGCGTATTCCCCATAGGCGTGGTGCGGATGACGCCAGGCCCCTTGGTCTTCGCCAGCTCGGCGGTGTTGAGAGGGAGTGTAGCGGGGAACTTGCCGTCCTTATCCCAAGGCTGCTCGTAAGGCACAGCGTCGGCCGTGCTCTCACGATAGGTATTGATAGGATAGAGCGTATTCCAGCCGTCCTTGAGGAGCTCAGCGACACGACCGCGAGCGTTGAACTTCTTCACCCACTCAGGCAGGTCCTGCATGTAGTAGGTGCTGGTGATGAAGTTGCCCGTCTTGTCGTCCAGCCAGTAAGCACCGTTAGCCGTGTGGCCTGCGGGGAGGATGGAGGCGCGGTCCTTGATAGCTACGCCGATGGTCTTCGAGCGGAAGTTCGTAGCGATACGCAGCTCATCGGAGATGGTCGTCGTGAGGAGGTTGCGGGGAGACATCTGCCCGCTGACGCCGTTAGGTACACCTACCGAGCTTACCGTCGTGTCCTGTGTGCAGTAGATGGGGTTGCCATCCTTGAAGAAGTCATTCCCTGCGATACCGTGGATCGAGGGGACACTACCGGTGTGGACGGAGCTGTGCCCGATAGCGGTATAGGCAGGGAGGTAGTTGATGCGGGTATTCTCGCAGTTGAAGCCCTGCGTGAGGAGGCGCTTGAAGCCACCCTCGACGAAGCGAGCCTGATAGCGGTAGAGGTAGTCCCACGTCATCTGGTCGACCATCATCGTGACGACGATGCGGGGGCGGTTGTGCTGCGGAGCGGCCTTCGCTGCCACGGGCGCAAGCGTGAGCGCGGTCAAGGCGAGGGCGCCAAAGAGGTTCTTATGTATCATAATGTAGGGTGTGAATAGTCGTCTTTCGTGGGCTAAGCAGGGAGGAGTAGCTCGACACGGCTCCAGCGCTGGCGCACTTCGCTACTGACGAAGGTGAGGCCAAGCTCTTCGCCTCGAGCACGCAGGAGGGGTATATCCTCCTCGTAGAAGCCGCTGAGGATGAGACGTGCGCCAGGGAGCATCACCTTGCGGTAGCGGGGCATGTCCTCGAGCAGAATATTACGCGTGATGTTCGCCAAGATGAGGTCGTAGCCTTCGCGTCCCTCGAGGAGGGCTGCATCTCCGCAGAGCATTTCGTCGATGGTGACGCCTGAGAGTGTGGCATTCTCCTGCACATTGGCATAAGCCCAAGGGTCGATATCAATAGCCGTGAGGTGACGCGCGCCACGCTTGAGGGCGATGAGGCCAAGGATACCCGTACCGCAGCCCATGTCGAGGACGCGCTGTCCCGAGACGTCGTGCGAGAGGATCCATTCCCCGACGAGGGAGGTCGTCTCGTGATTGCCCGTACCGAAGGCCATCTTGGGATTGATGATGATCTCCAGAGGCACCTCGGGACATGGATCATGGAAGGGCGCACGGATTAGGCACGCGCCATCGCCGAGGAGGATGGGCTGGAAGTAATTCTTCTCCCACTCCTCATTCCAGTTGATGTCGGGCAGCTCCTCCGCTGTAAGCGTATAGGAGAAGCCTGCGACGGGAAAGCCATCGAGGAGCTCGCGGGTCGCATCGGCATCGTACTGCTCCGTAGGGATGAAGGCCTTCAGCTCGTAGGCATCTTGCTCGAAGCTATCGAAGCCCAAGGGCCCCAGCTCGGCGATGAGCCAGTCGCTAAGATCCTCATCACGGAGAGACGTGGCGGCGCTATCGTAGTGGTAGCTGATAGTCAGCTGTAGGTATTGCATAGGGATAGATAGGGATGAATAAGCGGGAGAGCCGTTAGCCTAAGACCTCACGAAGCACCTCATCCATAGCGGTAGCGGTGCGGTCGAAGTCCTCACGGCTGTGAGCCATCGAGAGGAAGATACACTCAAACTGTGAGGGAGGCAGGTAGATCCCACGCTCGATCATGCCACGGAAGTAGCGGGCATAGGCCTCCGTGTCGGAGCGCTTAGCATCGGCATTCGAGTGCACGCCACCGGGTGTGAAGAAGATCGTCGAGAGCGAGCCCACACGATTGTATGAGAGGCGGTCGGTATAGCGGTCGAGGATAGGACGGATCGTTGCTTCGAAGGCCTGCCCCTTCTCCTCAAGACGGGTATAGAAGTCCGGCTCGGCGAGCGTCTGGAGCATCGTGATACCTGCTGCCAGAGCGAGCGGATTGCCCGAGAGCGTCCCTGCCTGATAGACATCGCCGAGCGGCGCCAAGCGATCCATGATGTCGGCACGACCACCGAAGGCCCCGACGGGGAGGCCCCCACCGATGATCTTCCCGAGGCAGGTGAGATCAGGACGAATACCATAGAGTTCCTGCGCACCACCACGGGCAGCACGGAAGCCGCTGATGACTTCGTCGAAGATGAGCAGCACGCCCTCTTCCTCCGTCACACGGCGCAGCTCCTCGAGGAAGCCTGGTGCGGGAGGGATGAGCCCCATATTGCCCATGATCGGCTCGAGGATGATAGCAGCGACCTTCCCACGATGCGCCTCGAGGGTGCGGCGCACGCTCTCGATATCATTGTAGGTAGCTACCAGCGTGTCCTCGATGATGTGCTTCGTCACACCAGCGCTCGATGTCTGACCAAAGGTAGCCAGCCCCGAGCCTGCCGAGATGAGGAAGGTATCGGCATGGCCGTGGTAGCAGCCCTCGAACTTGATGATCTTGTCGCGACCCGTGAAGCCACGTGCCAGACGGACGGCACTCATCGTCGCCTCCGTCCCCGAGTTCACCATGCGCACACGCTCTACCGAGGGGAAGAACTTCGTGCAAATAAGCTCAGCCATCTCGACCTCACGCGCATTGCACGCCCCGTAGCTTGTTCCCTTCTCCAGCTCACGGCGGATAGCCTCCTGGATGGGAGGGTAAGCGTGCCCGAGGAGTAGGGGTCCCCAGGAGCTGATGTAGTCGATGTATTCGTTGCCATCGACGTCAAAGACGTGGGCGCCCTTGCCGTGATCGATATAGAGGGGGGTGAGGCCTACCGAGCGGAAGGCACGCACGGGGCTATTGACCCCGCCAGGGATATACTGCGAGGCGCGCTCGAAGAGCGCAGCAGATGTATCGGTTCGTCTCATACACATATATATTATAGGTGTCGGTATCATCGGGATGCTGAGGCATCCACGTGGAGGACCAGCACTACAAAATTAGGGCAAAAAGCCGAAGGCAGGACGACTGCGAAGCTCTAAGCCGAAGCTCCAAGGGGTAAGGACTAAGAGAAGAACTCGCTAACTTTGCATAGAGCGACATATGGATAAACCTCTGTCATCAAATACATCTACCTCGGAGAACCTCTCAGGCAAGGGGGCTGAGGCTACGCCCAAAGTATCAACAACACCTCACACAAATCACGCAAGGCTACAGCTATGTTAGGAGCAATTATTGGAGACATCGTAGGAAGCATCTACGAGTTTGATAACATCAAGACGAAGGACTTTGAGTTCTTTCAGCCAGAGATGGAGCGTACAGACGACTCCATCCTGTGTATCGCTACTGCTGATTGGCTCTTGCACGGAGGGGAGGTGAGCCATTATTATAGTCGCTATGCCCTGGAGTACCCCTATCCGATGGGAGGCTACGGTGGTATGTTTAAGGCATGGAGCAGCAAGGTCGCACGCCAAGGCATCCATAAGCCGTATAATAGCTGTGGCAATGGAAGTGCGATGCGCATTGCTCCCGTGGGCTGGGCTTTTGAGACCGAGCGTGAGGTCTTAGCGGCAGCCGAAGTCTCGGCGAGCTGTACGCATAATCATCCAGAGGGTATCAAGGGGGCGCAGGCGACGGCTCTGTGTATCTTTTTGGCGCGGCAGGGGCATACGGCTTCGGACATTCGAGCACGGATAGAGCGAGACTTCGGTTACGACCTCTCGATGTCCGTCGAAGAACTGCAACGACGCTATTCGTGGCAGGGCATCGATGGGAAGGGGGATGGCGGTATTTGCCAAGATAGTGTACCGCAGGCCATCATTTGTGTGCTCCAAGCTAAGGACTTTGAGGATGCCATTCGCAATGCGATTAGTATCGGTGGAGATAGTGACACCATCGGCTGCATCGCCGGAGGTATCGCCGAAGCTCTCTACGGCATCCCTGAGCCAATCAAAGAACAAGCGTGGACGTATTTGGACGAGACTGAATGCTGCACCGTCAGGAGCTTTATCCAGAAATACAGCATCTAAGCAAGGAGCACTCACCTGATTAAATAGCAATTGGGGGATAGAACGCTTGGTTCTATCCCCCAATTGTCGTTTATGTGAGGCTATTTCGCAGTCTCTTCCTCCCTGTGGAGTAGCGGTGTCGTTGGGTGGGTCAGCGGCCCGAGAGGACGAGCAGGACGCTCACATCGTGGGGCGAGATACCCGGGATGCGCGCTGCTTGGCCGATGGTGCGGGGACGGATACGGTCGAGCTTCTGCCGTGCCTCCGTGCTCAGCGCTTGTATCTCGGCATAGTCGAGTCCCTCGGGGATGAAGACGTACTCCAGACGCTCGAGCTTCTCGGCCTGCTCACGCTCACGCTGGATATAGCCGCTGTACTTGATGAGGATCTCAGCACACTCGGCGATCTCCTCGCGACGCGAAGGGATGGCTTCGATGGCACGTCGGAGGGCGGGGACCATCTCGCTGAGGTCGGAGAGCGTCAGCTGGGGGCGCAGGACGAGATCAATGAGCTTACAGCCCTGACGAAGCGGAGCGAGCCCACGTGCCTCGAGCTGAGGATTGATCTTGTCGGGGCGGATGGAGTAGCCCGAGATGAAGGCGATGAGTTCGTCGCGCAGACGGATCTTCTCCTCGAGAAGGCGCACACGCTCCTCCGTAGCCAAGCCGATCTCGGCAGCACGGGGCGTGAGGCGCACGTCTGCATCATCCTGTCGTAGGAGGATGCGGTACTCGGCGCGCGAGGTGAACATACGGTAGGGTTCGTCCACGCCCTTCGTGACGAGGTCGTCGATGAGCACCCCGATATACGCCTCGGAGCGGCTGAGTGTGAAGGGAGGGAGGTCGTGCACCTGCTGGTGAGCATTAATACCCGCGATGAGCCCCTGGCCTGCTGCTTCTTCGTAGCCGGTGGTCCCGTTGACCTGACCAGCGAGGAAGAGGCCTGCGATGACCTTGCTCTCGAGCGTATGGTGCAGCTGTGTGGGGTCGAAGAAGTCGTACTCGATGGCGTAGCCTGGGCGATAGAGGCGCACATCACGCAGTGCGGGGATCTGTCGCAGGGCCTCGAGCTGCACCTCTAAGGGCAGTGAGGAGGAGAAGCCATTGATGTAGTACTCGTTCGTGCGCTCGCCCTCGGGCTCGAGGAAGAGCTGATGACGGTCCTTGTCGGCGAAGGTGACGATCTTCGTCTCGATGCTCGGGCAGTAGCGGGGGCCGATACTCTGGATCTGGCCATTGTACAGCGGCGAGCGGTCGAGGGCCTCACGCAGGACGGCGTGGCAGGCCTCATTGGTATAGAGCGTATAGCAGGGGAGCTGGCGCAGCGTCGAGCGGGTAGGCGTATCGAGGTAGGAGAACTTATGATGATCGTCCTCGCCCTCCTGCACGCCCATCTCATCGAAGTGCAGGCTACGGGCATCGATACGTGGGGGGGTACCCGTCTTCATGCGGTCGGTGCGGATACCCGCCTCCTGCAGCTGCTCGGAGATGCCGTAGGTAGCTGGCTCGGAGATACGACCACCCGTGATCTGCAGCTCGCCGAAGTGCATCAGCCCCGAGAGGAAGGTCCCCGCGGTCAAGATGACGGCATCGGCAGAGAAGTGCACGCCCAGCTGGGTCTCTACGCCACGCACACGACCCTCCTCGAGGGTGAGGCGCGTGACGGTATCCTGCCACAGATCGAGTAGCGGCTCACTATCCAGCTCCTCACGCCAAGCCTCCATGAAGCGCATGCGGTCACTCTGTGCGCGAGGGCTCCACATAGCGGGGCCCTTGCTGCGATTGAGCATGCGGAACTGGATGGAGGTGCGGTCGGTGATAAGCCCCATGCGCCCCCCGAGGGCATCGATCTCGCGGACGATCTGTCCCTTGGCGATACCGCCCACAGCGGGGTTGCAGCTCATCTGCCCGATCTTATTCATATCGGGCGTGATAAGGAGCGTATGAGAGCCGAGGCGTGCCGCAGCAGCGGCAGCCTCACAGCCGGCATGGCCAGCCCCGATGACGATGATGTCGTAGTGGGGCATCAGACGTTGAAGCGGAAGTGCATGATGTCCCCATCCTGCACGACGTAATCCTTGCCTTCGACAGCCATCTTCCCGGCCTCCTTGACAGCCGACTCGCTGCCATAGTGGAGGAAGTCCTCGTACTTGATGACCTCGGCACGGATGAAGCCCTTCTCGAAGTCGGTGTGGATAGCGGCAGCGGCACGGGGCGCCTTGCTGCCCTTGGTGTAGGTCCAGGCACGTACCTCCTGCACCCCAGCGGTGAAGTAAGTCTCCAGATCGAGGAGCTTGTAAGCGGCCTTGATCAGACGCGCCACGCCCGACTCCTCGAGACCGATCTCAGCGAGGAACATCTGACGCTCCTCGTAGGTCTCCAGCTCGGCGATCTCACTCTCGATCTTCGCAGCGACGACAAGGAGTTCGGCCCCTTCGCTGGCGACAGCTTCGCGGACACGCTCTACATATTCGTTGCCCGAGACAGCGGAGGCCTCATCGACATTGCAGACGTAGAGCACGGGCTTGCTGGTCAGGAGGTAGAGCTCACGAGCGACCTTCTGCTCGTCCTTGGTCTCGAAGGAGACGGTGCGGGCGTTGAGTCCCTGCTCGAGGGCTTCCTTGTAGCGCATCAGTACGTCGCAGGCGAGCTTAGCTTGCTTGTCACCACCTGTCTGTGCCTGCTTGTAGACCTTCTGCAGGCGTGCTTCGACCGTCTCGAGGTCCTTGAGCTGTAGCTCGGTGTCGATAATGGACTTGTCACGCAGAGGGTCGACGCTGCCGTCGACGTGGGTGATGTTGTCATCATCGAAGCAGCGCAGCACGTGCAGGATAGCATCCGTCTCACGGATGTTGGCGAGGAACTTATTCCCCAGCCCTTCGCCCTTGCTCGCACCCTTCACCAGACCAGCGATGTCGACGATCTCGACGGTCGTGGGGACGATGCGCTGGGGCTGGACGATCTCAGCCAGCTTCGTCAGGCGCTCATCGGGGACGGTGATGACCCCGACGTTGGGCTCGATGGTGCAGAAGGGGAAGTTAGCGGACTGCGCCTTCGCGTTGGACAGGCAGTTGAAGAGGGTGGACTTACCGACGTTGGGCAAGCCTACGATACCACATTGTAGGGCCATTATGCGTATTGATTATATACCTTATTATAAGGTGCAAAGATAGCGAAATGCGAGGAGGTCTCTAAGAGAGCCCCCTCGCATCACACATTACAGCGCTTGGATAAGCGCCTATCATTTACATATCCTACAGCTTACTCACCCTTCCACTTGAGAGGTGTGACGACGCCATCGGAGAGCTGAAGCTTCACCCAAACCAACACCTCCTTGTTCGGCGATGAGAACTGATGAATAGGCTTACCCGCGTTATAGATCCCCACCAAGGAGAGGATCGTCTCTGTCCCATTGACAAGCCAAGTCGAATTATTAATCACAGGAGGAAGAAACTCACACTCCAGCTCTACCCCCCCATTGGCACTCAGCACGCGCACAAACGAGCGGTCAATCTTCCCCTCAAGAGGGTAGAAATCGGGGCGTGGGGCTATGATCACAATTGAATTGTCCGTCACATCCAAGCTATCTTTAAGTAGCCCATTCGTCTTCCCATCGACAAAGCCTAAGAGATGCTTCTGGTACACCTCTGCAGTAATATCCTGCTGCTGCTCATTGACGACGAGGATATGGACATCACTCTTTACGGGGCGATGTCGATACGGCTCATCCATCCCCGTGACACGGCGAGGGGTATCCTTGTGACAAGCGCAACACACTACGGCTATCAGCCATAGCATCATCAGACGGGAGATTGTTTTCATAGATATAAAGACTGTTGAATCGTTATGAATTCAATGCAATTTTAATCAATTCTACATCAACTCACAAACACCAGAGTTTCCGCCCCATTCACTGATAAGACCGGCCGCTCGTAGAAGCTCGTTGTACAAGTATTGCTTTGCGACCTATACTGGTCGGCGGGCTGGCCTATACTGGTCCGACGACGAAGCTATATAGGTCGCGATGACGACCTATATAGGATGACGAAGGAAGCTATATAGCTTTGTTAAGTGACCTCCTATTAGTTTGTTGCTCCGCGTAGGGATAAAAGTTGTGGACGAGTGGATGATAAGCTTGATCTACGTACGTGGATCTAATAGCTACGCACGTGGATATTAGGACTGACGTACCTGGTCTTTAAGACTACGTGCGTAGATAGAGGAAAACCACTACGGGAAGGCACTTTTTTCTTCGCGAGAACGATGCTTTTTCCTCCGCTGGATAAGAGAAATACTCGCAATAAGACGAAGGGCTTGCGTGTCGCTTCGGAGAGGTATATCGGGGAGCTGAGCGTGCGATACTTTAGCACACTAAAATGAATAGTGTGCAATTGCCTTTTTCTTTCTTTATTCCGCGGTAAAAAGCGTAACTTTGGTACGAGGAAATCAATGAGCACAAAGATGAAAGACCTACCGCTCTTCTATGCCCCAGCCCTACGTGAGGAGCTCCAGCTCCCCGAGGGAGAAGCCCAGCATGCGATCCGTGTGCTGCGCGCGAAGGTAGGCGATGAGTTCCTCGTCACCGATGGCTGTGGCACCCTCTTCGAGACCCGCGTCTCAGGCGTAGACCGCCGTCACTGCCTCCTCTCGATAGAGCGCGAGGAGCCCTGGCAGAAGTACTGGAGAGGCCACTGGGCCGTAGCCGTCGCTCCCACGAAGAACATCGACCGCCTCGAGTGGACGCTCGAGAAGATGGTCGAGGTAGGTCTGGATGAAGTCTACCTCATCCGCACCCAGCACTCCGAGCGCAAGCATACCAGCGCCGAGCGTCTGGAGCGCATCATCCAGAGCGCGATGAAGCAGTCCCACAAGGCCCTCCTTCCTCGCCTCATCCCCGACGTGCCCTTTGCCCAGCTCCTCGAGATGACAGCGGACTATGACCTTCGGCTTATGGCCCACTGCCGTAGCACCGTCGGCCCCGAGCGCCGCACCATCGATCACTTCTTCCGCCCCGAGGCGAAGACGCTCCTGATGGTCGGACCCGAAGGAGACTTCTCCGTCGAGGAGATCGAGGAGGCTACCCGCCGCGGGTGCCAGCCCATCACCCTCGGAGCGAGCCGCCTGCGCACCGAGACTGCCAGCCTCATCGCCCTGCAATGGCTACACACACTCGATATGACCAGCCACCGTAGGCCCACGACACACGAGAAATAATACACGAAATAATCCCTTATCACTAACTCACCCTTATGGCACAGAGAGAAATCAAACTTAGCCTGGTCTACCGTGACATGTGGCAGTCCTCAGGGAAGTACCAGCCCCGCAAGGACCAGCTCGAGCGTATCGCCCCCGTCTTAGTCGAGATGGGTTGCTTCGCACGCGTCGAAACCAACGGGGGGGCCTTCGAACAGGTCAACCTCCTCTACGGGGAGAACCCCAACAAGGCCGTCCGCGCCTTCACTAAGCCCCTCAACGATGCTGGCATCCAGACGCACATGCTGGACCGTGGTCTCAACGGCCTGCGCATGTTCCCCGTCCCTGCTGACGTACGTCGCCTGATGTACAAGGTCAAGAAGGCCCAGGGTGTCGATATCACCCGTATCTTCGACGGGCTCAACGACCCCCGCAACGTCATCCCCTCCATCCACTACGCGAAGGAAGCTGGGATGATCCCACAGGCTACGCTCTGTATCACCCACTCCCCCGTCCACACCGTCGAGTACTACGCTGACCTGGCGGACCAGTTCATCGCAGCTGGTGCCCCCGAGATCTGCCTCAAGGACATGGCTGGTATCGGCCGTCCTCGCTTCCTCGGCCGTCTGGTGAAGGCTATCAAGACCAAGCACCCCGAGGTCATCATCGAATACCACGGTCACTCGGGTCCTGGCTTCTCCGTAGCCTCCATGCTCGAGGTCTGTGACAACGGCGCCGACGTCATCGACGTAGCTATGGAGCCCCTCTCTTGGGGTAAGATCCACCCAGACGTCATCACCATCCGCGAGATGCTCATCGACGCTGGCTACAAGGTCGCTGACATCAACATGGACGCCTACATGAAGGCTCGCGCCCTCACGCAGGAGTTCATCGATGACTTCCTCGGCTACTTCATCAATCCCTCCAACATGCTGACCTCTTCGCTCCTCGTAGGCTGCGGTCTGCCTGGTGGTATGATGGGCTCGATGATGGCTGACCTCAAGGGCGTACACGCTGGTATCAACATGCACCTGCGTAAGAAGGGCGAACCCGAGCTGAGCGTCGACGACCTCCTCGTCCGCCTCTTCGACGAAGTGGCCTACGTATGGCCTCGCCTCGGCTATCCCCCACTCGTCACGCCATTCAGCCAGTACGTCAAGAACGTCGCTCTGATGAACGTCTACAACCTCACCATCGGCAAGGGCCGCTGGGAGGCTATCGACAACAACACGTGGGGTATGATCCTCGGGAAGTCTGGCCGTCTGCCCGGCAAGCTCGATCAGGAGATCATCGACCTGGCGAAGGAAAAGGGCTTCGAGTTCACCACCGAAGATCCTCAGCTCAACTACCCCGATGCGCTGGATAAGTTCCGCGCTGAGATGAAGGAGAACGGCTGGGAGCTCGGCGAAGACGACGAAGAACTCTTCGAATTCGCTATGCACGAAGCTCAGTACCGCGACTACAAGAGCGGTGCAGCTAAGGAGCGCTTCCAGGCTGAGCTCGACAAGGCCAAGACCGACGCCCTCGTCAAGAAGGGCTACAGCGCCGAAGATGCACAGAAGATCAAGCGCCAGGGCACCGAGCCTATCGAAGCTCCTGCCTCTGGTCAGATCATCTGGGAGGTAGACCCCGAAGACTACTCTACGGCTCCTGCCCTCGGTACCTTCATCAAGACGGGTGAGCCTCTCTGCTACATCCAGACGGCTGCAGGCTACTTCGAGCCCGTCATCTCGAACTTCACCGGCCGCCTCGCTGAGGTCGCTGCTCAGGGTGCTAACATCCGCAAGGGTGAAGCCCTCGCTTACGTCCGCCCCGCTGAGAAGGAAGAGCTCTTCGTAGAGAGCGAACCCGAACGTCTGCGTCGCGTAGAGCAGCTCGAGGAAGTTCGCCACGTCATCCGTGCTCGCCGCGCTAAGAAGTAAGCGACACCGCCCATAGGGCAACCACTCCTCTCGGGGGCTACACCCAGCACTTAGCTGATGGTGTAGCCCCCGAGTCTTATATCTCCCTACCATAAAGCCACGCCCTTTCGCGCGCGCGTAACCTTAATATATACTATACCCTCCTGCACACCCCTTCACGGCTCCCTCCGCTACCTTCCCAGCACGACTGAGTGCCTTCATAGGGACTGCACACCACGCACACGCCACTCACCATCCTACCAGAGTCAGGCGATGCACCGCCTCTCTCGCCCTCATCCGCCACGCACACCACCGAGGGAGAACGCAGGTACGAGCCATCACCGACGAAGACGACCAATAAAGACCGCCACCCCTACCACGCCCTACTACCTTTGTATCGCTCCCCCAAGGTAGGCGGAGCGCCCCCTGAGAGGGGCTGTATTCCTCTTTATTGATTGACTTATGTACACCACCATTCCGCAGCCGGGACTCCTCACCTTAGCCCTCCTCATCGGGCTCTACGGCTGTGCTTCACACCACCGCACGACACGCGAGAGCACGACCGAGGGCCACACCACGAGCGACCTACAGCGCACCCTGCACACCACCCAGCAGGAGCACGCCCTCGATACCCTCACGCTGGACCTCACCGAGGTTGTGCAGCTCCTCCCTCCGCACACTGATACTACCGCCTCCTCCAAGGCGAAGGGCGCAGGCTGGATAGCGCACTATCACCTCCGACAGATCGGGCGGCATCAGGCGACTACCACGGGCGCTCTACGGGAGGCAGATAGCCTTCACTCCACGACCCAGGCGAGCGGAAAGACCATCACGTCGTACAAGGCACCAGCGAGCCCCTTACGCCCCTTCGCCCTCGGCGTCACCCTCCCTCTCCTTCTCGGAGCCATCTACCTTACTTATAGGAGGACCAAGCGATGAGACCCACCGACATCCGCTACATCGTCGTGCACTGCAGTGCCACGCGCGCCAGCCAATCCTATTCGCCCGAAGCCCTGGAGCGTGACCATCGTGCCCGTGGCTTCCGCTCGGCAGGCTATCACTTCTACATCCGTCGCTCGGGTGCTATCATTCCTCTGCGCCCGCTTGAGCAGATAGGTGCCCACGCACGAGGCTACAACCGCTCAAGCTACGGCGTCTGCTACGAGGGTGGCTTAGATGAGGCGGGCCGTCCTGCCGATACCCGCACCGCCGAGCAGCGTACGGCCCTCCGTCAGCTCCTTGAGCACCTCCACACACTCGCCCCACAAGCTACCATCCTCGGCCATCGTGACCTCAGCCCCGACCGCAACGGCGACGGCCGTATCACGCCCGACGAATGGATCAAGCTATGCCCCTGCTTCGATGCCCAGAGGGAATACCACGACATCTCCATCAGCCCAATAAGCCATGCAACCGAATAAATCCAAGGCGACACTCCAGCTCGTCATCGCCACCCTGCTCAGCCTCTTCGGCATGCTCCTCCTCGGTGCAGCCTTCGTCACCGCCCCACCTGGGGAGATTCACTCCAGCGTCCTCATTGCCTATGGCGAAGTGATGACCTTCGCCGGCGCTCTCTTCGGCATCGACTACCACTACCGGCGGTAGTCGATGCCCGCGCCTCGCCACCTGCGTCACCCTGCACCGCACCCTCCCCATCGCCATACCACCCGCATCACCTCTCCCCTCCTCCCCAGCATACGCTACCCGCTCACCACGCTCTACCGGATCGACATACTCGACCGCTACATACGCACCTCACCACGCCCTACCTCCTCCCCTCCACACTCGACCTCTATATATGCACCTCTCACCCGCCTCCTACCGCACATTGTGATCCCATCCTCAGCACCTCTCTGCCACCCTTCCGCACACAACTTCCCACCCTCTTCGCGCACGCACTCACCCCATCCTCAGCACCTCGCAGCCATCCTTCTACACTCCTTCCCACTCCTCCTCTGCGCACCCTCCGCGCCCTCTTCCGCGGAAAAGTTTGCACTCCCCCGCCTAAAGCAAGCAGTAACCCACCTGTGGAAATCTTTTGTTCCAAAAGAAGAAGAAGACTTATCCTCAACATCTTACCCCGACAACATCGTGTGGATAACTCTGTGAGTAGCTCTGTGCATAGCGAAGAGAAGGCTTGATTTATAAGCGCTTAGGAGGACATCGCAGAAGCTCCTTCTGCGGGAAGGTGGTAATCGCTTGAGAACAAAACCCATAGAATTAGTATGAGAAAAGCAAGACTCAAGGCCGTTTTTTTTTCTCCGCACTTTTGCCAAACTTTGCACCAGATAAGAGGTCACACAAGACACCCCCTATACCACACTATACGGCTAATGTATAGCACATTAAGGGTAAAACCACCTTGTGGATAACCTCCTTACCCCATAGCAACTGAGGCTCAGCAGCACGAGCGCCTATCACCGCGCCCGATGCCCCCGCTTGGCTCCTAAATATAGTAATGCCCTTGGTCCACGACTACGCAAGGCAACCCCTCATGCAAACGACAACTCCTCCTTCTTCAGGGGAGCAGCTCTGGAAGCAATGCCTCCAGATCATAGCCGGCTCCTGTGACCCCCAGACGCTCCAGCGCTGGTTCGCCCCCATCCGCCCGCTCGGCATCGAGACGCGCGAGGATGAGCAGGGGCGTTTCGAAGCGCTCGTGCTCGAGGTCCCTTCGAAGGCATTCTACGAGGAACTCGTACGCACCTATGAGACCCTACTCGTACGAGCTCAGAGCGAGATCCTCTCTCCTCAGGGCCTCGAGATCTACCTCACCCCCGCTCAGACGGCTCAGCCTGCACCTCAGCCTAAGCTGGCGCGCACACAAGACTATACGTCTCACCTCAGTGCCGACCTCCGCTTTGAGACCTTCTACGAGAGTGCTTGTAACCGCGAGGCCCTGCGCATCGCTGAAGCTACGGCCGCACGCCCTGGGCAGGCTCCGCTGAACTTCATCTTCATCTATGGCCCCAGTGGCGTAGGGAAGACCCACCTCTCGCAGGCTATTGGGCAGCGCGCTATGGAGCTCCACCCCACGATGCGTGTCTGCTACGTGTCAAGCTCGAAGTTCGAAGCGCAGTTCGTCCGTGACAGCCTGATGCGCGGTCCCGAGCGTGGTATGTTCGTAGACTTCTACCAGCAGATGGATATGCTCATCATTGACGATATCCAGGGGCTCATCGGTAAGACTAAGACACAGCAGGCGTTCTTCGATATCTTCAATCACCTCTACCTCCTCGGCAAGCAGATCATCGTCACCTGCGACGTCCCTCCTGTGGACCTCAAGGGGATGGAGACGCGTATCATGACGCGTATCCAGAGCGCGATGATGCTACGCATTGACCGCCCCGACCTAGAGCTTCGCCGCAAGATCCTCCAGCGCCGTGTCGCCGACAGCGGAGTCGAGCTCGGAGAAGAGTGCGTGGAGTTCATCGCCGAGAGCATGCAGGACAACGTCCGTCAGCTCGAGGGGGCTATCCGTACGATCATCACGCACTCGCAGTTCTCCGATCATGGTGCAGTAGACCTCGAGGCCACGCGCCGTATCGTCGGGGGTACCGTCTCCATCGAGCGCCGTGAGGTGACACCCGAGTCCATCCTCGATACCGTCTGCTCCGTCTTCGGCGTCGAGAAGGCACAGCTCCGCACACCCTCACGTAAGGCCGTCCTTGCCCTGCCCCGCCAGGTCACGATGTACCTCGTGAAGAAGCACACCAGCGCGTCCTACAATACGATCGCCCAGCTACTGAACCGCAACGACCACACGACGATCATGCACGGCTGCAAGGCTATCGAAGGCCGCCTCTCCCTCGAGCCCGCTCTCAAGGAGCGCATCGAGCAGGTCGAAGCTACCCTCTTCGCTTAAAGCACACACCTATTATAAAAGCAGCGGCCCCCACCTCAATCGTGAGGTGGGGGCCGCTGCTTTTTTGCCTTCAACGACAGGCGTCCGGCTTACTTCAGCACGTGGTAGCCGATGAGATCCTGTAGCTTGACGACAAGCCAAGCGATCCCAAGGCTAATGAAGGCGGAAGGTTTAGCGCCGGGAGGGGGTGCAGACACCACAGCGACCGCCGCCCTTGGCACAATGCTGGCAGTAACGGCAATTCTTACAAGCGGTACAGTACTTCTTACCCGTGCAGCGACCGCCTTCGGTAGCATGCGAAGAGGTGCAGGAGAGAGACGAAGCAGCAAGGAGGGAGAAGGTGAATAGAGAGAGGAGTAATCGACGATTCATAAAGAGGAGTAGGGCTAAGCACTATAGCCCCAGGAGGCGGAGCTATAGTGTGGGGAGAGGAAAGCTATACTGGTCACTGGGCATTCCTATATAGAAACGAGCGTGAACCAATACTGCTCCGAAGATGAACCAATAGTGGTCCGACGACGAAGCTATATAGCTTCATTCCACTATGCAGTAGTACTTCTGAGGCACCACGCCCATGGTGATGCCACAGAGAAGCGGAGAAAGGGTTTCGGGAAAAGAGAAGAAGGAGACTATACCACGGGATGGTGGTACAGTCTCCTTCCTTAGGGTTGGATAGCTAAGTGCTTACCAGCTGGCCTTCTTCACCCCAGGGATGAGACCGGCAGAAGCCATCTCACGGAACTGGATACGAGAGATGCCGAACTGGCGCATATAGCCCTTGGGACGACCCGTCATGCTGCAGCGGTTGTGCAGACGTACGGGAGAAGCGTTCTTAGGCAGAGCCTGAAGTGCTTCGTAGTTCCCTTCGGCCTTGAGCTGAGCACGCTTGGCAGCATACTTAGCGACGAGCTTTGCACGCTTTACTTCGCGTGCCTTCATTGATTCCTTTGCCATAGTATTTAGTTGCCTTTCTTAGCGTTCTTGAATGGGAGGCCGAACTCCTTGAGGAGTGCGTAACCTTCTTCGTCAGTCTGAGCCGAGGTAACGAACGTGATGTTCATACCGAGGATCTTGGTGATGCCGTCGAGGTTGATCTCAGGGAAGATGATCTGCTCGCTGATACCGAGGGTATAGTTACCACGGCCATCAAACTTGCTTTCGATCCCCTTGAAGTCACGGATACGGGGCAGCGCGATACGGATCAGACGCTCGAGGAACTCGTACATCTGCTCGCGGCGCAGGGTAACCATAACACCGATAGGCATCTTCTTACGAAGCTTGAAGTTAGAGATGTCCTTCTTCGAAACCGTAGCAACAGCCTTCTGACCGGTGATGGCAGAGAGTTCTGCGATAGCTACGTCGATGATCTTCTTATCAGCCGTAGCCATACCGAGGCCCTGGTTGATGACGATCTTCTTCAGGACGGGCACCTGCATGCGAGACTGATAACCGAACTGCTCGATGAGGGCGGGAACGATGCGTTCCTTATATTCGTTCTTAAGACTTGCAGTATTGCTCATTACTTAATCTCCTCTCCTGACTTTTTGGAATAACGTACGAGCTTCCCTTCGTCGTTGAGACGACGACCGACACGCGTAGCCTTACCCGTCTTAGGATCGACGAGGTTGAGCTTAGCGATATGGATAGGAGCTTCCTTCTTCTCGATCCCTCCCTGAGGGTTCTTTGCGCTGGGCTTAGCGTGCTTAGCGACGATGGCTACGCCTTCGACGATAGCGCGCTGCTTGTCTACGAGGACTTCAAGCACACGGCCCGTCTTCCCCTTATCTACACCGCTGAGGACGACGACCTGGTCGCCCTTCTTGATATGTAACTTACTCATTTCTTCTTTCGTCTTTAAGGGTTAGAGGACTTCAGGCGCGAGAGAAACGATCTTCATATTCACGGCACGCAGCTCACGAGCTACAGGGCCGAAGATACGGCTACCACGCATATCGCCAGCAGCATTGAGCAGGACGCAAGCGTTGTCATCGAAGCGGATGTAGGAGCCGTCGGGACGACGAACTTCCTTCTTCGTGCGGACGATGATTGCCTTAGATACGACACCCTTCTTCAGGTCAGAAGAGGGGATGACGCTCTTGACAGCAACGACGATGATATCACCGACAGAGGCATAGCGACGGCGCGTACCGCCGAGGACGCGGATACAGAGGGCTTCCTTTGCACCGCTATTGTCTGCTACTACGAGTCTTGATTCTTGCTGGATCATATACTACTTAGCTCTTTCGATAATATTGACTAATCTCCATCTCTTGGTACGGCTCAAAGGGCGAGTCTCCATGATACGGACCGTATCACCGATGTTGCACTCGTTCTTCTCGTCGTGAGCATGGTACTTCTTCGTCTTGTTGACGAACTTACCATAGATAGGGTGCTTTTCCTTCCACTTGACAGCGACCGTAATGGTCTTGTCCATCTTATTGGAAGAAACGACGCCTACACGTTCTTTTCTTAATCTTCTCTGTTCCATCGGGAGGACACATTAATTGTTGTTGAGTTCGCGCTCACGAAGGATGGTCTTCATCTGAGCGATCGTGCGGCGCATGCGGCGGATCTCAGCAGGGTTGTCTGCGGGGGTCACTGCATGGTCGATGCACTTCTTGTTGTAAGCTGCCTCTTCGGCTACTACACGCTCCTGTAGCTCAGGCGTAGTGAGCGCCTTGATCTCTGCTAATTTCATCTCTTCTATTACAGGTTAGTGTTAGACATATCGTAGTCGCGGCGGACGACGAACTTCGTCGTCACGGGGAGCTTCTGTGCAGCCAGGCGGAGAGCTTCCTTAGCGATCTCGAAGGATACCCCTTCGATTTCGAAGAGCATACGGCCTGGAGTTACGTTAGCCACGAAGCCTTCGGGCGAACCCTTACCCTTACCCATTCGGACGTCGGCAGGCTTCTTGGTGATAGGCTTATCGGGGAAGATACGTACCCATACCTGACCCTGACGCTGCATATAGCGAGTCACAGCGATACGAGCGGCCTCGATCTGACGACCGGTGATCCAGCGCGTACCCAGAGACTTGATCCCGAAAGAACCGAAGGCGAGCTGGTTGCCACGCTGGGCGTTACCCTTAGCGCGACCCTTCTGGACTCTTCTAAACTTAGTTTTCTTAGGTTGTAACATTGCTGTCTTCTGTTCTTATACGTTAGCGATTACCCCCACGTCTGCCACCACGAGCATCACGACGGCCATCACGACGTTCGCGACCGCCTTCACGGCGACCACCATGTCCTGGCTGAGGGTTGGTGAACGAAGGAGCGAGGTCACGCTTGCCGTAGACTTCACCCTTGCAGATCCACACCTTGATACCAAGGATACCGACCTTCGTCAGAGCTTCAGCCTGAGCGTAGTCAATGTCTGCACGAAGCGTGTGCAGAGGCGTACGGCCTTCCTTGTACATCTCGGAGCGAGCGATTTCTGCACCATTCAGACGACCAGAGATCTGTACCTTGATCCCTTCTGCCCCACCACGCATAGCAGCGCCAATGGCACCCTTGACTGCGCGACGGTAAGCAATCTTCCCTTCGAGCTGACGAGCGATGTTGTCAGCGACAATCGCAGCATCGATATCTGGACGACGAACTTCAAAGATGTTGATCTGAACATCCTTGTTGGTGATCTTCTTGAGCTCTTCCTTAAGCGTGTCTACATCCTGACCGCCCTTACCGATCACGATACCGGGGCGAGCCGTGCAGATCGTGATAGTGACGTGCTTGAGAGCACGCTCGATGACGATACGAGAGACACTTGCCTTAGCCAGACGGACGCTCAGGTAGCGACGCAGACGGCTATCTTCAAGAAGCTTGTCACCGTACTTACGACCGCCATACCAGTTGGAATCCCATCCACGGATGTATCCCAAACGATTGCTTATAGGATTAATCTTTTGTCCCATCTGGTTTAGTTCTCTTTATTGGTTATTGAATCGACAAAGATCGTGACGTGGTTCGAACGCTTACGGATACGGTAGCCACGACCCTGAGGGGCGGGGCGCATACGCTTGAGCGTAGCAGCACCATCGACGAAGATGCGGGAGATATAGAGCTCACCGTCTTCGGCCTTGCGTCCGTTCTTCTCTTCCCAGTTAGCGATAGCTGAGCGGAGGAGCTTCTCCACGCGAGCAGCGGCTTCCTTGTTAGAGAACTTGAGTACCCCAAGAGCACGACCTACTTCCATGCCACGCACGAGGTCAGCTACGAGGCGCATCTTACGAGGCGACGTAGGGACGTTGCGGAGCGCGGCGAAGTACGTAGACTTCAGGGCTTGCTTTCTTTCTTCGGCTGATATTTTCTTTCTTGCACCCATTGTTTCTTTTCTTACTTAAAGGTCTGAATTACTTCCAGCCGAATTACTTCTTCTTATTACCGCCGTGACCACGGAAGGTACGCGTGGGAGAGAACTCCCCGAGCTTGTGACCTACCATGTTTTCGGTGATGAAGACGGGGATGAACTTATTCCCGTTGTGTACGGCAATCGTATGACCGACGAAGTCAGGGCTGATCATCGAGGCGCGAGCCCAAGTCTTGATGACGACCTTCTTGCCAGATTCATTCATCGCCAAGACCTTCTTCTCGAGCTTCAGGTTGATATATGGACCTTTCTTTAATGAACGACTCATAATTCTTTTTGATTAATCAGTTACTTCTTACGTCTCTCGATGATGTACTTAGACGAGTGCTTCTTAGGAGCACGAGTCTTGAGACCCTTAGCGTAGAGACCCGTACGTGAGCGTGGGTGACCACCAGAAGCGCGGCCTTCACCACCACCCATTGGGTGATCGACAGGGTTCATGACGACACCACGGTTGTGAGGACGACGGCCGAGCCAGCGGCTGCGACCGGCCTTACCGGAGCGCTCGAGAGCGTGGTCGGAGTTGCCTACGGCACCGATGGTAGCCTTACAAGCGGAGAGGATACGGCGCGTCTCGCCCGAAGGCATCTTGATGACGGCGTAGAGACCTTCGCGAGAAGTAAGCTGAGCGAAGACGCCGGCAGAGCGGACCATCTTAGCGCCCTGACCTGGACGAAGCTCGATGTTGTGAATGATCGTACCGACAGGGATGTTAGCCAGTGGGAGGCTGTTCCCTACCTCAGGCGCAGCTTCTGCACCTGACATCACTTTCTGACCTACCTGCAGGCCGTTGGGAGCGAGGATATAAGCCTTCGCACCATCAGCGTAGTACAGCAGAGCGATGCGAGCTGTACGATTGGGATCGTACTCGATGCTCTTGACCGTAGCAGGGATACCGTCCTTATTTCTCTTGAAGTCGATGAGACGAAGCTTCTGCTTGTGACCACCACCGATGTAGCGCATGGTCATCTTACCGGTGTTGTTACGACCACCGGACTTCTTCTTACCTACGACAAGGGACTTCTCTGGTGCGCTGGCAGTGATGTTATCGAACGCACCAATAACCTTATGTCTTTGCCCCGGCGTTGTGGGCTTGAGTTTACGTATTGCCATTGTTGAACTTAGATGTTAGCGTAAAAGTCGATGGTCTGACCCTTCTCGAGCGTAACGACAGCCTTCTTAAACGCAGCGACCTTGCCGCGGATGAGTCCACTCTTCGTATAGCGAGCCTTGCGCTTACCGCTATAATTCACGGTGTTTACACTCTCGACCTTTACATTATACAGCGCCTCGATGGCCTTCTTGATCTCGATCTTGTTGGCATCAGGAGAGACACGGAAGACGTAGCGTTCAGCAGTCTTCTCTGTCAGGGCAGTTGTCTTCTCGGTGATAACCGGCTTGATGATAATTCCCATGATTCGTTTCTCCTATTAATTATGCCTTAAACTGTTCGTTGATCACAGCAACAGCAGCCTCGGTGAGGATGAGCTTCTTGCAGTCGAGCACCGAGTAGGTGTTCAGCTGGAAGGCGTTCATCACGCGAGCCGTGCGGAGGTTGCGTGAAGAGAGGACGAGGTTGTCCGAGAGAGCTTCGACGACGAAGAGGGCCTTCTTGTCAGCGACCTGAAGCGCCTTCGACAGAGCGACGAAGTCCTTAGTCTTGGGGGCAGCGAGCTCGAAGTTTTCGACTACGACGATTTCCTGCTTCTGAGCCTTGTAGGTCAGAGCCGAGCGGCGAGCCAGAGCCTTTACCTTCTTGTTGAGCTTGAAGCCATAGTCACGTGGGGTAGGCCCGAAGACGCGAGCACCACCGACGAGTACGGGAGAGTTGATATCCCCACGGCGAGCACCGCCACCGCCCTTCTGGCGGATGAGCTTGCGGGTACTACCCGAGATTTCGCTACGCTCCTTAGACTTGTGCGTACCCTGGCGCTGGTTGGCCAAAAATTGCTTTACGTCTAAGTAGATGGCGTGGTCGTTAGGCTCGATAGCGAAGATAGCATCATCGAGCGTGATCTTACGACCGGTATCTTCTCCCTTGATGTTATATACACTCAGTTCCATTTACTTTTCGATTACAACGATTGAACCTTTAGCACCTGGCACGCTACCCTTGAGGAGAAGGAGGTTGTGCTCGGGCATTACCTTGATCACTTCGAGGTTCTGAACGGTTACACGCTCATTACCCGTCTGGCCCGCCATACGCGTACCCTTGAAGACCTTAGCAGGATACGAACACGCACCTACAGACCCGGGAGCACGAAGACGGTTGTGCTGACCGTGCGTAGCCTGGCCGACACCGCCGAAGCCGTGACGCTTGACTACACCCTGGAATCCCTTACCCTTGGAGGTACCGACGACGTCGACGAATACCGTCCCTTCGAAGAAATTCACGTCGATCACATCACCCAGATTATACTGGCTGCAATCGAACCCCTTGAACTCGGCCAAGTGTCGCTTGGGAGCAACGCCAGCCTTCTGGAAGTGACCCTGAAGAGGCTTGGACGTGTGCTTTTCCTTAGCATCAACGAACCCAAGCTGAAGTGCTTCATAGCCATCCTTTTCCAGAGACTTGATCTGCGTCACCACGCAAGGACCTACTTCAATAACAGTGCATGGGATGTTCTTCCCCTCGGCACTGAACACGGATGTCATTCCGATTTTCTTTCCTAATAAACCTGGCATTTCAGTTTCGTATTAATAATCACACCTTGATTTCTACTTCTACACCGCTGGGGAGCTCGAGCTTCATGAGAGCATCGATCGTCTCAGCCGTGGAGTTGTAGATGTCGATGAGTCGCTTGTAGGAGCTAAGCTCGAACTGCTCGCGGCTCTTCTTGTTGACGAAGGTCGAGCGGTTCACCGTGAAGATACGCTTGTGCGTGGGCAGGGGAATTGGTCCGCTGACTACAGCACCAGAGGCCTTGACGGTCTTGACGATCTTCTCTGCCGACTTGTCGAGCAGGGTGTGATCGTACGACTTCAACTTAATTCTAATCTTTTGGCTCATATCTCTGTTATAGTACTATTTACTTGATGAGATCTACACGGCCGCCTACTTCCTCGAGGACCTGGCGAGCGATAGAAGAGGATACTGCTTCGTAGTGAGAGAAGGTCATCGACGAGGTAGCACGACCGGAAGTGATCGTACGGAGGCTCGTCACGTAACCGAACATCTCTGCCAGAGGCACCTTAGCCTTCACAAGGCGTGCACCCGAAGGAGTGGTGTCCATACCTTCTACCTGACCGCGGCGCTTGTTGAGGTCACCGATCACGTCACCCATGTTTTCTTCAGGCGTATCGACTTCGAGTCTCATGATAGGCTCGAGGAGAACGGGACCTGCCTGAGCAGAAGCGTTCTTGAATGCCTGGATAGCACAGATCTCGAAGGAGAGCTGGTCAGAGTCCACGGGGTGGAACGAACCGTCGAGGAGCGTTACCTTCAGCTTATCCAGCGCATAGCCTGCGAGGACACCGTTGGTCATAGCCTTCTGGAAGCCCTTCTGTACAGAGGGGATGAATTCCTTAGGCACGTTACCGCCCTTGACTTCGTCTACGAACTGCAGATCGCCTTCGAAGCCTTCGTCGGCGGGCTCTACACGGACGATGATGTCAGCGAACTTACCGCGACCACCCGTCTGCTTCTTGTAGACTTCACGGAGCTCAACGGGCTTCGTGATAGCTTCCTTATAAGATACCTGGGGCTTACCCTGGTTAGCTTCGACCTTGAATTCGCGCTTCAGACGGTCGATAATGATCTCCAGGTGGAGCTCACCCATACCGCTGATGACGGTCTGACCGGTCTCTTCGTTGGTCTGCACACGGAAGGTGGGGTCTTCTTCGGCGAGCTTAGCTAGACCGACACCCATCTTATCCATATCCTTCTGCGTCTTAGGCTCGACAGCGATACCGATAACGGGCTCGGGGAAGTCGATAGACTCGAGGATGATAGGAGCTTCTTCGGAGCAGAGCGTGTCACCCGTACGGATATCCTTGAAGCCTACACCAGCACCGATGTCACCGCAGCCGATGACTTCCATGGGGTTCTGCTTGTTGGAGTGCATCTGGAAGAGGCGTGAGATACGCTCCTTCTTGCCCGAGCGGGAGTTGTAGACGTAGGAGCCTGCAGGCAGCTCACCAGCGTATACGCGGAAGAAGCAGAGGCGACCTACATAGGGGTCCGTAGCGATCTTGAATGCCAGAGCCGTCAGAGGCGAGCTGGGGTCTACCTTACGGATGATTTCCTTTTCAGGATCATCGGGGTCGGTACCGATGACTTCGGGGGTATCCATAGGGCTGGGCAGGTAAGCTGCGACAGCGTCAAGGAGGGTCTGGACCCCCTTGTTCTTGAATGAAGAACCGCAGAGCATGGGGTTGATCTTCATCGCGAGCGTACCCTTACGCAGGGCAGCGCGGATCTCGTGTTCGGTGATCGTAGAGGGATCGTCGAAGTACTTCTCCATGAGGACGTCATCGCAGTCAGCGAGCGTCTCGAGCATCTTATCACGCCATTCTTCGGCTTCAGCCTGCAGTTCAGCAGGGATGTCGATCGTGTCGTAGTGAGCACCCATCGTCTCGTCATCCCATACAAGAGCCTTCATCGTGACGAGGTCAACGACACCGCGGAAAGTTTCTTCCTGACCGACGGGGATCTGAATGGGGCAAGGGGTAGCACCGAGGACGGCCTTGATCTGACGTACTACTTCAAAGAAGTTAGCACCGGAGCGGTCCATCTTGTTGACGTAGCACACGCGGGGTACGCGGTACTTGTCAGCCTGACGCCATACGGTCTCACTCTGGGGCTGTACACCACCGACAGCACAGAACGTAGCGACAGCACCATCGAGGATACGGAGCGAGCGCTCTACTTCGACGGTGAAGTCAACGTGCCCTGGGGTGTCGATGAGGTTGATCTTGTACTTGGTGTTGTCGTAGTTCCAGAAGGTAGTCGTAGCAGCGGAGGTAATCGTGATACCACGCTCCTGCTCCTGCTCCATCCAGTCCATCGTAGCACCACCATCGTGTACTTCACCGATCTTGTGGGTCAGACCCGTATAAAAGAGGATACGCTCAGACGTAGTCGTCTTACCGGCATCGATGTGGGCCATGATGCCGATATTTCTCGTGAGCTCTAAGTGTTTGTTGTCAGCCATTGTCTTTTGCTATTCTTAGAATCGGAAGTGAGCAAATGCGCGGTTGGCTTCTGCCATACGGTGCATATCTTCCTTGCGCTTGAAGGCGGCACCTTGGCTATTGAATGCATCCACGATCTCTGCAGCAAGCTTATCTGCCATGGTCTTACCACCACGCTTGCGAGCAAAGAGGATGAGGTTCTTCATGGAGATAGATTCCTTACGCTCGGCGCGGATTTCGGTAGGCACCTGGAAGGTAGCACCACCGATACGGCGGCTCTTGACTTCTACCTGAGGAGTGATGTTGTCGAGGGCAGCCTTCCAGATCTCTAGGGCAGACTTGTCTTCCTGCTGGATCTTCTTGCCTACAATCTCGAGCGCGGTGTAGAAGATATCGAAGGCGATGCTCTTCTTACCGTCGTACATCAGGTGATTAACGAACTTCGTCACCTTAACGTCACCAAATACGGGATCAGGGAGTACCTGTCTCTTTTTGGGTTTAGCTTTTCTCATTGCTTAATGTAAATTGCGTTTCTGTCGATTGGTTGTGCTGTGATCTTACTTCAACGCTCCCGCTGGAGCATTTACTCAACCTTGATAGCCTATCCAACGAACTCAAGAAACTTGGTTCTATTGACTCTTAGCTTGGCGGCCCTATACATTATATATATGTGGCGGGCTCACCAGGTGAGAGCTGCACGAGCTCTCGGGGGTTAGGATTTTTCGCCGGAGGGAGAATTACTTCTTACCCTTTGCTGGAGCAGCTGCCTGACCGGGCTTAGGACGCTTAGCACCATACTTGGAGCGACGCTGCAGACGGCCATTGACACCAGCTGTATCGAGCGAACCACGTACAATGTGATAACGTACCCCTGGGAGGTCCTTTACACGACCACCACGTACCAGCACGATGCTGTGCTCCTGCAGGTTGTGACCTTCACCTGGGATGTAGGCATTGACTTCCTTACCATTCGTCAGGCGGACACGAGCGACCTTACGCATCGCAGAGTTTGGCTTCTTAGGGGTCGTCGTGTACACACGCACACAGACGCCTCGGCGTTGGGGGCAGGAGTCCAGAGCAGGGCTCTTACCCTTCTCGACGAGTGACTCACGTCCCTTTCTAACCAATTGTTGAATAGTTGGCATTTCGTTTCTACTTATGTTTGAATAACTTATCTACTCTTTAGTAGTCGCAGTACACACCACAGGCATATACCACGGGTGCACAAAGGTACACATAATCTGCGAATATACAATACTATACAATTGATTTTGTGGAGGAAGCCCGTAGAGATACGCAGCTATAGCTTGAGTAGAAAAGGCCGAGGGACTTCAGGCAAATTCACCTGAAGTCCCTCGGCAGGGAAAGCGAAGACCAGCGGAGGCCTTCAGCTATGATTAAGCTTGTGCTTAGCGGAGCGTACCGTCCTGAGCAGCCTTCACCATCGCCTTGCTGGGGAGGATGTAGACTTCGACACGGCGGTTTTCGCGACGGCCAGCAGCGGTAGAGTTGTCAGCGACAGGCTCGTAGCTACCCTTACCCTCGACCTTCATACGCGAAGAAGAGACACCCTGACCAGCGAGGAAAGAGCGGACGCTTGCAGCGCGGTTGTAAGAGAGGGGGTTGTTCACGCGGTCCGTACCCGTGTTGTCGGTGTGACCGATGATCATCAGGTCCGTATCGCTGTGCTCAGAGAGGTTAGCAGCGAACTTACGCAGGGTAGCCTGTGACGTAGAGCTCAGCGTAGCCGAACCCGTAGCGAAGAGGATACCGCTATCGAAGGTGACGCGGATAGCCTGACCGTCGTTGACAGACTCGATCTTAGCGTCCTTGACGTCGCGCTCCAGTTCCTTCTTCTGCTTGTCCATCTTCTCACCGATGAGCGTACCAGCCGTACCACCTACGACGCCACCGATGACAGCACCGACAGCAGTATTACCAAGTACACGACCGATACCAGCACCGATAGCAGCACCACCAGCGGCACCACCAGCGGCACCCTTGACAGCGTTGCTTGCACCACAGCTTGAGAGGACGAGTGCGCCAGCCAGGAAGGCTGCCGCGAGAGATTGCTTCTTCATAATTATATACTACTTATTAATTTAATTCTGTTTCGCTGACCGACACCTTTGCTCTTAGTCCTGAGCGGCGCGGGCATTGAAATACTTCATAAACTGAATTCGCTCAAAAAGACTTGGGTCAGCTACGGCTCCGTAGCTCAGACGACCACGTAGCTCCGAGAGACTCTGATAGCCGTGCTCGATCATCCAGTGGCGAAGACCCTTCAGCGCCTCTGCGATAGCAGTGGCGCCCTGCTTATAGACCGCCGTACACATCTGTGCCGTATCGGCACCTGCCAGCAGCACCTTCGTCAGCTCCTCCCAAGTATAGATCCCCGTCGAAGCGGAGATACCCACATTGGGGACGCAGCCACGGATCACGCCCGTGAAGCGGAGCGTCTCGGTAAAGTCACCCTCGTGAGAGAAGACCTCACCACCGATGAGCTGCTCACGATTCAGATCGATGTCGATCTGGTAAGAGCGGTTGAAGAGCGTCACAGCGGCAGCACCTGCAGCACGGAGCTTGTCGACGAGCATCGGCAGATTCGTGTGGTAGCGCGAGAGCTTCACGATGATCGGAAGTCCCTTGCCCGCGAGTGCCGTGACGATGGAGACGTAGTAAGCCTCGATCTCGGCTGGATCTGCGAAGAGCTCCGTCTCGAGGCGCATCACATTGACCTCCAGGGCATCTGCCCCAGCATCGCGAAGACGCTCTGCAAATTCGACCCAGCTACCTGCCTCGGTGCAGTTGATACTGGCGATGACCGGCACAGTGAGCTTAGCCTTCGCCTCGCGCACGATACGTATATAGTCCTCGATAGCTTCGCCCCGCACATAGGAGGAGATATAGTCGTTAGCCTCGGGGTAGTCGTTCTTAGCGACGAGGTGCCCTGTCTGCATCAAGATCTGCTCTTCGAAGAGCGACTTGAGGATGACTGCACCCACGCCAGCCTCTACCAAGGCGCACGTACGATCTACATTGCGGGTAAGCCCAGAGCTCCCAAGGATAAGGGGGCTCTGCAGTGTGAGCCCAGCAAACGAAGTGCTTAAATCGACCATCATAGCAAGTCCGAATTGTGAACAAATATGAACATAGCGTCCAAGCAAAGGTAAGATTATTTCACAAATAAGCGCATACCTTCGTCATATCGGCAGTACATTCCCCCAAAATCGCGTGCCACAAGCTCCACTAAAACGCACCACTTCCCCACCTTCGTACCCACCGGAGAAACTACACCTGCTACGATGCACCGAGAGACACCACTATAATAGGGGGCCGCGTCCTCTCCGAGCTATACGACTCCTCACACTATGAGGAGAACCCCACTCCACCACCGCTTATCCACGAAAGCAATACAAGAATAACTCCAGAGCTACACGGAGAAAAATCCCGATCCCGTAGCGCAAAACCTTCGTCCACGTACGTAGTCTTTAGATCCAGGCACGTAGATTTTAGAATCCTCGTACGTGGATTTTAAGACCACGCACGTAGACTTATTAAAATCCATACTCCTTCACCAGTCATTTCCTTAGATAAACGTAAGCCTTCTCGCACGTGATAAAAATGCTTCCCCTATAGAATGACACCCGAGAGAGCCATAAGATTAAACCTTATTCAAACAAAACACACTAACCCATATAGAGCGATCATTCAATAGTTTACAGCGCTGTCACCCCCTCCCTCCTCCTGAGGTAAAAATCCCCACTTTGTGGGCCAACGGGAGGATCACAATGATAATCACAGGAAGTACATTCGCAAAATCAGCGGAATAAAGTCGCTTAAAAAGCGAACATATTGCTGAGAGCTATGTTATTATTCCAGAGAAAAATGGTAACTTCGCACATTAATTCGCTTCATTTTTTAAATTATATAAATTATCATGGCACCAAAAGAAAAAAATCCACATCTCACCCGCATCGGGATATTCTATGACGGCAACTATTTTTGGCACGTCAGTACCTTCTATTATCAGTTCCACGAACGAAAAAGCCGTCTGAGCGTCGGGGGCCTACACCGCTTCCTGAAGTATCAGATCGCCCAACTCGAGGGGACTTCTCCCGAGCTATGCAAGATCGTAGACGCGCATTACTTCCGTGGACGCCTGTCAGCAGCCGAGGCCGCGAAGGCTTCGGGCGATGTACTCTTCTATGAGCGCCTCTTTGACGATGTCCTGAATTCGGAGGGTGTGATGATGCACCACCTGCCCCTCTCTCGCACGGGCAAGGGCAATAAGAAGAAGGAGAAGGGCGTCGATGTGCTCTTTGCTCTGGAGGCTTACGAACGAGCATTGCAGAATCAGTTTGACGTCGTCGTACTCATCGCCGCCGATGGAGACTATATCCCCTTGGTACGCAAGCTCCATGCCCTCGGTACCCGTGTGATGATCCTCGGCTGGGATCTCGAGCACGAAGGTGACGGGCGCCGAGACAACACGACGACCTACACGTCCTACGAGCTCCTCGAGGAAGCTACCTACCCCGTGATGATGAATGAGCTGATCGATAGCCGTGCCTTCCGTAGCGACCCCATCGTCAATGGTCTCTTTGTGAACAAGGGCCAGAGCGAGGAGCGCAATCGTGAGGTCAAGGGTCGCCCCTACCAAGCCCCACAGGCTCGCACACGCCCCATTGACCCCGCCACGGTAAAGAGCGCCGAGGAGCCCACAGCCCTCGCGAAGGCAGAGGCTGATACCCCTACTGCCGAGGCCACCGAGACCATACAGCTCGCCACAGGCCCCGAGCCCGAGATCACGCTGAGCGTACAAGACTCCCTGGAGACGCCCGAGGTGAAGGTCATCGGTCATATCGACCTACCCGAGCACAAGCCCGCCCTCGTCCTCGGCGAAGAGCTTCATGATGGCCTCGTCCGCGGGCAGATCAACGCCCTCAAGGCAGGCTTTGGCTTCATCGATGTCGGTGTGAAGGAAAACGCCTTCTTCCACTACAAGAGCCTGAACGGCATCAACTTCAACGACCTCCTCGTCGGGGATATCGTAGAGGCACGCCTCAGCCGCAGCGAGAAGAATCAGCTCGTCGCCTCGGATGTAGCCCTCATCGAAGAATAGTCGTAGCGCACAGCTCCGACCTTCCTAAAATATTTAAGCCTCGCTCCACGGTAGGATCCCCTGCCGTGGAGCGAGGCTTTTTACCTTTACCCTGGAGAGCATGCACCCCCTACCCCACTCACAGCGTGCATATTAAGCATACAGCATACGCGCGCACGGATATAGTCTCGTTTGCACTTTTGTCCGTGATTACATACATTTGTTTCAGTGAATAGGAATGGCTCGGAAGCCACACTCCCTGCGCCTTATACAGATGCACGCGACAGGGGGAAGCCACCGAGGAATTTGGGCCGATAACTACGACCCCTCACCCATCAAGACTTCACCACATGAACGGAACTATTAACGGGACGGAGCAGCGCCCGGGGATCGTCACAGCTATATCCCCCGACATCGTGACCGTCCAGATCCAGCAGCAGAGCGCCTGCAGCGGCTGCCACGCACGCGACCTGTGCGTGAGCTCGGAGTGCCGTGAGCATCTGCTCCAGCTGAAGACCTACGGACAGCACTTCTCTATCGGAGAGCAGGTCATCGTCGTGGCCCGCCGGAGCGTAGGACGCCTGGCAGTCCTCCTGGCCTTCGTCCTGCCCCTCCTCCTCCTCATCCTTACGCTGAGTATCGCACAGACGCTCCTCGCCCTTAGCGAGGCTGTGGCTGTGCTCGTCGCTATCGGCCTACTCAGCCTCTACTACCTCGTGCTCTACACCCAGCGCCGTCGCCTCGAGGGACGTCTCGTCCTCATGGTGGAGCCCATCACCCCACACCACGAATAGCACCCTACCCCTATGTATATCACGATCATCGTCCTGACCCTCATCGGTGTGATCGGCGCCGGCTTGCTGTACGTCGTATCACGCAAGTTCGAGGTCAAGGAAGACCCCCGCATCGCGGAGGTCGCTGAAGTCCTCCCCCAGGCCAACTGCGGGGGCTGTGGCTTCCCTGGATGCGCCGCCTTCGCTGGCGCCTGCTGTAAGAGTAAGACCCTCGAAGGGCTCTTCTGCCCCGTCGGAGGTACACCCGTCATGGAGAAGGTCGGAGGCATCCTCGGTGTCGCCGCCCAGAAGCAGGATCCGCTGGTCGCTGTCGTGCGCTGTAATGGTACCTGCGACGCGCGCCCACGTACGAACATCTATGACGGTGCTAGCAGCTGTACCATCGCCGCCGCGCTCTACAAGGGCGACACCGACTGTAGCTGGGGTTGTCTGGGACTGGCGGACTGCGTCCACTCGTGTAACTTCGACGCTATGTACATGGACCCCGAGACGCGCCTGCCGGTCATCCTCGAGGACAAGTGCGTAGCCTGTGGTGCCTGCGTCAAGGCTTGTCCGAAGTACATCATCGAGCTGCGTAAGAAGGGTCCCAAGAGCCGTCGCATCTTCGTCAGCTGCGTCAACAAGGACAAGGGTGGGGTAGCTAAGAAGGCCTGCGGCAATGCCTGTATCGGCTGCTCGCTCTGCTTCAAGGAGTGTAAGTTCGAGGCTATCACCATAGCCGACAACCTCTCCTACATCGACCACACCAAGTGCCGCCTCTGCCGTAAGTGCGTCTCCGTCTGCCCGACGAACGCTATCCATGAGATCGGCTTCCCCCCTCCCAAGCCTAAGGAAGAGGCTCCCAAGAAGGAGGCCGAAGCCCCCACACCTACTCCGGCGCCTGCAGCACCTACGCCTACAGAGACCCCCACTCCCGCCCAATCGTAGACCTCAGCCATACACGTTTATGCTTCGCACATTCCGACTCGGGGGGATCCACCCACCCGAAAACAAGCTCTCAGCTAAGCGCCCCATCGAGGAGCTCCCACTGCCTCGTGAGGTCATCATACCCATCGGCCAGCACATCGGCGCACCTGCCACCCCAACCGTACAGAAGGGCGACCTCGTCAAGGTAGGTACGGTCATCGCCAAGACGTCTGGCTTCGTATCGGCGAACATCCACTCCTCCGTCACAGGCAAGGTCACGAAGATCGATAGCTTCTTCGATGCGGGCGGCTACAAGCGCCCCGCCATCGTCATCGCCGTCACACAGGGTGAAGAGGAGCAGTGGGAAGAGGGCATCGACCGCTCCACGACCCTCGTCAAGGAGTGCACCCTCGAGCCCAAGGAGATCATCGACCGCATCAGCGCCGCAGGTATCGTAGGCCTCGGCGGTGCGACCTTCCCCACGCACGTCAAGCTCTCCCCTCCCCCAGGGGCGAAGGCTGAGGTCCTCATCATCAATGCCGTCGAGTGTGAGCCTTACCTCACCAGCGACCACGCCCTGATGATGAGCAAGTCCGACGAGATCCTCATCGGCGTCGAGATCCTCAAGCGTGCCCTCGGCGTGAGCCGTGCCGTCATCGGTGTGGAGAACAATAAGAAGGACGCCATCCTTCGCCTCTCGCAGATCGCCATAGACTACCCTGGCACCGAGGTAATGCCCCTCAAGGTGCAGTACCCTCAGGGCGGTGAGAAGCAGCTCATCGATGCTGTCCTACGCAAGCAGGTCAAGAGCGGTGCCCTACCGATCTCCGCTGGCGCTGTCGTACAGAATGTAGGTACCGTCTTCGCTGTCTACGAAGCTGTACAGAAGAATAAGCCCCTCGTCGAGCGTATCACGACCGTCACGGGTAAGCACCTCGAGACCCCCTCGAACTACCGCGCCCGTATCGGTACGCCTATTGGCCACCTCATCACCGCCTCAGGCGGCCTACCCGAGGACACGGGTAAGATCATCGGTGGTGGTCCCATGATGGGTAAGGCACTTCTCTCCACGGACATCCCCGTGACCAAGGGCACGTCGGGCATCCTCATCCTCCCACGTGAGGAGTCGACCCGCCGCCCCATGCGCAACTGTATCCGCTGCGCTAAGTGCGTCACCGTTTGTCCCATGGGGCTGAACCCCGCCTTCCTCATGCGCGACGTCCAGTATGCCGACTGGGATGCTACCGAGAAGGGCTACATCGTCGACTGTATCGAGTGCGGATCCTGCAGCTACACCTGCCCTGCCAACCGCCCCCTGCTCGACTACATCCGTACCGGCAAGCAGAAGGTATCCGCCCTCATCCGTGCACGCAAAAGCTAACACTGCCCTATGGATCGCCTCATTATATCCCCTTCCCCCCACATCCACAGCGGTGACAGCGTCGAGCGCAACATGTACGCTGTGCTCATCGCACTTGCTCCAGCGTGCCTCGTCTCGCTGGTGACCTTCGGCCTCGGCGCCTTCATCGTGCTCGCCGTGAGCGTGCTGGCCTGCGTCCTCACCGAATGGGTCATCACGAAGTACCTCTACAAGCAGCCCTCCACCATCGGTGACGGCTCGGCCATCCTCACGGGGCTTCTCCTCGGGATGAACCTCCCCTCGAGCCTCCCCTGGTGGATCATCGTCATCGGTGCCATCGTCGCTATCGGCGTGGGTAAGATGAGCTTCGGTGGGCTCGGTGGGAACATCTTCAACCCCGCACTCGTAGGCCGTGTCTTCCTCCTCATCGCCTATCCCGCACAGATGACGCTGTGGCCCAAGGCTGGGCAGTACTTCAGCTATACCGACGCCGTCACAAGCGCCACGCCCCTCGGCATCGCCAAGGGAATACAGGCTGGCACGCCTGGCATGAGCTGGGATCAGATACCTGCGACCTCTGACCTGCTCTTCGGCATCCACGGAGGTAGCCTCGGCGAAGTCAGTGCGCTGGCACTGCTCCTCGGTCTCGGCTTCCTGCTCTACCGCCGCGTCATCACTTGGCATATCCCCGTATCAATCCTCGCTACGGCCTTCGTCTTCGGCGGTATCATGCACCTCGTCAACCCCGCTCTCTACCCCGCACCGCTCTTCCAGCTCCTCACGGGGGGGATGATGCTCGGGGCGATCTTCATGGCTACGGACTACGTGACCAGCCCCATGAGCGCCCGCGGTCAGCTCCTCTACGGTGCGCTCATCGGGCTCCTGACGATCCTCATCCGACTCTTCGGTAGCTATCCCGAGGGGATGTCTTTCGCCATCCTCATCATGAATAGCTTCACTCCTCTGATCAATATGTATATCCGTCCGAAGCACTTCGGCGGGCGCTAATGCTATGAAGAAGCTCAGTTCGACACTCCCCAACATGCTCCTCTCGCTCGGGGGCATCTGCGTCCTGGTCTCTGGGATCCTCGCCGTAGTCAACAAGGTCACGACCGCACCTATCGCCGAGGCAGAGATGCGGGCGAAGGTCGAGGCAATACGTGCCGTGGCACCAGCCTTCGACAACAATCCCTTCGCTGAGAAGCTCATGGTCCTGCCCGAAGGCGAGACCGACAGCCTCACCGTCTACCCCGCTAAGAAGGGCAGCGCACTCGTCGGCTTCGCTATCGAGAGCTACACGCAGAAGGGCTTCAGCGGCCTCATCCGCGTGATGGTCGGCTTCGATGCCGAGGGACGCCTCGTAGACTTCTCGGTCCTCCAGCACTCCGAGAGCCCAGGCCTCGGCTCACGTATCCCCGAGTGGTACCACGAGAAGAGCGAGACGGGTGGTATACGTGACGTGCGTGGCCTTGATATGAAGGCCTCGACTCCGCTCACCGTCTCGAAGGACGGCGGGAAGGTAGATGCCATCACCGCTGCCACCATCAGTAGCCGCGCCTTCCTCGACGCCGTGAACCGCGCTTGGCGCACCTTCTCCTCCCTCGAAGGCGCCGCCACAGCACCCGCTACGAACTCTCAAGAATAGTCCCACCTATGAAACCACTCGATATCATTCGCAACGGGATCGCGACGGAGAACCCGACCTTCGTACTCCTCCTGGGGATGTGCCCCACGCTGGCGACCACGACCTCCGCGCTCAACGGGCTGGCGATGGGTCTGGCCACGATGTTCGTGCTCATCTGCTCCAATACCGCTATCTCGCTCATCAAGCACCTCGTCCCCGACGCCGTGCGTATCCCGAGCTTCATCGTCGTCATCGCTGGCTTCGTGACCATCGTGCAGATGCTTATGCAGGCCTTCGTCCCCTCGCTCTACGCTTCCCTTGGCCTCTTCATCCCGCTGATCGTGGTGAACTGTATCGTCCTCGGGCGTGCCGAAGCCGTAGCTGCTAAGCAGGGCGTACTCCACAGCGCACTCGACGGCGTGGGTATTGGCCTCGGCTTCACCCTCTCGCTGACGCTGCTGGGCTTCGTCCGTGAGTTCCTCGGTAGCGGCTCTATCTTCACCCTCCAAGTCCTGCCCAAGCAGTACGGCGCCCTGCTCTTCGTCCTCGCTCCTGGGGCGTTCCTCGTCTTGGGTTATCTCATTGCTCTGAAGAATAAGCTGAGCGCAAAGAAGTAAATCTCATGACTCACTATCTCCTCCTCTTCGTTGCGGCGGTATTCGTCAACAATGTCGTCCTCTCGCAGTTCCTCGGTATCTGTCCCTTCCTCGGCGTCTCGAAGAAGGTAGACACGGCTATCGGCATGGGCGCTGCCGTGACCTTCGTCCTCGCGCTCTCGACGATGTGCACCTTCCTCCTGCAGAAGTTCGTCCTCGAGCCCTTCGACATGGTCTATATGCAGACCATCTCCTTCATCCTCGTCATCGCCGCCCTCGTGCAAATGGTCGAGATCATCCTGAAGAAGGTATCGCCTGCTCTCTACCAAGCCCTCGGCGTCTTCCTCCCGCTCATCACGACGAACTGCTGCGTCCTCGGGGTCGCCATCCTCGTCATCCAGAAGGAATACACGCTGTTGGAGAGCGTCGTCTACGCGATTTCCATCGCTATCGGCTTCACGCTCGCCCTCGTGGTCTTCGCTGGCATCCGTGAGCAACTCTCTCGCACCGAGCTCCCCGCCTCGATGAAGGGCATTCCCATCGCCCTCATCTCCGCCGGCATCCTTGCTATGGCCTTCATGGGCTTCAGCGGCATGGTGAAGATGTAAGAAGCACAAGCCCCCTCCCATATACACTACCGGCCAGCCCGCATCTGCGAGCTGGCCGGTAGTGTTTTTTTTCGAGCAAGTGGAAGGAGGGAGCCCCATCATCCTCGCCGTAGCGCCATAGCCTTATCCCTCAGAGCTAGCCCGCTGACGATCCCGTTCCTTTTGGGCTAAGACCGCTCGATAGATATAGTCGATGCTATCCCAATCTGCCTTTTCACCAGGCAAGTGAGCAATGCGCAAAAAAGACTCTGTACTAGGGGTACTCCATGCATAGCTCAAGATATATCGCATCCTTGGATCTTTTATCAAGTCTAGCCAGGCAACAAGGGAGAGCCCTTGCTTCTCTAGACTCTCTAACAGAGCCTTATCTTTGGAAAGCTCAAGCCAGCCTCTATCTAGAGACTGAGGCTTATTAACAGGATCCTCAAAATAGGGTATACTAGAGGTAGCATTATTATTTGACCGATATAAGACCACCCATACACACGCATCCGGATACTTCTTTATCAAGGAGACTAGAGCCTGAAGGGCCTGCTTAGTGTATGAAGGATGTCTATTCATATACCCCTTAGAGAGGAAGCCTCGAACAGCTGAGACATCATCAGTAGGCTTCCACTGTCCATAGTAAACCCTCTGACACTCCAGCAATATCTTAGCAAGCTCCTCAGTTGAGTAGACACACGTTGAGGAAGAGCCTTCCTCTTTCGGAGCAATCTCATCAATTAAGTCTGACATCCATTTAGGATGCGCATTGACAACAAAAGAAAGCGTTTTGCTCAAGATCTGTTTATAGGAATCAGGGGCAAAGGCAATCCTAAGCTCTTGATACTCCTCAAACCTATCCCGGGAAAAGAATTCCCCCAGCTCATATTGCAGAGCAGACTTCCTTGCCTCTGGCAGGTTATCCTTAAAGGCTATATATGCCATAAGCTCTATTGTCAACGATCTATCTTCACCTTGTCTACAAGGTAGCTGGATGAGATATAGGAAGGCTGAGACAACCCGATTCTCCCCCTGCCGTTCCATCATTTTATCAATAGCTTCACAGGGAGCTTGATCATATTGGCACTGTATAATTTTAGACACGACATCTCCATAGGGCATACTTTCCTCGCTCTTGAGATATCCGAAGTAAATGTCAAACAACGCCTTTTTGCATAGAGAAAAAGCAGCAACACTCTCGCTACCCTCTCCTATCCTTGAAGGGAACAACCTTTCTAGTATACCTTTCGTTCCGTCCCAATGAGAGAGCAGTCCCAACTCTTCTTCATAATTAGGAGCAAGCACATAGGTTTGGCTATGAACATCTAATTGCAACAATCGCCCTGAATTCAAAGCGGTATAAACTCCGAGATCCTTATAGCAAAGTAAATAGAGTAAGAAGCATTCATCTGGATGTACCACACCTTTCATCACGTTATAGCGAGGAATCATCAGATTGAGATAACGCTTGAGATCTCGCACTGAGTCCAAGGATTCTACGACTATACTACCAACCTCCTCCCAGGCCCTTTGGATTTCTTCATATACCTCAGAATAATCATCCTTCACCTTCATCGGCAATTCTATCCTCATAAGTTGCCTTAGTATTTTCTTATCTGGCACTGGCAAGGGTATCTCCCAGGAGATATACTTATCAATGAAGGAATGATTAAGCCCATGATCCAGGTGCTTCTTCAACACGTTGTTTACATAGTCCTTGTCATAAGCTGTAATGAAGACCGTATTCGAAAAGGAGGCGTTGCGGTCAATAAGCTTAAGGACTTCTAGTATTTCTTCCGCCGAGAGGCGATCTAGATCATCCAGGAGTACATACACCTGCTTACCGAGCTCTCTAAGGGTACGATTGACCGCCTCTTGCTCTTTCCCTGGAAGAAGTAGAGTGAGGAGCGAACCGAGAGGACGAGTCCATTCATATTGGTTCAGTAGTCCTATATGTTTGGTATAGCGAGCGAGCAAGAGTCCAAAGCCTAAATAGTGTTGGGACAGCTCCTTCGAAAAAGCATCAAAGAAATCTTCTTGAATAGCGGAGACTGACTTTGAGCCACGAGGGTTAAAGCTAATAATGATCCCATCATCCCCCTCTAGTCGTTTCCTCAAGAGGTTAATAAACGAGCTCTTCCCCCTACCCCAAGGAGCCATAACTCCTACCGTCAAAGCCCCCTTACTTAGGTCTAGTGCTTTCAGGTTTTTGCGTACAACCTTAGCCATCACAGAGAAGCACAACCAGTCCTCCTTCTCATCTTCTATGGCATCATCTCTTTCAAGAGACATAGCCCCCATCTTCGTCTTCTTTGTCTCCTCCTCTTGAGTCTTAGACTGTGCCCTGTAGCTCCACCGGAAGATAAAGTACCCCAATAGGCAAGCAGCTACAGCCACACTAAGGCTCAAGAGAGCCCACACTAAGGAAGGCTTCCCATGTGCTTGAGGTACGAAATAAAGAACGACACAAAGAACCAGCAGAACTAAGCGATGAAAGAAAGGATCTTCCTTCTCCCTTGATCGAAGGGCAATAGCTACAGCTCCGACCCAAGGGATAAGCAAGAGATCCGACCAAGCCAGCTTCCCTAAGTAAGGGATCTCCCAAAACGAGAAAGAGCCTTCCCGATACCTATAGTAAAGATAGATCCCAAGCAAGAGGATGAGCCATAAGGAGACGGGGCGAGGCACATAGATCTTCCTATAATCCCATTCCCGCTTAAACAGGTAGCAGGCAAAGAAGAAAACGAATGCACCGAACCAATTTGGCGATAGAGGGGCTAAGCAAAGCGACTCAATGAAGGTTAGTAGTGCCAAGAGGGGCTTCTGGAGCATACCGAAGGCCACGGCTACGACGACTACGGGGATGATATGCTTTGACCACGCTTGGTGCATGTCTTTTACCCATGCTAAGAATGAAATCCAGGTGCGACTCATAGATAGGAAGATGTATTAGGGAGGTAATGAATGAGAGGCTAGCATCAGAGCAAAGGTATCTGTTTTGGAACGTGCAGACAAGAGATTACGTATAAGTCTCTCCTTATTCTCGGCAGACCCCTGTGTGAAGTGTGGAAAAAAGAGAGCCCCCGCAGCGAAAGAATCTTTCACTGCGGGGGCTCTCTTAATCCTAAAGCGGACGGCTTACATCATGCCGCCCATACCACCCATACCGGGGTTCATGGCGGGCATAGCGGGAGCATCCTCCTTCTTGTCGGCGATGACGCACTCGGTCGTGAGGAACATACCTGCGATCGAAGCGGCGTTCTCCAGCGCTACACGCGTGACCTTTGCAGGGTCGATGACGCCCGAAGCATAGAGGTTCTCGAACTGATCAAGGCGAGCGTTGTAGCCGAAGTCACCTTCGCCATCCTTGACGCGCTGTACGATGACAGCACCTTCCTTACCAGCGTTGGCGACGATCTGACGCAGGGGCTCTTCGACAGCACGGCGGATGATCTCGATACCAGTCGTCTCGTCTTCGTTCTCCCCGACGAAGCCGTCAAGAGCGCGGACAGCACGCAGGAGCGCCGTACCACCACCAGGGACGGTACCTTCTTCGACGGCAGCACGCGTAGCGCTGAGGGCATCGTCGACGCGGTCCTTCTTCTCCTTCATCTCGACTTCGCTGGGAGCACCGACGTAGAGGACGGCGACACCACCGGAGAGCTTAGCCAGACGTTCCTGGAGCTTTTCGCGGTCGTAGTCGGAGGTCGTGTTAGCGATCAGAGCTCTTAGTTCTGAAATTCGCCTGAGGATCGCATCCTGATTACCAGCGCCATTGATGATGGTGGTATTGTCCTTCGTCACGCTGATCTTCTCAGCCTTACCGAGCATGTCGAGGCTGACAGCGTCGATGCTGAGGCCGGTCTCTTCACTGATGACGATGCCATCGGTGAGGATAGCGATGTCCTGCAGCATAGCCTTGCGGCGGTCACCGAAGCCAGGAGCCTTGACGGCACAGAGCTTCAGACTACCACGCAGGCGGTTAACGACGAGGGTAGCGAGGGCTTCGCTGTCGATGTCCTCAGCGATGATGAGGAGGGGACGCCCCGTCTGTATGATCTGCTCGAGGACGGGTAGAATCTCCTTCAGCGTGGAGATTTTCTTGTCATATAAAAGGATATAGGGGTTCTCCAGCGACGCCTCCATCTTCTCAGAGTTAGTGACGAAGTAAGGAGAGATATAGCCGCGGTCGAACTGCATCCCCTTGACAACCCCAACAGTCGTCTCAATACCCTTGGCCTCTTCGACGGTGATGACACCTTCCTTGTTGACCTTGCGCATAGCTTCAGCGATGAGCTGGCCGATCTGTTCGTCTCCGTTTGAAGAGATCTTAGCTACGTGCTCGATCTTCTCGAAGTTGTCACCGATCTCCTGCGCCATAGAGCGGATCTCAGCGACGATCTTAGCGACAGCCTTGTCGATACCGCGCTTGAGGTCCATGGGGTTAGCACCTGCGGTGACGTTCTTCAGCCCGACACCGATGATGCTCTGGGCAAGGATCGTAGCCGTGGTCGTACCGTCACCAGCATCGTCGTTAGTCTTAGAAGCGACCTCCTTGACGAGCTGAGCACCCATGTTCTCGAATGGGTCTTCGAGCTCGATCTCCTTAGCTACGGAGACACCGTCCTTGGTGATGTGGGGTGCGCCGTAGGTCTTACCGAGGATGACGTTGCGACCCTTAGGGCCGAGGGTTACCTTGACAGCGTTAGCCAGAGCGTCAACGCCGCGCTTGAGGCTCTCACGTGCCTCTATATCGAACTTGATTTCTTTTGCCATTTGAGTTTAGGATTTGCTATAACATACTTAGGTAGACCTTAGACTGTAGCGAGGACATCGGACTGACGCATGATGAGGAACTTCTCTCCTTCATGCTCGATCTCGGTGCCAGCGTACTTACCGTAGAGGACGATGTCACCAGCCTTGAGGACCATCTCTTCGTCCTTCGTGCCACCACCTACGGCGATGACTTCGCCACGCAGGGGCTTTTCCTGAGCAGAGTCAGGGATAATAATCCCGCTGGCTGTCTTCTTTTCTTGGGCTGCAGGGCGTATAAGTACGCGGTCTGCCAATGGTTTAATGCTCATGATCTAAGTCGTTATTTGATTACTCTAGCGCTCTTGACTTTCTGGAGCCAAGTGCATATTTCTTTATTTTCTTAAGCAAAGAGTATGCCAAAGGTAGATAAAAGGTTGCAAAGCCCCATTCCAAGGTCCTCTTACCAATATGACACACCGCCCCCACCTACAGCTGTCAGCGAGTACGACATTATATATATCGAGCGGGTGAAGAAAGGGGTATAAAGGAGTGAAGACCAAGGGAAGGATCTCTTACCCGCACGAAGAAAAGCTGCGGAGCAATAGTAGATAAGCTTCATCTACGTACGTGGCTCTAATATCTACGTGCGTAGTCGTTAGGAATTACGTACGTAGTCGTTAAGACCACGTGCGTAGACAGAGGAAGATCACTACGGGGAGCTGCTTTTTTCTCCACGGGAAGACCACTTTTTCTTAGGTGGGTCCTCTTCTCTATGATATAAGCCTTCGGTCTGAATTCGTTATATTTGCAGGCAGTAGCACCTCGCACAAGATTATGCAGACCAACGAGCGATATACCCGTCGGCTGGCGACCCTCTTCCTCGGGCTCTTCCTGAGTCTCCTGGCGATGGTCAGCCTACACGACTTCAGCCACCGCGCTGACGCCGTGCAGGATGTCGTATCTACAGAGGGCTACACCTCCCACGTGACGAAGACCGACTGCTCGATCTGTCACTTCGTCCATACCCCGTTCTTAGCTCTCGCCATCGGCACGCTGCTCGCAGCAGTGGCTCTCGGCGTGTGCCTCCTCGGGGTGCGCCTGGTGCGCCTGGCCCACTCGATCCGCAGGGATGCGGTACAGCTACGGGCTCCTCCCACCTTCGCCTAAATCGCTTACCAGAGGCCACTTGTAGGGTAATCTTTGCCCTGCCTCTGCCCCCTATGCATCACTTATAGCGTGCTCCCTGCCTGTATGGGAGTGCTACGCTTGGCCGTGTAGCTCGTGGCTACAGCTGGCTATATACGCGAAGAGGACCGCTATGCTATAGCCTCTTCCCGACCCTTCATCCATATCATCCTTTTCCTACCTATGTGCTATCTATCACTGGCAAGATGGCGCGGCGTCCTCCTATCTCTGGGGATGCTCCTCGCCCTTGCCCTGGGTGCATACCCTGTGCATGCCCAGAGCCGTAGCCTCATCATCCAGGTCCTCGACGATCGAACTGGAGAGCCTCTCCCAGGCGCCGTCGGCCACATCGGCCGTCGCTCCATGCAGACCGACCTCAAGGGCCAGCTGACCCTCGCCCTCACGGGGAGCGAGGAGGACGGCCTGCACGTCCATCTCGTCGGCTATCACGAAGGCTTCATCCCTCAGGACAAGCTCCGCAGCACCCCCAGCCCCTTCACCCTGCGTCTGCGCCCTGAGGACCGCGACCTCTCTTCGGTGAAGGTCGTCGGCAACCGCCGTCCCGTCTCCGCCAACGTCGTCTCCACGAAGGTCTCTACCGAGCGCATCGAGCGCAACCTCGGGCGCAACCTCGCTTCCCTCCTCACCGAGGTCAGCGGCGTCACGAGCCTGCAGACGGGCACGACGACAGCGAAGCCCGTCATCCACGGCATGTACGGCACGCGTGTGCTCATCGTCAATAATGGCGTCCGTCAGTCAGGCCAGCAGTGGGGCGACGACCACGCCCCCGAGGTCAGCGTCGACGCCAACGACCAGGTCCACGTCGTCAAGGGCGCCGAAGCGGTACGCTATGGAGCAGAGGCGATCGCTGGTGTGATAGTCATGAATCAGAGCTCTTTGCCTTACGATGAAGCTGGTCTGAGAGGAAGCATAGCAGGAGCGTACGCCACGAATGGGCACCGCCTGAGCTCGTCCGTACGCCTCGAAGGGACCTTCCCAGGCTACACGCCTTTAGCCTACCGCCTGCAGACATCTTACACCAATGCAGGGGACCGATCCTCAGCCCACTACCGGCTGATGAATACCGGGGTGCGTGAGCTCAACAATGCCCTCACGCTGGGATGGAGAAAAGACCAGCTGACGATCGAAGGTCTCTTCAGCCGATATCAGAATAAGACGGGCCTTCTGCCCTCCGGCCATCTGCGTAGCCGAGAAGGCATGGCGGAGCTCCTTGAGCGAGGGAAGCCTGACCTCTTCCGCCCCTTCTCCCGTGAGATCAGTAGCCCCTACCATAGCGTCGTCCACTATCTAGCTCGACTCAAGGGGACTTGGAGCAATGAGCATCTCGGGCTCTTCACGCTCCAAGGCTCCCTCCAGCGAGACCGCCGAGAGGAGTACGCCATCCGCAGAAACAGTGCCTACTCCGCAGTACCGACCCTCTCACTCTCTCTAACCTCCCTTCAGACCGATGCCTCATGGCGCAAGCACTACCACCACTGGGATAGCGAAGTCGGATTACACGGCGAGTACCTTGACAACTACAGTAACGCTGGCACTGGCTTCACGCCGCCGATCCCGAACTATACCCAGACCTCTTGGGGTGGTTATGCTCTACAGCGCTACCAAGCTGACCACTTTGGCCTTGAAGCAGGGCTTCGCCTCGAGCAGACGAAGATGCGCGTCGCAGGCTACAACATCGCAGGGGAGTATTTCTCTGGGGATCACAACTTCACCAATCTCACTTACACCCTCGGTGGACACCTACACCTGTGGAAGGGCGGCAAGCTGACGAGCAACGTAGGACTCGCCTTCCGTGCACCACATGTACAGGAGCTCTACAGCCTGGGTAGCCAGCACGGCTCTGCAATCTTCGTCTACGGAGACAGCACACTCCGCTCGGAGCGCGGATATAAGTGGGTGACATCACTCACGCACCACTCCGATAGATGGGACTTGAACATCGATGGCTATCTCCAGTGGATGGACGGATATATCTACGAGGAACCTTCGAATGAGTTTGCCCAGACACTTGCTGGGGAATATCCCATCTTCCGCTACCGCCAGCGGGATGCTTTCTTCCGTGGATTCGATATCGATACCCGCTACTACATACTACCCGAGCGACTCTATGCTCGTGTCAAGGGCTCTATGGTCTGGGCCGAAGAGCGTAAGACCGGTCGCTACTTCCCCTACATACCTGCCCTCCGTCTGTCGGAGGAAGTGGGAGTACGCATAGACCTACCCAAGAGTTGGCAGAGCGAGCTGTCGGTCAGTCATCTCTTCGTCGACCGACAGCACCGCTTCGATAGGAGCACGGATCTTACGGATAGCCCCAGCCCCTACCACCTCTTCGGCCTTGAAGCAAGCCTCTCAAAGCCCCTCCGTGGCCGTCAGGCTCTTCGCCTCACCCTCGGCGTAGATAACCTCTTCAATACAGAGTACAAGGAGTACACGAACCGTGCACGCTACTACGCTCACGATGCTGGTCGCGATGTCCGCCTGGCACTGCACTGGCACTTCTAACTGATCAACAACAAGACTTCCACACTTAATCTCCAATTAAAACAATGAACCGATTCCCTCTACGTCTCCGCTTCGGAGCACTCGCCGTCCTCCTCGTAGCTATCCTCAGCAGCTGTGGTAAGACTACCCCTAAGGTCCCCACCGATGAACGACAGAACAAGGGGCATGACCAGCCCACTATCGCCCAGCTTACCCTCACCCAAGGGACACTCAAGGCTGGCAAGACCTTCTCCGCTCAGATGAGCCCAGACGATGTCGAGCTGGACCGTGTACATCAAACCATCGAGCTTGACCAAAGTAGCGGTCAGATCAAGTACACCGAAGGTGCGGGCTACGTACGACGCTTCTCGGTAGAGAGCACGACGAAGGTGCCTAACCGCGTCTACCTCCTGACCATCAACTATAAGACTGCTACGGGCGAATCTATGGATGCTCAGCTCGTATCTGATGAGCAGATCAACCGCCATCAGCACTTCTTCAAGCAGATCCTCGGCTACAGCACCGACGGGAGCAATGCCCCCATCTTCGCCCGCTACAAGGAAGCGCTGAGCTACGACTACGCTTACTGCGACCGCATCCCCCGGAAGCAAAGCAATGGCTCGGAATATCTCGACGCCAATCCCGTCGGGCTCTCGGGCTTCCTCATGTTCGTCAAGCCCGCCAATGGAGCTGAACCCAAGGAAGTAACTATGCTCATCACGCTGGGGCACTTCTTCAATACGAAGTTCACCTCCGCTGGCTCCAAGAGCATCCGTCCTTTCTACTCTACCGTCCTGCCAGGTGCAGACTCGGATATCAATATGACGATCCACTTCGACGTCGCCACCAACTAACCTCTCGACTTCATCCATTATGAAAGCAACATTCATCAAGACCCTCGCCCTCAGCCTCCTCGCAGTAGTGACGCTGGGCCTCTCTGCTTGTAAGGGAGATGATACCCCCAATGTCCCACCCACCCCTTCTCCCTCTACATCTGGAGAAATCGCTCGAGTCACTATCAAGCTGAGCATGGGGCATCTACATGGGAAACAGGACTTCCACTTCGTGCCCTCGTCAGGCAAGTATGACCTTCGAAATATCTATGATAGCCAGGAGTTCACCTTCGTCAAGAATGGCGATACCTGGAGCTTAGCACCAGGGGCACCTTATTCTGACCTCATCGCCTTCCAGCTCTTTGCCTGGGATCCTAAGGTCTACTCCTCTATCGCTCCCGACTATGGAGCTGTCATTGAGCTCTACGATGCCGAGGGCAAGCTGCTCAATGACCAATACACCTCTGAGGAGCTTCGCTCACAATATCAGTTCTTCTTCTACCCCACAGAAGCTACAGACTTTGATGGCAAGCCCATAGCAGTCAATGCTGCTGACCCCACCAGCATCCTACGCTATGTCTACTGCGACACCAATGTCTGGAATCAGTCTGCCTCTAAGAGCCCCACAGATAATGCTGGGAAGAAGCTCTACTATTTCCTCCCCGAGACGGAGCCTATCGGCATCAAGGGCTACTACCAGTTCCCCGAGACAGGCCACTTCCTCCTGAACATCGACCTCTGGCATAGCCCCAAGGGGAAGCTTGAGGGTGGTAAGGCTTCGCCCTTCTTCGCCCCCAACGCTACAGTGAAGTCAGGCAAGCGACTCCTCCACCTCACTCTCCCCGTCAATATCGCGGCACAGAAGCGCTTCATGGATGAGGTCATCGAGGGCATCCTGAACGATTACAGCCGTCGTGTACGCGAAGCTGAGGATAAGGACAAGGACAAGGTGCAGTATCAAGCTGTTCCACTCGATCAGCTGACCTCACCTAATGGCTACTTCACGGACGAAGAGATGCGTACCTTCGCTCAGCGCATGATGAAGCTCCTCGGTACGACGGACTGGGAGCGTGTAGCTATGGACTTCTATCGCTACTACTCTTCTACGGGCGACGAAGGGAGCAATAAGGGCTACTTCTAGCACTCTCTCCCATTCGTATCAGATACAGACAACGCTGTAATCCCACTCCATAAGCAAGCGGCGGCAGCCCCCGATGGGGGCTGCCGCCGCTCATTATATGATAGCTGTACGTCTTCTTTGAGAAAATGCCTCGACCTCTACGAGAAAAAGCGGCGTAGCACTACGCCTAAAGCGGCGTCCACGCACGTAGATCTTAGGACTACGCACGTGGATGATAGGATTTACGCACCGAGATTATAAATCCACGTACCAAGACGAAGGAAAAGCTATATAGGAGCCGACTTATAGCACTACGGGGACGGCCGTTTTTCTCCTACTCTTCGGGGAAAAGGCAATATAGCTCGCTCCCCCGCCATCGTAGCGGAAGAGCCATGCATCGGGGAGCTATGCGGGGCATTCAGCGCAGGGCGCAAAGCGCTCTATATGAAGAAGCCGTATTCTTCTTGTACCTTTGTGCTGGAATTTCGGTTCCCCGTGCCTCTTTGGAGGCACACGTATCCTAATGTAATTACGCATGACCAAGCCTTTACTTCTCCTTGCGTGCCTCCTCATGCTCTTAGGGAGCTGCACAGGACACTCCAGCCAGCGTACGGCTGCCACAGATAGCATCGTCGCCGATAGTGCGGACTTCGCGCATGCCGTGCACTTCGACCATGCCAAGGGCATCCAAGTAGCCAACCATCCTGGCTACAAGGAGGTGTTTATCTTCACCCCCGACGAGCCCGATACCCTCGCCCGCTACATCCTCTACCCTCGCGATCATAAGCCCGAGGTGAATGCCCCTGGCGCACGCTTCATCGCTGTACCCGTGCGCACCATGGGTACGCTCTCCACGACGGAGATCGGTGCACTGACGCTCCTCGACCTGCGTGATGTCCTCGTAGCATGTAGCGACCCACGCAACATCAATGACAGCATCCTCGCCGAGCGCACGCGCCGTGGCGAGATCGCCGAGATCGGCCGTGGCATGGGGCGCAATGTCGAGCAGATCATCGCCACCCACCCCGAGATCATCATGCAGGGTCTACAGGACTCCGATGGCAAGGACGAGGACATCCGCGCCTCAGGTATCGAGATCGTCTTCTTCAATAACTGGAAGGAGCAGAGTCTCCTCGGGCGTGCTGAGTGGATGAAGTTCATCGGGATGCTCTTCGGGCGCAATGTCCGTGCCGAAGAGACCTTCCAGCGCATCGAGCGTGAGTACCTCGAGGCCAAGAAGATCGCTGCGCAAGAGCCCGACTTCCGCCCCGTCCTCTACGGGCAGGACTACAAAGGCTCGTGGTACGTCCCTGGCGAATACTCCTACGTCACCTCGATGCTCACCGACGCACACATCAAGTATGACTTCATCCCTGGGCAGGTGACGAATAAGCCCATGAGCTTCGAATACGTCTTCAGCCGTCACCGCCATGCTCCCGTATGGCTCAGCATGATGGTCGGCAAGGACATCACCCTGAAGGACTTCCTCTCGATGAACGAGCGCTACCAGCACTTCGATGCAGCCAAGGCGGGCAACGTCTGGATCGACCGCAAGCGTGTCAATGAGTACGGGGGTAATGACTACTGGGAGAGCGGGCCCTACAACCCGCACCTCATCCTGAAGGACCTCATCAAGATCACGCGTCCGCACCTCCTCCCCGACTACGAGACGACCTACTGGGTCAAGCTACAGTAGCCCATGCGCGCACGTCACTCGATCCTCTTCCTCCTCATCTCGCTCGGCATCGTCGTGGCCTTCGTGCTCGACATCATGTGGGGCAGCGTCTCTCTGCCTGCGAGCGATGTCATCGACACGCTCCTCGGCCACGGTGAGCATACGACGACGAGCTACGTCGTCCTGAACTTCCGCCTGCCGAAGGCGCTCACCTCGCTCATCGCTGGCGCAGGGATCTCTATCGCTGGCCTGCAGATGCAGACGCTCTTCCGCAACCCCCTGGCCGATACCTCGATCCTCGGGATCAATAGCGGTGCAGGCGTGGGCGTAGCGATCTATACGATGGCTTATACGCTCTTCCCCTCGCTCCTCTCTACGGCAGGCGTGGCGGACACGTGGGGCATCATCCTCGCTGCCTGCATCGGCGCACTCAGCGTCCTCCTGATGATCTCCGCCGTCTCGAGCCGTCTGCACGACATCGTCTCGGTGCTCATCGTCGGGGTGATGATCGGCTTCCTCGCCTCGAGCGTCATCTCCATCCTGCAGTACTTCAGTGACGAAGATACGCTGAAGACCTACCTCATCTGGAGCTTCGGTAGCGTGGCGGGCACGACCTGGCGCCAGCTGCAGCTCATGCTCCCCGTCGTCCTCGTCGGGCTCATCGCTGCCCTCCTCATGCCGAAGCAGATGAATGCCCTCGGCCTCGGGGAGAACTATGCGCGCTCCGTCGGGACGAACATCCGTCTGGTACGTCGTCTACTCATCGTCATCACCAGCATCATCACGGGCTGTATCACGGCCTTCACGGGGCCTATTGCCTTCCTCGGCATGGCCGTCCCGCACTTCGTACGTCTACTCTTCCGTACGGCCGACCACCATATCCTCGTCCCAGCGACGATCCTCTCGGGCTCCTTCCTCCTCCTCGTGTGTGACCTCCTGACGCAGGCCCCAGGCCATCAGTTCGTCCTCCCGATCAATGCGATCACCTCGCTCCTCGGCGCCCCCGTAGTCATCCTCGTCGTCCTGGGTAATAAGCGTAAGCGCGATGCCTTCAAGTAAGACACAGCACCTCACGATCGAGCTCCGCCACCTGCGCACAGGCTACACGGAGCGTCGCCGTAGCGTCGTCATCTCCCCCGACCTCAGCCTCTCCATTCGCCCTGGCGAGATCGTCATGCTCATGGGCCCCAATGGCAGTGGGAAGTCCACGCTCATGCACACCATGGCAGGCCTGCTACCACCCCTTGCTGGCGAAGTAGAGCTGGGAGAAAAGCCCCTCTCCAGCCTCACGATGAAGGAGGTCGCCCGTCAGCTGAGCCTCGTACTCACCGAGCGCATCCCCGCAGGCAACATGGACGTCTGGGAGGTCGTCACCATCGGTCGCTACCCCTATACGGGCTTCCGTGGTGTGCTCAGTGCCGAGGACAAGCGTATCTGCGAAGAGGCGCTCGCCACGTGCCGCCTCACGGAGCTACGCGAGCGTATCTTCGACACGCTGAGTGACGGCGAGAAGCAGCGCGTGATGATCGCCCGTGCCTTAGCGCAAGAGACTCCACTCATCCTCCTCGACGAGCCCACGGCGCACCTCGACCTCCCCTCCCGTCTGGAGGTGACGACGATGCTCCGCACGCTCGCCCACAAGCTCGGCAAGAGCATCCTCATCTCCACGCACGAGCTCGATCTGGCCCTCGGCTGGGCAGACACGATCTGGCTCCTAGACCGCTCGGGAGCTATCACAGCCAAGGCCCCCGAAGACCTCATCCTCGATGGCGATATCGAGCGTGTCTTCGGCGACCCACGTCTGCGCTTTGACCAGGAGCGAGGGGAATTCTCCATCGCCGAAGAGCCCGGTCAGCAGATCCATCTCACGGGCGAAGGCCTACGCTACAGCTGGACGTGCCGTGCGCTTCACCGCCTCGGCTACGGCATCATCTCTGGCGACCTGCCGCCCGAGACCAGCAGCATCACCATCAGCGAAGCAGGCTGGACGCTCCGCACCCCTACGGGGATCACGACCCAGCATCACTCTATCACCGCACTCCTCTCCGCCCTCGGAGAGCGCAGTGCATCTGTATATTAACCAAGCAAACAACGTATGAAACAAAAGCTAACGCTTCTCATCGCGGCGGCCTCACTGGCCCTCCCGCTCTCAGCAAGCACCACGGATAGCCTCCGTACCGCAAACATTGACGAGGTCCTCGTCTACGGTACGCGCTCCATCCTTCCCCTGAAGAAGGTGCCCAGCAAGATCGAGGTCATCAGCGCCGAGACCATCCAGCGCTCGGGCTTCACCAGCCTGCCCGACCTCCTGAAGAACTACAGCAGCGTCGACGTCATCCAGTACCCTGGCTTCAACGCTACCGTCGGTATCCGTGGCTTCAAGCCTGGTAAGGCCTATACCACCGTCCTCATCAATGGGATCCCCACGGCATCGGAGAACATCTCCACCATCGCCCTCTCGGATATCGCACAGGTAGAGATCCTCAAGGGTCCCTTCTCCTCGGTCTATGGCACGAATGCTATGGGTGGTGTCATCAACATCGTCACTGTACAGCACAAGGAGCAGCTCACGGGCCGCGTCTCCGCTACGGCTGGTAGCTACGACAACTATGCCGGCACGCTCGCCCTCGGTGGGCGCATCGTCTCGGGTCTGTCCTTCGACCTCAGCGCCGGCTACACCAGCGAGCACACGAACTACAAGGCGGGTAACAACGATATCCTCCGTCACAACAGCCTCGCCAAGGCTATCGTAGACCCCGAGACGCGTGGCGCTACGATGCCTGGTAGCACCTATGGTGTCTACACGGGTAGCCTTCGCCTCGGCTATGACTTCTCGCCTAACTGGTCGGTGAACGCCTACGAGAACCTCTTCATCGGCGACGCTATCCGCACGGGCGGTAGCATCTACGGGGTCTACGGCCTCTCGCAGAAGGACATCACGCGCTCGCTCACTTCGCTCGAAGTCCTCGGGCAGGTCGGCATCCATCGCCTCGCACTGCGCCCCTACTACTCCTTCGAGGTGTCGCAGAACTACGACAAGGCCGGTAGCGGTGCTATCATCAACTACCGCCGCAATGGTCAGGACTACGGGACTATCCTGCAGGACGACATGACGCTCGGCGCACACCGCCTGACCCTCGGTGCCGACTACAAGAAGAGCGACACGAAGACCAAGTCCTTCGACGCTAAGGGTGCCCAGAAGGCGAGCTACAACCCCGACTACTCGACCTCCAGCCTCGGCTTCTTCGCCCAGACGAATCTCAGCGTCACCGAGCGCTTCATCGTCTCTGCTGGTGCACGCCTCGACCTCATGCGCTTCGACCTCAGCGCCGATAGCCGCCTCAAGAGCGAAGCTAAGCACGAGCAGCACCTCGTCTTCAGCCCCAACCTCGGTCTGAAGTATGAGCTCGCTCGCGGCCTGCGTCTGCACGCCTCTGCTGGGACGGCCTTCGCTGCTCCTGACGCCTACCGCAAGGCCGGTCAGTACACCAGCGGCAAGACGACGACCGTAGGGAATCGTGACCTGCGCCCCGAGAGCTCACTGACCATCGACGGGGGGATCGGCTATACCAACTATGAGAAGGGTATCGACCTCGACGCTACGTACTTCTACACCGACCACAAGGATATGATCGTCGACAAGGTCACGACGAATCCCGACAAGACGGCTACGAAGACCTTCATCAATAGCGACAAGGCTCGCATGCACGGCCTCGAGCTGATGGCCGCCTACGACTTCGGTAGCCTCGTGGACTACGCCTTCTCGCTGAAGGCCTATGCCAACGCTACGCTCCTCCTCCACTCGAAGATGAAGCTCGCCGCCGCCAGCGACTGGACGCCTATCAAGTACGTGCGCTCGCAGAACGTCACCTTCGGCCTCGACTTCACCACACGCGAAGGCCTGCAGTTCGGCCTCTCGGGTCGCTACATCGGCCAGCGCTGGGAGGACAACTGGTTCGGCTACTACCCCAATATCCGCACGGGGCTCGCTGCACGCGTAGCTGCTGAGCAGCCCGACTGGGGCGGTCGTCTCCAGCACCCCTCGGCACTGATCTTCGGGGCTTCGCTGCACTACACCATCAAGCAGCGCCTCGGTCTGGGGGTCAATGTAGACAACCTCTACGACGAGCACTACACCGAGAAGGACGGCTACCACATGCCTGGCCGTACGGTACGCTTCAAGCTTAGCTACCAGTTCTAAGCCCCCCTGCTAAGGACTTCCCCTATATACACGTATCCCCCACGATCCGCTCGGGTCGTGGGGGATACGTGTATATAGGTGGGTGAGGCGCTTAGTGCTTCTTCTTCCCGCGACGGCGCAGGAGACGGCGCACATAGTCGAAGGCGAGCATCAGCCCCGTCAGCGAGGTGATGAGCCCGATGAGCATGAATGCCCACATCACGACGGGCCATGCCCCTGGGGTATTCACCAAGGGAGCGAACTGCAGGCGGTGGAGCTTCATGAACATCCATGCGTCGATGCGCTCACTATCCGCATACATACGCCACATACCCGTCTTGGGATCGACGTAGTAGGTGTGGTGGTCCTTCGTGTCGATAGCGATGCGCCAGACGGGCAAGGGGAGCTTGCCAGCGCGGTGGATGTAGTACGTGTCGTACTTGTCCATCAGCTCAGCCGTGTAGTGATGCCCTTCGCCGAAGACCGTGCGGAGCTCGGTGATGATCTCGGCGCTGTCGAGGCTGAGGCGCTTGGGTGCTACGGAGCGACCATCATAGTAGTGCGCCTCCTGCCCATCAGCCTTCAGCACAGGGATATGCCCCAGCGAGGTGAAGGTCAGAGCACGTAGCTCGGGCTCAGCCTGACGCAGGGCCGTGAGGTCGGTGCAGTAGTCCGTCATACCGAGCGGTCTTCCCTCGAGCTGCTCCACGGGGTAGTCCGTCGTCTCGGTGTGGGGGAAGTGCACGACGGAGAGCAGGCCCGTCAGCACCCACGCGATGATGAGCACACCTCCGACGGTGCCGAAGAAGTGGTGCCACTGGTAGCGCTTGCGGGGGAAAGGCGAGAAGAGCTTCGCGGCCTTCTTCTTCGCACGGCTACGGTAGTGCACGATGCCGAGGTAGAAGCCCGTCAGCGCCATGAACGTACCGATAGCGCCGAGGACGATGATGACCCAGCGCCAGAGGTCGGCACGCGAGCGGATGTAGGTGAAGTAGATCCAGTGCGGGATAGCACCAGCCCAGGCCCAGAGACGCTCGCTGCGGGTGGACTCCTGCAGCACGTCGCCCGTCACGCTCGAGACATAGACCTCATGCCCGGCGCCTCCGGTGAGAAGGAGACGATAGAAGGGAAGGTCCTCCGTGAGGCGTGAGAAGGGCGTCCACTGGTCGAGCTCCGTGATGGTGTCGATGCGCTCGATGCGCTGCCCCCAGCGTGCGGCGATGGTCTCCAGATACGCTCTGTCGAGCTGGAGCGAGCGCAGGCTGTCGCCGTCGAAGGCCAGCTCACGCCGCTCCCCCTCTACGGGGCGGATGACGAGACGCGCACGGCTGTCGGCATACGTCCCGCCAGAGATCTTCAGGCGCTCCAGCGGCACGGTGTCAATCTGGAGGGAGGTGAAGAGGGCGTGCAGGCTATCTGTCGTGGGCAAGCTCTCGGGGAGACGGGCGCTGTGCTTCAGCTCCTCGTCCATCGAGTACTTGGGATAGGCGTGGTAGATAAGGACGAGGCCTGAGACGAACCAGGCCACGAAGAGGACGCTCATCAGCGCACCGAGGAAGCGGTGCGTGCGCGTCATGAAGGAGCGAAAGGGCATAGTTAGGTCGAGGTCTGTGCGGTGGTGGTAGGGATAGATAAGGCATCAGCCCCCCACCATACCATAGGCATAGCGGGGGGCTGATAAGAGGTTTATGAACTCGGTCGGGGGATTAGCCGTTGACCTTAGCCATGTGAGCTACGAGGTCGAGGACCTTGTTGGAGTAGCCGATTTCGTTGTCGTACCAGCTGACGAGCTTGACGAACTTGTCCGTCAGAGCGATACCAGCCTTAGCGTCGAAGATAGACGTACGCGTGTCGCCGAGGAAGTCGCTTGATACGACATCTTCGTCCGTGTAGCCGAGGATACCCTTGAGTTCGCCTTCAGAAGCCTTCTTGATAGCTTCGCAGATCTCTGCGTAGGTAGCAGGCTTAGCGAGGTTGACCGTGAGGTCAACGACAGAGACGTCGAGGGTAGGTACGCGGAAGCTCATACCGGTGAGCTTACCGTTGAGCTCGGGGATGACCTTACCTACAGCCTTAGCAGCACCCGTAGAAGAAGGGATGATGTTGCCAGCAGCAGCGCGGCCACCACGCCAGTCCTTGGCAGAAGGACCGTCGACAGTCTTCTGCGTAGCCGTCGTAGCGTGAACCGTGGTCATCAGACCGTCGGTGATACCGAAGTTGTCGTGGAGGACCTTAGCCAGAGGTGCGAGACAGTTCGTCGTGCAAGAAGCGTTAGATACGAACTGCGTGCCCTTGACGTACTTGTCGGTGTTGACACCGCAGACGAACATAGGCGTGTCGTCCTTAGAAGGAGCAGACATGACGACGTACTTTGCACCAGCGTCGATGTGACCCTGAGCCTTTTCCTTAGAGAGGAAGAGACCCGTTGATTCGACGACGTACTCAGCACCGATTTCGTTCCACTTGAGGTCAGCGGGGTTCTTTTCGGCGGTGACGCGGATCGTCTTACCGTTGACCACGAGGTGGCCATCCTTGACTTCGACCGTACCGTCGAAGCGACCATGCATCGTGTCATACTTGAGCATATAAGCCATATACTCTGCATCGAGGAGGTCGTTGATACCTACGATCTCGATGTCGCTACGCTTCTGGGCTGCACGGAAGACAAAACGGCCGATACGTCCGAAGCCGTTGATACCTACTTTAATCATCTTTATTATTCGTTTCGTTAAACTGATTTACTGAATCTCTCTGTTGCTGGATGATAGCCCCTTGGTGAGGGGAACATCTTGCGATACAAAATTACAGAAATTTATCCACACCTATGGTTTATTTCCGAAAATATTTTGGTAAGTGCGCCCTTACCGCCCATTTTGCCCCGCAAACCACCCCACAAAGCCTCACCAACGACCTGCCGACGACCCGCTCCCCGATGCTCCTTTGTCCCCCTTCTCCTGCCCTTTGCCTACGCGCCTTCTCGAAGGGTAAAAAGTAACCAGTACTGGTCACTCGTCTGACCAGTACTGGTCGCAGCGCGAAGCAGTAGTGGTTGATATCAGTTACCAGTACTGGTCACGTCGGTGACCAGTACTGGTTCGTATACCCCTCTCCTCTTCTTGTCGTGACAGCCTTTCGCTACAGCTCTATCTATGATAGACACCGCTTGCACCACCACCCTCCACAGGGTGATAAATCAACCTATATAGGTCGGTGGGCTGACCTATATTGGTCCGACGACGAAGCTATATAGGTCGCGATGACGACCTATATAGGTCAACCCACCGACCAATATAGGTTCACACCACCCCCTTCCGCAAGCCCGCACCCTTCCCCCCATAGCTCCCCCGCCGTACTCCCCGTCGAAAGGGCTAACTTTGACGACGAAGAAGCCTCGCCTTTAGGCTCTTCATGCGCCGACAGCTCGAACTAGGGCGAGACTGATTGTCCGCCTTATGTCGTGTAAGCTCAGCAAGCTATACAGCTCAATAATAATAGTCTCATGTATCGCCTCAGGCATAGTCTCCGTCTTTTCGGGAAATGCAGTGCTAAGGGATTGTCAAGAAGTGAGCTATTCCAGGGATGCAGACACGTTGTTGTGATAACCGAATAACATAGACATGAAGTATAAGGAAACCAATAGACTGGCGAATGTTTGTGGATTTGACCCACAAAGTGGGTGTTATTCTTTTACACAAGATGAAAGGGAATACCTTAGCTTGTGTGATGAACTTTTTCAGAAAGATGAGGCACCCTTAGAGATAAGGACCAAAGGAGAGTTTCTGTACCTATGGTATGCTTCGGTTGGTAAGTTAGAGGTCTATTTGAATAAGAGAGTATTAAGTTCAGTGGAAAAGAACACTTATTTGATTGATGGAAAATCCTTGTATGTTGGATATAGCTCTGGTTTTGATGAGTACAATCTATTGAATCCCATAACAGGAGAATTCTCGCTAAGTTCCCATATCCCTTATGAGCTATATGTGGAAGATGATGTGCTAATAGCATACGATGATTTTTATAAGAAAGAGATTAGGCGCATTGATAATAGGACTGAGGCTCTATGGTCTTTTTCCTTTGAGGATCTTGGTGAGGATAATATCTATACGCCGGACGAAGTAGATCGCATCTCCAAAATATTAGGTATTACTGAGAATTTGCTTTGGTTCTCCACTCAGTTTAGCCGTTTAGTTGCTCTTGATGTAGCTACAGGGAAAGTGGTATATCAGCTTTCAGGCAATCCTGCAGATCAGGACAAAGTAGAATACACTCAAGTAGCAGGACTCGGAGATTGTTTTTATTGGGAGTCTGATAGATCTATTGTTTGTATTAGTTACTTGGGCTTTCAGGTGATTGACGCCACTACAGGTGACCTTGCAGAGAGTCGTGTCTTTTTAGAGGAAGATCCCGATGGTATTGGTAGGTTTGATTATATCTACGCTCCCAATCTTCAGGGTGATCACTTTACCTTTCTGGCGGAGATGAAAACAGATCGGTACGGCATAGGTCGAGTGGGTATCTTTGATTTGAAAGCTCGCAAGCTACTTTGGACAGAGGAGATAATTCCCTTTGAGGAAAGAAAGGCAACCGGTAATCACTTGGTCACACCCCAACCACTCTATATATCAGGCGATAAGCTGTACATTAAAGATGTGAAAGATACCCTACATATCTTCCAGAGAGAGTAGATGGTGTAGACGATTTTGCATCGTTTCTAATATATAAGTAGATATATATCAATGTAAGATTGGTATTCTTCATCGCTCACTCTTACTTGGAATCGTTGTCCGTGTATACGACATCGTAGCTGATGAGAGAAGGTTGGGATATCGACTCCGTGCATATTGTCGGAGACCGAATGATCGCCCACTCCCATGACGAGGTGCGCATCTACCAGCGAGTAGGCCGATTAACGCGTCTTGCCCAGAAACTCCGAGGGGCACTGCTTCACTTGACCTCCCCCTTTACCTCAGGTCGATAAAGCAACCACTACTGGTCAACGCGCATACCAGTAGTGGTTACTACTACAGACCAATAGTGGTTTGCACTACAAACGAGTAGTATTTTGCACCCGTACCACTATTGGTTTGTACCACGAACATGTAGTGGTATGCATCCCACCCTCCGCAAGCCCGCATGCCCGCGCCTCTGCGCCCCGCTGTACTCCCCGCCGAAAGGGCTAACTTTGACAGCGAACTCCCCCACATCCCCCAAAAGAAATAGCTTATTCAGACGACAATGATAGCCTACAAAGAGATCGCCCAAATCAAGAATGTGAAGGGCATTAACCCCATCACGGGAGACTATTCCTATGAGGAGAATGGGCGGGGCTACCTCTATATTGATGGTGTCTTGCTTGAGAAAGCGAGGCCCGCAAGTCAGCTTGTCTCCGTGGGCGAATACACCTACGCTTGGTATAGCTATGGCTGCATAGAAGTCTATTCGGGACATACCTTGCTGAAAGTATTTGAGCAGGAGGTTCGCCTACTTGATGGAGATGCAGGCGCATACATTGGGCATCATACTTGCAATCCTAAAACCTTAGAGACGGGTGAGAATATCCTTTCAGTCCCAGACGGGCAACCTCTCTTAGCACAAAACGTCCCTTACCGCTTGTATAAAATGGGAGAGGAGATCATCGGCTATAGGGACTTCGAGTCTAAACTCAGTCGCTTGAATTCCTCGGGAGAAGCGCTTTGGACCTTCGACCTACCCCTGCGTGATAGTAGTAGCAATGACCCCGACAACCTTGACCACCTTGAAAAGGTGCTGGGTATAGCACAAGGCCGACTCTGGATCTGTACCCGCTGGTTCCGACTCATAGCTCTGGATCTGGAGACGGGTAAGCCTATCCGTCAGTTCTCGGGGAGAGTCTGTATTGAAGATTATTCCTCCAACTATACTATCATCGACAGTCTGAGGTGGTGCTTCTTCCGTGAAGCTGAAAAGGACATCGTATTAGTCAGTAATTGGGGAATATGCATCATCAACGCTGCTACTGCCAGGATCATCAAGAGATATGGGTTATCAGAAGTAGACCCCTATGGTAGAAAGGCTTTTGATACCCTCAATGCTCCACAACTATACGGAGAGCACCTTACATTCATAGCAGAGCGACACTACGCACTCGATGGATATCGCTGCGCTGGGATCTTTGACTTGAAGGCTCGCAAGTTCTATTGGATAGGGGATATAATCTCGGAGGAAGAGCCTATAGGTAATCACCTGCTTGCGGAGTTCCCATTGCAGATGGCAGGAGATAAGCTCTACATCAAGGATGCTGAGAGCACTCTGCATATCTACCAAAAGCAATGGCGCTTACATGCGCAGTTACGTCCACAGAGCGAGGTGATCTCCACCGCTGCACAGTACATCACCCCAGCCGTATCTGCTACCCCACCGCCTACAGAGGGAGATAGGCCTACACCTCTATTCATCATAAGCCTGTGCAAAAAGATACCCAGACTGCTACCGTACCTTATCGTCTTGCTTCTGGGGATGCTTATCTGGCACTTCAGACTGGATATATTCTCTCCATCTCACGAACACTCCACCTTAGCAAGTAGCTTGATCATAACTCAAGACACAAAGTCTCAGGTAGTGCTTCTCAAAGAAGCCCCCTACTTCATGCGTAATAGGCAGAGGCAGATCGAAGAGATCTTTTGGAGCAACATCTCAGTCGACACGCTACGTCGCTACCCTCACTATAAGGTCTATTACTTCCTGCAGACGGAGCGCCTCGAGGATAAAGTAGGTGAGATCGGAGTGATAATGCGGGAGGATAGTACATACATTTATCATATGCAGCTCCAGAGCCCTGGCATGGGATTCGATCGCATAGATCACATCTTCTCCGCCGTGAGCCACTACTACTCTCTTCAGGAGCTCTATGCGAGCAAGTGTGAAGAACTCGGAATAAAAAGTGGACGCTAAGCCCTGCGCATCTACCAGCGGGAGTAGCACCTACGACCGAGAAAGCACAAAGCGCCCACGGGCTCGGCAGCCGATGCTACCGATCTCGTGGGCGCTTTGGTGAGAGGGGTGAAGGGCGGGGCTACGCTTCGTCTTCGATGAATTGATCCACGAAGAGCGACGTGCCGTCCCACACCGCAAACGAATTGTACTGGAGCCAGTCGCCGAGGATGACGATACGCTTGTCGCCACGCAGCGCCAGATCGATCAAGAGGTGACGATGCCCGAAGAGGTAGTAGTCGATCTCGGGGTGCTCGGCAGCATAGGCCTTGGTCCAGCGCACCAGCCACTCCTTCTCGACATCGAAGTAATCATTCTGATAGGCGTGGGGCACCTCGCCGAGGGTCGCACGCTTGAGGCCTTTCTTACGGCTACGCAGCGAGCAGGAGAGAGCGAAGCCTACCGTCCAGCGGGGGTGGACAGCGGCATAGAGCACCTGCGCCAGACGGCAGCGGAAGAGGCGGTAGAGGAACTTATCCATGCGGCGGTAGCCACAGTACTCCTCGTCGCCATGTGCCAGACGGAAGGTCTTCCCATCAAGCTCGATGACCTCGGCGTGGTGGTGGACCTTCGCCCCCAGCTCCGTCTGCATGTAGTCGGCGAACCACACATCGTGGTTGCCCGCGAAGAAATGAATCTCGATACCACGGTCGCTCATCTCAGCGACTTGGCCAAGGAAGCGCACGTGCCCACGGGGGACGACCGCACGGTACTCGAACCAGTAGTCGAACATATCCCCGAGGAAGTAGACCGCACGCGCCTCATCCTCGATGCTTCGCAGCCAGCGCACCAGGCGCTGCTCTACGGCACGAGGATCCGCATGATAGCCCGAGCCGAGGTGGGCATCACTGGTGAAAAAGACCTTCTTACGCTCGCTCATCGCTGCTAAAGGAAGCCTAACTCCAGCATCGCCTCTTCGCTCATCATATCCTTGTTCCACTCGGGCTCGAAGGTGAGCTGTATCTCGACACCCGTGACGCCCTCGACGTCCTCGACCTTCATACGCACGTCCTCGAGGATGAAGTCGGCGGCGGGACAGTTGGGTGCCGTGAGGGTCATCGTGATGGTGACGAACTTCTCATCGGTGAGCTCCACGCAGTAGATCAGCCCGAGGTCATAGACATTCACGGGGATCTCGGGGTCGTAGACGGTGCGTAGTGCAGCTACTATATCTTCCTCTATACGGAGGTATTCGTTCTCTAATTCTTCTGCCATAAAATATCGTTATCGTTGAGGGGAGGGTAATGCTCCTCCGTAGTATAAACAATTAACGTAGGGAAACGGACGTCTTGCTACAGCTGTAGCGTTCGGTCACAGGCCGCCGCGACGTCAGGATGGTGGGTGATGAAGATGATAAGGCGGTCCGAGGCGTGCTCACGGAGGTTCCTGAGGAACTGCGCTTCCGTGGCTTGGTCAAGCGCCGAGGTGGCTTCGTCGAGGAGGAGGATACGCCCAGGACGAAGGAGCGCGCGGGCGATAGCGATACGCTGTGCCTGCCCTTCGGAGAGGCCCAGCCCACGCTCACCGATGGTCGTATCAAGGCCCTTCGGCAGGTCAAGCACGAAGTCCGCGATAGCCAGATGCAGCACCTTATGCAGGTCGGCCTCCGTAGCGAACTCATCGCCGAGGAGGAGATTCTCACGGATCGTCCCGCTGAAGAGCGATCCGCCCTGCGGGACGTAGACGAAGTTGGAGCGCGTCATCTCGCTCACCACATAGCTACTGCCACCGGAATAGAGGCGGATAGCCCCCTCGACAGGCGAGACAAGTCCAAGCAGTAGACGCAGGAGCGTGGTCTTACCAGCGCCCGTACGCCCCATGAGTGCCACCATCTCGCCCGTCGAAGCCTCGAGGGAGAAGTGGCAGTAGATCCACTCTTCACCGTCGGGATAGTGGAAGCCCATATCCTCGACAGCGAGGCGGATAGGGCTAGTGAGCTGGACACTGCGACCGATCTGCTCGGTCTTGAACTGAAGGAGATGCGCCAGACGATCCAGCGAGCTCTTCGCAGAGATGAGTGTCGGCAGGAGGCTGATAAGCGTCGTCAGCGGGCTCTGGATACGTGCCACGAGCTGGAGGAACGACGTCATAAGCCCGAAGGAGATCGTGCCACCATAAAGCCCGCGAGCACTCCAGAGGAATGCCACGAGGTAGCCACACGAGAAGGCTCCCTGCATGATGAGGTTCGCGAAGACCGAGACGAAGGTCTGGCGCTTCACCGCACCGAGGTACTGCCCTTGGCGCATCGCCAGATGGTCGATGGAGGAGGCTTGGTGCTCGAAGGTACGGATGACGGTCTGGTTCAGCAGCGACTCCTGGATGTGCGCCGTGATCTCGCTCTCCGACTGCTTCATCTCATCGGTGTAGCGACGCATACGCTTGTAGTAGACCTTGCTGAAGACTGCGAGCAGCGGCATCCCCACGCCGAGGATAAGGGCCAGCGGTGGGCTGAAGTAATACAGGAGACAGAGAGCGCCGACGAGCTGTGCTAAGGCGATGAGAGCTGACGGCAGGGACGTGACGAAGAGCGCGACAAGGCTATCGGTGTCCTTGAGCATGCGCACGACCATATCACCGCTATGCATCTGCCCGAGGTGCGACCAGCGTGTGTAGAGCAGGTGTGCGAAGACCTTCGACTGCACGGCATTGCTCATGCGTGCAGCGGTATAGTTCGAGAGACGGACGGTGATGACTCGGCAGAGGACCTGCAGAGCGAGTGTGAGGATGAGCGCTACCGAATAGGTGTGTATGGAGCCACCGCGCTGGTGTACGGCGATATCAATGACGCACTTCGATAGCCAGATGAAGATCAGGTTCGTGGAGACCGTCCCCAAGCCAAAGAGGAGGATCAGCAGGATGCCCCACTTATGCCCTCTAAGTATGAAGCGTACGAGGTCGATCATCTCCGCCGACGGATCATAAGCATGAGGTGCCCAAAGACAGAACCCCAGATGATGCGCGAGGCATGGGTCGGCGTGATGTCGTAGAGGCGACGTGAGCGGCGCATCTTGAAGCGGAACTTACGCCAGTTGGTCACCCACTTATTCTGCGCCTTGATGGGGCGCTGGGCGAAGCCGAAGTTCCCACTATGTATCACGTCACGGATGATCTGCTCGGTGTGCGGATCATCCTGAAGAAGCAGGGGGAAGGGGAAGATCTCCGGCGAGACACGCAGGTAGCGGATAGCGGCCTGCGCGAAGAGCTGCATGGGGTAGAGGATGTCGAGATCCTTCGCCATACTGAGGATCTTCTCTTCGTCGAGCTGGCCCTTGAGCTTAGTCATCATCAGCAGCCAGTCGCTGTACTGACGGAAGCCAACGCCCCAGTGAAGCCAATGAAAGAAGAGATGGATGAAGATATAGACGACATTCAGCTCGTGGGGGAGCGTCTTGATGGTGTAGTCCCCATGATGCTGGGTGATGAGGCTCCCACTGCTGATAGCCTCTTGGACGAGGGCATCGAAGTGTCTATTGTGGCGCTTGTGGTCGAAGAAGACGGCACGAGCGTGGTTCTCCACGATGGTACGGCCGTAGGTGAAGGCCGTATGGCCATAGCGCACCTCGGAGTCGTCGTGGAGCTTGTGACCGGCCTTGCGCAGGAGCTCATTGCCCCGCTCGTAGTCGGCATCCGAATGGAAGAGAATATCCAAGTCGCCTCCAGAGCGGAGGGTGGCATCGGGATAGAAGCAGCCAAGACTCAGCCCCTTGAGTAAGATGAAGGGCAGGCCTGCGGCTTCGTAGGTCTTCTGTAGCTGGCCTAAGGCTTTGGTTAGATAGGCATTGCCCCGCCGTGTGAGCTCGATCTCCGAGAAGATCATCAGGCGCATGTCGCGGTTGGGCAGGGCTTCCTTCGGCAGGGTAAGTATACGGTCCCCGACGAAGGCCGGCACTGCATGCGATACTGCTAAGCGGTGGATCCTACGCCACGATGCCTCCTCCAGACCCGTGAAGTCACGTGCCTCGGGGAGCTCTGAGTGCAGGGCACAGCTCAGGAGCTTGAGGAAGAGCTCCTCGTCATGCGAGAGCGGGGCTATTTGGCTCAACAGATGATCCCGGCCTCTTTGAGCATTTGCGAGAGGAGCTCGACGTCTGCACGTGCCTGCTCCTGGCTCACTTCGTAGCGGTCGGTGAGTAGCTCGACCCAGTCCTCAAGGGTGAAGTCGCGCTCACGCACGCTCTCGATGAGGTAGGCTGCACTATCGTTGAGGCTCACCGCCTGCGTGTAGTCCAAGCTATCTCCCGAGCCTGCGATCATGATGTACTCATCCGCAATCTTACGTAGAGAGATGTGGTCCTTAATTCTCATTATCTGTGATACGTTTGTCGTTTAGTCGTCTGTAGGGGTGGCTAATCCCAGTCCTCATCCCAGTCGAAGAGGTCGAGATCCTCAGGCATGTCCTCGGCGAACTGATCCAGGTCGCGGCGGTCCTTCTTCGTAGGACGCCCGAGACCCTTGGCCCGATCGACGAAGCCCGAGATGCGCTGCAGCTCGAGCAGCTCGTACTGTGCAGCGGGCGTGACGTTCTCCATGAACTCAGGCACACGCTTAGCACCGACACGGCTCGCCAGAAGCTCTACCACGCGGAAGGAGTACTCGACCGGTGGCTTACGCACCGAGACGATGTCCCCTCGCTGGAGGGTACGTGAGGGCTTGACAGTCACTCCGCCGATGCTGACGCGCCCTTTCTTGCACGCGTCTGTGGCCAGCGAACGGGTCTTGAATATGCGGACGGCCCAGAGCCACTTATCGACACGTACTTCTCCCATGCTTTGTCGTATATAATTACAGCAAAGATATGTATTCTCTTTGAAGAAGTAACATAAGTGGTGTTATCCCAGCGTTATCGCGTGCGCACGCGCCCAGTTCCTTATAATACATAAAGGTGTAGGATAATACATAAAGGTGTAGGCTACGGCATGAGGGCGTAGGCGTCCTCGTAGTGCTGATAGAAGAGCTTCCAGTCAGCACAGCGCGCCAGCTCGTAGGCTTTCTTGCGCTGGGCCTTCTGCTCGTCGGGCGTCAGCGCAAGCTGCTCGCCGATAAGACGGGAGATCGCCTCGATGGTCTCGGGGATGTTGGTATCCGTGCGCTCGACGATATGCACAGGCTTGTGAGGGGCGGAGGCGAAGGGCTTCTTCGTCTGCTCTTCCTCAGCCCACAGGCCGAAGCCCGCCAGCGTCGTCGTGATCGTAGGCACGCCATAGCGCACACTCTCCAGCGGCGTATAGCCCCAGGGCTCGTAGTAGCTGGGGTAGATGGTCAGGTCCATACCCACGAGGAGGTCGTAGTAGCTTTGGTCAAGGATACCGTCGAGCCCATTGAGGTAGCAGGGCACGAAGACGACCTTCACACGGCGGTCGGTGCGGTCGAGGCCACGATGACGGATGTGGCAGACGGCACGGTCATGCTCGGTATTGTAGAGCCAGTGGCTGAGCATGGGGTACTGTAGGGGACTCTCTTGCTCATCCTGTGGATGTGAGAGGAGGTACTGCAGGTCGGCACGGGGGCCAGCCTGCCATGCAGGCACGAGGAGGAAGGCCACGATGTCGCGGTCACCCGTATAGCTCTCGGCGAAGTGGTGCAGGGACTCGATGAAGAGGTCGATCCCCTTATTACGGTACTCATAGCGTCCGCCGAGAGAGATGAAGAAGGAGCGTGCAGGATCGATATGCTGCCCGTAGAGGCGCGAAGCTACGGCACCGAGGAGACGGCGCGACTTACCGCGCTTCGAGAGCATGGGAGCAGCGAGGGGGGAGGTCCCGACGTGGAAGCCATTGGGCAAGACGACGGGTTCGCGCCCGAGGAGCTGCTTGGCTTCGCGAGCGGTGAGCTTGCTGACGGTAGCGAAGACGTCGGCCTGGTGTGCGGCGAGCTTCTCTACCTCGTGCTTGGCTTCGACACCCAGCTCGCGTGCCATCTGGTCGCCATCGTAGGCATCCATATAGGTGTAGAGCTCCTTGTCATTCCCCGCGATAGAGCGGCCGACGGTCGTGGCGTGGGTGATGAAGAGCGTGCGGACGCTGGGGGCTTGCTGTCGTAGGTAGAGGAGCCCCATGGCGGTCTGCCACTCGTTGAAGATAGCGATGGTGCGCTCATCGCTGCGCCAGGCGGCGATGCTGGCCATGAGGCGTGCGGCGGCGATACCGAAGAGACTGCTCTCGTCATAGTCCCCATAGCCCTTGTCGCTCTCGAGGCCATAGGCCTTCCACAGCTCGAAGTAGAGATCATCCTTCTCTCGCCACAGAGGCTTGAAGTCCACGAGGAGTACGGGGGGCTCACCCTCGATACCCCAGCGACCTGCTACGACACGCAGACCGAGGCTCGGGAGGACCTCTCGCAGCCAGCCTTGGAGCTCGGGGATCTCTCCAGGGGTGAAGTCAAGGGGCAACGCCGCACCTTCGTCGGCGAGGAGTGGCCCGATAAAGCATACCTGTGCGGGGTGGTGCTGGGTCATCACGTCTGCACGTGAGGAGAGGACGGTATAGATCCCTCCCATCTTATTGCAGACTTCCCAACTGGTCTCGAGGATCATAATCGTAGTACAGTGAAGGTAATGAATGTATCTTGCCGTGAGGTCCCAGCCAGCCAGGCTGTAACCTTTGTCTCAAAGTTAAGCATTCGCCCCCAAATTACCACATCTCCTTTTTACATTTCCTTAGCAAGCCCCACCCCACCCACGGGGAGCGCCCTACCCTATCGTGCGCAACGCGCTCTACACCAGTGCTATCAGCACGAAGAGCACCCATCACTTGAGCTACTTCTCACGACTCGCAAGAGGTACTTCGTATCGTACTTTTACTCAGGACCCTACGAAGTCGGAAAAGTAACCAGTACTGGTCACTCGTCTGACCAGTACTGGTCGCAGCGCGAAGCAGTACTGGTTGATATCAGTTACCAGTACTGGTCACTTCGGCGACCAGTACTGGTTCGTATATCCCCCTCCTTTGGGGTGTGGTAGCCTTCCCTTATGTAGCTCTAGCAAGCACGCCACTTTGCCCTGCATCCCCTCCATTAGGGTAAAGAGTCCCCTCTGCCTCAGCCCTGAACCTCAGGGATATGCAACTTACGCTGTATCTTTGGGCGCAATATCTTTAATTATGTCTCTGGACGCAAACAACAAATCAGTAAGCTTAGATAGGAAGATGAGTAAGGGATCGCTGGCTATATTTAGATGGCTCTGTGCCTGTAGCCTGCTATGGACCTCTATAGTCGAGGTGCAGGCTCAGCAATTCATGGGCTATAGCCCGCGGTGGTATGGGCCGAATGCCAATCCCATCCCAGAGGCACGTGAGGCAATGATCCCCCAAGGACTTCGGCTTCATAACAGCTTGCTGTACCAGCTCTCGCAAAAGGATAAGACGGCTACCTTATTTACCGATCTGGAAATACCGATCATCTCCGAGCGGGCTTCTGTGAGAATCTATGGATATGGAGCGGAGTACTTCCAGTGGTCGCCTGAGAGTATGAGCCAAAGAGGTATTACAAGCGACCATCAAAAGGGGCTGATCGTAGGGGATATATACCTTCAGACCCGAGTGCGCTTGCTGGCGGAGAATGCTGGATGGAGACCTAATGTGGTGCTGAACTATACGCTGAAGACGGCTTCTCCTAAGCCGATAGCCAATGAGAGTATGCGCTTCTTTGATACGCCTGGCTACTTCTTCCATTTGGAAGTCGGGCGCAATCTATTGTCCCCAGATGCTTCGCCTGTCAGCTTAAGGCTAAGCGGACATATTGGCTTTATGTGCTGGGAGACTGTCCAGAAGCAGAATGATGCCTTTACGTATGCCCTCGCACTATCCTCTCAGCTACAGAACTGGCATCTTGCGATCCAGCTGGGTGGATATAACGGTTGGATGAAGCATAGCTACGGCTCGGAGTATGGCGATGAGCCGATGCACCTTTCGGCAAGATGTAGCTACCGCATCAACCGTCATCTCGCTGCCTCTTGTGGCTTAGAGCACGGGCTGCGAGATTACCCCTTCACCCAGCTCTCCCTGGGGCTCACCTATACCTCTGATTATCGCCTCTTCCATTAGTGGAGAAGGGTAGCAGGCAGGAGCTTACCTCCGCTGCTTGCGCCCCCCCCTACCACAAGGAGATAAATCAACCTATATAGGTCGGCGGGCTGACCTATATTGGTCCGACGACGAAGCTATATAGGTCGCGATGACGACCTATATAGATCCACCCGCCGACCAATATAGGTTCACACCACCCCCATCCGCAAGACAGCATCCTTCCCTCCCATAGCTCCCCCGCCGTACTCCGCGCTGAAAGGGCTAACTTTGACAGCGAAGAAGCCCCGTCTTTAGGCTATTCGTAAGCTGACGGCTGGTGTGGCTGTCAAGATTGACCGTCAGCCCTCGCATCATCACTCTCGCGGGCAAGCCCACCAAAAGCCTTACCTTTGTACCCAATAGCTAGTGTCAGAGAGACGCTACCAAGACAAGCCCCCCCTCTGACTACTAACTGAAACCGACTTAATGAAACTTCATCATAGCAGACAGCGTGCGCTCTTGCTATTATGCCTCGTGCTACTTCCTCTGACTAAGGCTTGGGCTGCTGGGCATATTGACAGTATCCATGTCCTCGAGGGCGTGGTCGTCACGGAGCGCTTGATCCCGAAGGATGTCATACCCGCACAAGTCTTGGGCGGGCGCGACCTCCAGCGCCTTAGTGCCGTGAGCGTAGCTGATGCCTTACGCTACTTCGCCGGCGTCCAGATCAAGGACTACGGCGGCATCGGGGGGCTGAAGACGGTGAACGTGCGCAGCATGGGCTCCCAGCATGTGGGCGTCTTCTATGATGGCCTGCAGCTGGGCAATGCACAGAACGGGCAGATAGACCTCGGGCGCTTCTCCCTCGACAATATGGAGACCGTCTCCATATATAATGGTCAGCGTAGCACCATCCTCCAGCCTGCCAAGAGCTTTTCTTCGGCGGCTGCACTCTATATGACCACGCGTCGCCCCTCCTTCTCTCCCCAGCGTAAGACCAACCTCAAGGCGGCACTTAAGGTGGGCTCCTTCACCACCCTCAATCCCACCCTCCTCTACGAGCAACGTCTCTCCCCACAGCTCGACCTCTCGGTGAGTGGCGAATACCTCTACACCTCGGGACGCTACCCCTTCTCCTATCGGAAGAAAGACGGCTACGACACCACCGCCGTGCGTCACAATGGCGATGTACACTCTCTGCGCTTCGAGTCGGGGCTCTTCGGTCGCTTGGATGAAGGGGAGTGGCGTGCCAAGGCGTACCTCTATCGCTCTGAGCGTGGCTATCCCGGAGCCTTCGTGCGCGAAGAGCCGGGGAAGTTCAAGCACGAGGACCGTCAGTGGGACACCGATATATTAGCACAAGGCTCGCTGCGGAAGACCTTCGGCAGATACACCCTCTTGGCTAATGCGAAGTATGCCTACGACTATCTGCACTACCTCTCCGACCCGCGTCTGGATGTGACGACGATGTACGTCAATAACCACTACCACCAGCACGAAGGCTACCTCTCCACCGCCCATCAGCTCGCCCTCGGCAGCGACTGGCGCATTGCGTTAGCTTCGGATGTGCAGTACAATACCCTCACGGCTGACCTTCGTGACTTTGCCTATCCCACACGCCTCACCCTGCTGACCTCGGCGGCAGCAGACTACACGCACGGGGGCTTCAAGGCGCAGACCAGCCTCCTGCATACCTACGTCCATGACTGGACGAAGGCTAAGGATGGACAAGCCCCCGAGAAGAGCGTATGGACCCCCACCTTCATCGCCAGCTACAAGCCCTTGGCTGAGCACGACCTCAGCCTGCGTGGCTTCTACAAGCGCATCTTCCGCATGCCCACCTTCAACGACCTCTACTATACCTTCATCGGCAATAAGTACCTACACCCCGAGTATACTACGCAGTACGACCTCGGGGCGGTCTATGCCAAGGCGTTTACTCGTGGGGTGCTGCGCCGCTTCGAGGTGCAAGCCGACGGCTATCTGAACTATGTCGACGACAAGATCATTGCCGTACCGACCTCGAACCAGTTCCAGTGGACGATGATCAACCTCGGGCACGTCCGCATCCGTGGTATTGACCTCACCCTCGAGACGCAGTGGCTACTGGGTGCCGTCACCGCCTCGACACGCCTCACCTACACCTATCAGAAGGCCCAAGACCTCACCGATCCCTCCGACAGCTACTATGGTGGGCAGATACCCTATATCCCTTGGCACAGCGGTTCGGCCATCGTCACCCTCGGCTGGCGTGGTTGGGAGCTGAACTACAGCTTCATCTACACGGGCGAACGCTATGACTCCAGTGCCAACATCCGCGAGAACTATGTCCGCCCGTGGTACACCAGCGACCTGACGCTCTCGCGCCCCTTTGCCCTCCGTCGCCACCAGCTACGCCTCACCGCCGAGGTGAGCAACCTCCTTAACCAGCAGTACGAAGTCGTACGCTCCTACCCCATGCCCGGGACGAACTTCAAGCTGAAAGCCGAATACACCCTATGAACCGCTTCCGAGACCTCCTACTGAGCCTCCTCGTGGCTATGGTCGCTCTCTCATCTTGCCGCAAAGAGGAAGAGATCATTCCTTCGTCCCGTGTGCGTGTCGGAGCACCAGGCCGCCCAGGAAAGATCAAGGGCTTCTTCCTCCTCAACGAGGCGAACATGGGCTCCAACAAGGCCACCCTCGACTACTACGACTACACGACAGCCTTCTATACACGCAACATCTACGCCGAGCGTAACCCCAATGTCGTCAAGGAGCTGGGCGATGTCGGTAACGATCTCCAAATCCACGGTAGCCGTCTCTATGCCGTCATCAACGTCTCAGGACTCATCGAGGTCATGGACGTGCGCACCGCCAAGCACATCGGCAAGCTCTCCATCCCTAACTGTCGCTACATCGCCTTCAAGGATGGCTTCGCCTACGTATCCTCCTACGCTGGTCCCGTCAAGATCGACCCCAACGCACGCCTCGGCTATGTAGCCAAGGTAGATACCGCCACCCTCAAGGTCGTAGCCGAATGCCCCGTAGGCTACCAGCCCGAAGAGCTTCTCATCCATGGAGACAAGCTCTACGTCGCCAACTCTGGCGGCTACCGTGCCCCCAACTACGACAAGACCATCTCCATCATCGACCTAAAGACCTTCACCGAGGAGAAGCAGGTCGATGTCGCCATCAACCTTCACCGCCTTCAGCTGGATAACTACGGTAAGATCTGGGCATCTTCGCGCGGTGACTATAAGGGCGTCCCTTCCCGCCTCTTTGTCTTTGACCCCAAGACCGAGCACGTCACCAAGACGCTCGAGGTCGGTTGCTCCAATATGGCTCTCTCAGGTGATTCCCTCTTCGTCTACAGCTCCGAGTGGAGCTACCTCACGGGGAAGAACACCATCAGCTACACCGTCATCGACACCAAGAAGCAAGAGGTCATCGACCGCAACTTCATCAAGGACGGCACGGACAAGGAGATTCAGCTACCCTATGGCCTGGCCATCAATAGCGAGCAGGGCGAACTCTACCTCACCGACGCTCAGGACTACGTCCACCCAGGACAACTCCACTGCTATGACCTCAAGACGGGGCGCCGTAAGTGGAGTGTCAAGACGGGAGACATCCCTGCGCACATCGCCTTCACGACCCAGCCACTTCACCCCCTTCATCACTAAGGATACGACAATGACACCGCATTATATCCAGCGTACCTTCACGGCGCTCACCCTCCTTATCGTCCTCGCTTTCGTAGCGTGCAAGAAGGAGACACCACGCCCTGAGCCTCTACCTACCACGCATAGCCCCTACATTACGCGCGTCCTCGAGTACCTCCCAGCCGTGGGACAGTTCACGAACGAACTCCCCAAGTATGAAGCAGGCGACACGCAGGAGGATATGAACCGAAAGGCCTTGGATGAGCTTAAGGATAATAAACGAGGCTTGGTCACTCTCGGTGGCTGGGGCGGATATATCGTGGTTGGCTTTGACCACACCATCACGAACGTAGCTGGGCAGCGCGACTTCCGTGTGCTCGGCAATGCCTTCTACAGCAGTAGCAAGAAGGAAGCCTTCGAAGCTGGGAGCTGTGAGCCGGGGATTATTATGGTCGCCTACGATGCCAATCACAACGGCCGCCCCGATGAAGACGAGTGGTACGAAATCGCAGGGAGCGCACACGTCGATCCCACCCAAGAGCCATGGTATGCCTTCCTCAAAAGTCACGCCCCACAAGCAGACCTCAACTGCTATCGAGACTTTGAGATGACCTACTACCGTCCAGCCAATGAACCTGCGTCCAACGAAGTGTGGAGCACCTACATCCGCTGGCAGGACAACAAGGGCAACTCCGGCTACAAGGTCAAGAACCCGTTTCACGCACAGCCCTACTTCCCGCAGTGGGTCAAGGGCGACAAGCTCACCTTCCGCGGGACGCGCCTCCCACAGAATGGCTACAACCAAAGTAGCGAAAGCCCCTATTACGTGCAGTGTAAGTTCAGCTATGGCTACGCCGACAATGCACCGAGCGACAGCAAGGATGCCACCATCGACATCGACTGGGCTGTCGACAAGCAGGGGCGCAAGGTGTACCTCCCTGGGGTAGACTTCATCAAGATTTATACGGGTGTCAACCAAGAGAACGGCAACCTCGGCGAATGCTCTACGGAGATTTCGGGCATCACGGACCTCCATCTCCTCAAGGAAGACATCCCTAACTAACTTCACTAACCTCCTCCACCATGTATAAGAAGATTCTCATCGCCAGCCTCGCTCTCATCGCTGGCCTCGCCTCCTGTAAGAAGGATGACCCCACACCAAGCCCTAATCCTCCCTCGAGTCTGACGATCGACGGAGTAGCAAGCAACTTAGAGTTCTACCAGCTCGACACCGCTCACCTGAGCGTCGCTGGTGTAGCGAAGGACGCTGCTGCCAAAGCCGTATGGGCAGTGAACGGCGCGAAGGCTGCCGAAGGTGCTACCTTCGACTTCACCACCGCTCACCCAGGTAAGTATGAAGTCACGCTCACTGTCGACGGCAAGAGCGCTAAGCAGACCTACACTGTTGCTCCCCGCTTCTCCGAAGGCGCCTTCCTCCTCAACGAAGGGAACTTCGGCAATGAGACGGGCTCACTGACCTACATCCACCCCTCCAAGAAGCTCGTCATCGATCAGGCTTACTACCGCGTCAATGGCACGAAGCTCGGGAACGTCTGCCAGGACCTCGCCTTCGGGAATGACCAGATCTATATCCTCTCACAACTCGGTCCTAAGAACGGCGGTGAAGGTCTCCTCACCATCGCGAGTAGCAACTCCCTCGAGAAGGTCAAGGTCTACAACGACGAGGCTCTCGCACAGAGCACCCCTACACATATCGCTGTCCTGCGCGACCACATCTACATTCGCACTGAGCGTGATGGGATCTTACGTGGCTCCTCAGAGGGAGGATTCACACCTATCACTGGGACAAAGAAGGCGCTGAAGCAGCGTATGGCACAGATCGGCGAACGCATCTTTGCACTCACCAAAGACAACAAGATCCTGATGATCCAGGGTACTCAGGTCGTCCGTGAGCTGGACCTCTCACCCGCCAAGCCTTCGGGTATAGCCGTCAGCCACGATGGTAAGCTCTGGATATCTACGACGAGCCCCAATGCGATCCTCAAGGTAGATCCCACCCCTGACAACTTCGTCGCCCTCGGCACCCACATCCTTGACAAGTCCATTTCAGCAACAGGCCCCCAAAGTTGGGAGCGTACCACCTCCTCCGCCTTCTTTGCTCACGGCGACAAGCTCTACTTCACGGGCCAAAGCTCCGTCATCTACTGCCACGACTTCGCTACGAGCAAGACCTCTCAGGTCATCGATGTCAAGACGATAGATGGCGTAGGTACCTCGGCGAACAAGTACTACAACAGCCTCGGCGTCGACCCTGCTACGGGCGAACTCTACTACGCTGCCTTCGAGGACGACGGCACCTACAACAAGAAGAACGTGACGATGGTCCTCAAGGCCGACGGCACGAAGCTCCTTCTGAAGGAGAAGGTAAATTCCTTCCCCGCAGGCTTCTACTTCATCCCCAATGCGGCCAGCCGCACTGGGGCCAACCGATGATTTATCCTAATTAGTTCACTTAATATTCACCTAAAATGAAGAAAACTCTCCTCTCTACCCTCGCGCTTATCGCCCTCGGTGGAGTCGTCACCAGCTGCGGCAAGGAGCAGAAGGATGCGCCTCAGCCCGCTGGCAACACCAGCGCTCGCGCTACGGAGCTCCCCGCAGGCGAGACGATCACGGGGTCGATCCAGACCGACAGCCTCGCCCTTGTAGACCTCTACAAGAGCCTCGACGGGATGAACTGGTCGCACTCCAACAACTGGAATAGCTCTCGCCCCGTAGCTACTTGGGCAGGCGTCCAGGTAAGCGACGTCGCAGGCGCACCTCGTGTCACCGCCCTCTACCTCGGCGGCAACAAGCTCCGTGGCACCCTGCCTAAGAGCATCGGACAGCTCACCGCTCTGCGTTCGCTCCAGCTGCAGTACAACCGCGAGCTCACGGGTACCATCCCCGCCGAGCTCTATCAGCTGACCCACCTGCGCTCGCTGCGTCTGCGCTTCACGAGCCTGACGGGCGAGGTATCTCCCGCCATCGGCAAGCTCACCGAGCTTGATACCCTCGACCTCAGCAATAGCCGCTACGACCTCAGCATGTGGTGGAATGGCGATCCCGCTACCGCCAAGGAGCACCGCCCCAACGGGAAGACCCTCACCGGCTCGCTCCCCCGCGAGATCGGTCAGCTGACGAAGGCACGCTATATCGACCTCTCCTTCCAGGGCTTCACGGGTACGCTCCCCACGGAGATCGGCGCACTGAAGAGCGCTAAGTACCTCTCCCTCTATGGCTGTCACTTCTCAGGTGAGCTCCCCGCCTCGCTCGGCGCACTCGCTCAGCTCGAGTACTTCTCCGCAGGCCTCAATGAGTTCTCGGGAAGCCTCCCCGCCTCCCTCGGCAGTCTGAAGCGCATCCGCGAGATCCACATCTCGGGCAACAAGCTCACGGGTGCTATCCCCGCCTCGCTCGGTGCGCTGAAGACGCTCCAGCAGCTCAACCTCGCAGGCAACCAGCTCACGGGCTCTATCCCTGCTGAGCTCGCACACCTCACGGGTATCTATGTCATCGACCTCAAGGGCAACAAGCTCTCAGGCACGATCCCCACGGACCTCGGTGGTGCACAGCAGAGCCTGCTCATCTCGGTAGACCTGAGCGACAACGACCTCACGGGCACGATCCCCGCACGCATCAAGCGCTATCTGCCCGATGCAGCTAAGTACGCTGGCCTGCATGGTCTGCCCGACTACGGCTACACGATGTTCGTCCTCTCAGGCAATAAGCTCACGGGCAAGATCCCCGCTGAATACCTCGCTTATCCCAAGACGCTGCAGCTCCTCCTGCCTCAGCAGGCTGGCTACGGCTTCTCTAATGAGCCTAAGTAACTCCTCCCGCACACCCGCCCTTAGCTCTCGCAGCACGAGGGCGGGCGTGCCTCTATATTTCACCCCAACCCACAACTATGATTAAGAAGTTTCTCCCCCTTGCCTTAACCCTCACTCTGGGTCTCGCCTCATGTAGCAAGACCGACACGCCCGTCGTACCTCAGAGCGGTATCACGATCACGAGCGGCGTCCTCTCAGCCTATCCCGAGAAGGAGATCGCAGCTACGGGCCTCGTCTCCCTCCCCGAAGTCACCGAGATCTCTGCCAAGGTCTTCGAGGGCTACAAGACGCTGAAGACCGTCAAGGCACCCAAGCTCACGAAGATCGGTGATGCAGCCTTCAAGGGCTCGGCACTCACCAGCCTCGAGCTCGGTGCTACCGTCCCCACGACGAGCGATGATGCCTTCGAAGGCACGTCCGAAGAGAAGGACCTCATCGTCCCCGCTGACAAGGTCGCTGACTTCACAGACTTCGCGAAGAAGCACCACTTCAAGACCATCAACGGTGCGCCCATCCCTGGTACCGAGATTGAGATCAAGGATGGCGTACTCGTCACCTATCCTATCGACAAGACCCCCGCAGACGGTGTCGTCACCCTCGAGGCTACCGTCACGGAGATCGCTGATGGCGTCTTCCTCGACAATACGAAGCTCACGGCTATCCACGCCCCTGGTGTGAAGAAGATCGGTAAGGCAGCCTTCAAGAACTGCTCCGCTCTTATGACCGTTGACTTCGGTGGTGCACAGCGTCCACCGCTGGCCATTGACGAGACCGACAAGACCTACGGCACGGCTGAAGATGCCTTCTGGGGTACGCCCGAGGAGAAGGTCCTCGTCTTCGATGAGAGCAAGAGCCCGAACTTCCTGCAGTACTTCGAGTTCATCGCACGCCACCACTTCGCTAAGCTCGACGGTATCACCATCCCCAAGAGCCTCGACGGCAAGTACTTCAAGGTCAAGGGCAGCGTACTGACGGATATCACGAGCGCTGGTCAGAGCTACCTCGCTGGTCAGGGCCGCAATGGTGTCCTCGTCCTCCCCTCGAGCATCACGCGTATCGACAATGGCGTCTTCACACAGAGATTCCAGAACTTCAAGGCGATCTACGCCGAAGGGGTGACGGAGGTAAGTAGCTTCGCCTTCCAGCAGACGGGTAGCCTCAACTTCGCTCACCTGCCCAAGCTGAAGAAGCTCGGCGAAGCAGTCTTCACCGACAACGCTTCGCTGACGGCTGTGAACTTCCCCCTCCTCGAGGAGATCGGACATATCTGCTTCAATGGTGGCTCTAACATCAGTGGGAATGGTCTCAAAATCTCCTACATCAGCCTACCAGCTGTGAAGAAGATCGGTCGCGGAGCATTCCACGGCAATTATAAGAACTCTGGTGTCGCTGTCCTCCTTGGTGCTATGCCCGAGGTAGACTTCAACCCCTACAGCGATGATGACCCTTTCCACGATGGTAGCGTAGCCTTTGGTCAGATGAAGGACCCCATCCTCTACGTGACCCCTGCAAATAAGACAAGCTATCAGATCACCGACGGTAAGTGGAAGAACTTCACCGTCAAGGAACTGAAGTAATCCCCCTATAAGCAAAGGCGAGGCAGTACCACACCCGTGGCTGCCTCGCCTTTCTTCCTCCCCGACCCTTAGATACACGCCGACTATGAACTACCGCATCTACAGCGTAGCCCTTGCCCTCAGCCTCCTCACGGCCTGCGGTGATAAGCCTACGCCCCTCCCCCAGCCGACACCGACACCGACACCAACGCCTGTACCCACACCTACACCAGAGCCCACACCGCCCGCCTACAAGGACTATGAGGGCTATACCCTGATCTTCAACCAAGGCCTTGCCGCTGTCCTGACGAGCCAGCCCGATGGCGTGGGCGTGGCCTCCAGCCTAAGCCTCCTCGACCGTGAGGCGAAGACCCTCCTCCCCGTCTTCTCCGACAAGGCCACACCGCTTAATAAGGAGTACGAAGGCCAAGGCTACCTCTGCGAAGGCACGCTGAGCGAAGCGGGCGACTATCTGGCCTACATGGCGAAGTACGACTTCACCGACGACAGCGAGCACGCCTCACGCCTCCTCCTCTTCGACCGCAAGACGATGCGCCTCACGAAGAACCTACGCATCACCCAGCCCGACGGCGATGAATGGGTGCGCCACTCCTTCACCTTCGACGACGGCACGACCTACCTCTCCTTCGACAAGAAGCACTTCTACCGCCTCGACCCCGAGACGGGGAAGATGACCGCCCTCACGGGCATCTTCGGCTACCCCACGGGCGCAGCATCTTGGCAGGACAAGGGCTACTTCTTCGTGCCCTATGAATCCGCGGCCTTTGCCTTCGACAAGGGAAGTACCGCCGCACACAAGGTACCCATTGCCCTCTCGGGAGCGCAGATCAAGGACATCTTCCGTATGGGCGCTCAGGTCATCCTACGCGACACGGCGAACCGTTATTACCTCTTCGACCTCGCTGCGGGGAAGGTCCTCGCAGTCTTCACGCTCAGCGAACCCATCGGCCGCAGCGTCACCATCGACCCCGCCACGCACCGTATCTATTACTCGGGGGGTACGCCCAATCTCAACGGCGCCGAGGCCAAGGAGCGCAGTGTCTACACCGCCACCATTGACACCAGCCGTCCCGCAAGTGAAGTACAGGGTCTCACCTCACAGCTCCTCTACACCATCGCAGGGCGCACCGAGGCGGACAACCGCCAGGGCTTCAAGATGCAGGTAGGCTATCACCCCGACCTCAAGGCGCTCTTGGTCTCCTACCTCGACCAAGGCCGCTCGGGTCCCCTCCTGCACGACCTGACGAAGCTCCTCCTGCTCCAGCTCCCCACGAGCCCCAGCGAGAGCGTGAAGGAGCTACGCACCTTCGACCTCCACTACGCCTCGGACGTCAGCCTCTTGAGCGTCATCCGTCCCCGTTCCACGAAGTAGCCCCGCAGGAGGCTCACTTCTTACTTGTGCTTTAGGATCTCCCCGAGGATGTGCCTCCTGCTCCTCGGGGAGATTTCTTTTTCTTAGCAGGGGAAAGGCGCTCCGAGCGAGCATACCACAACGCTCTGTACTACAGCCCTATACCGCACACCGGCACAAGGAGGGGAAAGTAACCAGTACTGGTCACTCGTCTGACCAGTACTGGTCGCAGCGCAAAGTAGTAGTGGTTGATATCAGTTACCAGTACTGGTCACGTCGGCGACCAGTACTGGTTCGCATATCCCCTCCCCTTCTTGCCGTGACAGCTTTTCGCTATAGCTATATTTGCGATAGGCGCCGCTTGCGCCACCACCCTACTACAGGGCGATAAATCGACCTATATTGGTCAGCGGGCTGACCTATATTGCTCCGACGACGAAGCTATATAGGTCGCGATGACGACCTATATAGGTTGACTCGTGAACCAATATAGGTTTGCACCCCGTACCACTATTGGTTTGTACTACGAACAAGTAGTGGTTTGCACCCGTACCACTATTGGGTTGCACCACGAACAAGTAGTGGTTTGCACCCCACCCTCCTATAAGTATAGCCAGCAAGCCCCCTGACGTATGCGGATAGCCGTGCGTCAGGGGGCTCTTGCTTTGCGCCTTTCTTGTGTGCGGGTGTTTTACTAAGTTTGTGGTAGATAACAGAGTCCGAGGGAGCCTTCGGCTCGAGAGGCTTCACCTAACGCATCACCCGCCTCCCCTCCCGCACGAAGGGCCTTCCACCCTCATACCTCAAAGACAATACACCACGCTACAACCGCCTAAGGTGCGCCACGACGAGAGCCACACCATACCACGCTAACTCACTATCACCCGACCCCATCAGACACTATGAGACTCGTAAAAGCCTTCCTGCTGTGCTTATCCATGCAAGCCTTGACGCTGTCCGCCCAGATGTTCATATTCCCGACCACCTACGGGCCATCGGACAAGTACCAAGTAGTCGATACCGCCAAGTATGAGATCACCTATCAGATCGCAGCCAAGCTCAACCCCAACCCTAAGTATAGCCACGTCGCCTACAAGGACACGCAGACGCTACTCATCGGCAAGCGTATCTCTGCGACTTATAGCCGTGACCTCCTAAAAGCCCGCGAGAAAGCGGATGCCGAGATAAAGCAGGGCGCGGAGACGGTCGATGACTTTAGTGGTATTACCTTCCCCGAAGATGTCTTCAAGGGCTACCCCAAGCCAGGCGCACTGACGACCTCCTACCGCCTCTTCCTCGGCGCGGGCTATGGGCAATATACCGAGCCATTGCCCGACTTCAAGTGGCAGATCCAGTCGGAGACCAAGAAGATCCTCAGCTACACGTGTCAGAAAGCCCTTGGGGAATTCCGTGGGAGGAAGTACATCGCTTGGTTCACCTCAGACATTCCCCTCTCTGACGGCCCGTGGAAGTTCTGCGGACTGCCGGGACTCATCCTGGCGGTAGAAGATACGGAGGCATACTTTGTCTTCACCTGCATAGACGTTGAGAATAAGAGCATACCGATCCGCTTCTGGACCTACCCGCACACCAAGTCTACGCGAGAGAAGCTACGTGCGACCATCCTACGCATGCACAAGCAGCCGATCCTCTTCTGCGAGCAGTCGCTTGGCATCAACATTTACATTGGGAATACCAATAAGAATCGAGACTTCTCCTTCCCTTGGCTGTGGCTGGAGGCAGAGTAGCTCCCGCCCTTCACTCACCTTACTACCAGCGCTATCATGAAGCGACACATCCTCTTCCTCCTCGCCCTCCTACTCAGCCTGTCATCCTCCTACGGGCAGAGTATCATCACGGGGCACGTACGCACCCTCCAAGGGGCGCCCGTAGAGTACGCACGCGTGCTGGCCTTAGTGCCGACGGACAGCACGATCTTAGCCTACACCTTCACCGATGCCCTCGGCAGCTACCGCCTAAGCGTCAGCAGCACGCAGCCCCAGCTCCTCATCAGCGTAGCGAGCATGGAGATCGAGCGCATGGACCGCCGCGTGGAGAACGTCAGTCAGACCTGCGACTTCCGAGTCAAGGAGTCACGCACCCTCCTAAGAGAGGTACAGGTGAAGGCTCGTAAGATCTGGGGGAAGAAGGACACGGTCAATTACTCCGTCGGCGCCTTCATCGGGAAGAATGATGTAGTCATCGCCGACGTCCTGCGTAAGCTCCCGAATATAGAGGTCTCGGTGGACGGCTTCATCAAGTACCAAGGGAAACCGATCAATAAGTTCTACATCGAGGGGCTGGATGCCCTGCAAGGGCGCTACGGCATCGCGACGAACAACATATCGGCCAAGGACGTCGCCACCGTGCAGGTCCTCGAGAACCACCAGCCCGTCAAGGCGCTCGAGAAGACCCAGCCCAGCAGCGAGGCCGCCATCAACCTCAAGCTGAAGGACGAAGTCAAGGGCACCTTCAGTATGACGGCACAGCTCGGCCTCGGCTATGACGGCAGGATGAGGCGCAGCGAAGAGCTGATCGGGCTATACTTCGCCAAGCTGCGACAGCACGTCTTGACCGCCAAGAGCAATGATAACGGGGAGGACATACGCCGCGAGCTGCGCTCCTTCACCGCGGACTCTCCCCTACCCAGCCTCACGATGACCTCGCTACAGCAGCCCGACGAGCCCCGCATCTCTCGCCCTCGCTACTATGACAACGACACGCACGCCTTCTCCTCCAACAACCTCTACAAGCTGAAGAATGAAGCGGAGCTGAACGCCAACCTCATCTTCTTCCACGACCGAGAGCGCACACATGGCGCCTCGCAGACGACTTACTTCCTCCCCGAGGGTACGAAGGTCATCAGCGAAGACCTGCGCAATCGCGGTACGATCGACCAGCTCGAGGGCGAGCTACGCTACAACATCAATAAGGAGCAGCTCTACTTCAACAACCTCCTCGAGCTCAAGGCCTCGTGGGAGCAAGAGCATGGCATCGTCTCAGCAGGAGAGGACCTCACACAGCAGATGCGCCAGCGCTACCTCTCAGCGACCAACACCTCACACTGGGTGCGGACGAAGGCAGACGGCAAGGGCGGTGAGATCCTCTGGCGCAATGCCATAGCGACCTCCCCGCACCGCCTAAGCATCCAGCCAGGGCTCTATGCTCCCCGCATCAATAGCGGATCGCCCTATGCCGAGCTCACGCAAGACGTACGGCACCGCACCTTCCTCAGCTTCGCCGAACTCGCCCTGCTCTCCGCATGGCATATCGGGGGGCTACGCATCAGCCCACGGCTCTTCCTCCAAGCCCAGCATCAGGCGCTGGATACCGAGCTGGGAGCGACGAGCCTCACGGGTACCTATCAGCCACTCCCCTCGCGGGATATGCACAACGGGATCAGCTTCACTCGCCTTGGCGCTGGGCTGGGTCATGAGCTGAGCTACAAGTCCGAGGTCTTCAACCTCCACGCCGTACTCCCGCTCTTCTACTACCACACGCTGATGCAGGACGGCTTCCGCCCAAGCGAAAGGCTCTCGGAGGGGAAGCTATACTTCGAGCCGCGGGGCTGGGTGAGCTATAAGTTCGCCTCGGACTTCACACTCCAGCTGAATGGCTCGATAGCCCTCACACAGCCCACCCTCAGCTCGCTCTACGCAGGGTATATCATGCAGAGCTACCGCAGCCTGACACGCCACGAGATGCGTCAGTTCAGCTCGCGCACGGCCAGCACAGGGCTCACCCTCAGCTACAAGGATATCTTCTCGATGCTCTTCCTCAGCGCGGGGGTCAGCTACAGCCACCACCGCAGTGAAGACATCTCTTCGCTGAAGATCGAGCCCCCACTCACCGTCGTAGAGCGCCTTCCCCTGCCGCACTCGGGGCAGAGCTATTCGGCCAATGCACGCTTCAGCAAAGGCTATGACTGGATCTCCCTCTCGGTGTCTGGGGATGCAGCCCTCGGCCAGAGCGAGGGTAAGAGCTACCTCGAAGGCAAGCTCCTCGGCTATACGAGTCAGTGGGCCAGCGCCAGCGGGAGGTGCTCCCTCAAGCCGCTATCATGGCTCACGATGGAGTACAACGTCGCGTGGGGCCTGCACCGCAGTCGCCTCGAGAATAGGAGCTGGCTCACACCGATACAGAGCCTCAGCCACAAGGTCATCTCGCACGTGAATGTCCTGGAGGATGTAGCGATCAAGCTCACCGCCGAGCACTACTACAACGATGCAGTGACTCAAGGGAGGCACTTCACACTCGCGGACCTCGGACTCGCCTACACGTGGCGGAAGGTGCGCCTTACCCTCGACTGGACGAATATCCTCGGTGCGCGTCTCTACAGCTCGGGGACGCTCTCCGACCTCGTCGCCTCGCACAGCTACTACGACATCCGCCCTTCGGCGATCATGCTCAAGGCGCGATTCAAGCTGTTCTGATACGCATAGCAAGACCCTACAGACGTATGAAGGACACCATCTCTATGAAGTCAATAGCGCTCTATGCACTATTACTGAGCCTCGGACTAAGCCTCTCCTCCCGAGCTCAGAGCCCTATCGGCAGTATACACCCCTTCGATATCAGGAAATACACCGTCCTGGACTCAGCGAACTATCGCATTGACTACAAGACGACCTGCCTCCTCGATCCGAAGAAGCACGACAAAGTGACGAACGAGATGTACCTCCTCGTCGGGCGGAAGATCTCGAAGTTCGGACACGTCTGCGTCCTGGACAACCAGCAGGAGCTTATCGCAGCAGAGAGCCAAGAGGCTGGACCTGGTATCGAGGCGCGGGGAATGGGAGGTATGGAGGTCTATAAGTACCTGAGCGGCACCAAGCCCTATAGCGAGCTTACCTTTAGGCTCTTCGTCTACTCCTACCGATATACCTTCATCTACTCTGATGAGCTACACCCCCAGTCATGGACACTCACCGATGAGCGCAAGGACGTACTCGGCTATTCATGTCAGAAGGCTACGGCACGCTTCCGAGGCCGTGACTATACCGCTTGGGTAGCGACGGATATCCCCATCTCTAATGGCCCGTGGCTCTTGGGTGGCGCTCCTGGCCTGATCTTGGAGGCTTACGATGCCAAGAGGGAGTACATCTTCGAGGCAACAAGTGTATCACAGCTCCCCAAGGCCTTGCCCATCGTCAAGTATAAAGACAACTACAAGCGCACAGATCGGAGCAAAGTCCGTGATCTATGTAGGCGCATGCATGCCGATATCGTGCAGACGCTCACGACATCTTTCCCTGGCGCAGGCATCCAAATCAAAAACCCGACCTTCTACTACAACCCCATCGAGCTGGAGTAGCTGATGGGATAACACATCATATCAGACTGCCTTATGCGAAACCTCTTTCTCCTCTTACTCACCTTCGTGAGCATCAGCCCCCTCGGCCTGCTCGCACAGTTCCCTGCTATACCGATGCGCCTGCAAGCAGGGAAGATCCTCGGGAAGTCCGAGTACTTCGTGGACTACACCTACCGCCACAAGACACCTGCCGAGAGTAAAGACTTCCGAGAAGACATCATCCGCGTGGAGCTGGGCAAGGCGCTTGTCAAGTCCTACAGCTACAGACTCTGGCAGGCAGACTCTGCTCTTACTCATGATGCCAATAAATATGGCCCGATGCTGATCCCCGAAGACGGTCTGTCTCCCTTCTGCTACTACCGCGATCTGACCAATGGCACGACGCAGGTCTACTACAGGACGCCTCTCTCAGGCCCCACGCTGAAGTACACCGACACCCCGACGTTCTCATGGACGCTGACGGGTGCGAAGAAGGTCATCTCTGGCTACGAGGCACAGCGTGCCACGTGTCAGTTCCGCGGGAGAAGCTACGAAGCTTGGTTTACTCCCAGCATCCCGATCTCCGCTGGCCCGAACTTCTTTGGCGGCCTCCCTGGGCTGATCCTCGAGCTGCACAGCATGGATGGAACGCATCACTTCGTACTCGACGCCCTATGTCAGCGTAGTGCGGACATCGTGGAGTGGAAGATTCGCTTGGTGAAGTCGGTCAGTCGCGCACAGTTCAGAGACTACTATCAGCGGCTACACAAGCATCCGATTCAGACCTTTGAGGCCAATGGCCAGCGGGTACATCCACGGGATGCGCAGGGGAAGTTCCTGACGGCTGCCGAAACACTCTCTTGGACGATCCCCTTCAATCCCATCGAGCTGGAGTAGCCTCCACCTCACACCAAGCCGACAACCCCACCTCGGGGAGATTTCTTTTTCTCAGCAGAGAAAAGGCACTACGAGCGAACATACCACAACGCACTGTACTACAGCCCCATACCACACACCTGCACAAGGAGGAAAAGTAACCAGTACTGGTCACTCGTCTGACCAGTACTGGTCGCAGCGCGAAGCAGTATGGGTTGATATCAGTTACCAGTACTGGTCACGTCGGCGACCAGTACTGGTTCGCATACCCCCTCCCCTTCTTGTCGTGGAAGCTTTTCGCTATAGCTCTATCTATGATAGACATCGCTTGCGCCACCGCCCTACTACAGGGCGATAAATCAACCTATATAGGTCGGAGGGCTGACCTATATTGGTCCGACGACGAAGCTATATAGGTCGCGATGACGACCTATATAGGTCAACCCGCCGACCAATATAGGTTCATACCCCCCCCATCCGCAAGCCCACATCCTTCCCTCCCATAGCGCCCCCACCATACTCCCCGCCGAAAGGGCTAACTTTGATAGCGAAGAAGTCCCGCCTTTAGGCGCTTTGCGAGCCGACGGCTCGTACGGGAGCGGGAGCGCACCATCTTTCCCTTATCTTTGTTGTAATAGAGGCGACTGTGCCCCACCTCCCTCAGATAAGACACGATGACGCTCGACGAAATACGCAAGATCCTCCCTACGCTCCCCGAAGCCCCCGGCTGCTACAAGTACATCGGCCAGGAGGGCACGATCATCTACGTCGGGAAGGCGAAGAACCTGCGTCGTCGCGTCAGTAGCTACTTCCAGCGCGACGTACCCAGCTCGAAGACCCGCCTTCTGGTGCGCCAGATCCGCGGTATCGAGTACGTCGTCGTGGGCTCCGAAGCTGAGGCCCTTATCCTCGAGAATTCCCTCATCAAGGAGCATCAGCCCCGCTACAACATCCTTCTCAAGGACGACAAGACCTATCCTGAGGTCGTCATCCGCCATGAGCCCTTCCCCCGCGTCCGCGTCGAGCGCCGCCCCGCCCACGATGGCTCGGTGCGCTTCGGCCCGTACCCCAACGTCGGTATGGCACACGCCGCCGTAGCCATGGTGCGCGACCTCTACCCTATCCGCACCTGCGACCTTGACCTCTCCCCGCACAAGATCGCCCAGGGCAAGTACAAGGTCTGCCTCGAGTACCACATGAAGAAGTGCAAGGCGCCCTGTGTCGGCTACCAGACCGCCGAGGACTACGCGCACAACATCCGCGAGATCACGAGCCTCCTGCGTGGGAACCTCCGTGACGTCATCGACCTCTATCGCGAGGAGATGCTTCGCCTCAGCGAGGAGCTTCGCTTCGAGGAAGCGCAGATCTACAAGGAGCGCCTTCAGTACCTCGAGAACTATCAGGTCAAGCACACCGTCGCCCCGCACCACATCCACAACGTCGACGTCTTCAGCTTCGACGAGGACGAAGACGGCGCGACCTACGTGAACTTCATGCACCTCACCCAAGGGATGGTCACGCAGGTCTATACCATCGAGTACCGTAGCCTCATCGAGGGCGAGACGCGCGAAGAGCTCTTCGCCAGCGCCATCACCGAGCTACGCCAGCGCTTCGCCTCACGCGCCAAGGAGTTGATCCTGCCCTTCGACCCCGGGTGGCAGGACGATGCCAGCGTGACGATCACCATCCCCCAGCGTGGCGACAAGAAGAAGCTCCTCGAGCTCTCCGAGCGCAACGTCCGCCAGTACAAGGTCGACAAGTACAAGCGTGCCGAGCGGCTCAACCCCGACCAGCGCCTGATGCAGATCGTCACCGAGCTGAAGGACCTCCTACATCTGGACAAGCTCCCCCTACATATCGAGTGCTTCGACAACTCGAATATCCAAGGCTCCGACCCCGTAGCCGCCTGTGTCGTCTTCAAGCGTGGGCGCCCGTCGAAGAAGGACTACAGGAAGTTCAACATCCGTTCGGTCGAAGGACCCGACGACTACGCCTCCATGCGAGAAGTCGTCACGCGCCGCTACCGCCGCCTGAGCGAAGAGGCAGGAGGCGAAGGTCTCCCCGACCTCATCCTCGCCGATGGAGGTAAGGGGCAGATAGGCGCCATACGCGAAGCCCTCGCTGAGCTGGGCCTCGCCATCCCCGTAGCGGGGCTGGTGAAGGACGATCGCCACCGCACGGCAGGGCTCCTCTTCGGCGCGGACACCCTCGACGAGATCCCCGTGCGCCACCACAGCCCGACCTTCCGTCTCCTCGAGCAGATCCAGGCGGAGGTGCACCGCTTCGCCATCACCTTCCACCGCGACAAACGCAGTAAGAGCCAGCTCTCCTCGCGCCTCGACTACATCAAGGGCATCGGCCCGAAGACGAAGGACGAACTCCTCACGGCCTTCCGCAGCGTGCAAGCCATCGCCTCCGCGAGCCTCGATGACCTCACCGCCGTCATCGGCCCCGCCAAGGCCCGCATCATCTACACCGCCTTCCACCCCGAAGGATAACCCACTCATATCCATGCGCTTCCTCATCCAACGCACCCGCTCCGCAGCCGTCCACATCGACGGAATAGCTGTCGCCGAGAGCCATGGCCTCGGCATGCTCATCCTCATCGGCATCTCCCCCGAAGACACCGCAGAGGACATCGAGCACCTCGTGAAGAAGGCCACACAGCTGCGTATCTTCGACGACGAAGACGGGGTGATGAACCGCAGCATCCTCGACGTCGGCGGAGACATCATCGCCGTATCGCAGTTCACCCTCATGGCCGAGACAAAGAAAGGCAACCGCCCGTCCTACATCCGTGCCGCCCGCCCCGAGGTCGCCAAACCCCTCTACGACGAGGTCGTCCTCGCCCTTGAGGAGCGACTCGGACGCACCATAGGTACGGGTCGCTTCGGCGCCGATATGCAGGTATCTCTAACGAACGACGGCCCCGTGACCATCTGGATCGACAGCAAGGCACGCGAGTAAACAGCGAAGCGCACCGCAGGAAAGCGAAGAAAACAGAGGTGTGTTCCACGTGGAACACTCGTTCTCTCCGCCCACACCACTACACCAAGCCACACACGCCATGACCCAGAGAGAGCGACGTCAAGCAGGACTATATTTCTGCGCCATCGATGCCGAGATCCACGAGGAGCGACTACGAGCACAAGACCTCATCCAGCGATACAATACCCTACACCCCGACCAACACAAAGAAGCCGGCGAGATCACCCACTCGCTCCTCGGTACGATGGGCGAGCGCTGCCACTTCGTACCACCCATCTTCTTCGACTACGGATCGAACGTCCACATCGGAGACTTCAGCTTCGTCAACAGTAACTTCACCGCGCTTGATGCGGGGCGTATCGACATCGGCCGCCACGTCTTCATCGGCCCGAACGTCAGCATCTACACCTCAACCCATCCGCTACTCGCCGAGGAGCGCAACACAGGCTACGAGCAAGGCAAGCCCGTGAAGATCGGTGACAACGTGTGGATCGGCGGCTCGGTAACGATCCTCGGTGGTGTCACCATCGGTGAGGGCGCCGTGATCGGAGCAGGCAGCGTCGTCACACGCAACATTCCCGCAGGCGTCATCGCCATCGGCAATCCTTGCCGCCCTCTTCGCGAGATCACCGATGCCGATCGCGTACTCCACGACATCGAGCCCTAAGCATATATAATACGTACGCGCACGAAGCGCGAGAGGACATCGGGTGCAGTTCCACGTGGAAACACACCCGATGTTTTCTTTCGCAAAGCGTGGGTGACCGCACGCCCCACGCAAGAAACCCGTATCTTTGCAGCCGAAGAAACCCAACTAAGAAAGGATGCTCAGCGAAGACTTGCTCTACGAAAAGGAAGATGAGATCTACGACAAGGTAGACACACCCCTCTTTCACCTCATCGGCGAAGCCGCGGACGAACTCGGTGTAGACGCCTACATCGTCGGGGGCTATGTGCGAGACCTCCTCCTCTACCGCCCCTCGAAGGATATCGACGTCGTCTCCATCGGGCGCGGCATCGACCTGGCGCAGGCGGTAGCGGGGCGCCTCGGGCGTGGTGCACACATATCAGTCTTCGCTCGCTTCGGCACGGCACAGGTCAAGCAGGGCGACCTGGAGATCGAGTTCGTAGGCGCTCGTCGCGAGAGCTACACACCCGACAGTCGTAAGCCCTTCGTCGAGGACGGCACGCTGGAGGAAGATCAGGAGCGCCGTGACTTCACGGTCAATGCTCTGGCCATCTGCCTGAATGCCGACCGCTTCGGTCAGCTCGTCGACCCCTTCGACGGCCTGCACGATATGGAGGCGCTCACCCTGCGCACGCCACTCGATCCCGACATCACCTTCAGCGATGACCCGCTGCGTATGATGCGTGCCATACGCTTCGCCTCGCAGCTCGGCTTCTTCATCGACCCCGACACCTTCGCTGCTATCGGGCGAAATGCAGGACGCATCGAGATCATCTCCGCCGAGCGCATCGCCACGGAGTTCAATAAGATCCTCCTCTCCCCTCGCCCATCCATCGGCCTCGAGCTCTTCGAGAAGACCGGTCTGATGAAGCTCGTCTTCCCCGAGCTCCTCGAGCTCAAGGGCGCCGAGACGCGTGACGGCATCGGCCACAAGGATAACCTCACCCACACCTACAAGGTCGTGGACAATATGGCCAAGGCACTCTCCACCGCCCGCCCTGGGCACGAGATGAATCTCTGGCTCCTCTGGGCAGCACTCCTACACGACATCGGGAAGCCCCGCACCAAGCGCTTTGACCAGCGCCTCGGCTGGACCTTCCACAACCACAACTTCATCGGTATGAAGATGGTGTCGAAGATCTTCCGCCGCCTCCGCCTTCCGCTTGATCACAAGATGCACTACGTGGAGAAGCTCGTCGACCTGCACATGCGCCCCGCCACCCTCGTCGATGAGGGCGTGACGGACTCCGCTGTGCGCCGTCTGCTCTTCGAGGCGGGAGACGATATCGACGACCTCATGCTCCTCGTCGAAGCCGACATCACGAGCAAGAACCCCCAGCGCGTACGCAAGTACCTCGACAACTATAAGGTCGTTCGTCAGAAGCTCGTCGACATCGAGGAGAAGGATCGCATCCGCAACTTCCAGCCGCCCATCTCGGGGCAGCTCATCATGGACACCTTCGCCCTCACGCCTTGCCGCGAGGTCGGGCTCATCAAGGATGCTATCAAGGACGCTATCCTCGACGGCACGATCCCCAATGAATACGAGCCCGCCTACGAATTTATGCTCCGCGAAGCAGCCGCCCTCGGGCTCACCCCTGCGAAGAAATAGGCGCTCCCCTACCCCACCTCACAGAGATACCACTGCCCGTTACTTTATGATCTTGTCGTAAAGTAAGGGGCAGTGGTTTATTATCAGTACCTTTGCAGCGTTTAAAAAAATGATAGTCGACCGACTGTCTCGATTGCTTAGAAGAAGGAATATATTTATGATCGTAACAAAGCGCGCCAACGATCCCGTCTGGACGAACATCTATGCTTATGCCCAGCTGCCCGCTGAGCTGCGTAGACTCGACGAGATCGCGCACAACCTCTGGTGGGTATGGACCCCCAAGGCACAGAATCTCTTCCGCCGCATCTCTCCCGAACTCTGGGAGTCGACCGAAGGCAATCCTATCACGCTCACTCGCCTGCTCTCCGCTGAGGAGATGGCAGCCCTCGTCGCTGACAAGGACTTCATGGCGCAGCTGGACGAAGTCTATGCCGACTTCCAGGCCTATATGAACGAGCCTGCAGATGCAGTACGCCCCTCCGTGGCCTACTTCAGCATGGAGTACGGTCTGACGAATATCCTCAAGATCTATTCCGGCGGTCTTGGCGTCCTCGCTGGTGACTACCTCAAGGAGGCCAGCGACAGCAACGTCCGCCTCACCGCCGTCGGCTTCCTCTATCGCTACGGCTACTTCACCCAGAGCCTCAGCCCCGAAGGCCAGCAGCAGGCGAACTACGAAGCTCAGGACTTCACTCAGCTTCCCATTGAGCAGATCTTCGAAGAGGATGGACAGACGCCCCTCATCCTCGAGGTGCCCTATGCTGGTCACACTGTATACAGCCACATCTGGAAGGTCAACGTCGGCCGTATCAGTCTCTACCTCCTCGACACCGACATCCCACAGAATAGCGAATGGGATCGCCCCATCACGCACCAGCTCTATGGCGGTGACTGGGAGAACCGCATGAAGCAGGAGTACCTCCTCGGTATCGGTGGTGTGCTCCTCCTCAACCGCCTCGGCATCTCGAAGGACGTCTACCACATGAACGAAGGTCACGCAGCCTTCATGAGCGTACAGCGCCTCCTGGACTACGTCGAGGGTGAAGGTCTTCCCTTCGACGAAGCTCTTGAGCTCGTCCGCGCCTCCTCGATCTACACCTGCCACACGCCCGTCCCCGCTGGTCACGACTACTTCGACGAGGAGCTCCTCGGCAAGTACCTCGGCCACATCCCTGGGCGTCTCGGCATCTCTTGGCACGACTTCATCAGCCTCGGTCGTGAGAATCCCGAGAGCAACGAGAAGTTCTCTATGAGCGTCTTCGCACTGAATACCTGTCAGGAAGCCAACGGTGTGAGCCTGCTGCACGGCCGCGTCTCGCAGGAGATGTTCGCCCCCGTATGGAAGGGCTTCTTCCCCGAAGAGCTGCACGTCGGCTACGTCACCAACGGCGTCCATCTGCCTACGTGGGCCTCCGCCGAGTGGCAGGAGCTCTACACGAAGCACTTCGGCAAGGACTTCCTCAAGAAGCAGACCGAGGAAGCTACCTGGGCGAAGATCCAGCAGCTCCCCAACGAGACCATCTGGGAGACGCACCAGACTATCAAGCTCCGTCTCATCGAGCATATCCGCACCTTCTACGGCGAGAAGTGGATCCGCAACAGCGGCAACCCCGAGACGACGGTATCCGTCCTCGAAGGTATCAACCCCAACGCTCTGATCATCGGCTTCGGTCGTCGCTTCGCTACCTACAAGCGTGCGCACCTCCTCTTCACCGACCTCGAGCGTCTGGAGCGTATCGTCAATAACCCCAAGTACCCCGTACAGTTCCTCTTCACAGGTAAGGCACACCCTGCCGATGGTGGTGGTCAGGGCCTCATCAAGCACATCCTCGAGATCAGCCGCCTGCCCCAGTTCCTCGGGAAGATCATCTTCCTCGAGAACTACGATATGCGCCTTGCCAGCAAGCTCATCGCTGGCGTAGATATCTGGATGAATACCCCTACTCGTCCTCTCGAAGCCTCGGGGACCTCGGGCGAAAAGGCCGAGATGAATGGTGTCCTCAATCTCTCCGTCCTCGACGGATGGTGGTACGAAGGCTACCGCAAGGGTGCTGGTTGGGCGCTCACCGACAAGCGCACCTTTGCTGATCAGTCGCTGCAGGACAAGCTCGACGCCACGACGATCTACGACCTTCTCGAGAAGGAGATCGTACCCCTCTACTTCCAGCGCGACGGCAAGCCCTACTCCGATGGTTGGGTACAGACGATGAAGAACTCGATGAACTTCATCGCTCCTCACTACACTATGCGCCGCATGATGGACGATTACTACGAGCGCTTCTACACGAAGCTTGCCGAGCGCTCAGCTCGCCTGCACGCTGACTCGAACCGTATCGCCCGCGAACTCACCGAGTGGAAGCGCGCTACCGCCGAGGCTTGGGATAGCATGCAGGTCGTCTCTGTCGACGGGTCCGAGAGCGCAGCATACATGTCCAACGAGCGCCACACAGGCGACGAAGAGACGGTACGCCTTGTCCTCGACAAGGGTGCACTCACCTCGGATCTCGAGGTCGAGCTCGTCGACGCACGCGAAGACGCTCAGGGTAGCCTCCGCTTCGTAGCGAAGACTGCCCTGACACTCGTCGAGCGCAATGGCTCACGTGAGGTCTACGAGCTCCGCTTCAAGCAGGCTCGTCCTGGGCACTACAAGCGCGCTCTGCGTATCCTGCCTTCGCACCCCGAGCTCCCACATCGTATGGACTTCGCACTCGTGCGCTGGGTAGCCCTTCAGTAAGGGTCTCCCCTACCCCATCACTTTATACAGCACGTCCCGGCAGTCATCTGACTGTCGGGACGTGTCGTATATATGCGGCTCTTGTAGCTCACTACGCCCCGCACATCTACGGGGAGCAAGCTACCCCTTCTTGAGGGACAATCCCCACCCAATACAAGTACTCCCCTACCCCAGCGGTGCGCTTCTTGCGAAGCAGCGGGAGATAAGCTCCGTCCACGTCGGTAGTCTTATCGTCCACGTGCGTGGATCTTTGGACTTAGGCACGTAGATGACAGGACTACGCACATAGCCGACCAAATAGCACTAAAGGTGCTGCCCTTTCTTTCCGCCCCACCGTACTTTTGCCTCAGGAAGAGCAGAGAGCTTCTCCTATCAGTAAGACAAGTAATCCAATACACGACACGACGATGGCAAAGTACACAATGAGGCAAGTTCCTCAAGGCCTTGGGAAGCATCCCAGCCAGCACCCTCGCCTGATCAGCGAAGGACGACTCAGCACCGAGGATCTCTCCGAGCGTATGGCCGAGGGCTGTACCTTCTCACGCGCCGAAATTGAAGGCGTACTCCAGCTCCTCGGCGAAGAGCTCGCTAAGAGGCTTGCAGAGGGCTATATCGTACATATCAATGGCGTAGGGATCTTCCGCCCCAAGCTCGGCTACCGCAAGGAGGTGTCTCCCCCCGAAGGCGAAGAGACCGCGACGCGCAATGCCGCCAGCCTGGAGCTCGCCGATGTGCGCTTCCATGCTGACTGCAGGCTCGTGCAACGCACCCGTAGGGCCTGCAGGCTCCAGCGCGCTCCACATCGCAGCTACACACGCCCTCAAGAGGGACGTGAGCGGCGCCTTAGCCAGCTCCTCAGCTATCTACGCACCCACCACGTCCTCGCACGTAGCGAATACGTGAAGCTCACGGGGCTCTCCCCGACGGCCGCCTCTTCAGAGCTAAAAACCTTTGTCACAGCAGGTCATATCGCACGAAAGGGCATCGCTTCGCACTCGACCTATCGCCTACCCGACTCTTCAGAAAACGAGTAACTTTACCCCCGAGAAAGGACATCATCTCCCAGTGTAAACTCACATAAATACAGGATTTTTAACATGCGTAACCACCTCTATTTCATCCTATTCCTCCTGTTTGGCGCGGGCTCCATTGCTGCCCAAGAGCCCATCGCCACCATCAATGGACACACCTTCCATCTCGGCGATAGCCTCACCATCGGCCTGCCGTATGAGCCGGGCGAAGGGTACCAAACTATGGCTTGGAGTAAGGGGGATATGAAGATCCCCGCCTTCGCAAAAGGCAAGCTCCAGAAGCGCATCATCCCAGCAGAGAAGGACTTCTTCGGAGATCCCATCGGTCAACCACAGATCATATATTTCCTAAGCCTGCCACAATTCCCAAAGGATAGCCTCATAGTTTATCCCGAGCATGCCATACAAAAGGGGGAAATTATAACGGCCCCCATAGAGCACAAGACACTCTATCCTGAAGCTGTAGAGCTACTCCAAGAGGACTATATACCCGCACTTATCAAGGCTGGTTGCCTAACCTACACGGATCAAGCCATCAAGGTATACGCCGAATATATGGGAAGCACAGAGCAGCTGGCGGATGCGACAAGCAACCCCTTCGAGTATCAGAGACAGCGAGCAACCTTACTGGAGAAGCTGAAAGCAGCCGTCGAGAAGTTTGATCTGAACCGAGTCTATTATGTGCGACATAAGCTCCATACCAAGGGATATGACTTCACTCGCTCAGGATATCCTTGGGATGATCGGCTGGGATATGCACTACCCTTCCTCTCCACAAAGGGAGATCTCCCAATCACCCCCTTCCTCACATATAAGAAGAAAGTTCCCTTCATCAGTGTCCCCGCGGACCGCGCAGAGAGCTTTGAGAAGCACAAGAATACACTGGGATTGGATCTGCAGACCTTCTATATAAGGGCATATATTCGTATAGCCCCTGGGCAGAAGTACGAAGAAGATGGTAGCCGTCTCTATAAGATGGAGGTAGATTACCTTGGCCTCGATGCCTACGAATTCCCCCACTGCGCCTACTACCACATAGGCTCAGGTAAGGCGGAGTAAGCGTACCATCATCCCCGTAAAAGCTATAGCCCCGAGACTTGTTCTCCTCGCGATTGGAAGAAGTAAATAAAGGGCTTATCGTATCTTTGCAATAGAATAAGCAGATGTACTCAGCCGAAAGAAACAAAGACTATGCTCCTCAACTTTGCAGTAACCAACTATAGATCCATCAAAGAGCGTCAGGTATTCAGTATGCTGGCTGTAGATAGCCTCCCCCACGAAGAATCCCTGATTCACAGCAAAGACGGTATCTCCATCCTTCCTGTGGCTCTCATCTTTGGAGCCAATGCCAGCGGAAAGAGCAATATCCTTCGAGCCTTTGGTACGATGCGACAGATGGTACTTAATTCTGTTCGTCTCAACCCAGACGATACTCTGGATGAGTATGAGCCATTCCTCTTAGATGAGGAATCTCGGAATAATGATACGGAGTTCGAGGCTGAATTCATTGTTGATACTGGATATAACGTGGAGCTACACTATCGCTATGGCTTCTCGTTCTCTGGTAAGCTCATCTCCGAAGAGTGGCTTTACCGGCAAAAGGAGGATACCAACGAAATTGAACTCTTTGTCAGAACTGGAGGGAAGATACAAATTAACGAAAAGGAATTTCCTGAAGGAAAAGGAAAGGAGGACACACTAAATAATAACCGACTCTTCCTCTCACTCATAGCACAGCTGAATGGGGTACAATCGAAAGAGATTATCTTTTGGTTCAATAGAAGTACCTTTGCCACAGCTTTGAAGACAAAGCAATATCTAACATTAACATCCAACCTTTTTAAGGAAAAGGGAGATACGGTAGAGGACGAGGTAGATAAGTATGTGCAGATGGCACTAACGTTCCTTTCCGATATAGACACACGAATCAAGGATCTATCTATAACGGAGGAACCCGATGAATTCCCCGAATATCTCAGAAGTATATTTAATACAGCATCCCTAAAAATCGAATCTACACATAACAGGTACAATAAGGATGGAGACATTGTAGGGAAAGAGGTCTTCAGTATAGAGCACAACGAATCTGAAGGAACACAGAAGATTACAGAGCTTCTAGGTCTTATCTTTATAACTCTATCAAGCGGTAGACTCCTTGTGATTGATGAGCTAGATGCCAAGCTCCATCCTCTGCTAACAAGAGCTATTATCCAGCTCTTCACTTGTCCTAAGATCAATCAGCATGGAGCTCAATTGGTCTTCACTACACACGATACCAACCAGCTCCATTTAGACTACGTACGTCGAGACGAGATCTGGTTTACCGAGAAGAGCCCCGTTGAAGCTACCGAATTGTACTCCCACATCGAATTCAAAGACTTTGATCCATCTATGGACATCACAGAGCAGTATGTGAATGGACGCTACGGAGCAATACCCCGTATAAAAGTGCAGCGATAAGGTATGGGAAGGAATAATCACTCTCAGAGATTCCCTCGGGAGCGTAGTATTGACACACGTGAGATCGCAATTCGTTTCCTTATCGTGTCTGAGGATACGAAGTCGTCCACAGACTACTTCAAAGCTCTCATCAAGGAGGTGCAAGCAGCCTGCTCAGGGAGTGAAGTGGTAGGTATATCTAAAGACTCTGTAGTCGAAGGCTGTGGAATGAGCACAAGTCGCCTTCTACAAGAAGCTAAAAGTATCAAGAGCAGAAGACAAATATCCTTTGACCGCTGCTGGCTCGTCTTTGATAAGGATGACTTCTCCGATTTCAATAGAGCTATTAAGGAGGCAACAGACGCAGGATTTGATGTTGCCTGGTCAAATGAGAGCTTCGAGCTCTGGTATCTCCTTCACTTCAGATATCATCACACTGCTATTCCTCGGGATAAGTGTACAAAAGCCCTTGAGGCAGAAATACAGAAGTACAAGCCCAGCTTTAGGTACGATAAGGGTAACTCCTCCATGCACTCCATCCTCGCTGAGCATGGAGATCAAGGTCAAGCCATAAAGTATGCTGAGAAGCTCCGAAACACCTACCAAGACACCGACTACAGTAGTCACAATCCCTGTACGCATGTAGATCGGCTGATCAGAGAGATCACTGATCCAGAAGAACGCAAGAAGATCCTACAGAAAAAGTAAATCCCACAAGACCGACCTACACAAAGAGGGCTTATGTATCTAACCTTTTAAGTGTAGCGCACCTCAACGGAAATAAGTAGAAGGGGCGCAGTGCATAGTTACACTGCGCCCCTTTGAGCTTTTACACCTCACGGGAGGAGCCGACTTACCCGCTTTATATAAGTACGCTGGCGCTCGGTCTTACTTTCTTTGTACCTTTGCGTAAAATGGTAAAATAGAGATAGTGTATGAAGCTGTATTTTATTGGTATCGGTGGCATAGGTATGAGCGCTCTCGTGCGCTACTTCCTCAGCAAGGGAGATAGCGTAGCAGGGTATGACTTGACACCTTCGCCCCTCACACACGCCTTGAGCGAAGAGGGTGCTACCATCCACTACGAAGACGATCCCGAGCTAATCCCCGAGCCCTTCCGCACGAAGGATACCCTCGTCGTCTTCACTCCAGCCGTTCCCCACGACCACCACGAGCTGGCCTTCTTCCGCGCACAGGGCAACCGTGTGATGAAGCGTGCTGAGCTCCTCGGCGAACTGACCCGCCGTGAGCGCGGGCTCTGCGTCGCTGGTACCCACGGCAAGACGACGACCTCTACCCTACTGGCGCACCTCCTGCGCTCGAGCCACGTCGACTGCCACGCCTTCCTCGGCGGTATCTCAAATAATTACCAGACCAACTGCCTCATCTCCGACCACAGCGACTATGCCGTGATCGAAGCTGATGAGTTCGACCGTTCCTTTCACCATCTCTCACCATACATCGCGGTGATCACCTCCGCGGACCCCGACCACCTTGACATCTACCACACGCCCGAGGCCTATCGGGAGAGCTTCGAGCACTTCACCTCACTCGTCAGCGCAGAGGGTGCTCTGGTGATGAAGAAGGGTATCCCCGTGACGCCCCGTCTCAAGCAAGGTACGCGTCTTTTCACCTATACCGCTGGAGCTGACGAAGCGGACTTCCGTGCCGACGGCATCGAGATCCGTGATGGGCACCTCTTCTTCGACTGGCACTATCCCGCTATCGAAGGGCGCCCTGCTGGTACGCTCCACGTCGAGCTCGGTGTGCCCCTCCTCATCAATGTGGAGAATGCTGTGGCTGCTATGGCCGTAGCCTACCTCTGTGGAGCTACCCTCGAGGAGCTGGCAGCAGGTGTCACCTCCTTCCGTGGGGTCTATCGCCGCTTTGACCGCCTCATCGATGATCCCCGCTGCGTGCTCATCGATGACTACGCCCACCACCCCAATGAGCTTGACCCCAGCATCCGCTCGGTACGTGAGCTCTATCCCGACCGTAAGATCCTCGGCATCTTCCAGCCGCACCTCTATAGCCGTACGCAGGACTTCTATCGAGAGTTCGCCGCGAGCCTTGACCAGCTCGACGAAGTCATTCTCCTCGACATCTATCCTGCTCGCGAGCTCCCCATCCCAGGCGTCACTTCGCAGATGATCGCCGACGTGATGAAGCATAAGGATGTGCTTGTCCTGCCTAAGGAAGGCCTGCTCCCCGAGCTCAAGAAGCGCCAGGAGCTCCCCGAAGTCATCCTGATGGTCGGCGCTGGAGATATTGACCGCCTGGTACCCCAGGTAGCAGATGAGATCCGCCGCAGGCTATGAAGAATAGAGCCTTCGTACGCAACCTACTCCTGCTCCTCCTGTCAGTCGCACTGATAGGGGGTATCGCGTACCTACTCATTCGCTCCCCACGCGTCACCTCCACCGACCGCTGCGAGGCTGTCACCGTCGAGGTGAAGACCGAGGCAGGTGGCGAACCGCTCTTCCTCACAGGTGACCGCATCACCGATGAGCTCGCCCGCCGTGGCATCCAGCTACGAGGGAAGCGCCTTGACTCCATCGACCTCCGTAAGATTGAGCGCACCCTGCTCAGTATGCCTATCTACAAGCGTGCTGAGGCCTTCATCGCCCCCTCCTCCTCCTCCGTGCAGATCCGCCTGACGGAGAAGCACCCCCTCTACATCGTGCAGGAAGCCTCGGGTAAGAGCTACTACGTCACGCAGGGTAAGGGTACCATCACGGTGAACCCCACCTTCGCAGCTTACCTCCCCATCGTCAGCGGTGCTGTAGACCTCAAGATGGCTACGGGTCCCGTCTACGACCTCATGGCCGCCCTGCGCGAAGACCCTTACTTCACCGACTACTTCGGGCAGGTCTACGTCGACGAGACCGATGGTATCGTCCTCATCCCACGCATCGGCACGACACGCGTCATCATGGGTCGCGAGTCGAACTGGAGTGAGAAGCTCCGTAAGTGGCGCATCTTCGCTGAGAGCGTACTCCCCAAGCGCGGGATGAATGCCTTCAGCTATGTCAACCTCGACTACGGCACGCAGATCATCGCCCGCAGCCGCTATGCCCCCGAGGGCGAGACCTTCGACGAAGAAGGCGAAGTCGTCGCTGCACCAACACCAGCGCCTGCACCTGCACCCGCTCCCTCCCCCAAGCCTGCGCCAGCAGTCTCTGCGGCTCCCGCTCCGAAGAAGCCTGCCGCCACGGAGAAGCCCCGCGAGAAGGCTAAGGAAGCCCCTAAGGACAAGCCCAAGGATAAGCCTGCGAGCAAGCCAGGCGACAAGGCAAAGACCGATAAGAAAGAGCCGAAGAAGGACCCCAAGAAGGATACTAAGAAGCCCGCTCCTCAGCAAGCCCCCACCCCCAAGAAACCCAATAAGCCCGCCGAGAAGGGCAAACCTAACAAGCCACAGAAGAAATGAACGATCGTAGGGATAGCATATACGCCGTCATCAACATAGGCAGCACCTCCCTCTCTGGGATGCTCGCCACGAAGTCCCCACAGGGACGCGTCGTGCCCATCGCCGCCCACCGTGTCCCCACGGCAGGCTGCGTGCGCCAAGGCTCTATACACAACATCGAGGAGGCTGCCAAGCGTATCTCTTCACTCCTCGATAAGCTCAGCACCGCCCTACCCGAGGAGGCTCAGATCTCCGGCGTGTATGTAGGGCTGGAGTGCCGCTCCATGCGCTCCGAGCGCTATGACTCCTTCATCGAGCTCGGTGAAGAAGGTAGCGTCGTCACCCCCGAGCACCTACTCACCCTCAAGGATCAGGTCAGTGATGCCAGCTATCCCGGCATGACGATCCTCTCCATCACTGAGCCCCGCTACCGCTGCGATGGCAAGCGTGAGTCCAACCCCAGAGGAGTGCGTTGCCGTCGTCTGGAGGCCCAGTACCTGCTCATCGTAGCCCGCCAGAACATCATCATCAACGTCCGCGAGACCATCGAAGATCGCTTGGGTCTACGCCTCTTGGGCATCCTCCCCACGCCTATCGCTGAGGCTGCTGCTACGATGACGATCGAAGAGATGGCCCTCGGCTGTGCCTACGTCAACATCGGCGGTGGTACGACCTCCATCGCTATCTATCAGGAGCGCTTCCCCGTCGCACTCTACGTCCTGCCCCTTGGTGGGAACAATGTGACGCGCGACCTCACACAGCTCTCCGTACCCCTCCTCGAGGCTGACGCTGAGAAGCTGAAGATCGAGCGAGGATCGATGAACCTCTCCGTATCTCGCACCCAAGAGATCGAGGCTAAGTCGGCTGATGGTAGCACTACCAAGCGCTTCAGCCAGCTCGAGGTGAACCGCTACATCAGCGCACGTATCCTCGAGATCCTGAGCAACGTGGTGAGCATCATCCACGAAGCAGGCTGCAGCGAGAGCATCCCCAAGGGCTTTGTCTTCGCTGGTGGCGTGACGAAGACTGACCACTTCTTTGAGACGCTGCGCAAGCTCTCTCCCGAGTACCGCGAAGTCTCCCTACGCCGAGACATCTATGAGGACGTCTCTCAGAAAGACCTCCTCTCAGAGTATATCACCGAGATCGCTCTCGCAGCTCAGGCCACCGAGCCTGGCGTAAGCTACGAGCTCCGCCCCCTTGAGTCCCTCCTGCAGGAGCAGCCCGAGGTGCGTAGCAGCGAGCCTACTGAGCCCGTAGAAGAGCCCAAGGAGAGCGAGGAAGAGTCCTACACCTACACGACCATCAGCGAAGCTCAGCGCGTCCCTCTCGACGATGATGAAGATGATTACTTCGACCACAGCGAAGAGGAGGAGGACGAAGAGGAGGAGGACACCAAGCGCGAGACGAAGCGCGAGCGCAAGGAGAAGAAGTCGTGGAGCCTCAATTCCTTCATAAACAGCATCAACGGGCTCTTCGGTGCGAATGATGGTGGTGATGATTTTTAGCCCATACCTTTAGATAAGATAGATACAATGGAACGAGGTAGCATTGAATTCGAATACTCTGAGAGTGAGGTCAAGCAGCTCATCAAGGTAGTGGGCGTAGGAGGTGGTGGCGGTAATGCCGTCACGAAGATGTACACCAGCGGCTCTGTCCCTGGCGTATCCTTCCTCCTATGTAATACCGATAAGCAGGCACTTGACCATAGCCCCGTAGAGGATAAGATTATGATCGGCCCTACGGTCACTAAGGGTCTCGGTGCTGGAGCTAAGCCTCAGCGCGCCAAAGATGCAGCCGAAGAGAGTGGGGAGCAGATCCGTATTGCTCTCACCGCTGGAGAGACGCGTATGGTCTTCATCACCGCTGGTATGGGTGGTGGTACGGGTACGGGTGCAGCCCCCGTCATCGGCAAGATCGCTATGCAGGCAGGTCTGCTGACCATCGGTATCGTCACGATCCCCTTCCTCTTTGAGGGGACGGCGAAGATCCTCCAAGCCCTCGAAGGGGTCAAGCAGATGCGCGAGAGTGTAGATGCTCTCCTCGTCATCAATAATCAGCGCCTCATCGAGGTGTACAAGAACTTCACCGTATCCGAAGCCTTCGCCAAGGCCGACGATACGCTGAGTAATGCCGCTCGTGGTATCTCCGAGCTGGTGAATATCGCAGGGGAAGTGAACCTCGACTTTGCCGACGTCGATACCGTCCTGCGTGGTGGTGGTGTGGCCGTCATCAATACCGGCTATGCTGAAGGCGAAGATCGTATGACTCTGGCTATCCAAGAGGCGCTGAACTCCCCCCTCTTGAATAACAACAACATCAGCAAGGCCCGCCAGCTCCTCATCAACGTCTACTATGACGATAAAGCTCCGCTGACGGTCGACGAATTTAGTCAGATCCACGAGTTCACCAGCGAGTTCTCCGACGAGGTGAATACCATCCATGGTATCTCTCGCAAGGAGGGGCTTGGCACCAAGCTCGGTGTCACCATCCTTGCCTCGGGCTTTGGCTTCGACGAAGATATCTTCATCCCCAAGACCGTAAAGAAGCGCGATCCGCTCACTAAGATCAACGAAGATAAGGAGCGCGACGAGCAGCACCGTCTCATCGAGCGTATCTACGGGGAGCACGCTACCAAGCGCACAAAGGCCGAGCCTGTCGCCCTGAGCATCAATGAGCTTGATGACGAAGAGCTTATCATCATCCTCGAGGAGACGCCTTCCTTCCGCCGAGATCACCGCATCTTCGAGAGCAAGCGCGTCGATAAGAGTAGCAATAGAGCGATCCGTATCAACAACTATGGTACGGCCAGCCAGAGCGCTCGTGAGCGTAGCACGCTGTCGGCCTTCGACCTGCATACGCCCCGCCCCGAGCCTTCGCAGTACACGACGAGCTCGACGACCTTCACCACCTCTACGCCATCACGTCCAGAGCCCGTAGAGGAGGCCACTCAGCCCGAAGAAGAGAAGACCGAGGAGACGCCTGAGAACGTCATCCGCTTCTCTGGATTCTAAAACTCTATCCTATACTCCCCACTCTACTGATGATTATAGCTGTTGACTTCGACGGCACGATCGTGCGTCACCGTTATCCCAAGATCGGCGAGGAAATCCCCTTCGCCACCCAGACCCTCGCGATGCTGATCCGTGATGGGCATCGTCTCATCCTCTGGACCGTCCGTGAGGGCGCTCTACTGGACGAAGCCGTGGAGTGGTGCCGTCAGCGTGGCGTGGAGTTCTACGCCATCAATAGAGACTTCCCAGAGGAAGATGCTACGGGGTCGGGCTTCTCGCGCAAGCTCAAGGCTGATCTCTTCCTCGATGACCGCAGCTTTGGTGGCCTGCCCGACTGGGGCACGATCTACCACCGCATCCAGGCCGGTAAGGCTCTCGATGGCGAGTGGCACCGACTGGGGCTCTACGAAGAGGAGGAGGAGAAGCGCGGCTTCTTCTCGCGTCTCTTCTCACGTGACTAAGCCGCACCGCACTACACTCTACACATTAGCCATAGATCTATCATGTATCTACGCCCTCTCTTCACCCTTGCCGCTGCGCTCTTGCTCCTCACAGCATGCAGTGGGGACTCCTCAGGCACCAAGACGAGCCAAGAGGACGCACCTCCCGTACAGACTACGGATACGACACTCGTCGGGAAGCGCCTACACCTGCGCTTCCCTGAGAACGTCTCTACCGTCGAGTACCTATCGCACAAGCACCTCTTCTGGAGGAGTAAGGACTCCGTCCACGGTAGCAAGGAAGGCGAAGACAACTACAGCGTCATACGCATCGGCGCGAGTGTCTTCTTCGTCAACTGGGTCGAGGCCGATGGCACGACCGTGAGCCAGGTCCTTGACCTCGATGAGCGCACCTGTCAGGCCTTCATCACCTCAAATGTCTACTCGCGCAACCAAGCTTCGCGTAGTACCTCCGTCCTCTCTGGCACCATCGAGAAGATAGAGGATGCCAATCACCTACTCTTAGACTAATTCCCCACGGGGGCCTTTGCTGTACAAGGCCTATGTCCAGCCCCTACCGCATCGACGAGCGAAGCATCACAGAGCACCTTCTGGAGCTTGCTCAGCGGGGCAATCAGCCCTTTACCCAGCGACTACATCCCGATATAGCAGGCGTACTCGGTGTACGTCTGCCCGATCTACGTGCGCTCGCTCGGCGCATCGTGCGTAGTGGCAGCTGGCCTGCTTACCTCGAGGAAGCTGAACGCGGAGAGCACCCCAGAGAGGAGGACTTTATGGAGGCACGTACCCTGCAGGGCCTCGTCCTCGGTATGCTCCCCGTGAATGACTTCTCCGACTACCTCACCCACCTCTCGCGCTGGGTGCGGGTCATCCACTCGTGGTCGGTCTGCGACTCCTTCAGCCTCCCCCAGCCGAAGAAGCTCCTCCGTGAGTATGGCCCCGAGCTCTGGGCGTTCTTCCTCCCCTACCTCCAGCGCAGCGGGGAGTACGAGGTGCGCTTCGGCATCGTCGCCCTTATGCAGTACTTCATCGACGATGAGCATATAGACGAGCTACTCCGCCACTACCTCGCCGTGAGCAACGAGGGCTACTACGTGCGTATGGCGCTGGCGTGGGCTATCGCTGAGTGCTACACCTTCTACCCCACCGAGACCCACCCCTACCTCGCTGAGAAGCGCTTCGAGCCGTGGGTGCACAACAAGGCCATCCAGAAGATCTGCGAGTCGCGCCGCATCGATCCCGACACCAAGACCCTACTCAAGGCCCTGCGCATAAAGGCCTCGAAATAGCGCCCTTCAGCGAAGGCGTAGAGATTCCTACGATTCTCTATCTTTGGAGTAGCAATACTCACTACCTAACTCTGACGAACCTATGAATAGTAAGCTCCTTATAGGGGGACTTGCTCTCTTCCTTCTTCTCCCCAACTTGGGCTGTGAGAAGAGCGCAAAGCAAGCCCTACCTACCTCCCAAAGAGAAGCAAAGAGAGGGCATCTATCCAGCTTGGAGAACTTCTCCGAAAGCGAGCTCAGCGCTTTCACCGCCACGTATGACCCCACCGACGCTAAGAGCAAAGAGAAGGCCATCAGCACGCTGGATAAAGCTGTGAAGCTATTCGTCTCCCCTAAGATCAATACGAAGCTGAGTGAATCCGCCCAATGCGTCATCGATTCGGATGATACCACTGGGCGCGTATGGGTCAGCTCCCTCTCTATCTATCGCCCACGTGAGATCCCATTCTACGAGCAATTTATGCTCATCTGCAATGCCCACCCATCCCCGAATGGACAGGAAGGTATGTGGGATCTCTTCACCAGAGAAGGCGAGATCAGCATACTGTACTGATAGCGCATACCCCCTACCTTGTGCGGGACGCTTTCGGCTAAGCCGAGGGCGTCCCGCACGACTTTTATACCCATCCACTACGGCGATGACGTAGCAAGCTATACGGGACTTCTCCCCTCCCTATGCAAGAAATGATGCTATCTCCATAGTGCTATAAGTCGCCTTCTATACGCCCAAAGCTTGATCTCGGTACGTAGATTTATAGACCCTGCACGTAGCCCCTATCATCCACCTACGTAGTCCTAAGAGCCGCGTACCGAGATAAAGCCTTAGCCGTAGTAGTGCGTGGCTTTTCCCGTAGATATCGACGACTTTTCCTGCGGTGAATTTCTAAATGATACAAAGAACTTCCGACTGAATACTATCATCATGGTCTTCTGCTGAAAACAAGCAAACCTCCATGATATAATGAGAAAGGTATTTATATAGAACCAATATCCCGTGACTTTTGTAAGTACACTCTATCTCCTATTTTGCTAGCTTTGTATAAATCATTCGGCATATATGAGCCAGATATTTCAATACAAGTATCTAACAGATATAGATCTAGAAGATCCTTTCTTTGATAGCCTTCGAAAGGACTATGATGGATTTAACGCTTGGTACAAACGAAAGGAGAGTGAAAAAAGGAAGGCATTTGTTCTCTACGGAGACCAAGGGCTGCTTGCATTCATTTTCCTAAAAAGTGAAATTAATGAGCGTTGTGAAGATATACAACCTCCTCTTGAGCCTTGTAGAAGACTCAAAGTAGGGACTCTGAAGATAGAAGCGCATCAAACTAAACTCGGAGAACGCGTTTTGAAACTAATCTTTGACCAAGCTATTCTCTATGGTTTCGAGGAGATTTATCTGACCGTATTCCCAAAGCATACACCTCTTATTAAGCTACTTCACAGCTATGGATTTGAAGAGCATGGGAAAAAGAACGAGGAACTCGTACTCATCAAAAGATTAACCTCCCCTTCTGTTGGAGATATTAAGCTTGATTACCCACGTTTTAATGCCGGGAGAAAAGCCTTTCTTCTTTCGGTTATGCCAACATATCATACGAGATTATTTCCTGACTCTATCTTGAATAATGAGCAGGCTCACTCAAAAGAACTTATTCAGGATTGCTCACATACAAACAGCATACAGAAGGTATACATCTCATGGAATGAAAATGTTAGCACCTTGAAAGAAGGTGATCTCATTACCATCTATAGAACGAGTGACGAGCAAGGTCCTGCACACTACAGAAGCGTAGTGACCTCCATCTGCACAGTAAGTAAAGTGATCAAAAGCAATTATTGGAGTTCATGTGAGGACTTCATTAAGGATGTACTTCCTTACAGTGTATTCTCAGAGGAAGAACTAACCAGTTTCTATAAAAAGACAAACTTCTATGTCATTCATATGCTCTATAACTGCGCTCTCAAAGAAAGAGTTACTAGAGGAAGTCTTATCGAAGAGGCAGGGGTTGACTGCACACAGCGCTGGAGTTTCATTCCCCTCACAGATCAACAGTTCAAGTATATTCTAAATAAAGGAAATGTCAGCCAAGGTCTTATTATCTATTAAACCCGAGTTTGTAGAACAAATTATACTAGGAAATAAGTGCTTCGAATATCGTCGTGTCTTGTACAAGAGAACCGATATCAAACGTATTGTTGTCTATGCTTCAAGCCCAGTTTGTCGCATCGTAGGAGAAATAGAAGTAGGCAATCTTCTTACAGATACACCCAAAGCGCTTTGGGAGAGAACGAAAGATAAAGCTGGTATCAGCGAAGACTTTTTCCTCTCATACTTTGCCGAACGAGCACATGCGCATGCTATCGAGATAAAAGCCTTTCACCCCTATCGAACTCCCGAAAAGCTCTCTGACAAATATCCAAATACATCCCCTCCGCAATCCTTTTGCTACCTGTAGAGTAATAACAAGCAAGCCCGAAGTACAGATTTGTATTCGAGGCTTGTTCTTTTATTTGCTGATTATAGTCACCCGCCCGAAGTGCGGTCAGCGAGCGGGCCTTTCGGAGCCGATCCGTAGCGTACGTAAGTAGAGGAGAATGTGTAACTTTGTGGACTGTGCGCGCCTCGCATCGGTGCGTCGCAGCTATCACATCGATACAATCCAAATAGATAATAGAATAAGCAACTGCTCTCATGGCACAGCAAGAAGACCTCTTTAAGAAGGTGATCGCCCACTGTAAGGAATACGGCTTCGTCTTCCCCTCCTCCGAAATCTACGACGGCCTCGGCGCTGTCTACGACTACGGACAGCTCGGTAGCGAACTGAAGAACAACATCAAGCGCTACTGGTGGGAGGCGATGACCCTCTTGGCTCCTAACGTCGTAGGGATCGACTCAGCGATCTTCATGCACCCCAAAATCTGGAAGGCCTCTGGCCACGTCGACGCCTTCAATGACCCCCTCATCGACAACAAGGACTCGAAGAAGCGCTACCGCGCTGACGTCCTCATCGAGGATCAGCTGGCGAAGATCGAGGAGAAGATCAATAAGGAGGTAGCCAAGGCTGCGAAGAAGTTCGGCGAGAGCTTCGACGAAGCACAGTTCCGCTCTACCAACGGCCGTGTACTCGAGTATCAGGCTAAGTGGGAAGAGCTGCACAACCGCTTCGCTGCTGCTATGAACGATACCAACCTCGAGGAGCTGCGTCAGATCATCCTCGACTACGAGATCGTCTGCCCGATCAGCGGCACGCGCAACTGGACGGAGGTCCGTCAGTTCAACCTTATGTTCGCCACCGAGATGGGCTCCACGGCCGACGGTGCGATGAAGGTCTACCTGCGCCCTGAGACGGCTCAGGGGATCTTCGTGAACTTCCTGAACGTGCAGAAGACGGGCCGTATGAAGGTGCCCTTCGGTATAGCACAGATCGGTAAGGCCTTCCGCAATGAGATCGTTGCCCGTCAGTTCATCTTCCGCATGCGCGAGTTCGAGCAGATGGAGATGCAGTTCTTCGTCCGCCCTGGTGAGGAGCTCAAGTGGTTCGACTTCTGGAAGGACCTGCGTCTTCGCTGGCACAAGGCCCTCGGCCTCGGCGACAAGAAGTACCGCTACCACGACCACGAGAAGCTGGCGCACTATGCCAACGCTGCTACGGATATCGAGTTTGAGATGCCCTTTGGCTTCAAGGAAGTAGAGGGTATCCACAGCCGTACGGACTTCGACCTGAAGCGTCACGAGGAGTTCAGCGGCAAGAAGATGCAGTACTTCGATCCCGAGCTGGGTGAGAGCTATGTGCCCTACGTCATCGAGACCTCTATCGGTGTCGACCGTATGTTCCTCAGCCTCATCTGTGGCTCCTACGAAGAGGAAGCCCTCGAGGGTGGTGACAAGCGTACAGTCCTTCGCCTGCCCGCAGCTCTCGCTCCTGTCAAGCTCGCTATCCTGCCCCTGGTGCGTAAGGACGGCCTTGATGCCAAGGCACAGGAGATCTACGACGAGCTGAAGTTCGACTTCAACTGCCAGCTCGATGAGAAGGACTCTATCGGTAAGCGCTACCGCCGTCAGGACGCTATCGGTACGCCCTACTGCGTCACCATCGACCACCAGACGATGGAGGATGGTACCGTCACCCTGCGTCACCGTGACACGATGCAGCAGGAGCGCGTCGCTATCAGCGAGCTCTCCCGCGTACTCTACGAGGCTACTTCGCTGAAGAGCCTGCTGCGCAAGATCTAACCCCCACCCAAGAGAGGTGCCCACCACTTCATCTAAGAGACAATGATGATAAGCAAGATCACCACAGGCCTCGCCCTGCTTACGCTCCTCAGCCTCACGAGCTGCAATAGCACTATCGACGTCGCCAAGGAGCGCCGTGCCACGAATGAGCGGGCCTTCCGCGCCTTCGCCGACAGCACGGACTTCCAGCGCGTCACCGTACCCGGTATCACGGGTAGTGGCTTCATCTATATGAAGGTCACCAAGGCAGGCGATGCGTCTGTCGGGGTCGACTATACCGATGCCGTCACGCTCTTCCGTGACGCCTACTCGACGAGCGAATGGATCAAGGATAACCTGAAGGCCATGCGTGTGCGCCAGACCCTTGACCTCAACTCCGTCCAGCAGGAGACCGTCGCCAGCCTCCCCGTAGGCCTGCAGATCGCTGTGCAGAACCTCCATCAGGGAGCCGAAGCCTCTATCGTAGTACCCTGGTACCTCAATACCAACAATATGGTGGAGCGTACCGAGAGCTATACCTCACTATATTACCGTGTCCGCCTCGGGAGCGTCATCAAGCCCTCGACGAAGTAAGGATCCTATACCCTATAGATGCATATACTCCTCAGCAATGACGACGGCTTCCGCGCCGCAGGTATCCAAGAGCTCGCTCAGGCGATGCTCGCCTTCGGTCAGGTGACTATCGTCGCTCCAGACGGGCCCCGCTCGGGCTTCTCTGGCGCTATCACCACGACCCAACCTCTTCGCCTCAAGCACCGCACCACCGAAGGCAACCTCGCTGTATATAGCTGCGAGGGTACGCCTGTGGACTGCGTCAAGCTCGCACTAAATACCCTCTTCGTAGACCAGCGCCCCGACCTCATCATCTCGGGCATCAACCACGGGAGCAACGAGGGCATCTGCGTGAGCTACTCCGGTACGCTCGGTGCTGCCCGCGAAGGCTGTATCTACGGCATCCCATCGCTGGCCGTGTCGCTCGATGACACCGCTTGGCACCCCGACTTCTCCGACAGCATCGACTACACGGTGCGTGTCGTGAAGATGATGCTTGAGAAGCCCCTACCCTGGCAGACGATGCTCTCGCTGAACGTCCCCAAGACGAAGCCCAAGGGTCTGAAGGTATGCCCCATGACTGTAGGGCGCTTCGTCGAGGAGTTCGTCCACTCAGAGGACGGCAAGGGCAAGCGTATCCACTGGCTCACGGGTCGCCAAGATCCCGCCGAGGATACCAAGCAAGCCGACTGGCACTACCTCAAGGATAGCTGGGCGACACTCACGCCTCTCCAGCTCGACTGCACGAACTATCAGTGGCTCGAGGAACTCGAAGCCCTGACCGAACGCTCAGCATAGCACTATGCGCTACTTCTTAGTCGCAGGCGAAGCCTCTGGCGACCTCCACGCCTCGGCGCTCATACGGGCGCTGCGGGCTGAGGATCCAGAGGCTTCGTTTGCTTTTATGGGTGGAGACAAGATGGAGGCCGCAGCAGGCGTCGCCCCCATCGTCCACTACCGTGAGGTCGCCTTCATGGGCATCGTCAGCGTCGTCAAGAACCTCGGGAAGCTCACCCGCATCGGCCGGCAGATACAAGCTGCTATGCGTGACTTCGCCCCCGATGTGGTGATCCCTGTGGACTACGCAGACTTCAACTTCCGCTTCATCCTCCCTTACGCCAAGAAGGAGCTACGCTGCCCCGTCATCTACTACATCCTCCCCAAGCTCTGGGCGTGGAGAGCAGGGCGCATACGCCAGCTCCGCCGCTATGTAGACCTCGGGCTAAGTATCCTGCCCTTTGAGACGAACTACTTCAGCGACAGAGGCCTTCGCACCGAGTATATAGGTAACCCTTGTGTAGATGCTAAGCTCACCTACCTCGCCGAGCATCCCGAGCCCGTAGAGCGTGAACAGATGCTCCTCCTCATACCGGGGAGCCGTCAGTCTGAGCTGCGGAACAACCTCCCCGAGATGCTCGCAGCTACCGCTGCCTATTCTAATCTGGGCTGGCGTGTCGTCATCGCTGGTGCTCCAGGACTCACCGCTGCAGACTACGCCCCACACCTCGGTAAGTACAGCGATACCCCCATCCTCTTCGGAGATACCTACGGACTCATGCGCCGTGCGCACGCTGCCCTCGTCACCTCGGGTACAGCGACGCTGGAGGCAGGCTTATGGGGTATCCCTATGGTCGTCTGCTATCGTATGGGCGGTAAGCGTATCGCTCGTCTCGTCTTCGAGCACCTCTTCCGTGTGCCTTACTTCTCGCTGGTCAACCTCATCTTGGATCGCCCTGCCGTCCCCGAGCTCCTCGCCGACCGTGCCCACTCCGTACAGATCCTCTCGATCCTCTCCCGCCTCATCCCTGAGGAGGACCATCGCCGCACGGACCAGCTGCAGGCATTCGCCCAGCTGCAGGAGCTGATGGGCACGGAGCCCAGCGCCCCACGCGCCGCAAGGGCTATCCTGAGCTACCTCCACGAAGCGCGATAAGCACCCTACTCCACCCCCTCTGTGAGCTGGGGAAAACAAGTGGGTAAGCGTGGGATAAATAGTAGACTCATCCCCACCCCTCCAGCGACGACCTTACTCCCCTCTCCCCCCTTCCCTCAAGGTGTAGATAACTCACGAGATTATCCCACTCCAATACACATACCGAGGGACGCGAGAAAAGGGAAAGCAATCCCCCGAGATGTGGATGCCTTCCCCTCGACTACGCCCAAAGCCCAGCTATAAGTGGGAAGTCACTTGTGAATACCCTGTGGGCAGGAAGCGCAAAGCATTAGGATAAGTCCGTGGAGGAGCCGAGTGGAGGAAGTGAAGGTGTAAGCAGATTACCCACGATTCCACCGACTATAATAACAATAGGAGATAGAGAGAAAAAAATTTATTCTTCCTCTATATACTTCACTTATATTAAGCACTGGGGATAAGTCGAGCCGTCGGGGTCGGGAGGCCTGGATGTAGGGTACTCCACTACCCTACGCTGGTGTCTTATGGTACCGACTTCTGGTACTCCACGCGGGGAATGCGTGGGGGACGGAGCCAACTGATCGGTGAAAAAAACTATCTTTGTTCAATAACAAGAATATCTCACATCACAGTACACAAGCACAGCTAATGGAAAAGCCCTATGTAATAGGTGTAGACCTCGGTGGGACGAACACCGTCTTTGGTGTCGTCGACGCCCGTGGTAATGTCGTCGTCAATGCCTCGATCAAGACTGGTACACACAACGATATTGAGCTCTACCTGAATGACCTCGTCACAGGCCTCAACATGCTCATCGAGCAGGTCGGTGGCAAGGACAAGATCCGTGGTATCGGTGTAGGTGCGCCTAACGGTAACTACTTCAACGGCTCTATCGAGTTCGCACCCAACCTCCCTTGGAAGGGTAAGATCCCCTTGGCTCAGATGATCCAGGATCGTATCGGTATCCCCGTGGCACTCACCAACGACGCTAACGCTGCCGCTATCGGTGAGATGACCTATGGTGCTGCACGTGGTATGAAGGACTTCATCGTCATCACCCTCGGTACGGGCGTCGGTAGTGGTATCGTCGTCGGTGGTCAGCTCGTCTACGGGCACGATGGCTTCGCTGGCGAACTCGGTCACATGATCGTCCGTCGCAATGGCCGTATGTGTGGCTGTGGCCGTCAGGGTTGTCTCGAGACCTACACGTCGGCTACGGGTGTAGCACGTACGGCTCGCGAATACCTCACCATCCGCTCTGATGCAAGTAAGCTCCGCGAGCTGGATATCGACACGATCACGAGTAAGGATGTCTTCGACGCTGCTTCGACTGGCGATCCTCTTGCACTCGAGATCTTCGAATCTACGGGGGCTATCCTCGGCGAAGCCTGCGCGGACTTCGTCACCTTCTCCTCTCCCGAAGCGATCATCTTCTTCGGGGGTCTCACCAAGGCTGGTGACCTCCTGATGAACCCCATCCGTCACCACATGGAGAAGAACATCCTCAAGATCTACGAAGGCAAGACCAAGCTCCTCGTCTCTCAGCTCAAGGAGAGCGACGCTGCCGTCCTCGGTGCCAGCGCTCTCGGCTGGGAAGCCAAGGAAATCTAATCTCCTTCGATCCCTATGATGACAGACGAGCCGGTGCACTGCCGCGCTCGTCTGTTGTCTTTCCCCCCATACGACTTCCCTACCCCTTATTTCCTATGCACATACATCCACTATCGAGCTTCAGCTACTGCCCCCGATGCGGGCAGAAGGGGCTGGAGCATGTACACGGCCGTGCTATCCACTGCCCGAGCTGTGACCTCACTTACTTCCATAATGTAGCCTCTGCTGTCGCTTGCTTTGTCCTTGACGAGGCGGGGCGTCTCCTCACTGTGCGCCGTGCACGTGATCCGGAGAAGGGCACGCTGGACCTTCCAGGGGGCTTCGTAGACCCCGAGGAGACGGTGGATGATGCCGTGCGTCGTGAGCTGCGCGAAGAGACGGGTCTCGAGGCAAAGGAGGTGCGTCTACTCTTCTCGATCCCCAATGTCTACCCCTATTCGGGTGTCGATGTCTATACGGCGGATCTCTTCTACCTGACGCGTGTGAAGAGCTTCGACGGGGCGACGGCTATGGATGATGCTGGTGAGCTGGTCATCGTCGACCCAGCAGACCTCCGTCCCGAGGCCTTTGGTCTACGCTCGATACGTGCCGGTGTAGAGCGCATCGTAGCCGATCCTAAGCTCATCGGATAACGTACCTATTTTTGTCCTATGCTCGGTAGCCTTTGGAGTCGGCTGAAGGGCTTTGCACCGCTCTTCTTCATTGCGGTAGGGCTCGTATCGTGGCGTATCACAGCGCCCTATGGTTGGCTGGCGCCGTGGATCATCTCGGCGATGCTCTTCTTCGCTGTGCTGAATATGCCACCCAGTGCTGCCGCTCCACGACCGAAGCACCTCCTTCTTTTCGTCCTCCAGCTCGCTATCGGGGGCACGCTCTATCTTCTCCTCTCGGCGTGGGATCACGTCATCGCTACGAGTCTCTTCATGTGCTTCCTCGCACCAGCGGCTGCCGCTGCGGGGGCGATGACGAGCCTCATGGATGGTGATACAGGCTTCGCTACGGGCTACACTATCGTCACACACGGGCTGATCTGCCTAGTAGCACCCTTCCTACTCCCCCTACTTGATTCGCACAGCCATCTGCCCTTCTGGACGCTCTCAGGGCAGATAGCGCTCCTGGTGATCCGTATGGTCATGCTACCTATCGTGCTGGCATGGCTCGTGCGCGGTGTGATGAAGAGCATGGGGAAGACCCCTCACCCACCGAAGAAACTCACCTACCTCTTGTGGCTCTCCTCGCTGCTCTTCATCTTGGGGAAGAGCGTCTCCTTCGTCTTGAAGGAAGGCTCGGAGCAGGTCGGGCTACTCATCGCCTCCTTCGCTGTCGGGCTCTTGGCGTGCGCTATCCAGTTCACACTCGGAAGTCATCTGGCGCGTCGTATAGGCGTCGAGGAGGTCGCATGCCGTCAGTCCATGGGGCAGAAGAATACCGCCCTGACGCTCTGGCTATGCATCACCTTCATGCATCCGCTCGTCGCTCCAGGTATAGCCGGCTATATCGCTTGGCAGAACTTCTTCCTCACCTACTACATGAATCGCCGACGCCGTCTCAAAGGCTGAGGCCCCACACCACTACGCACTACTATCTCTACCACTATGAGACGCTTCCTTCTCTCCCTCTTTCTTCTTCTCCCCTTCGTCGTGAGCGCACAGGGCCTCCGTGGGGATTGGTCGGGTAAGCTCTCGCTCCCTATGGGCAAGCTCCGTATGGTCATTCACCTCACCGAAGAGGCGGGGCGCTGGTCGGCTACCCTGGATAGCCCAGACCAAGGAGCCTACGGGCTACGTGCCGATGAGGTGCATGTCTCGGGCGATAGCCTGCGTATGGAGCTTCGTAGTCTACGCCTGACCTATACCGCCGTGCACACGGCGGATGACAAGCTCTCGGGCAACTTCCAGCAGGGAGGTATGAGTCTCCCGCTGGATATGGAGCGCTCGATCGAGAAGCAAGACGCTCCCCAAGCGCCTACCTCCTATATGGAGGAGGAGCTAAGCATCCCCGTTTCGGGCTCGTCTGTTGTGCTTTCGGGTAGCCTTGCCCTGCCTAAGACGGGGCAGGCGCCTTATCCTACGCTCGTCCTGATCACGGGAAGTGGCCCGCAGGATCGTGATGAGACGATCTTCGGCTGTAAGCCTTTCTTGGATATCACCCGCCGACTGACCGAGGCGGGCTTCGCTGTCTTCCGCTATGACGACCGTGGAGTGGGGAAGAGCACGGGTGTCTTTCTCGCCTCGAGTATCACGGACTTCGTGCACGATGCTGAGGCTGTCGTCGCTGCCCTTCGGGGGAATAAGAGCGTCCAGGCGCAGCGTATCTTCCTCGTCGGGCATAGCGAAGGGGGCTATATCGCTGCGAAGGTCGCTGGCCAAGACCGCTCGATAGCTGGGGTCGTGTCCTTGGCGGGCCCCGCCTTCTCTATGGATCGCATCCTTCTGGATCAGATGGATGCCCTCAATATCCTCGCGGGGAAGAGCGAGAGTGAGTGTGCTACGCTCAGCAAAGCCAACCGCGAGATCTATCGCCTGATGCAGGATAAGCGCCTCTCGCTGGACGAAGTGAAGGCACGTGCGGCGAAGGTGATCGATCCACTCCTGCCCGTCTTCAGCCCCGACAAGAGCACCCACGAGGCGATCCGTACGCAGATCATGAGCCAGCTCACGCCCTACCTCCGACAGCTCCTTAGTCTGGATGTCGCAGGGACGTGGCGTGCCGTCAAGTGCCCCGTAATCGGGCTCTTCGGCGATATGGACAAGCAGGTCTTACCCTCCAATGCGGCGGAGCTACTGCGTCTCCAGCCCAAGGCTCAGGTGCAGGTCTTGCCTAAGCTCAATCATCTCTTCCTGCCTTCCTCTACGGGCTCGCCTATGGAATATACTACGCTGAGAGGGCACTTCTCTTCCGATGCGCTTGACTTCTTGGTGCGTTCGCTGACTGCTTTGAAGTAGCCTCCTCCTACACAAGACAAATCATAGACGGGCTGAGCGTCTCACATCTCTCGCAGGAGGTGTCGGGTGCTCAGCCCGCTTTGTATCCGTACCTTTCTACGAGATGGAGTGGGGGAGTATAGTCCTTCTTTGGAGACTGTTGCCGAGAGTTCTGCCCTCTATTTAGAGTGCTAAGGCATCGCACGCGGCTCCCCGATATGCCTCTCCAAAGCGGTACGCAAGCACTTCGCTTTATCACAAGTATTCCTCTTATCCTGCGGAGGGAAAAGTGTCCTACTCATGAAGAAAAAAGCGCCTTCCCGTAGTGGTTTTCCTCTGTCTATACACGTAGATTTAAAGACCAGTCACGTAAATCCAAATATCCACGTACGTAGATATTAGAGCCACGTACGTAGTCCAAACTTATCTGCCACTCGTCCGCAACTTTTATCCTTACGCGAAGCAACGAACTAATATAGGTCGTCGCAGTGACCTATATAGCTTCACTCAGCGACCAATATAGGTTTGCATCCGAACGACTATTGGTCTGACTGCAAACCACTATTGATTATCCGTAGCCCCCCTTATTGCTTCACGCCACCTCCTTGGGTAAGAGTTATCCGTACCCCTTCGGTTGGTAAGCTGTGTGTAGTACTAATTGGCTGTTCTTGGGTGCGGTTGTATTGGGGATATTGTGCTTCACTTGCTCTCTGAAAAATAATTCATACCTTTCTCAAGCAAAAGGACATGCGCTGTCCTATGAAACTCCAAACGAGCCCGTGGATCAGCTGGTCTCGAGCTACCGACGAAGTGTACCATTGTCTAACTCTAAATAGTAATCATTATGCGTACTTACTTATCTGGTATCATACTCTTCCTCTTGGCATGCGTGTCATGTACCGAGAAGGAGCTTCCTATCCCCACAACTCAGGATCTGTCTGGTACGATCTGGGAGTCAGAGTTCAATGTTGAGTCGAAAAAAGGGCAAATCCCAGTGAAGATGACTTTCTACTTTGACACCGAGGATAAGATGAGAATTTATTCTGTTGGGCCATTAACATACGATGGACTTATAGGGTATTATTCATTGAATAAGAATATCCTAGAGTATAAAGTCCGTCTACAAAATCCCTTCGCTCTTCTAACCGGTACAGAAATGTATACTTGGGTCATAAGGAAGAGGACAGAGAAGACTATGGTCTGGGATCCTACTCCTCAAGGGGTTGATCTTAGCTCCTACGTTAATGTTTTTGGAGCGACGAAAACTACACCGATAACGCTCTATAAGAAGTCTTAGCAAAGTGACTGGCTTTCCACCCCGATGGAGAGCCAGTTGCTTTATATAAAAGGGGCAGGATTGTGAATTATTAGCTATCTTCGTAACCTATATAGGACCACATTATAGATCATAGTTAGTAGACGATGCAAACAGTAGTCAGCGGGATCCGTCCCACAGGTAATCTTCACTTAGGTAACTACTTCGGTGCTGTACGTGCCTTCACGCAGATGCAGAATGAGTATAACTGCTATTTCTTCATCGCTGACTGGCATTCGCTGACGACTCATCCGCATCCCGATGATATCATCCGTAGTACGAATACCATCCTCGCTGAATACCTGGCGTGTGGTATCGACCCCGAGAAGGCTACGATCTATGTGCAGAGCGACGTGCGTGAGGTGCTGGAGCTCTATCTCTACCTCAATATGAACGCTTACCTCGGTGAGCTGGAGCGTACGACCTCCTTCAAGGACAAGGCACGCCAGCAGCCTGACAACGTCAACGCTGGTCTGCTCACTTACCCCTCCCTCATGGCTGCTGACATCCTCATGCACAAGGCCGTTAAGGTACCTGTCGGTAAGGACCAGGAGCAGAATATGGAGATGGCGCGTAAGTTCGCCCGCCGCTTCAATACCATCTACGGCGTGGACTTCTTCACCGAGCCTCAGTCCTTCTCCCTCGGAGAGCGTGCACTGAAGGTGCCCGGCCTCGACGGCTCAGGGAAGATGGGCAAGAGCGAAGGCAATGCGATCTACCTCATCGACGACGAGAAGACGATCTCGAAGAAGGTCATGCGTGCCGTCACGGACGCTGGTCCTACCGAGCCTAACAGCGAGAAGCCCGAGCCTATCCAGAACCTCTTCACGCTGATGGAGATCGTCTCTGCGCCTGAGGTCTACCAGCACTTCGACGGTCTCTACAACGACTGTGCTATCCGCTACGGCGATATGAAGAAGCAGCTCGCTGCCGATATCAACGCCTTCTGCGCGCCTATCCGTGAGCGCATCCTCGACATCCAGGGCGACAAGGAGCTCCTCTCCCGTGTGGCTCGCATCGGTGCTGAGAAGGCTCGTGAGTCCGCCTCGAAGACGATCGACGAGGTCCGTCACATCATCGGCTTCCGCCCCCGCTAAGCAAGAATCATTCAATTTAGATAAGATACTCCCCATGGAATTAATCGGTAAAATCGTCCAGGTACTCCCCCTGCGCACGGGTACCAGCAAGGCTGGCAACCCCTGGCAAGTACAAGAATACATCCTCGAGACGCTCGGCACGCAGTACCCCCGCAAGGTCTGCTTCGAAGTCTTCGGCGACAATGTGAATAAGTTCCCCATGCAGGTGGGTCAGGAAGTGACGGTATCTATCGACGTAGAGAGCCGTGAGTTCAATGGCCGCTGGTACACGTCTGTCCGCGCTTGGAACGTAGTCCAGGGCATCCAGCTCCCCGGTGTAGCTGCTCCCGCTCCTGCTGCCTATAGCGCACCTCAGCCTCCCGCAGCTCCCGCAGCGGCACCTGCCGCCGCTCCTGCTGCTCAGCCTGTAGCTCCCGCTGGTGCTGCAGATGACCTGCCCTTCTAAGCTACTGGTGGTAGACTACCGCCTGTAGACGCCAGACCCATTAGACGATCCCGTCGAGCCCTGTGCCCAAGAGTGAAGTCTAATGGGTCTGGTGGATATAGACACTTACCCCTCGCCTGAACCCCGCTACTTCATAGCCGATGCACCTCCTTCTCCTCGCTGTGGGCAAGACCGATAGCCGTGCGATCGAAGAGCTGACGAAGCTCTACGCTGATCGCCTCGGCCATTACCTGCCCTTCACCCTGCAGATCATCCCCGATATCCGCCGCTCCAGCAAGCTCACCCCTGAGCTGCAGAAGCAGATGGAGGGAGCGGAGATCCTGCGCCAGACCAGTACGTCGGATAGGGTAGTGCTCTTCGATGAGCGCGGACGAGAGTTCTCAAGTACCGCCTTCGCCTCGTATATCGAGCGGGTGATGGTATCGGGTGTGCGCCGTCTGGTCTTCGTCATAGGAGGCCCCTACGGCTTCTCGGAGGAGGTCTATAAGCGGGCGGATGACCGCGTGTCGCTGAGTCAGATGACCTTCTCTCATCAGATGGTACGCCTCTTCGCTGTGGAGCAGCTCTATCGCGCGCAGACGATCTTGAGAGGCGAACCTTATCACCACGAGTAGGGTAGTGCCTATGTCTTATCTCTACACATATCACTAAGATTCTATTTCTCTCTATATGCGTATATGGGATCGGCTCCAGGCTTGGGTAAGCCGTGCTGACCAGCGATGCTACTACTGGATACTGACGCTGGCGCTTCTCCTGCCCAATGTCGTACTCTCCGTCGTCATGCAGCAGCCTGCCGTAGGGCGTGTGCTGAATATCCTGCTGATGCTACCGGTGTACATGCTTCTCCTGCTCTCGGCGAAGCGTCCTGGGCGTGTCTACTGGGGGCTCTTCGTGCTGGTCTTGCTCCATGCTTTCCAGCTCGTGCTCCTGACGATATTCAGTGGCTCCGTCGTCGCGGTGGATATGCTCCTGAATATCTTCACCTCGGAGCCTGATGAAGCGGGCGAACTCCTCTCCAACATCCTCTGGCCCATCCTCGCCAGCGGGGGATTCTACGCCCTGACCTTCGTCGTGGCGACGCTCTCGGCTCGTAGCCGTGAGAGCCTCTCGCCACGCTTTCGTCGCCGTATGGCCCTCGTCTCTGTGCTCATCCTTCTCGTCGCCCTACCTATATATATAGGGGCGAAGAAGCGCTTCCCCTACGTGCATCTGCGTGCGGAGGTCTATCCGATGAGCGTCTTCTACAATATGTATCTGGCGACGACGAAGCTCTATGAGGTGATGCACTACGACCGCACCAGCCAGGACTTCTGCTACAAGGCTACCTCCGAGCGTGCCAAGGACGAGCGTGAGATCTACGTCCTCATCCTCGGTGAGACGTCACGTGCACACAGCTGGAGCCTCTACGGCTATCCCCGTGAGACGACGCCGCATATCGATTCGCTCCACCGTGATGGTGGGCTTATCGCCTTTGCTGACGTACTGACTCAGTCGAATACGACGTATAAGAGTATCCCCATCATCCTCTCGCCTGCCGATGCGTCTTCGGCGGAGAACCTACCCCGTGTGCAGGGGATCCTCTCGGCCTTCCGTGAAGCGGGCTTCTATACAGCCTTCATCTCCAATCAGCCAGGGAACCACAGCTATGTGGACTTCTTCGCTATGCAAGGAGACGAGCATCACCCCATCCGTAAGGAGCTTCGCCGTGAGAAGCGCCGTCTCTACGATAGCGATATGATCCCCTATCTGCAGCGTCTCATGGCGAGTGAGCACCCGAAGCTCTTCGTCGTACTGCACACCTATGGTAGTCACTTCAGCTACCGTGACCGCTATCCGAAGGAGGATACCTTCTTCCCTGTGAAAGGGCACTACTCGGGATCGGAGGCCGACAGCCTCGTCCTGCGCAATGCCTACGACAATGCCGTGCGCCAGACGGATAAGTTCGTCGACTCCGTCGTCCGCGTCCTCGAGGGTGGCGATCGTGCCGCTTCGATGGTCTATATCTCCGACCACGGGGAGGACGTCTATGATGACGACCGCGAGCGCTTCCTCCACTCCTCGCCCGACGTCTCCTACTACCAGCTCCACGTACCGCTCCTCATCTGGGGCGACAAGCGCTGGCGAGATGCCCACCCGCAGCTCTTCGCTCAGGGGCGCTCCAATAGTCGTGAGGCCGTCTCGTCGAACTCCGTTTTCCACACGCTCCTCGAGCTGGCGGGTATCCGCACACGCTATCGCCGTGATGACCTCTCGGTCGTCAGCTCGCGCTTCAAGGGCGGTGTGCGCTTCTACCTCAATGACCGCTACGAATGCGTGCCCATCGAGGCACTCGAGTTGCCCGAGGAGGATATCCGCCTCTTCCGTGCAAAGGGACTGCACTTAGGTCCCCTGCCGAACGAGTAGCCTCACACGCTACATATACTACTCCCCCTGAGGTGGTACGTCTTGGCGTACCTTCCTCAGGGGGAGTCCTTTTATATATGGGGTAAAGCGACCAGTACTACTTCGTCGGCTGACCAGTACTGGTCACTATTACCAACCAGTACTGCTTCGCGCGGTGACCAGTACTGCTTCCATCAGCGACCAGTAGTGGTTACTTTTTCATCTCCGTGGAGTGGGGTAGAGTAGCTGGTGCTAAGACATAGCTTCTCGGGGGAGAAGTGTGGGGCGAGCGTGGTGCCTCGGTCGCGCACTTTGGGTAGGGCAGTGGTCGATCCATCGCAGGTGTAAGCCACCGACCTATAAGGAGTTGGATATTTTCCTTAGGGATTAGTTAAGTGTATTCATTTGTAAAGTTTTTAGTTATAGGCAATTACACCATTGCTTTGCTAAAAGAATATCTATCTTTATAGACCTTTTATCACTAACACGATATAAGCCTATGAAACGAATGAAGACAGTCTGCAGCGTGCTCCTCGTGGGTCTTTCGCTGCCAGGACTCGCCTTAGAAAATGCCTATGCTACGCCGGTAGAGACCGCCATGACACAGACTCAGGATCGTAAGGTCGCCTTCACAGGGACCGTACAGGACTCCAAGGGTGAGGCAATTGTCGGTGCTACTATCCTGGTCAAAGGCCAGGCTAAGGGCAAGGGGACACTGACCGACCCCAAGGGACACTTTGTCCTAAGCGGACTCAAGGTAGGGTCCGAGCTCGTCATCTCCTGTGTGGGCTATAAGACCCAGACCGTCCGCTGGACGGGTACGCCCCTCTCCATCACGCTCGAGGATGAGATGACCCAGCTCAGTGGTGTCGTCGTCACCGCACTCGGTATCCGCCGTGAAAAGAAAGCCCTCGGCTACGCCATGCAGGAGGTCAAGGGTGACCAGCTCATGGCTGTACGCGAGCCCAACATCACCAACGCACTCTCGGGTAAGGTATCTGGTATCCAGATCATCAAGGGCTCCAGCAGCCCCGGCTCCTCCTCGAAGATCGTACTGCGTGGTAATAGCTCACTCTCGGGCAGCAATCAGCCCCTCATCGTCATCGACGGTGTGCCTATGGACAACACGACAGGTGCTACGAACAATGACTTCTGGAATCCCGCAGCCGACATGGGTAACGGTCTCTCCGATATCAATGCCGAAGATATCGAGAGCATGACCGTGCTGAAGGGTGCTTCGGCAGCTGCCCTCTACGGCTCTCGCGCTGGTAATGGGGTCATTCAGATCATCACCAAGAGCGGGCGTAAGAACAATGGCCTCGGTGTCACGATCTCTTCTTCAGTAGGTGTAGAGCGCCTCTTTATGGTGCCCAGACTGCAGAGTCAGTTCGGTCAAGGTACTAACGGTGCCTATAAGAACGACGTCTCCTCCAGCTGGGGTCCTCGCATCGAAGGGCAGGAGTACACGAAGTGGGACGGCACGAAGACCAATATGCAGGCCTATGACAACGTAGCCAGCTACTTCAAGTCTCCTGGGATCGACCTGACGGAGAACATCGCCTTCTCTCAGATGTACGACCGCACGTCCATCTATTCCTCTCTGACACGTACCGACAATAAGAGCCACATCCCTGGCGCTTCGCTCGGCCGTACGAATATGACGCTGCGCGCCACGACGAAGTTCGGCCCCAGCGACCGCTGGAGCACTGATACGAAGGTCCAGTACATCCGCTCCTTCGTACAGAACCGTCCACTCAATGGTGCTAATGCCTCCAATGCCTTCTATACCATGTACTCACTGCCCCGCAGTATGGACATCCGCGACTTCGAGGAAGCCCGTACGCCTCAGGGTGCTATGCGCTGGTATGGTGTAGGTAATCAGACGAACCCCTACTGGGCAAGCAAGTACAACCTCAATAATGATACGCGTGACCGCTTCCTCATCAGTGCAGCGCTGAAGTACAAGATCACCGACTGGCTCAATGCAGAGCTGCGTGTGGGCTCTGACCAGTACTCTACGCGCATCGAGCGTAAGACCTACGCTGGCTCACCTATCGCAGGTGGTGGGGGGAAGTATGAGACGGAGCAGATCAAGTTCTATGAGAACAACTACAGCTTCCTCGTCTCTGCACAGCGTGACAACGTCTTCGGTAAGCTCGGCCTCTCGGGCTCCGTCGGGGGGAACCTCATGGAGCGCAAGCACAATGGCCTTCGTGCCAGCGTCAGCCAGCTCATTGTACCTAACCTCTTCTCGCTGACCAACGGTACCGACAAGCCCGACAACTCTGAGTCCTACAGCCACAAGAAGATCAACTCACTCTACGGTACGGCACAGCTGAACTGGGACGGGTACTTCTTCCTCGATGGTACGCTGCGTAATGACTGGTCGTCTTCGCTGGCGAAGGCTAACCGCTCCTTCCTCTATCCCTCTATCAGCACGTCGCTGGTCATCACCGACATGCTCCGTAAGATGGATGTGAACGCTCCCTCATGGCTCTCCTTCGCTAAGGTACGTGCCTCGGCTGCTCAGGTGGGTAATGACCTCGAGCCTTACCAGCTCTACAGCGCTTACCGCATCGAGAAGGATCCCCTCGGCGGTACGATGGCCAACATCGACAACGTCCTCTACAACGAGAAGGTCCGCAGTGAGCTCATCAAGTCCTACGAGCTGGGTCTGGAGATGCGCTTCTTCGATAGCCGCTTCGGTGTAGACTTCGCTTGGTATCGCACCAATGCTACCAACCAGCTCATCCGCCTCGGCATGGACCCTGCCAGCGGCTACGATGCTAAGATGATCAACGCAGGTAACATCCAGAACGAAGGTATTGAGTTCATGGTCACCGCTGATATCATCCGCAGCGAAGGGCTGAAGTGGAATGCCCAGCTGAACCTCTCGCACAACGAGAACCGCATCATCAAGCTCTACGATGGCGGTGGTATCGAGTCCCCCGTGACGGAGTACAACCTCGGTACGTATGACAACCTGAAGATCCTCGCTCGCGAAGGCGGTAAGTATGGTGAGATCTGGGGCTCAAGCTACAAGCGCGTCGAGGACAAGACGAGCGAGCTCTATGGTAAGATCATCACCGACGAGAACGGTCTGCCTATCGCAGGCGACGAGAAGAAGCTCGGTGACCAGCAGCCTGACCTCCTGGCTGGTCTGACGAACAGCTTCTCCTTCGCTGGCTTTGACCTGAGCTTCCTTATTGATGCTCGCTTCGGCGGTAAGATGTTCTCTGGTACGAACCACGCCCTGCAGGCTGGTGGTGCCGCTGCTGCTACCGTCGTCAATGGTGCTCGTGATAAGTTCGTCGTCGACGGCGCCGTCGAGAGCAAAGTCGCTGGTAAGACGGTCTACACGAAGAATACTACCGAAGTCACGCCTCAGGACTACTGGGGTGCTATCGTCGGTCGTAGCGGGAACCTCGGTATTAACGAGGCGAACATCTACGACGCTACGAGCGTACGTCTGCGTAACATCGCCCTCAGCTATACGCTCCCCAAGAGCCTGCTGAAGAACACGCCTATCACGAAGGCTAAGCTCGGTATCTCCTGCAACAATGTGTGGATGATCAAGAGCTATATGAACGGCATCGACCCTGAGTCGGTCTTCGCTACGGGCTCCAACGCTACGGGGTATGAGTTCGCCTCTTCTCCCACGACCCGCTCCTTCCTCTTCAATATCACCCTCGGCTTCTAGTCGCTAAGCCATGTATATCATGAACAAGAAGAATATTCTCCTCTGGGGTCTGTGCCTGTGCGCTACGATGGGTATCGCCTCGTGCCGCGACTTCGACGAAGTCAATACTAACCCCACTGCCGCTTCGCAGGATCAGGTGCTCCCCGAGTACCTCATCAACCGCGCGATCATAGCTGCTCAGCAGAATCCCCACGTGGCAGAGCGTGCCTTCGTCCTCTACTGGAAGACGGGCGGCCATCAGCACCGTGGTGGTGGTCTTGCCGTAGGTGGCTTCAGTGACGGCTGGAGCTCCGACTACTACAGCCGTATGGCTGAGGAATGCCTCAAGCCCCTCACCGACGCTATCGCTATGTGCGAGAAGCGTATCAAGGACGGCACGGCACGCACCTATGACAAGAGCCTCCAGCAGGTAGCTCGTATCTGGCGTGTCTATATGCTCTCCGAGCTCTGTGACAACTTCGGTGTAGTCTCCATCGACGGCTATCAGGGTGGTAACCCCACCTACGTAGGTGCTAAGGAGGCTTATGCCTATATGCTCACCGAGCTGAAGGAGGCCGCTGATATCCTCGCTACCGCTCCTGGCTCGGACAACGGCGAGACGAATAAGCTCGACCGTGCCTATGGCTACAACACCGCTAAGTGGCGTGCGTATGCCAACTCGATGCGTATGCGTCTCGCGATGCGCCTCTCTGAGGTCGACCCTACGATGGCTAAGACGCACTTCGAGGAAGCTGCTGCTGCAGGGGGTATCACCTCTGCAAGCGACCGCTTCGAGGTCCAGGAGAAGGATGGCTGGGACGACCTGACGGGTGTCATGAGCCGTCAGTGGAATCACCAGATCCTCTCTCCTACGTACAGCAACCTCGTCCTCGGTCTGGGTGGTGTCAGCTCTGCTACGCAGCTCACCGACAGCCGCTACTCGAGCCATATCAAGCCTGCTGACTACCTCGGCGTGCGCTACGATAAGCACTTCCCTCTGACGACGACTGACCCCTCGGCTGGCTTCTATATGGACGGCCTACCAGGCGTCATCGACCCTCGTGCCTATAAGACCTTCATCATCGCTGGCGATACGGAGAACCCCGACTTCTGCTTCTATCCCTCGTGGAGTAAGGCCGCTACGACGACCGAGTACAAGCTGAAGGATGCTACCGACAAGGAGAAGGACTTCAAGACGATCAATGCTAAGTACACGTGGAATGCGTGGGTAGGTGGCTCTTGGGGTGACCTCAATGCCATCAACGACCTCGTGCAGGTCGGTACGATGCCCCGCCTTGGTCTGAAGTACCGCAACAGTACGAATAAGCGTGTCTTCTTCGGCGAATGGGAGACTTACTTCCTCATCGCTGAGGCTGCTGTACGTGGCTGGACGGTGCCTCTGACGGGTAAGGACGCCTATGAGAAGGGTATCCGCGCGAGCTTCGCCTATCAGGGTGCTGGCTCCGTCGATAGCTACCTCACCTCACAGACCTACAACCGCGTAGGGACGTCCGTCGCTTGGGATCACACCACGGAGCCTGCTGCTACCGTGACGATGAAGTGCACGAACGGCTACACGGGTCAGATGGAGAACTACACCTACCGCTATCCTGAGATGAAGAGCCGCCTCTATAAGGCAGCTATGAACGACCACCTGACGAAGATCATCACGCAGAAGTTCATCGCCAACACGCCTTGGCTGCCTCTGGAGACGTGGAGTGACCACCGTCGTCTGGGTCTTCCCTTCTTCGAAACGCCTGCGGTAGAGAAGGCGCTGGACAACATGCCCCAGCTCACCGCCTCTACCTACTCTACGGTGTCGGTCGACTACTATCCTCAGCGTCTGCCCCTGCCCAGTAGCATCGTCAACGGCAATAAGCCCGGCTATGAATCTGCTATCAAGGCGCTCGGTGGCGAGGATAAGGTCTTCACGCCCATCTACTGGGCTAAGAAGAAGCAGTAAGCTCGCTTCCTCCACCCCTTACCTATAAGGCAAGCGCCTCCCGCCTACGAGTCCGAGGACTCAGGCGGGAGGCGCTCTGCTTTATATAGGTATTGGCTTCGCTAAGGCAGGAGCAGCGAGCTGTCGCCGTAGCTGAGGAAGCGGAAGTCGTGGGTGAGTGCCCAGTCGTAGACGCGGTGCCAGTCGTCACCGATGAGGGCAGCGATGAGTAGCAGGAGCGTACTGTGGGGCTGGTGGAAGTTCGTCACCATACCTCGGATCACGCGGTAGCGGTAGCTGGGAGCGATGATGATACTCGTGGGGAAGACGAGCGTGTCCTCTCCCTGCGCATCGAGATAGCTGAGGAGCGTGTCGAGGGCTTCCTCTGTCGTCAGCTCTTCGTCCGCTCCCTCTTCGTAGGGGAGCCACTGCTCTACATGTAGGGCCGTCGGGGGCGTGTCGGGCTGACGGCGTAGGGCGATAGCCAGATGATAGAGGCTCTCCAGCGTGCGGACGCTCGTCGTACCCACGGCGATGATCTGCCCTATATGCTCACGAAGGGCAAGGAGCGTCGAGCGGCTGACGCTGATCAGCTCCGCGTGCATCTCGTGATCGCCGATGTGGTCGGCCTTGACAGGGCGGAAGGTACCAGCGCCTACGTGGAGCGTGACGTCCAGCACGGGCGTGCCCTGAGCACGTAGCTCTTCGAAGACTGCGGGGGTGAAGTGCAGGCCCGCTGTGGGGGCTGCTACCGAGCCTTCGGTCTCGGCATAGACCGTCTGATAGGTCGTCAGATCCTGCTCCTCCGTCTCACGCCCGAGGTAGGGCGGGATGGGGAGGATACCCATCAGCTCTAAGAGTTCGCCGAAGGTATAGGCATCATTGTCCCAAGAGAAGTGGATGACCCCCTCCTCGCCACGCTCAGCCGTCAGCGTCACTTCGCCCTGTCCCTCGCGGTGGAGGAGGCGGGTGAGCTGTGTGCCCTCCTTGAAGCGCTTGGCATTGCCGATGAGGCAGTGCCAGGAGCAGCGGTGGCGCTCCCCGAGGGAGAGCTCGTAGGAGGTGGGGGAGGCGGGGTCGAGGCAGAAGATCTCGATGCGTGCGCCTGAGTCCTTGTGGAAGAGGAGGCGGGCACGGATGACCTTGGAGTTGTTGCGCACGAGTACGGCACCCTCGGGCAGGAGACGGGGCAGGTCACGGAAGGTAAATTCCTCGATCTCGCCAGCTTGGTAGCGGAGGAGCTTGGAGCTGCTGCGGTCGGCAAGGGGGTACTTGGCGATGCGTTCGTCGGGCAGGGGGTAGTCGTAGTCGGCTATCTGGATCTCTTGGGGTCGTATATTCATCTTACTCTCTTAGGGGGAAATATCCCTGATGTGGGTGGCACAAAAGTACGCAAAAGCGCCCCAAGTGCCTCTGACTGCGGGACAGATACCCACACTATTCCGTGATGAGGAGTAGGGGAAAAGGCTTCTTGCTCCGTGCTAAATAGTGCCTATCCTGAGTGAACTTCGGGAGGGGGTGATGCGAACCTATATTGGTAGATGAGTCAACCTATATAGGTCATCACGCCGACCTATATAGATCGCTTCACGGACCTATATAGGTTGACTCATCTACCAATATAGGATGATTTACCCTCCAGTACAGCTTCCTCCAGCTCAGCTCTATCAGTAGGGGGTGGAATAGGTATAATATATATCTTTGGGCCTCAAGGAGAGGCTATGCCTATAGCTCTCTCTCCTCGATATGCACCGTGAGGCGCATAAGCGAGGTGCATTCGATCAGGTTCCCCAGCTCCCTGAGGAGGGAGCCTTTTACTTAGATAACCGAGTTATGACTGTACGCAAACTCTTCAAGAAGCTCCATCTGTGGCTCTCCCTGCCCTTTGGGCTTATCATTATGACGACCTGCCTCACGGGGGCTCTGCTCGTCTTCGAGAAGGAAATTACCGCGCTCGTCCAGCACGAGAGCGTGGCATCTGTACCCGACCAAGAGCCTCTGCCGCTCAGCGTGCTTCTGGAGCGCGTCGCAGAGAAGACCCCCGATAGTGTAGAGATCACGAGTATCACCATACCCACCTCCCCTCATCGTGCCTATAACGTAGGGCTCTCCAAACCCCGCCGAGCAGGGGTGCTCATCGATCCTTACACGGGGAAGATCATCGGCCCGAGTGGACGCCTCGCCTTCTTCACTACGGTACGCGAGCTGCATCGCTGGCTACTCGATAGTATGAAGCCGGATAGCGAAGGGATCTTCTGGGGGCGCGTCATCGTGGGGACAAGTACCCTCCTCTTCGTCTTCATCCTCCTCACGGGGCTCTTCCTCTGGTGGCCGAAGAAGCTCAAGGGCGTAGGGAAGCGCCTGAAGATCTCACTGCGTCAGGGGCGTCAGCGCCTCTTCTATGATCTCCATGCTGTCGGTGGGGTGTATGTCTTCGTACTCCTCTTGGCGATGGCTATGACGGGGCTTACGTGGTCCTTCGAGTGGTATCGCACGGGCTTCTATAAGGTCTTTGGTGCAGAGATGGCCGAGGGGGGCAAGGGTGATAAGGGTCCCAAGAAGGATAAGCGTAAGGATGCCCCCCGTGAGGAGGGCGCCGAGCAGGCGAAGCTCCCAGCCTCCCATATCTATTGGGAAGAGGTCGTGAGCTATGTCAGAGAGGTCTCCGAAGCAGACTATCCAGAGATCACGGTCAAGGATGGGGAGGTCGAAGTACCCCTTGCTGGGCTGGGCAATATCCGTGCTGCGGATAGCTATCGCTTCGACAAAAAGACGGGGCAGGTGACCGAGTACAAGGCTTATCGTGAGGCCAAGCGAGATAAGAAGCTCCGCGGCTGGATCTACTCGGTCCACACGGGGGCTTGGGGCGGTCTCTTCACACGTATCTGCTACGTCTTAGCTACGCTCTTCGGTGCATCGCTCCCGCTGACGGGCTACTATATCTTCTACCAGCGTAAGTGGGGGAAGAAGCGTAAGGCGAAGAGCGGTAGTAAGGCTTAGGAGATCTGGCTCCAGGAGGGGCGCTCGTAGTAGATCTCGTGGAGGCGATGGCGCAGGATCTCGTTCTTCGGGAGCTGTAGGTCGGGGTCTTCGCTGAGGATCTCCTCGGCGAGTGTGCGGGTGTACTGCACCATGGCGCCATCGAGGGCAGGGTTGGCGATACGTAGGCTCAGCTGCTGACCGCTCTGGCGTGTGCCGTCGATCTCCCCGAAGCCACGCAGGCGCATATCCTCCTCAGCGATGACGAAGCCATCGTTCGTCTCTACCATGATAGCGATACGGCGCTTGGCATCTTCGCCGAGGTCCTTGCCCGTGACGAGGATGCAATAGCTCTGGCTGGCGCCACGGCCGACACGCCCACGGAGCTGATGGAGCTGGGAGAGCCCGAAGCGGTTGGCACCCTCGATGACCATGACCGAGGCGTTGGGCACGTTCACACCGACCTCGATGACGGTGGTCGCCAGGAGTATCTGTGCTTCGCCCGAGACGAAGCTACGCATGGCTTCGTCCTTCTCATCGGGCTTCATCTTACCATGTACACGCACGATCTTGCGGTGGGCGAAGTGCTCGCTGTAGCGGCGGAAGCCTTCGTCGAGCGTGCGCATCGACTCCTCTTCGCTCTCCTCGATCATAGGGAAGACCACATAGGCCTGACGGCTCTCCTCCATCTGGCGCTCGAGGAACTGATATACCCGATACATCTCGCTCTCACTCTGGTGGTAGGTCTCGATAGGCTTGCGCCCGGGTGGGAGCTCGTCGATTACGGAGATATCGAGATCGCCATAGAGGGTCATGGCGAGCGTACGTGGGATGGGCGTAGCGCTCATGATGAGGATGTGCGGGTGGATCTGCTCGCCCTTCTGCCACAGCCCCGAGCGCTGCACGACACCGAAGCGGTGCTGCTCGTCGATGACTGCCAGCCCAAGATGGGCGAACTGTACAACGGGCTCTAAGAGGGCATGCGTGCCGACGATGATCTTCAGCGCGCCTGTGCTGAGGTCTGCGAGGAGGCGTGTGCGCTCCTTCTTCTTCGTGCTCCCGATCAGTAGGCCTACCTCGATACCCAGCGGTGCGAGGTATTCGCAGAGAGAAGCGTAGTGCTGACGGGCGAGGATCTCGGTGGGCGCCATCATACACGCCTGATAGCCGTTGTCCACGCTGAGAAGCATGGAGAAGAGCGCTACGAGGGTCTTACCACTCCCTACATCCCCTTGGATGAGGCGATTCATCTGACGGCCGCTGATGACATCGGCTTGGATCTCGCGGATGACACGCTTCTGCGCACCCGTCAGGTCAAAGGGCAGACTTCCATAGAGCCCGCGTATGGCATCGCCGACACGTGGTAGGAGAAGCCCAGGAGAAGCGGCCTTGCGGTCACGCTTCATACCGAGGAGACGGAGCTGGATGAAGAAGAGTTCGTCGAACTTCAATCGTCTGCGTGCTGCCTCCAGTCCCTCCTTCGTCACGGGGAAGTGGATCTGCTCGATGGCCTCGGCGTAGGACATGAGGCGTGCCCGCTCGATGATTTCGGGGGTGAGCGTCTCGGTGATGTGGGGGACGCAGGCCTCCTTCAGCACGTAGAGGAGCTGGCGCATCTGACGACTATTCAGCCCAGCGCGGGTGAGCTTCTCGGTGAGGGGATAGACGGGCATGAGGCCACCGCTGACCTGTGCGGCCTTTGACTCCTCGTCGATCTCGGGGTGGCTGATGCTGTAGGCGCCGTTGAAGAAGACAGGCTTGCCGAAGACGAGGTACCACTGCCCCGGGATGTAGCGCTGGCGGATGTAGGGCATGGAGCGGAACCATACCAGCTCGATCGTGCCCGTGCCATCGGTGAAGTACGCGACGAGGCGCTTCTTACGCCCCTCACCTACCTCCTTGAAGTCACGGATATAGCCCTTCAGCTCCACGTGGGGCATCTCACCTCGGAGCTCACGGATCTGATAGATGCGCGAGCGGTCGACGTACTTCGTGGGGAAGTAATGCAGGAGGTCAAGGTAGGTATATAGGTCCAGCTCCTCGGCGAGCGCTTTCGCTCTCCGTGGTCCGACACCTGGGAGGTAGGTCAGTGGGGTGAGGAGGAAGTCCTTAGCCATCGTAGCACCTGCCCTTCTCGGGCGGGGTTAGTCCAGGAGGAGATCAGCCAAGAGGAGGTCTCTCGGTGTGGTGAGCTTGATATTCGTCTCTTCGCCTTCGACGAGGGTGATAGTACCGAGGCCAGCAGCTTCGTAGACCGAAGCGTCGTCGGTGAACTGCGGGCTGAAAGGCTGCTCATAGGCACGATGTAGGCGCTCGAGGTCGAAGGTCTGCGGGGTCTGTACCGCACGGTAGCGGGCTCTATCGACAGCCTCACTACCGTCGTCCTCCCCGAGGAGGCGCAGGCTATCGGTGACGGGGCAGGCTGGTAGAGCGGCGCCCGTCTCTTCGGCTACCTCGAAGGTGCGGCGAATCAGTGTGCGCGAGACGAGAGGACGTACTCCATCATGAACGGCGACAAGGCCCTCAGTGGGGAGCTCACTCAGCCCCGAGCGTACGGAGTCGAAGCGCGTGGCGCCACCCGTAGTGATGCGGTGTGGGAGGGTGAAGTGATGCTCGGTACAAAGCTCTTGCCAGAGGTCTTGCTGCTCGGCGGGGAGCACGAGAATGAGCTCCTCGACCTCGGGGGCGAACTGCCGTAGCGTGTGCATCAGGACGGGCTCACCACGCAAGGGGAGGAACTGCTTCGGCAGGTCGGCACCCATACGCAGGCCACGCCCGCCAGCGACGATGATAGCGTAGCGATGTGCCATTAGCCTTCGGCTTGAGGGTCTTCGCTGAGCTGTGCCATGAGGCTCGTGAGCTGCTTATCGGCCTGCGTGAGCTTCTCACGGCAGTGCTTCGAGAGCTCGACAGCCTCCTTCACGAGGCCCGTGAGCTCGTCTACATCGGGGCTTTCGCTCTCGATGCGGCGGACGATCTCGTCGAGACGGCTTGCAGCTTCCTTATAGGTCAAGTCTTTTTTCATCGTATGTCTATGTGTTGGTGCCACGAGATGGTGGCGGGGGATACGTGCGTCTACGGCATCCAGAGCGGCACACTCTCGCCTTAGCGGGCGGTGTGCTGCTTGCGACGGGAGTCGATGCCGAGGAAGATGAAGAGCAGGAACGTGAAGCCCCACAGCGAGGAGCCCCCGTAGCTGAAGAAGGGTAGGGGGATACCGATGACGGGGACGAGCCCCAGCACCATCCCCACATTGATGAAGAGGTGGAAGAGGAAGATCGAGGCCACGCAGTAGCCATAGACCCGCCCGAAGCGTGTCACCTGCCGCTCGGCAAGCGCCACGATACGCAGGATGAAGACGGCGTACATGATGAGTAGCGCCGTCGAGCCTACGAAGCCCGACTCCTCCCCGACGGTGCAGAAGATGAAGTCCGTCTCCTGCTCGGGCACGTAGTTCAGCTTCGTCTGTGTGCCCTTGAGGAAGCCCTTACCGGTGAGCCCACCCGATCCGATAGCGATCTTCGACTGGTCGACATTGTAGCCCTTCCCCTTGAGGTCGCTCTCGATGCCGAGGGCGATCTTGATACGTACCTGCTGGTGGGGCTGGAGGATATCGTTGAAGACGTAGTTCACCGAGTAGAAGAAGCCGAGCGATCCGATGGCGAAGATGGCCATCAAGAGGTAGCGCAGGAGGTATTCGCGCAGGGCGAGGTAGAAGAGCGTGCCTACGGCGATGACGACGAGGGCTACAGCCACATAGGCGAGGTTGAAGGCGACGAAGAAGTTCACCACTCCTGCGATGAGATACACGCCGAGGACAGCACCTACGGCATAGAGGAGGTAGCGCCAGCGGTTGCGCCAGTCCTGGGTGTAGACGACGTAGAGTACGGCGGTGAAGACGAGGATAGCGTTCGAGACGAAGAAGAGGTCTGCGTCCGTAGCACTCCACCACAGCGTGTCCTCCAAGACGAGCGCCCCGATGAAGTACACCGCTGCCGAGGTACTGAGCCCCATGAAGAGCCCCGAGAAGCCTTCGCGGAAGAGCGCAAGGAAGAGAGCGAGGAAGACGAGCGCCGAGCCCGTCTCCTGCTGCAGGAGGATGAGCCCGATGGGGAAGAAGATGATAGCGAAGATCTTCAGATAGCTGCGTATCGACTCGATCTTGAAGTCATACTGATTGCATAGCCACGCCAGCGTGAGGGCGGTAGCGACCTTCGCGAATTCCGCCGGCTGTAGGCGCACCGGCCCTAAGACGAGCCACGAGCGTGAGCCCTTGATATCCGGTGCGATGACGATCGTCACCATCAAGAGGAGCATCATCGCCCCATAGAAGAGCGGGGCTCCCACCTCGTAGATATCGGTGTCGAGCGAGATGACAGCGAAGCCTAAGACCAGCCCGAGTCCGATCCACAGCAGCTGCATCATCGGGCGACCGCCAGGGCTCAGCAGCGCCTCCGTCTCGAAGTTGTACGAGGCGCCACAGATAGAGAGCCAGCCGAAGAAGACCATGATGAGGTACATCAAGATCGTCACCCAGTCGATGGACTTATAGAATGGCTGTGAAGAAGACTGTCGCATGGCGGGCGCTATATATCGTTGAGGTAGGAGATACTGCGGTGCTCCATCGAGGAGGCTATGGCCTCGCCACTGCCCGAGAGCTTGCCGTCACGGAGGTAGTACTCCATCATCACACGGCCGATAGGCACACCGAACTGCGCCCCGAAGCCCCCGTTCTCGACGTAGACCGAGACGGCGATGCGTGGCTTGGAGCGAGGCGCAAAGCCGATGAAGGCCGAGTGGTCCTTACCGTGGGGATTCTCTGCCGTACCGGTCTTACCACATACCTCGATCTCACCTGGGGCGAAGTTCGCAGCACGACACGTACCGCCCGTGACAGCACCAGCCATACCTGCGACGATATACTCCCAGTTCTCGCGGGAGATCCCTGAGGGCTGGTGGTTGCGGTACATCGAGTCCAGAGGCACACCGCCGATAGAGTGCACGACGTGCGGGCGGATGTAGTAGCCGCGGTTGGCGATGAGGGCGGCGAGATTCGCTATCTGCAGGGGCGTGGCGAGCACTTCCCCCTGCCCGATGGCGATGGAGATGATGGTGTGGCCGTTCCATGCACCCTTATAGAACTTATCGTAGACCCCGCTATTGGGGATATATCCGCGCTTCTCACCCGGCAGGTCGATACCGAGGCGGTAGCCGAAACCGAGGGAGATCATACGCTGCTTCCAGTGCTCCAGAGCGATGGCTGCCGAGGGGTAATGGCGGCGGTCGTCGAGCATGAAGTGCAGGCCCCAGCTGAAGTACGCATTACACGAAGTGGAGAGGGCGGGGATGAGTGAGGTGGGCGAGCCGTGGCTGTGGCACTTGGGTCGGTTGCCCAGCGGTGGGTAACCGTGATGACAGGCAAGTGCTGTAGAGGGAGTGAGGACACCTTCCTCGAGGAAGATAGCACCCTGTGAGGGCTTGAAGGTCGATCCGGGAGGGTAGTTCCCTTGGATAGCGCGGTTGAGGAGTGGCTTACCGAAGGTCTCCTCGAGCATACGGTGGTTGGTCCCCTTGCTCTTGCCTGCGAGGAGCTCGGGGTCGTAGTTCGGCGCCGTGACGAGGGCAAGGATCTCACCCGTCTCGGGCTCAATGGCGACGATAGCGCCACGCTTACCGCGCATCATGCGCTCGCCCAGCTCTTGCAGACCAGCATCGATGGAGAGCGTGAGGTCACGCCCAGGGACGGGAGCGCGGTCGTGCGAACCGCCATCCAGACGTCCTTGGATACGGCCACGGGCATCGCGGTAGAAGATCTCCTCACCCTTGACGCCACGCAGTACCTCTTCGTAGGTGCGCTCTACCCCGCTTCGGCCGACGAAGTCCCCACGCATGATCGTGCTGTCACGCTCGAGGTCGGTGAGGCTGGCTTCGGAGAGGTAGCCCAAGAGGTGGGCGGCATTGTGGTAGTTGTACTGGCGGACGGTACGGGAGCGCACCGAGAAGCCTGGGAACTTATACAGCTGCTCCTCGAAGCGCCCTACTTCCTCGGGCTCAAGCTGTGAGAGGAAGACCTGCGGGGTGTAGGGGTTGTAGCCGCGGTTGATACTGCGGTCACGTACGGCGGTGAGCTTCTGTACGATCTCTTCGCGAGGCAGGCCAAGGGTATTGGCAAGTAGCGTGGTGTCGAGCTTCCCCTTCGCCTCGTGGTTCACGATCATCAGGTCGTAGATGGGGCGATTGGCCACGAGGAGCTGCCCCTTGCGGTCGTAGATGACGCCACGCGAGGGGATGGTCGAGAGGATGAAGTAGGCATTATTCTCCGCCCGGCGCTTGTAGTCATTGCTGGCTACCTGCAGGGTAAAGAGGCGGATGATGAAGATGGTGACGATGGCGAAGGTGAGGCCGATGATCAGCCACCGTCTACGGAAGAGCTCGTCGTTGACCATAGGAGAGCATCACTTCGAGCGAGCCCCTTCTCCCGTGCCGAAGAAGAAGAGGGTCATCACCGCCAGCACCCATGAGAAGGCATAGCCCGATGCGAAGCTGATGATGATATGTAGACCCCCCATGCGCATCCCTGCGGCCTGGAGGATATAGAGCGTGACGTGGTGCACGAGCAGGAGCAGCGTGATGAGCATCACCGAGCCTCCACGCAGCGTGGGGAAGAGGGGCAGGGCGTGCGGTATCGTGTTCTTGTCCGTGAGCAGTGAGAGGATGGGCTGGCGCATGAAGGCTGTCAGCGTGAAGGCCGAGGCGTGCAGGCCAGGCGTGAGGCTGAAGATATCGATGAGCATCCCTACGGCGAAGCCCGAGATCGAGAGTACGGTGCGGTTCGTGTCTACCGGCAGGAGCAGCAGCACGAAGGGATAGAGGTAAGGGGTCGCCACACGGAAGAGGGCGATGGGACTCAGTACCCACACCTGCAGGGCCACCATAAGGAGGGCGAAGAGGATGAAGCGCAGATAGGTAGAGCTATTCATTGGGTCTGATCGAGTCTTCGAGGGCGCGTACCTCGTGGGTGGGCTTCTCGCGGATCACGTAGACGTAGCGTAGACCCTGGAAGTCCGTGGAGAGGTGCACAGGATAGTTGGCGAAGGTCCCAGCGCTGCCCTTGACGCGAGCGGGGACGGAGTCGGCGATCGTACCGACCATCATCCCCTCGGGGAAGAGGTAGGAGTAGCCGCTCGTGGTGATGGTGTCACCGATCTGGGGGTGGGCGTGTGGGGGGACGTTGCTGAGGATCGCCTCATTGGCATTCGGGCTCGAGGGAGCTGCGAGGGTGCCACTGACCTCCTGCCCGAGGAGGGTACATGCCAGGCGAATCTTCGGGTTGAGGACGGGGATGACGAGCGCGTAGTGGTCGGAGACGGCCATCACGGCGCCGACGACGCCCGTGGCACTCATCACGCCCATGTCGGTCTCGATGCCGTCACGGCGCCCCTTGTTGATGGTGTAGTAGACCTCACTGGTGTGCGCCACACGATTGACCACACGGGCGATGATGACCGCCGAGGGGTCGATGGGGAGGCTGTCGGTAGCGTGCAGACGAGGCAGCAGGCCGTGGGCTTCGGCATCCTGCATCTGACGTGCCAAGAGGGTATAGGCCGTACGTAGGCGTGCATTCTCCCTCAGTAGCTCCTCATTGCGAGGGCGTAGGCCTACATAGCTCCAGCCCTCGGTCATCAGCTCATTGACCCGCCCAAAGACGGCACTCGTCGCGTACCAGCCGAGGCTCCTCGAGTAGAGGGAGCCGCTTAGGTACGTGACGAGAGCGATCGTCTCCAAGATGAGGAAGACGAACCAGTGTCTATACTTCTGGAGGAACTCTAAGAGCTTATCCACGGGCGGAGTAGGCTACGGGGCTTAGCGGAAGAGGAAGTTGAAGTTGTGGATGTTCTTCAGCGCAATGCCCGTACCAAGAGCAACAGAGTGCAGGGGGTTCTCAGCGATCTTGAAGTCAAGACCGAAGCGCTTGGAGAGGCGCTTGTCAAGACCACGCAGGAGGGCACCACCACCGGTGAGGACGACACCATTGGCGACGATGTCGGCGTAGAGCTCGGGAGGCGTAGCCTCGAGCGTGCGGAGGATAGCGCTCTCGATCTTGCCGATCGAGTTGTCGAGGCACTCGGCGATCTCACGATAGTTGACCTCTACCTTGCGGGGCATGGTATCCATCATGTTCGCACCCCAGACGGTGAAGTCTGCAGGAGCGTCATCGAGGTCGGCATAGACAGCGCCTACCTGGATCTTGATCTGCTCAGCGGTACGCTCCCCGACCTTGATCTGGTGCTTCTCGCGCATGTGGTCCATGATGTCCTGCGTCAGCTCGTCACCAGCGGTGTCGATGGACTGATCCTCGACGATACCACCGAGCGAGATGACAGCGATCTCCGTCGTACCACCACCGATGTCCACGATCATGTGGCCTTCGGGGGCGAGGACGTCGATGCCGACGCCGATAGCTGCAGCCATAGGCTCGTAGATCATGTACACGTCACGACCACCAGCGTGCTCGCTGGAGTCGCGTACGGCACGGATCTCTACCTCCGTGCTCCCTGAGGGGATACAGACGACCATGCGCAGTGAGGGGGTGAACCACCCACGGCGGCGGCTGATCATGCGGATCATCCCGCGGATCATGTGCTCAGCGGCGTCGAAGTCTGCGATGACCCCTTCGCGCAGGGGGCGGATCGTGCGGATGTTGGCGTTGCCCTTCTCGTACATCTCACGAGCCTTAGTCCCGACGGCGATCATCTCGCCCGTGCGGTTGTCGAAGGCTACTACTGAGGGCTCATCGAGGACGATCTTGTCGTCCTTGATGATAATGGTATTGGCAGTACCCAGGTCCATCGCCAGCTCCTGCCTAAAGGAAAATAGTCCCATGCTTATCTATTAGTCGATTCGTATTCTTAGTGCTTGAAGTGACGCACCCCCGTCATCACCATGGCTACGCCCAGGCGATCTGCAGCGGCGATGCTGTCAGCGTCACGTACCGAGCCACCAGGCTGGGCGATAGCGGTGATACCAGCTTCGGCAGCGAGGGTGACACAGTCGTCGAAGGGGAAGAAGGCATCGCTCGCCAGTACGGCGCCCTTGAGGTCGAAGCCGAAGTGACGTGCCTTCTCGATGGCTTGCTTGAGCGCATCGACACGTGAGGTCTGTCCGACACCCGAGGCGATGAGCTGACCGCCCTTGCTCAGGACGATAGCGTTGCTCTTACTGTGCTTGACGAGCTTGGTCGCGAAGACCAGATCCGTAAGCTCCTCAGCCGTGGGTGCTACCTTAGTAACGGGCTTCATCTCAGCCGTAGTCTCTACTGCGCGGTCGGTCTCCTGAGCCAGCACACCACCGAGCATCGAGCGGTAAGACCAGCGGGCATCGATGGCCTCCTTCTGACGCAGGAGGATGCGGTTCTTCTTGCCTTCGAGGATGGTGAGGGCCTCAGCTTCGAAGTCGGGAGCGATGAGTACCTCGAGGAAGAGCTTGTCGATCTCGCGCGCCGTCGCCACGTCGATGGGGCGGTTGGCTACGAGTACGCCACCGAAGGCGGAGACGGGGTCACCTGCCAGCGCATCCGTCCACGCCTCGAGGAGGGTGGGGCGAGAGGCGCAGCCACAAGCGTTGTTGTGCTTGAGGATGGCGAAGGTAGGCTCAGAGAAGTCCTGGATGAGTGAGACGGCTGCCTCGACATCCTGGAGGTTGTTGTAGGAGAGCTCCTTGCCGTGGAGCTGCTCGAAGTAGCGGTCGAGGTCGCCGTAGAAGACGCCCTTCTGATGGGGGTTCTCGCCGTAGCGCAGAGGCTTAGCCTCGTCTGCCGTGAGGCGGAGCTCAGAGCGCTCCTCGCCGTCGAAGTAGCGGAAGATAGCTGAGTCGTAGTGCGAGCTCACAGCAAAGGCGCGACGAGCGAAGTGGCGACGCTCCTCAAGGGTCGTGCGAGCGCCACGCTCACGGAGGATCTCAAGCAGTGTAGCGTAGTCTGCCTGCGAAGGGATGATGACGACGTCCTCGAAGTTCTTCGCTGCCCCACGGATGAGGCTGATACCGCCGATATCGATCTTCTCGATGATATCTTCTTCGCTGGCGCCCGAGGCTACCGTAGCTTCGAAGGGATAGAGGTCTACGATCACCAGGTCGATGAGGGATAGGCCGTATTCGAGGACCTCCTTTTGGTCGGTCTCGTGTCCGCGGCGGGCGAGGATACCGCCCTGGATAGCGGGGTGAAGGGTCTTGACGCGCCCCCCGAGCATCGAGGGATACTTAGTCAGATCTTCGACGGCAACACAAGGGTATCCGAGCCCTTCGATGAAGGTGCTGGTGCCCCCCGTGGAGACGAACTCTACGCCCTGCTCGTGCAGGAGCTTTAAGATTTCTGCTAATCCTTCCTTGTGGTATACCGAGACAAGTGCTCGACGTATGACCTTCTCCATGAGTTACTAAGCTAAGTCAAAGTGTGATGTAAAATACGGCGATCAGCACCTCGCCTCCGCTCGGAGGCTATACGTGCTAAGCTACTAAGCCACACAAAAATAACGATTTTCCCGCAGTGTACCTATCTCGCGCGTATCGTGAGGGCTTCTATCTTGCCTGTGAGTACGCCCCGAGTCGCACTATTGCTTAGGCTCTACTACCCCCGCTTGTTTTCTTGCTCTCCTTGTCGGGTAAGTCGCTTACATCTATACGGATAGATGCCTTCATTCAGCGCGAGAACTATCGCAGAGCACTACTCCTATACTTCGTCCCTTGAGGGGAGATTCTTTGGCTCATCTATGGGAAAAGTTCGGTCTACGTACGTGGATCATCTGTCCACGTACGAGCGCTCTAAAATCCACGTGCCTTGTCCTATCGTCTACGTACGTAGATCGAGGGAGAGGAATACGACTTCGGAGCTTTTTCTCGCGGAGGATAAGGGTTTTTCCTATAGTGATTTGTGGGTGCAAGTCCTATAGAAGCGCACGGGCTGCAGTACCGAAGGTGTACTGCAGCCCGCGCGCTGAAGGGGGTGGGGGGCTTAGACGAAGAGGAGCTGCTCGAGGGCATAGGCCACACCGTCCTCGGCATTGGAGCGGGTGACGAAGTCCGCACGGCGCTGGATATCCTCGGGTGCATTGCCCATGGCGACGCCTGTGCCGGCCAGCTCGATCATCTCGAGGTCGTTGTAGTTGTCGCCGATAGCGATGAGATCCTGCGGGGTTATGCCGAGGACGTCGAGGAGGCGAGCGAGCGCACTACCCTTATTCACGCCAAGGGGGACGAGCTCGAGGAAGTAGTCGCTGGAGCGGAAGGCGCCGACACGCGTGCCAAGTTGCTCCTTGACAGCAGCCTCGAGCGGGATGAGCTTCTCCAGCGGGCCGACGGCGAGGCACTTCGGGAGGCTTTCCGTAGCAGCCTCGACGAAGCTGGGTACACGCTTGAGAGGCATGCCCGTGATGACGACTTCCTTCTCTGCATACGGGTCATCTTCGCGCTCGGTGAGGATGTGCTCCTCGGTGTAGGTGAGGATGTTTGCCCCATGCTCCTGCACGAGGTGGTAGAGCTGGGGGATGAGGTCGGCATCGAGGAGCTGGGCGCTGAGGAGGCGCTTGGAGCCCGCCTCAAGGATCTTCCCGCCGTTGAAGGGCATGAGGTAGCCACCGTAGTCCGCTATCTGCAGAGCTTCGGCCAGGGCGCCGAGGGCTGGGGTGGGGCGACCCGAAGCGAGGATGATGCGGGTGTCGTAGTCTCTCTGGGCACGGAGCAGGGCCGAGCGGACGCCCTCGGTGAGGACGTGCTCCTTGGTGATCAGCGTGCCGTCAATATCAAGTGCTAATAGTTTCATTATTCAGTCGTTGTGGAATATAAATCGGGGGCGAGAGGCTTAGTGCGCATCGAGCCACGTGGGGCCATGGCCGATGCTTACCTCGAGGGGTACGCGTAGGTCGGGGTAGACGGACTCCATCGTGCTGCGGACCAGCTCGGTCATCTCGGCGAGCTCGTCGGTGGGGACGTTGAAGTTCAGTTCGTCATGTACCTGCAGGATCATACGGCTCTTGAGACCCCGCTCGCGGATTGCGGCGTCGAGGCGGATCATCGCGATCTTGATGAGGTCGGCAGCTGAGCCTTGGAGGGGCGCATTGATCGCATTGCGCTCGGCATAGCCACGTACGACAGCGTTCGCGCTATTGATATCGGGGAGGCTACGGCGACGATCGAGGAGGGTCGTCACATAGCCACGATGCTTGGCCTCCTCGACGACGCGTGACATATAGTTTGCCACCCCAGGGTACGAGGCGAAGTAGCCGTCGATAAGCTCCTTGGCTTCCTTGCGGGGGATGGAGAGGCGCTCGCTAAGGCCGAAGGCGGAGATGCCGTAGATGATACCGAAGTTCGCGGTCTTCGCGCGGCGACGCATATCGGGTGTGACCTCCTCGGGCGTGAGGCCGTAGATCTTCGCAGCGGTGGCCTGATGGACATCTTGCCCAGAGCGGAAGGCCTCGATGAGGGCGGGATCTTCGCTGAAGTGTGCCATCAGACGCAGCTCGATCTGCGAGTAGTCGGCGCTGAGGAAGGTACAGCCTGCATCGGGTACGAAGGCCTCGCGGATGGCACGACCCTCGGGCGTACGGATGGGGATATTCTGGATGTTGGGGTTGCTGCTGGAGAGGCGACCGGTGGCGGCGATGGTCTGGTTGAAGGACGTATGGATCTTTCCATCGGGGTAGACGAGGTCGGGCAGCGCCTCGATGTAGGTGCTGAGGAGCTTCTTCACACCACGGTAGTCGAGGATCTTGCCCACGACGGGGTGCTTGTCACGGAGCTTTTCTAAAACTTCTTCGCTCGTGGTGTACCCCCCCGTCTTGGTCTTCTTCGCCTTCTCCATGATCTGGAGTTCGTCGAAGAGGGCTTCGCCGACCTGCTTGCTGCTATTGACATTGATGGGGTGGCCGATGAGCGTGCTGATCTCTGTCTCGAGGCGCTCCAGCTCACCCTGTAGCTCGCCCGCTTGGCGTGCGAGGCAGGCCTTGTCAAGGCGTACTCCCTCGCGCTCCATACCGAGGAGTACCTTCATCAGTGGCATCTCGATGGTGCGGAAGAGCTCGGTAAGCCCTGCCTTCTCGAGGCGCTCTGCGAAGTACTCATAGAGGAGGTGGGTGATGTGCGTATCCTCCGCAGCGTAGAACTGCAGGCGCTCGGGCTCGACCTGACGCAGGTCAAACTGCTTCGTCGTCTGCGGGGCGATCATCTCCTCGAAGGGCATCATCTTATAGCTGAGGAACTTCTCCGCCAGCTCGTCCAGCCCGTGGCGCATATCGGGGTAGAGCAGGTAGTGCGCGATCATCGTGTCGAAGTGCTCGCCAGCCGTCTCGATGCCGTAGGAGAGGAGGATATGGAGGTCGTACTTGAGGTTCTGCCCGACCTTCAGCGAGGTCGTGCTCTCGAAGATGGGGCGGAGCTGGTCGAGGAGTGCCGTAGCAGCCTCGCGCTCAGCGGGTACGTCGAGGTAATAGGTCGTCTCTCTGTCGAGGGCGAAGGTGATGGCTACCAGCTCTGCTGTCAGCGCATCGGCGCCTGTGGTCTCGGTGTCGAAGGTGACGACCTGAGCCTTGGCAGCTCGCTCGACGAAGGCGGGGAGAGTCGTCGGGGTGAGTACCTCTATGCGCATCTGCGGTACGTCCGTGGGGGCAGGCGTCTCGGCTTCCTCAGTCTCCTCAAGTCCAGCGAAGAGGTCATCGGGTGGGAGAGCGACCTTCTTTGGTGCGGGTGCGGGAGCCGTGCCGAGGACGCGAGAGAGGAGCGTGCGGAACTCCAGCTCCTCGAAGAGTCGGCGCACCGCCTCTTCGTCCTTCTCCCTTCGGGCGTAGTCGCCAGCGGTATAGCTGATGGGCACGTCACGGCGGATCGTCGCCAGATAGTAGGAGAGGCGGATATCGTCTGCGCCCTCGATGAGCTTCTTGCCCGTAGCGCCCTTGATCTCCGAGGTGTGGGCGAGGAGGTTCTCTACCGTGCCGTATTCGCTGAGGAGCTTCTGTGCGCCCTTCTCACCGATACCCTTACAGCCGGGGATGTTGTCCACCTTGTCCCCGAGGAGTGCGAGGTAGTCGATGACTTGTGCGGGGGAGTCGAGGCCGAACTTCTCCCGGATCTCGGCTTCGCCCCAGATCTCGTAGCCCCCGCCCTGCATCGGGCGGTACATACGGACGTGCTCGGTGACGAGCTGCCCGTAGTCCTTGTCGGGCGTGACCATCAGCACCTCGTGGCCCGCACGGGCTGCCAGATCGCTCAGCGTGCCGATGACGTCGTCCGCCTCGAAGTCGGGGACTTCGACAGCGGGGATGCGGTAGGCGCTGAGAAGCTCACGGATGAGCGGTACGGCGATGCGGATCCCTTCGGGCGTCTCTTCGCGCTGCGCCTTATAAGCGGGATACTCGCGGTGGCGGAAGGTGCCACCTGCGGGGTCAAAGACGACGGCGATCTCCTCGGGATTCTCCTTCGAGAGGAGATCCTCCAGCATAAGGACGAAGCCGAAGACAGCACTGGTATTGCGCCCCTTGCTGTCGAAGCGTGGGGCTTTGATGAAGGCGTAGTAGGCGCGGTAGATCAGGGCGTACGCATCGAGGAGGAAGAGTCGCTGAGCCATATCGGTGGGATGTGAGGGGCTTGTGGGGTGGGAGAGATGATGGATTGTCTGACGGCGCGCCTGCGGGGAATGCAGTCGGCTCACAGGGACCTATTATATAGGTATACAAAAGTACTTACTTAGCCCGTACTGCGAAAAACGGGCGTTTTTCCCGCCTTCCGCAGGCGTGCTTTCTCGTCCCCTTAGCCCCCGCATATACATTATATGTATATGTGCGCCCGCGCGCCACGCGAGAGAAAAAGAGCCGCCCCACAGCAGGCCACGTCGGTGACTCGCTGTGGGGCGGCTGGGTGATGTATGGGAGAGCTTCCTTAGAGGAAGCGCAGGTATTGGGCGATAGTCGTGGGGAAGAAGCGGTGCTCCAGCTCGTGGATGCGTGCGGCGAGCGTCTCGACGGTGTCATCAGGGCGCACGGGACAGGTCGCCTGTAGGAGGTGGCGCCCGTGGTCATAGTCTTCGTCGACGAGGTGGATGGTGATACCACTTTCCTTCGCTCCCGAGGCGATGACGGCAGCATGCACACGGTCGCCGTACATGCCTTGACCGCCGAAAGAGGGGAGGAGCGCAGGGTGGATGTTGATGATGCGCTCGGGGTACTCCATTATATATATAGGAGTGATGAGGCAGAGATAGCCCGCCAAGATGATGAGCTCGACGCCGTGCTCCTTCATCAGAGCTATCGGGCGCGTGCCTTCACGAAGCTCTGCGTTTGTAAAATAATGACAAGGTACACCCAGTCTTTCAGCCCGCTGGATGACCCCTGCCTGAGGCTTGTTTGTGATGATCATAGCCACCTCCGCCTCGCCTGTAGCGCGGAAATGATGGACGATAGCTTCGGCGTTTGAGCCATTGCCAGAAGCAAGTATTGCTATTTGTTTCATAAATAGTTGTATCTTTGTGCACAAATGGAGCGTATCTGTGCAGTGCGTAAGCGCCACACGGGAATACTCCGAGCTACTCCCCCTGAGTGCCGCTCATTATATGGTACAAAGGTAGAGCAATGCAGTGTAAAGAAAGAATACATAACTAAGTAAAGAAAAAGAATCATGTCACAGATCAACGAAAAGGTAGTCGAAATCATCGTCGAAAAGCTCAACTGCGAAGCAAGCGAAGTAACTCCTGAAGCAAACTTCTCCAGCGACCTCGGTGCTGACTCTCTCGACACCGTAGAGCTCATCATGGAATTCGAAAAGGCTTTCGACATCCAGATCCCCGATCAGGACGCTCAGACGATCAAGACGGTCGGCGACGCTATCAACTACATCGAAAGCAAGAAGGCTTAATAGCCCTCTCGTCGAGATAAAGGAATTTGCTGATGGAACTCAAGAGAGTCGTCATCACTGGAATAGGCGCTATCTCACCTCTCGGGGCTACGGCCCGCGAGACGTGGGAGGCTGTCGTAGCGGGGAAGAGTGGGGCAGGCCCCATCACCCTCTTCGATGCCTCAAAGTTCAAGACCACGTTTGCTTGCGAAGTCAAGGAATTTGACGTCAGCAAGTATATCGATAAGAAGGAGGCTCGCCGCTTAGATCGCTATGCTCAGTTTGCCATGGTGGCAGCCGAAGAGAGTATCGCCGATTCCAAGCTTGACGTAGAGACAGTAAATAAGAACCGTGTCGGGGTCATCATCGCCTCCGGTATCGGTGGTCTCGGGACCTTTGAAGAGGAAGTGCGCGGCTACAACGAAGAGTCGGGCCCTCGCTTCAATCCCTTCTTCATCCCCAAGATGATCTCGGATATCTCCGCAGGTCACGTGTCGATGAAGTATGGTTTCCACGGGCCCAACTACTCCACGGCTTCGGCTTGTGCTTCGTCTACGAACGCACTGATCGATGCCTGCCACCTCATCCGCCTCGGTAAGGCTGACGTCATCATCACTGGTGGTGCCGAAGCCTCGATCTGCGCTGCTGGTGTCGGTGGATTCAATGCGATGAACGCCCTCTCCACTCGCAATGACGATCCTCAGGGTGCTTCCCGCCCCTTCAGCGCTTCGCGCGATGGCTTCGTCATGGCCGAAGGTGCTGCTTGCCTCGTCGTCGAGGAGCTTGAGCACGCTCTCGCTCGTGGTGCACACATCTACGCTGAGCTCGTAGGTACCGGCCTCTCGGCTGATGCTTACCACCTCACGGCTACTCACCCTGATGGGCTGGGTGCTAAGCTGGTGATGACCAATGCACTCGAGGATGCAGGGCTCTCCCCTGAAGATATTGACTACATCAACGTACACGGGACTTCTACGCCTGTCGGGGATATCTCCGAGTCCAAGGCTATTAAGGAAGTCTTCGGTGACGCTGCCTATAAGCTGAATATCAGCTCTACGAAGTCTATGACGGGTCACCTCCTCGGTGCTGCTGGTGCTATCGAGGCTGTCTTCGCGCTCAAGGCCGTAGAGGAGGACATTGTCCCCCCCACGATCAACCATGCTGCCGACGACGAAGATCCCGAGATCGACTACAAGCTGAACTTCACCTTCAACCAGGCTCAGCGTCGTACCGTCCGTGCTGCCCTGTCGAACACCTTCGGTTTCGGTGGGCACAACGCGAGTGTCATCTTCAAGAAGTACGAGAAGTAATACGGCTCCACAGCCACGTATTATCAAGACTCCCTCTATAGCTCTATGATTATACGTATCGTGCGAGACGGACTTATGAGGCTCTTTGGGCGTAAGCCCAAGGAGCCTCTCTTCCTACTCGTCGAGCTCCTCGGCTTCGAGCCACGTGACCCAGAGCTCTATGACTTGGCTTTCCGCCATAGCTCGGTGAGTAAGACCGATAAGGAGGGCTTCAAGCTCAATAATGAGCGCCTGGAGTTCCTCGGTGACTCGGTGCTGGCCACGGCAATGAGTCATTACCTCTACCAGCGTCACCCACACTGGGATGAAGGAGAGATGAGTAAGCGTCGTGGTGCTATCGTCGGGCGTAAGGTCAACAACGCTGTCGCCCAGCGCATGGGCCTTGATCGCCTGCTTCAGATCCGCCGCGAGGCACGTCAGGGTAGTACCGACATATATGGTAATACGCTGGAGGCGCTCATCGGGGCAATCTTCCTTGATCAGGGCTATGCCCGTGCCGAGGCGTTCGTCCACCAGCGTATGGTGCCCCTCTTTATGGAGCTTGAGGCAAGCCTACGAGAGCAGACTACGAACTATAAGTCGCTGCTCTTAGAGTGGACGCAGAAGCACCACCTTACCCTTGACTTCCGTATGCTTCAGGAGCCGAAGCGCAGTGGAGCACCCTTCGTCTGTGGGGTCTACGTCGATGAGCGCAAGGTCGGCGTCGGGAGTGGTCCGAATAAAAAGGTCGCCCACCAGGATGCTGCGCATCGTGCGCTCTTGGCTCTCTGTCAGGCTGACCCTTCGGTAGCAGAAGAGCTGAGTATCCCCCAGGGAGAGCAGGTGCTTATTGACCTACCTTGATCGAAGCGTAGCCAGCCCTTTGCCTTCAGAAGTCGGTGCAATCTGCTGATATTATGAAGGTCAATAATTGGGATTCATTGCGTTTTCGTATAAAAACGTTATCTTTGCCGTGTGTAAATGTGGCTCTATGCGAAGGGCCACAAGGTGTGTCCCTACTTACGGCTTGCTGCTTTAGGGGCTTACTCCGCCTCTCATAGGTGAATAAGAGATCCTTGTAAAACAGCTCAAGGTCGCCTCTCTGAAGGACTTTGCGTGCGCCTTACGCTGTTTGCCGTAGCCCATCTGCGAGTGTGAAAAAGAACGTATACTCAATAATTAAATATGAATATGATGTTAAGAAAGAGTTTAATTGCTGCAGTTGCATGCCTCTCACTGGCTCCTGCTCTGCGTGCTCAGCAGACGACCGATTCCGTATATACGGTAGAGGTGAAGGATGCTGACAAGTATCGTGTTGAAACGAATCGCTTCGGCGCTAACTGGTTCGCTGGTATTGGTGCTGGTGCACAGATGTATTTTGGTGACCACGACAAGCAGATGCGTTTTGTCGATCGTATCACCCCTAACTTCGAAGCTTACTTCGGTAAGTGGTTCACCCCTGGTATTGGTATCCGTCTTGGTGCTAATGGTTATAAGATCAAGGGTGTTTCTGGTTGGACGGGTCACAACCTCGCTGTTGCCCCTAACCTCAACCGCGGTAACTACGGTGGCTTCATCACGGATTGGAATCCCGCTACGCACACTGGTAAGGTTTACCAGCACGCTAACGTGGGTTATCCTCTCTATGAAACCGAACAGCAGTACATCCACGCTCACGCTGACGTGCTCTTCAACCTTACGCAGATGGTCTGCGGTTACAACGAAGATCGCTTCTACTCGCTGATCCCTTACGCTGGTCTTGGCTTCGCTACGACTCTCGAGCGTGCTTCTACGACGGGTCGTCACTCCAATGAAGTGACTGCAAGCGTTGGTATCCTCAACCGCTTCCGCATCAACCGCGCTTGGGATATCAACCTCGATATCCGTGGTGCTTACGTAGGTGACCACTTCGATCAGGAGGACGTTGCCTCTACGCTCTCTGGTCAGGCTGTCAACACGGCTGGTCACTGGGGTGAAGGTCTTGTGACTGCAACTGTAGGTGTTAGCTACAACTTCCCCAAGCGTGGCTGGGATCGTAGCACGGTCACCGCGATCCGCGTTAACGAAAATGTCCTCAACGACCTCCGTGGCCGTCTGAGCGACCTCGAAGGTCAGAACAGCGACCTCCGTCGTCAGCTCGAGGAAGCGCTCAACCGCGAAGTTACCCCCGAGAACGTTGCTGCTGGTATGCCTCTTCTGGTTACCTTCCCCATCAACCGCTGGACGCTCAGCAACAAGGACCGTGTAAACCTTGGCTTCCTTGCTGAAGCTCTCAAGGCTAACCCCAAGCTCGTCTACTCTGTCTCTGGTTATGCTGACAAGGGTACGGGTAGCGCAAAGCGTAACATCTTCCTCGCTCGCAAGCGTGCTGAAGTTGTTTACAACTGCCTCGTTAACGAGTTCGGTGTATCTGAGTCTCAGCTGAAGAAGGATTCGCACGGTGGTGTTGCTAATATGTACTACAACGACCCCCGCTGCAGCCGCTCAGTTCTGTCGAAGGTCGCTGAGTAATCCTCCTTACTCCCCTACTGACTTTGGGTAGGCAGCTATAGGTTGCTCTCCAGGGTCAGCCCCTAAGTGGCCTCCCTCTTTAGTCTGAGCTATTCATAGTCTCTACTAAGGGGGAGGCCCTTGCTTTTAGCTACACTACACTATTGCTCTTTGCGTCATTTCAGTATGAAACACGCTTACCTCATACTGGCTCATAATGAGCCTGAGCTTCTCTCGCTTCTCATCGAGAGACTGGATGATGCGCGCAATGATATCTATATCCATTTTGACCGTAAGCTAACAGTCTTACCTGACGTTAAGACCCGGCATGCCGGCCTCTACATTCTCAAGGATAGGGTAGATGTTCGCTGGGCTGACGTAAGCATGATTGAGGCAGAGTATAAGCTCTTCCATGCGGTCGTGGACTCTGGCTGTCAGTACAGCCATCATCATCTCATCTCTGGGGTGGATCTTCCCCTGAAGAATCAAGACTATATCCACAGCTTCTTTGCTCAGCACCAGGGAAAGGAGTTTATAGGGCTACATCAACGCCCGATGAATAGCCGTGCTGATCGGGCGCTGCATTATTGGCATCCCTTCGCTCGTTCATTCCGAGGGAGTGGGGCTATCTATGAGGTCAAGCGCATATTTCGCTTCTTGGCTGTCCGTAGCCAGGTTCTTTTGGGAATCCGACGTAATACCAGGATTCCATTCCATAAGGGGGGGCAGTGGGTCAGTATCACCCGTGAGCTTGTAGACTATCTCTTGGAGCAAGAGGAGCGTGCGCTCACTATCTTTGCTCACACTTTTGGTGCAGACGAATACTTCATTCCCACCCTCATCTGGGGTACTCCCTTCATAGAGCGTCTTTTTGACGCGACTGATGAAAGTCGAGGGGCAATGCGCTATATCGGCTGGCGGGATGATGGACAGCTTATTGATTTTACCCCCCAAGATCTTCCTGCGCTCCAGCAGACAGAGTATATCTTTGCTCGAAAATTCAATTCTCGTGATAGGGGCTTTCTTCAAGAGATTTTAGCCCTATCTACTCCTTGAAATCTAGGCTGATGAGTCCGCTAGTCTCCATTATTATCCCTGTATATCGTGCTGCTGAGACACTCCCAGCATGTCTTGCTCAGCTGAAGGCTCAGACCTATCGGCCACTCCAGCTCGTCTTTATTGATGATTGTAGTCCCGACGATGGTCTCGCATACCTTGAGCGTGAGCGCTCCGGCTTAGAGGCTTCGGGTATCGAGGTGACGATCCTACACCATGAGGTTAACCGTGGGGTTGCCGTTGCTCGTAATACGGGACTTAATGCGGCGCAAGGTGAATATATCTATTCAGTTGATGCTGATGATCTTCTGCAGCCAACAGCTATTGGAACCTTAGTGCAAGTAGCCGAAGAGAGCCAAGCAGATATCGTTGGATGTGAGTACCTGCTACAAGAAGGAACGAGTCAGCGGCCTATTACACAGCCCGATGTCAAGACAGGGAAAGAGGCATTTGCTCAGATATGCTATGGGCGAATGAAATGGAATCTTTGGCTCTTCCTCCTTCGTCGCAGCTTGATAGAGCAGCTTCCTACGCTCCGTTTCCTCCCCGGAGAGAATATGGGTGAGGATCTGATGCTCATAGGAAAGCTACTCCAGCGAGCTGGGCGTGTGGCTATCGTCCACCAGCCTTTCTATACCTACGTTCGCTCTGATAGTCAGATCACCAATACCTATCGACCAGAGCACTGGCAGCAAGTCCAGGCAAACGTTCAGGAGCTTGAGCGTTATCTTGCACAGCAAGCCTCTATGGAGTCTTTGGAGCTTATCCACTATCTGAAGCTTAATCTCAAGCTCCCTCTTCTGCTCTCGCACAACGCTCAAGACTATGAGCGCTGGAGTAGTATGTATCCAGAGAGCAACGAGTATATTATGAAGAATCAGCATCTTCCGCTTCGCACGAAGCTGTTGCAGTGGATGGCCTCGCGAGGCCAGTTCTGGTTCGTTCGGCTCTATGACAAGGTCGTTATGCAGTGGCTTTATAAAGCTCTTTATCGCTAAGGATAGTAGTGCATATGTGGAGGCTTATTCAAATCCTGACCATAGCTGTTCTTGTTAACTGCTCTTACTATTCATTCGACTTTGCGTTCTGGGCTTCTGGACCCAACACGAAGATGATCCTAGCACTCTTCGGATTGCTGTGGTTCCTCTATGATTCGTGGCGTGGTGGTAAAGGCGTATCTATCCCGCGCGTACTCCTTGGTGGAGCTATCTTTTCAATTCTATATTCGCTAGTCAACTTAGTAGCTGTAGAAGTAAATAATACGGATGACTATAGCTATGCCAACTATATCACCACCTTCTTGGTGTGGGTATTCTCGGTCTACCCTGCGATACGGTGCATACGTATTGTCCATGGAGAGGTCACGATCCCCCGTATAGCATATTACTTAGTCGGCGTGACTGTTTTCCAGTGTGTCACAGGGTTATTGAATGATAACTTCCCCGTGATGCAGAGTTTCACAGACTCTATTGTATTCACAGCGAGTGAATTCTATGAAAGTATCGACCGAATACGTTGCTTTAGTGTGGCTCTTGACCCAGCAGGGGTACGCTTCTCACTCGTCTTGATTCTTATCTCAGCAGTCGTATGCACTGATACAGAGGTACAGAAGAGTCGGAGGATTGTATTTTTGCTCCTCCTGTCTTATATCCTCATCTCTGCGATCGGAAATATGGTGGCTCGTACTACCTCTACAGGGATGGCTATGGGGCTTGCTCTCTTACTTTTACGGAGTAATGCGATTGGGCTCAGAATACGTAAGGAAATGGTCCAAACAATGGCAACTTTTAGCCTGCTGCTTGCCGTCTTCTCAGGTGCAGGGATTATCCTCTATAATACCAGTGAATATTTCAGAGAACAGCTGATGTTTGCCTTTGAAGGATTCTTTAACTTCTTCAATAAGGGAGAGTTCACGACGGGTTCAACGGAGGTCCTTCAGACAATGTGGCGTTGGCCAGAAGATGATAAGACCTGGATCATTGGGTCGGGATGGTATGGTGGTTTCGTTTACAGTACCGACATTGGCTATTGCCGATTAATCCTCTACTCAGGGCTTATCGGATTTGTGACATTTGCCTTGAGCTTTGTATACTATGCCTACTATTTTGCTCGCAAATATCCTCGTTATGTTTGGCTCTTTGCGAGCTTCTTAGCAATGACTTTCCTCGTATGGATAAAGGTGTCTACGGATATCTTGATGATTTATGCCTTCTTCTTCTGGTTCACGGCCGAAGAGAGTGATCATATTAATGGGATATTCCCCGAAGCAACAGCTGAGTTATGCGAATAGTCTATTGTATACCAGCGACCTCCAACTCAGGGGGGATGGAGCGTGTTCTGACGCGCAAGGTAAATTATCTGGTGGGGCAGGGCCACGAGCTCATTATCATTACTACAGACCAAAAGGGTGCTAAGCCTTTTTTTTCGCTTGAAGGTTCAGTCAAGCAATATGACCTCGGCATTAATTATGACGAGAACAATGGTCAAGGGATCTTGGCTAAGCTCTCGGCTTATCCCAAGAAGAAGCGTCTTCATCGTCAACGTTTGAGCGAACTCTTGGGGCAGCTCCGTGCGGATATCGTTGTCTCGATGTTTGGGGAGGATGCGACACTTCTTCCCCAGATGAAGGATGGTAGTCGCAAGGTCTTAGAATACCACTTCTCAAAGTTAAAGCGCCTACAATATGGTCGCACTGGTCTATGGCGTCTCGTTGACATCCTTCGCACAAAGCTTGACGAGCGTACGGTGAGACCTTATGATAGCTTTGTAGTATTGACTGAGGAAGATGCTGGCTACTGGGGAGCGCTACCCAATATTCGAGTAATTCCGAATCCTCTGCCTTTTGTGTCTGAAGAGACTTCACCTTGTACCTCACACAAGGTTATTGCTGTTGGACGCTATGATTTCCAGAAGAACTTCTCTAAGTTGCTTGATATCTGGGCGTGTATTGCACCTGCATATCCAGACTGGTCGCTTGAAATCTATGGGGATGGAGCTCTGAGACCAGAGCTTGAGTTGCAGGTGAATCGTCTCGGCCTTTCCTCGTCTGTCACGCTGGCTAAGCCAACTTATCAGATGAAGGATGTATACCAAAGTGCGTCAATCTATGCGATGACCTCTCGCTATGAGGGGCTCCCTATGGTCCTTATTGAAGCGCAGCATATGGGGCTTCCAATTGTTTCGTTTGCTTGTCCCTGTGGCCCCAAGGATGTGATTCATCCAGGAGAAGATGGCTATCTCATCTCTCAGGGGGATGAGGAAGGCTTCCTCACAGCCCTCCGTCAGCTGATGGATTCGGAGGCTGAGCGCGTCCGAATGGGAGCTAATGCTCGTAAGGCATCTGCTCGCTATGAAGTAGATGCTGTGATGGGGCAGTGGCTGGACCTCTTCTCATCACTTGTCCCCAATAAATCCTCTTCGGTATGAAGCAGATCGTTATCTCCGCAGTCAATCTCCGCAAGGGGGGGACATTGACGATCCTTCGTCAGTGCCTCGCTTTCCTGTCAGAATGGGCTCCTGAGCACGGTTATCATGTCACGGCTTTGGTGCACAAGCAGGAGCTCGCAGACTACCCCAACATCCAGTATATTGAGTTACCCTGGGCAATCGATGGGTGGGGGAAGCGCCTCTGGTGTGAGTATGTGACTATGGGAAAAATCTCTCGAGAGCTGGGATCAATAGACTTGTGGCTTTCCCTGCACGATACGACTCCACGGGTTCAAGCTCATCGTCAGGCTGTCTACTGCCAGACCTCTTTCCCATTCCTTCGATGGAGACTGAGAGACTTTCGCTTCGATAAGAAGATCCCTCTCTTTGCGATGTTTACCCGATTCGCCTACCAAATTGGGATTCGTCGTAATCGCTATTTGATTGTCCAGCAACAGTGGTTGAGAGAGGGCTTTAGCAAGATGTTTGGCCTTTCGGAAGATCGCTTCATAGTAGCACCACCTCAGCGAGAGCTGCTGCCACCCAAGGAGTCTATGATTCATTCAGATGGTCATCGCTTCACATTCCTCTTTGCTGCGACTGCTGATGCGCATAAGAACTTTGAGTTGCTCACCGAGGCTACTCGTATTTTGGAAGAGCGTGTAGGTGTGGGAGCCTTCCGTACGGTCCTCACCATTGATGGGACAGAAAATAAGTATGCACAGTGGCTTCACTCTACGTGGGGCAATGTGAGCAGTCTTGATTTTGCTGGATTTATGTCCCGCGATAAGCTCCAGGATACTTATGCCAGTACAGACTGCCTGGTCTTCCCTTCAAGGATTGAAACTTGGGGACTCCCAATCTCGGAATTCCTTCCCTATGATCGGCCAATGCTCTTGTCGGACCTCCCATTTGCTCACGAGACAGCAGCCGGTGCTAGTGCTGTGGGATTCTTTGATCCGAGCTCTGCCGTAGCCTTAGCTGATGCTATGGAGCGAGTTCTTCGAGGAGATCATACTCAGCTACAGCCTGTCCCACAGCGTCCCTCGCAGGCCCCTAGTGCACGATCATGGGCAGAGCTCTTTGAGCTCCTCCTGTCGAACGATGGTGCTACCCAACCAAATAGCTTTACCCAGCCTACTCCTTAGGCACAAGATATTGTAAGATGAAAGTTCTACAACTTGGTAAGTTCTACCCCATCAAAGGTGGAGTGGAGAAGGTTATGGAGATCTTCACTGAGGGCCTTGCTGAGCGAGGCTTTGCCTCAGATATGCTCTGTGCCTCACATAATGGGGAGACGACTGATATCGTCTTCTCCGAGGAGTCACGAATCTTTCGTACAAAGACTCTGACAAAGCTGGCTGCGACGATGATCTCTCCCGAGATGATCTTCCGCCTTCGGCGTATCTGTTCGGAATATGATATCATCCATGTACACCATCCCGATCCTATGGCTACATTGGCCCTCTTCTTTTCTGGATACCGAGGGAAGGTGGTCTTACACTGGCACAGTGATATCCTAAAGCAGAAGTTCCTGCTACGCTTCTTCTCGCCTTTCCAGAGCTGGCTGATTCGTCGTGCTGATCTGATCTTGGGTACAACGCCTGTCTATGTGGAGGAGTCACCCTTCCTCCGTAAGGTACAGGAGAAAACGTCCTTTCTCCCAATCGGCGTAGACCCTTACCCCTGGCTCTCGGATGAGATCGAAGCAATACGTGCGCAATATCCAGGTAAGAAGATTATCTTCAATATGGGACGTCTTGTCCCTTATAAGGGATACCATCATCTGATTGAGGCTATGACGCATCTTAGCGATGACTATGTCCTACTCATTGGAGGGGATGGTCCCTTGCGTGCAGAGCTTTTGGCCTTGACCGAGAAGCTTGGCTTGCAAGAGCGAGTAAAGTTCCTTGGCTTTATCTCAGATAAGCTCAAGCCAGCCTACTTTGCAGCTTGTGATGTCTTCTGCCTCAGCTCTACGGTCAAAACGGAGGCTTATGCCATTGTTTTGGTTGAAGCAATGTCTCTCTCCCGTCCAGTCGTGGCGACAAAGATTCCCGAATCAGGGGTTTCTTGGGTCAATGAAGACGGGGTCTCTGGGATCAATGTCCCAGTTGAGGATGCACCAGCCTTGGCGGAGGCTATCCATAAGATATGTGATGATCCAGAGCTTTGGAAGACCTATAGCAAGGGCGCTCGTCGTCGCTTCTATGATGTCTTTACTAAAGATGAGATGATCAATAGTCTGATCAATATCTATACCGAACTCCTAAATCCTTCAAAATAGATCGAGTAATGAATACTTTCGAACGCATCATCAAGCGAGCCTTTGACTTTACCTTAGCCTTGGTTTCGCTGATCTTCTTCTCCCCCCTGATCGCTCTGATCGCCCTGCTTATCAAGTGGGAAGACTCCAAGGGGGATGTCATATATCGCCAGGAACGTATTGGCTACAAGGGTAAGCCCTTCACGCTATATAAGTTCCGCTCTATGCGTATGGATGCAGAGGCTGGGAATCGTCCTCAGCTCTTCACCGATGGGGATAGTCGTCTGACGAAGGTTGGTGCGTTCATTCGCGCTCACCATCTCGATGAATTCCCCCAGCTCTGGAATGTAATCAAGGGGGAGATGTCGTTTGTCGGACCTCGTCCCGAGCGCCAGTTCTTCATTGACCAGATTATGGAGCGTAACCCTGACTACGTTCGTCTCTATGCGGTCCGTCCAGGGCTCTTCTCCTATGCTACTCTTTACAATGGATATACCGACACCATTGAGAAGATGCTGGAGCGCCTGCGTCTCGACCTCAAGTATCTGGATAACTATTCGCTCTTTACGGACGTTAAGATTATCTTCCTTACAGCCTTTTCTATTATATTTGGTAAGAAATTCTGAGTAATATACCCCTATGATAATGATCAAGAGACTCTCTCATGCCTGGACACTAGCCCTCGGTGTCCTCTCGCTCTGTGCGCTCTCCTCTTGTGATTCGGCAAAGAAGACGAATTACCTGCAGGATATTGAGATCGCCAAGGCCTATGGTGTCAAGCATGACACTGGCATCGTTGTACAGAAGGGCGATAAGCTCCGTATCCTCGTGACGAGCATACGTAACCCTGAGCTGACGGTCCCCTTCAATACCCGTCAGGTGGCTCAGGCTACTGCTCCTACCACCGTTGTTGGTGGTATTTCCCTGAACACGACGAATGTAGCTCCCGCTGATACCAGCTCCTCTTACTTGGTCGATGCGCAGGGGAATATTCAGTTTCCTATCATCGGGAATGTTCCCGTCTTGGGGCTTAGCTTAGAGCAGGTGAGTGAAGTGATTCGTACCAAGCTCACGGCTGGTCGCTACCTGACGGATGCTCACGTCATCACGAAGTTTGCTAACCTCCGCGTTTACCTCCTTGGGGCTTTCGAGGGATTAAATCAGAGTGCTGCAAGTGCGGCTATCACCGATCGTGGTTCCTTCCACCTAGATAATGCTCAAACGAATATCCTTGAGCTTATCGCTACTGTCGGAGGGCTCTCTGAGCAGGCTGACTTCGGCAAGCTCAATGTCATTCGCCGCGTGGGCAATGAGTATGTCTACTACCGACTCGACATGCAGTCAAAGAATATCTTCGAGTCGCCCGCCTTCTACCTCCAGCAGAATGATATTATCTATGCCGAGTACCGCTATCGTAAGCGTGATACCGAGCAGAAGGTCCTCACGACCCTCGGGTATGTGACGACGGCTCTCTCGACGGCACTTTCTGCTGCCGCCCTTATTGCCCTCTTCAAGCGTTAGTCCATAAGCCCTATGTCTACACAAACGAATCGGTCAAATCAGGCTGGTGAAAAGGCAGCGGAGGTCAATCTGCTTGATATTTTCTTCTACCTCCTTCGCTTTTGGTGGCTGTATCTGTTAAGCGTCGGAGTGGTACTGGCGGTAGCTCTCTATCGAAATGCCAAGCAGCCCTATGTCTATGAGTCTTCGGTGAAGATCTTTATTAAGGATGCTTCCCAGCGTGCGATGATGGATACAGAAATGCTACGCTATGCCCGTGCTGCTCGTCTCAATATGGACAATGAGCATGTACAGCTGGTATCTCGTCGCGTCCTTGAGCGTACGGTCAAGATGGCCAATGCCAACGTCTTCTATAATGTGAAGAGTGGCTTACGCACCCTTGAGCTCTACTCCGATGCTCCATTCTCGATGAAGTTTCTTGATACGACAGAGCGCAAGAGCACCTACGAGGTAGCCTTCCAAGATGCAGGCCATGTGCGTGTCACTCCTGTACACACGGGTAAGAGCCAGGTGGTGCCACTTAACGTCCCAGTGCAGCTGGGCGATGAGCGCTTCATTATTGAGCCTCATCAGAACTTCAATACCCCTTGGGAGTATAAGCACATTGAAGTTAATCGCATGCCATTCACTCAGACGGTGCGTTATTACCAGCACGCGATTCTTGTTGCTGAACCAGAGAACCGTGCATCTACGTTAACTCTCCGCTTGCAAGACCGTACGAAGAAGCGTGCTCTTGATATCCTCCTCGCTCAGGTCTCGGCCTACAATCAGGAGGAGATGGATATGCGTAATCAGGTGTCTAAGAACACCGCTGACTTCGTCAATGAGCGTCTTGCTGCTCTCGGCAAGGAGCTTGGTCTTGTCGAAGGGGATATGGAGCGCTTCCTTATGAACAACCGTACCCTTGACTTTGAAGGTAAGGTCGGTGTCTATAATTCGCGTTCTCTCGAGAGCGAAGCAGAGGCCTTACAGATTGAGACCCAGCTGAAGCTCATCTCCTATATGCTCTCTGAGTTCTCCAACTCGCACCGTAAGAACGGTTACCTCCCGCTGAACGTCGGGGTACCCGATCAGGCGCTGGATGGCTATATCGCTCAGTACAACCAGCTCAAGTCGCAGCGTGATAAGCTCGTCGAAGGTGCTGGCGGTAGTACGGAGAATCCCGTCATCACTGAGTACGATAACGCTCTCTCTCAGCTGCGTAAGAATGCTATCGAAAGCCTCAACCAGCAGGCTGCTGTACTGCGTATGCGCCTCAAGGATATCCAGGGTCAGCAGTCAAGCCTCCTCTCTAAGCTCCCCGAGGTATCTAACCAGGGTCGCGAAAAGGCTGATATCGATCGTCGTCTGGAGATCCGTCAGCGCCTCTATACGGAGCTGCTGAACAAGCGTGAGGAGTACGCTCTCCGTCAAGCTATGACGCAGGATAGTGCTTACGTGCTTGATATGGATGATGCTCCCTCGAAGCCCATCAGCCCCAACACGCTGCGTGTTGTCCTCATTGCGATCCTCATAGGTCTTGTCCTTCCCTCGGTCTATCTCATCATCCGTCTGCTGGCAGACAATAAGGTGCGCTCGCGTAAGGACGTTATGGACCGCGTCTCGATTCCCTTCCTTGGTGATATCCCCAGAGAAGAGAAGCGTGGTGGCAAGAAGTCCCAGCCTCGTGGTGTGCGTGAGCAGGGTGGTGACGAAACCTCCGAGGCCTTCCGTGTCCTGCGTGAGAACATGCGCTTCATGATCGGCACCGGAGGTAAGAAAGCGAAGAAGGTTATCTTCACCTCCTTCGGGGAATCGGCTGGTAAGTCATACGTATCATACAACCTCGCTCAGACGCTCACCTTCGCTGGTCACAGCGTCGTCCTCGTCGACCTTGACCTCCGTAAGGGTACGCTCTCGCGTCGTATCGGTCTGGCTGGTATGGGGGCTACCGAGTATCTCTCTAACCCCGACGTACGCCTTGATCAGATCCTCCGCAAGGATCCCAATGCGCCGAAGCTTCAGGTCATCACCTCGGGTGCGGTACCTCCCAACCCTGCTGAGCTTCTTCTCGGAGAGCGTCTTGATGAGTTGGCTGCGAAGCTCGCTGAGCAGTTTGACTTCGTCCTCTTCGACAACGTGCCCTTCGGTAGCGTAGCTGACGCAGCTATCGCCAACCGTATCGCCGACCTGACGATCTTCGTCCTGCGCGCAGGCCGTCTCGACCGCCGTGCTCTACCTGAGCTGCAGCACCTCTATGATGAGAACATCCTGACGAATATGTCGATCGTCCTCAACGGTGCTACTGAGAGTGGTCACGGCTATGGCTACGGCTATGGTTACGGCTACGGTTATGGCTACGGCTACGGCTACGGCAACAAGAAGAAGAAAAAGGGTCTTCTGCGCCGCTTAGGCCTCCGCTAATCTTCATAAGAGCCCACCCCATCCAAGAGGACGGGGGTGGGCTCTCTCATACTCCTTGCTACTCTACTCTGAGTAGCCGAAGGGTGAGCCTTAGGGAGCCCCTTCACCTATCTTATTCAATGAGTCTACCCACGCCGCTTCTCTCGGTCATAGTCCCCGTCTACAACGTAGCGCCCTACCTCGAGCAGTGCCTCGACTCAATCCTCGGCCAGTCCTATACGGCGCTGGAGGTGATCGTCGTCGATGACGGCTCTACCGATGGTAGTGGGGCGATCTGTGATACCTATGCCGAGCGTGATGCTCGTATTCGCCTCATCCATCAGGCGAATGCGGGGCTCTCCGCAGCGCGCAACGCTGCTATGGACGTGATGCGTGGGGACTTCTTCGTCTGCGTGGACTCTGACGACTGGTTGCCCGAGGATGCCCTGGAGCAGCCGATGAATGTCCTGTCGGCGAACCCGCTCATTGATATCCTCGAGCTCGGCTATACCGAGATCAACTGCCGCACGGGCGCTGAGCGCCTGGTGCTGGCTGCTGGGAGGGAACTCTCTTCACAGGAAGCCCTCCAAAGCCTCGCAGCCCTCTCCGGTGTCACGGGGATGGCTTGGGGGAAGATCTTCCGCACCGCTACGATGGGGGCACTGCGCTTCCCTGTGGGGCGCCCCTACGAAGACACTCCCTTTATCTTTGAGGCACTTACGCGTGCTACACGCTACCGCTACCTCTCTTGGTTCGGCTACTGCTACCGCGTAGCCCGTGTGGGGAGCATCACCGAGGTCTATGACAAGCGCCTTGTCTACCTCTTTGAGAATCTCCTGGACCTCGAGGCTCCCATTGGGGCGACCTCGCCCGAGGCCCTGCCGCTCCTGCATGAGACGCTCTACCGCCGCCTCCTGATCTTCTCGCTGTGGGCTATGCGCCACGAGAAGGAGGCTCCTGGGCTTCTCGAAGCCCTTCGCCCCTACACCCGCCGCCTTCGGGGCCTTCGTTACCCTGCGGCACCCCTTGGAGAGCGCTTCCGTCGTACGCTCTTCCTCACCGCCCCTCGACTCTTCCTCGCTATGAAGCGCTATACTCCTGCTCATAGCTAATAAATTCTACATCACTATGGACGAACAACTCATCTATCGCATCGCTGAAGAGTATATCCTGCTCTATACCCCATCGGCCGAGGCTACCCGTGAACTCCTCCCCAACTACGAGCCCTTCCTGGTGCCCGAGCTTCCCGATGGCTGTGAACCACTCTTTACCTTCCGTGGGGGCGAGAGCCTCTCGTCGGACCAGCCCAAGACCCTCCTCGAAGATAAGCTCTCCGAGGGCGTACGTGCCCGTGTGTACAAGCTCGTCGATGGCCGGCGCCGTCTCGAGATCGCTACGCGCCAAGGTTCCCATGCTATCGAGGTCGATCGTGGCTGGAAGGAGGTGCGCTCAGATGTCTTGCTCAATGACCCCTCGGCATTCTTCTTCATCAACCGCTTGATCATGATCGCCTACGGTGTGGCCATCGCACCTAAGCACATGCTCAAGGTCCATGCTTCGGTCACCGAGCTGAATGGTCGTGCCCTGATCTTCCTCGGGGTCAGCGGTACGGGTAAGAGCACGCATAGCCGTCTGTGGCGCCAGTTCGTCCCTGGTGCGCGTCTCCTCAATGACGACGAGCCCATCGTGCGTATCAATGACGACGGCGAAGTGCGCGTCTACGGCTGCCCATGGAGTGGCAGCACACCTTGCTACCACAATGCTTCGGCACATGTCGTCGCCTTCGTCCATCTCTATCAGAGCTCTGAGAACAAGCTCACGAAGCTCCGAGGCCGTGATAGCTTCGACTCGATCTACTCCTCCTCGGCCTTCCTCCACTCGGATAAGGTCCGCCATCTGGCTACCTTCGATACCGTAGTCGACGTGCTGGAGCGTGTGCCCGTGTACCGCCTCGACTGCCGTCCTGACGAAGAGGCTGTACGTCTGACCGAAGCTCTCCTCGCCCAATCCGCCTCATAAGATGGGTCATCCTCACCAGGCTATGCCCACGCACCGCGAGCTGCAGATACACAACGAGCTCTTCTTCGCCGAGATCCTTAGCCGTATCGCTGAGGGCAAGCGCCCTCGTCTCCTGCCTCGTGGCTCGAGTATGCGCCCCCTCATCCGTGGGGGGCAGGATCAGATCGTCCTCTCACCTCTCACCGAAGACTCCTATCAGGTGGGGCGCGTCATCCTAGCGCGCATCGCCCGTGGCTATCTGGTGCACCGCATCGTGCGTATCGACGGAGGTGTCTTCACCCTGCGTGGCGACGGCAATCCCTACCAGCGTGAGCAGTGTACCCAGGAGGAGATCTTGGCCGAAGTGACGACAGTCCACCGTGGCAAGCAGGTCATCAAAGTCGGGGACAAGCTCTGGTGGCGCTATGAGCGCCTCTGGCCCGAGAATGACACGCTCCGCCGCATTGCGCTGGCACTCTACCGCCGTACGCTCCTTCGCTGGGGCTGGTGATACGATCGCAGTCGGCCACTTGACTGCTTACCGATAGGCTCCTATTACACGAGAGGGCCCGTAGATGATTCGCTCTACGGGCCCTCTTTATGTCTTCATTCTTAGTGCCTTTGCGCAATGGTTCCATATAGCTTTCGGTGCGAAGCTATATAGCTTTGTGAAGTGACCTCTATTAGGTTGTTGCTCCGCGTAGGGATGAAAAGTTGTGGACGAGTGGCAGATAAGTTTGGGCTACGTACGTGGCTCTAATATCTACGTACGTGGATATTTGGACTGACGTACCTGGTCTTTAAGACTACGTGCGTAGATGCAGAAAAACCACTATTCGTTTCGTATGCATACCACTACTCGTTTGTACCCGATACCACTATTGGTCTGACGCCGTCCGACTATTGCCCCACTCCGCCCCCTCGATAAGTCAGCTTTGTACGCCTTCGGATGAATGAGGGTCAAGCGGCTGGATACTATTGCCTTGAATGGCTTGGTAGGCAGTCTTGTTTGGTGGAGAAAATCACTACCTTTGAGGATGAAGTCGTTGCCCTTCCAAATGCAAGGCTTCACACCACGCAGCACAGACTAAAAACGAAGCTACGTATCATACAGCTTATATCTCGTATCTCCTTGAAAAGGGACGTAAGTGCTTGGAATATCTCGATATGCTTACACATAAGTTTGGATATATCCAATAAGTTGCTATCTTTGATGCAGGAGTCCTTCTGTCTATGGTAGTAGGGCTTCAGGCCATATAACATAAGCGCATACTAACCACTAAAACACAACTCTGTATGATGACACATCGTACTTCCACTCGGAACCGCTTTTATTTAAGCTGTTATATCCTACTCTTCCTCTTTCTGTCCTTCTACTCTTGTCGTCAAGAAGGGGTTAATAAGCCTAAGCACGATCTTAGCATGGAAATGGCATATCCCCAGATGTTAGGGAAAGATCCTCGTATACAGCATATTATACGGGAGCTTCGTGCTATGGATCACCAGACGAGATTAGCTCAGAAATTTGTAGATGTCCAAGCTACCCCGCTATGGGATTGTGGCATACTAGCTGAAAAGGGGATTGATACGTTACTCTTTGTTCCAATTCAAAGTAAGCGTACTCCCGAGGAAATTCAGACTATCTGGACTTTTTATATTCATGGTGATACGACATTTACTTACAGTTTTTATCATAGTAATGAAGTCCAAGATGAGGATCTATGGCGCTTTGATTACTTTACGACATTTGCTTTGGGGAAAACCCCTAAGAGTGGTGCTCGTTTTACAACCCCCGAGGGGCAACAGATTCCACGATATGGGTATTATGTTGAGAACTGTGTTACAAACTACTATTATGCAGGTCCGCCACCTGTGACTCGTTGGATTCCCCGGACAAGATGTTGGACAGCCTTCCTCCAGTCAGGGGCAGATGGATCAAATCCCGATGATCAGAATACAGGTGGTGGTGGTGGTACACCTCCTACGGGTAGTCGTCCCATCCCTGGTAGTGGCGGAGGCGGAGGGAATGGAGGCTCTCCTAATCCTGCTCCGACACCCACGCCTGAACCACTGAAGGGGCATTTTGATAAGATTGATAAGACAAAAGAGTTTGAAGGCTCTCGTACTGACTCTATGTATAAGAAGCTAGGGTCGGTTGGTGATTTGTTGCAAATCTTGCAAGAGGGATTTGTTGGCGGTAAGAACTCAAAAGGGGATCTTAAACTTGTTCTAGCTCATCTTTCCCCACAAAGACCTTTTACGATTACGCTAGGGGAAACTACTCCTCGAGGAAGGCTTATTACTGTGACTTTTGACGTGATATTTATGAAGCATTTACACGAGGCACGTCTTGCTGCTACTGTTTTACACGAAATGGTTCATGCTTGGGTCTGGCTACAACGGAATACTCTTTCGGAGAAAGAGTTGAAGAAAAAATATCCAGATCTAGTTCCCCGATTTGGTCATGAGGGCTTTATGCGCTACAAAGAGAAGTTTATTGACGTTCTGTTTTCTCTCTACGGCTCGGAACTTACTAAAGATCAATGTGAAGCTTTGTTTTGGGAGGGGGTAGAGCAGTCTGAGCCATGGATAAAGCTTCAGGACTCACTCAAGGTAAAATTCCAAGAGCTTAGCAAAGGGATAAAAAACAGGCAATGATTGCAAGCCGATGGCGTTTATCTTGTTTTTGTGAGGTAAGGCTGGAGCGATAGCAATCTCCCTCTGCCTGTTTCGTATTGGAGGTATGAGATAATGGATGGCCATCCAAGTAATCTTATTCCCCTCCTAAGTAAACAGAAGTTCTATTAACAAGCTATAACCATGGTGCATATTCTCAAGCAAAAGGGAGCATTACTATGTGCCCTTCTGATCCTTCTTACGGCGCTACCTCTCGCGGCGCAGCGTAAGCGTCGGGCTACCGCTCCTCTCCCAGCTCTCCCCGATACGGTCTATCTGCTGGACCACTATCAAGAGAGCCGACACTGGACGCGCGATCTTGATAAGATCAAGCGCGCTATTAAGGCTAAGCGTAAGGCTAAGGAGATGATTAACGCTGGGTGGGAGTTCCTCGCTCCCGCTTGGCGCGGGGTGCAGGACTCAGCGAGCTATCCCGCCTTCCGCTACTACTATGCTTCGCTTCATGACGAACTTTATTCGCATGCCATACCGCGCCTCCTTGCCTTCTATGTGAAGGAGGAGCCTGTGGATCGCTCGAAAGAATGGCTTCGCGGGGTGAAGTTTACCCCGATGAATCGCCTTGATCAGCTGGTGGACTACGAGAAGAGTGATGTCAGTCGCTTGCCTAAGCAAATCTATATTGTGCGGGTGACGGGTGACTCTGTTCGGCTGTATTCGGTATTCCACACGGGATGTAGCCGAGGGGGCTCGGACTACTGTGTGCTGAGTATAGGTGGTGCTCCAATTAATCCCGAATCCTTGCAGGTCGTGGGCTTCTGGGATAGAACAGCTGCCCCAGGTACGGAGGGCGCCTCCTCGGTGGCGGCGTGTGAAGAAGCCTTCGGCCAGTGCCGTCGCTTGAGGGCACATAATCTTACTGTGCCCTGGCTTAGCTACTATATATGCTATGAAGATGGGGAGTATCATACGGAGGATAAGTGCGATCCTGCGTACGTCTCGTCTCCTCCCTCTGATGAAGAATTTGCTGCGAATCGTAAGCGCAAGGGCATTACCTCTCTCCCCGATACGATCTATCTCCTTGACCACTACCAAGAGAGTCGCCATTGGAGTCGCAAATCTTTGGATGATCTCTTTGAGGAGCTACGCAAGCGTGATCCGAAGGAGATGATTAATGCCGGGTGGGAGTTCCTCGCTCCAGCTTGGCGTGGGGTGCAGGACTCCGCGGCCTACCCAGCTTTCCGCTACTACTATGCTTCATTTGATGACGAACTTTATTCGGGTGCCAATCCGCGTCTCCTTGCCTTCTATGTGAAGGAGGAGCCCGTAGAGCGTTCGCAAGAGTGGCTTCGTGGAGTGAAGTTTACCTCGATGAAGCACTTGGATCAGCTGGTGCGTGACTACACTTATGACCTCAGGTGTCTACCCAAGCAGATCTATATCGTGCGGGTGACGAACGAGGGCATTCGGGTCTATCCAGTGTTCCACACACGCTACTGTCAGTTAAATGTCTTTGGCCTCTACTATACGGCTCCTCGTGATGCCATCAACCCCGAGGCCCTGCACCCCGTGCTCTTGAATACTCGTGGCTATATCCCTTGTGCGGAGAATGTGCCTTCGGCTGTGAGTGAGGAGGCCTTGGAGCAGAGTCGTCGCTTGAAGAAGTTGGGCTTGGATCTGAAGTGGCTTTCCTACCGTACGAGCAAAGAAGGTGGGCGCTATGCCGTAGAATCCGATTGAGGAGGAACGATGGGGATAAAGGAGTAGGGTACTACTCTGTGCCTTGCTCCGCTGATAAGATCAGCTACTGAATCCCCATCGTCGGAGTGCGTAGTATGTGCTTCGCTAATGGCTTGTAGCCCCTGCAGGGGGCGTGGCTTAGACGCAAGTCCGTGCGCTGGATACCTGCGCGCACGAGACTTGCGTTATTCTTTATACCTTTGCGACTTAGAGTTATAGTGCAGGGTAGGCTTTAGAGTAAGGCGCTCCGCATAGCTCTGATGATCCGAGCAAGTATCTTTCGCTCCATATATATAGAAGCAATGAGACGTATCACTACCCTTGTCCCCGCAGCCCTGGGCCTTCTGGCACTCACGCTCGGTACGACAAGCTGTAAGACCAAGCAGGTAGAGCTGGAGGACTTCCAGATCTACGACAACCAGATCACGGCCTTCGCCCTCTCGACCGATGAGGCTACGCTGAAGGAGGCTGTGTCTGCTATCCCCTTCGTCATCCGCAATACGGCTACTGGGGCGATCTACAATACTCAGGCGCTCCCCTATAGCAGTGCCGACTACAATGTGCACCTGCGCCTGTCGAAGGCAGCCACCAATGCGACCGTAGAGGTCATCCTCGCTGACGGCACGAAGGTGACGTGGAAGGATGCTAAGCAGACCTTCAAGAGCAGCGACCTTCTGAAGGGTATCCAGCTGCGTATCACGACGGCTGGTAGTGGCACCTCGACGAACACCTATACCTATAAGGTGACCTTCAAGCGCTATCAGCAGGATCCCCATGCCTTCGCTTGGTCAGAGGCCTCCGTGACGGGACTTCCCGCCTTCAGCTCCACCTTCTCACAGGTCGAGCTCTCGGGCAATAGCGGTGCGCTCTACTACGTCAAGGCTGACGGGACGAATGCGGTGAGCAGCTTCACTACTCCTACGGGGGCTTGGACGACCTCCAGCCTCACGGGCCTCGGCTCGGGTGAGCGTCTCAGTTCGCTCCTCACCTATGGAGGCAAGCTCTACGCTACGACGAGCGGCTCGCGCCTCTATGAGGCTTCGGCACTCGGTACGGCGTTCACAGCGAAGACCTTCCCCACGACGGCTACCCCTCAGACACTCCTCGGCGGGCTCTCTGTCGATGGTAAGCCCACCCTCGCTCTCGTAGGGAAGACTGCGGCAGGTGCGACGACCTTCCTTGGCTACAACATATCTGCGGGTACGATCTCCACGATCGGAGAGACGCCCAGCACGTCCTTCCCCACGGCTGGTAGTACGCTGAGCTACGAGCTCACCGGTAGTAGCTATGACGGCGCTGCCCTCTATGTGTCGGGTGGCCGCACGGCTGACGGCAAGGCAAGCCCCAACCTCTGGGCGACGACCAACGGTACCGCTTGGCTCATCGTTGGCGGTAAGACCCAGGCTGGTGTCAGCGCTGTCTCCCAGAGTCAGGCCTACGTCGAGTCGCAGAAGCGTATCTATCACTTCGTCTCGACGGCATCGACGCTGGAGCTCTACATCTCGGATGACCGCGGTGCTACGTGGCAGGAGGCTCGTACGGTAGCCTTCTCGGGGCTGACCCGCACGGACTTCGCTGGTTATCCCGTCGTCGCCTTCCCCTCATCGGATGGCGAGACGGTCTACCTCCTGCGTGGGGCTAAGACCGCTGGAGAGTCTGCAAAGCTCTTCGTCGGGAAGTTCGGTGGTCTGAAGACTGTCACCGAATAGTCCCATCCCGCCCCTCGGCCGTATGCTCCGCCCGCTCGGCTTAGTCCTCCTCTTGGTAGGCCTCGCGGCTCGCCTCACTGCGCAGGACTATCGCTACGAACTGGGAGGGAGCGTCTCCTCAAGCTACTATCTCGGAGATATTGGACGTCGGGGACTCATAGCACCACAAGCGCCGGGGATAGCGTTAGAGCTTAGACGCCCGATGTCGCTGCGCTGGGCGCTTATGGGAGAGCTTGCCCTAAGAGGGCTGCGTGGTAAGGCGGACTATGCCGCTGATGCCTTCCCCTCATCGGGAGTAGGGAGCCGTGAGTTCCATCGCACCCTGCTGGACTTGGCTCTCGGAGGAGAGTTCAACTTCTTCCCCTACAGCGCACGCGAGCGCTACCTCGGCACGCGCTCTTGGACGCCCTTCCTCGGGGCAGGTTTGGGGCTCGCAGGCGGGATGAGTGATCATCGCCTACAGCTCTTGCCTGGTGTGTATGCCCGTCTCGGACTGAAGCTGTGCCTCAGTACGCGCTGGGGGCTCACGGCAAGCTGGTCGCTGCGTCGTACGTTCTCCGACCGACTGGAGGGGCTGGAGCCTTCGGTAAGCTGGATGGCTGACCCCTTTAGACTCGATGGAGGTCGTAGCCTCAAGGGCCATGATAGCTACGGCTACTGGTCCGTCGGGGTGCACTACAGCCTCTCGCCAGAGCGGCGGTACAGCTGTGACTAAAAGATATAGCTATATTTGTATAAGGTTAGGGGCATAGCCTCTGGCCTAATAAGACGATAAGAATAACGTGTCAACGACAATGTCCCCCCAGCCCTCTGCGCCCTCCACGGAGCTCCGCATCCCTGAGCACGTGGCTATCATCATGGATGGGAACGGCCGCTGGGCCAAGCAGCGTGGACTGCCGCGTACCGACGGGCACATCCGTGGCCAGGACGCTCTGAGAGCGACCCTGCGTGCTGCGGCGGAGTTCGGTATCCGCTATCTGACGGTCTACGCCTTCAGTACGGAGAATTGGTCCCGCCCTCAGGAGGAGGTCGATGCCCTGATGAGCCTGCTTGTCTCGGCGATTCACTCCGAGACCCCAAGCCTCATCGAGGAAGGGGTGCGTTTGGAGGCCATTGGCAATCTTAGTCGTCTACCCGAGGCCGCTCAGCAGGCCCTCCGTGAGAGTATCCAGGCGACGGCTGCCTGTGAGCGCATCACGCTCGTCGTGGCCCTCAGCTATTCCTCGCGCGACGAGATCCTGCGTGCCACCACCCAGATAGCCCGTGAGGTCGCCGAAGGTCGCCTCTCGGCAGACAGCCTTACCGAGGAGACTATCTCCGCTCACCTTGACACGGCTGCCTTCCCCGATCCCGACCTCCTGATCCGTACGGGGGGCGAGGAGCGTATCAGCAACTACCTGCTTTGGCAGGCCGCCTATGCTGAGCTCTTCTTCTCCTCGGTCTACTGGCCCGACTTCGGCCGAGAGGCCCTGCGTGAAGCCCTCGAGGCTTACACGGCACGTGAGCGCCGCTTTGGCAAGACAAGCGAACAAATACAACTGGAGGATTAGCCTTCGCTAAGGCCACTCCAGTACGACGATAATAAGATCCTATGCAGAGAATCCCCGCACTCCTACTCCTTGCCGCACTCCTGTCGGCAGGTGCAGTGGAAGCCGCACCCCATACCGCCCCTCAGCTGGCCGCTGACACGACGAAGACCACTTCGTCGGTCGTCATCGCGCCCTCCATCAGCTACGAGCGCCCCGTGACGAAGACCATCGCTGAGGTCAAGATCACGGGCTCGACGAGCTATGATGACTTCGTCCTGAGCAGCCTCTCAGGCCTCAATGTGGGGGACGAGATCCAGATCCCAGGGGCCGCACTGACCTCTGCGGTGAACCGCTTCCTCCAGTCGGGTTACTTCTCCAATGTCCGCGTCCTCATCAATAAGTACGAGGGGGATAAGGTCTTCCTGGAGATCGCCCTGACCGAGCGTCCACGTCTCTCTGAGGCTACCTTCACGGGTGTCTCTAAGGGGGATCGTGAGGAGCTCGAGAAGCGCACGGGCCTGAAGAAGGGGGCGCTCATCTCTCCCAATACCCTCGACCGTGCCCGCCAGCTCGTCAAGAAGTACTACGATGAGAAGGGCTTCCGCGAGATGAAGATGACAATCAAGGAAACCGAGGCTCCTGGCCAGCCTGGCTATGTGAACCTCACCCTCGACATCGACCGCAGCGGTAAGACGAAGGTGCGTAACATCTACTTCGAGGGGAATAGCTCCCTCACGGACTACCAGCTGCGTATGGCGATGGGGAAGACGAACGAAGGCTTCGCACTCTCGCGTGGCCGTGGTCTGTCTTCACTGCTGAAGATCTTCAAGCAAAAGAAGTTCGTCGACGCGGACTACAAGGAGGACTTGCAGAACCTCATCAAGCGCTATCAAGCAGCGGGCTACCGCGACGCCGAGCTGGTGAGCGATAGTATCGTACCCGTCCCTGGTACCCGCAAGGTAGACATCTACCTCAAGGTCAACGAAGGGCAGAAGTACTATATCAAGGATATCCGCTTCGTCGGGAACACGAAGTACCCCTCCGAGCTTCTCTCGCAGCTCCTGGCTATCCGACCAGGGGACGTCTACGACCAGAAGCGCCTCGAGAACCGTCTCTCCGTAGATGAGGATGCTGTCAGCAACCTCTACTATAATAATGGCTATATCTTCGCTGGCGTCGATCCCGTGGAGACCAACATCGTGGGCGACTCTGTCTCCCTCGAAGTGCGTGTCACCGAAGGACCTCAGGCGACCATCGATAAGGTGAAGATCCGCGGTAATGACATCGTCTATGAAGATGTCGTGCGCCGTGAGCTCTACACGAAGCCCGGTGTGCTCTTCAGTAAGGAGGACCTTATGAACTCCTTCCGTATCCTCAATCAGCTCGGTCACTTCGACGCGGAGAAGTCCGTGCCTAAGCCTGTGCCCAATCCTCAGAGCGGTACGGTAGACATCGAGTACGACCTCACGCCTAAGAGCAATGACCAGCTGAACCTCTCCATCGGTTGGAGCCAGACGGGTATCATCGGGTCGATCGGCTTTACCTTCACGAACTTCTCGATCCAGAACCTCTTCCGCCCCAGTATGTATAAGGGGATCATCCCTCAGGGGGACGGTCAGAAGCTCTCGATCAACGGTCAGACGAATGCCCGCTACTACAATCAGATCAGCGTCTCCTTCAGTGACCCTTGGTTTGGTGGTAAGCGCCCGAACCTCCTCTCGGTAAGTGCCTTCTACTCGCGTATGACGGCGATCAACCAGCGCTTCTATTCGGGGCAGGCTCGCAACTACTACGGCTCGGGCTACTACAATCCCTATTATAGTGGCTACGGCTATGGTGGCTATGGCAACTACTACGATCAGACGCGTCAGGCTCAGAGCTCACTCTACGAAGACTCCTACGACTCGGATAAGTCGCTCAGCATCTTCGGTCTGACCATCGCAAATGGTCGCCGTCTGAACTGGCCCGACAACTGGTTCCAGCTCACCGCTTCGCTGAACTTCACCCACTACCGACTCAATAACTGGACGTATAACACCTTCCAGAACTACCACCAGGGCTCGGCTAATGACCTCAATCTGGAGCTCCGTATCGACCGCAACTCCGTGGACAACCCCGTCTATACGCGTCGTGGCTCGGACTTCTCCTTCTCGGTCAGCTTCACGCCCCCCTACTCGCTCTTCGATAAGAAGGATTACTCCGATCCGTCTCTTCCCCTCTCGGATAGATACCGCTTCCTGGAGTATCACAAGTGGAAGTACTCTGGTAAGGTCTTCCTGCCGCTCATGAACCCCACGACTGTCAAGCGTACTCCCGTCTTGATGGCGCGCATCGAGGGCGGTATCATCAATAGCTACAACAAGTACAAGCGCTCGCCCTTCGGTACCTACTACATGGGTGGTGATATGATGTCTGGCTCTATGGGCAACTATATGAACGAGACCATCGGGCTGCGCGGGTATAAGAACGGCTCCATCGCTGGGGCTAACTACGACTACGCCTACTCGTATATGAAGGCTTCGCTCGAGCTCCGCTATCCGCTGATCTTCGAGCAGTCGACTACCGTTTGGGTCCTCGGCTTTGCTGAGGCAGGGAATGCTTGGTCGGATATCAGCCGCTACAATCCCTTCGACCTCAAGCGCTCGGCTGGTGTCGGTGTGCGTGTGATGATGCCTATGATCGGGCTCCTCGGGCTTGACTGGGGCTATGGCTTCGACCGACCCAACGGCTATAACGAGCGTGGCGGTAGCAACATCCACTTTGTCCTCGGGCGTGACCTGTAGTGACATAAGTCAAGGCCTCGGTGCGTAGAGCCTACGCGCCAAGGTGATGTCTCACACTAAATCCTAAGATTGCAGTATGAAGAAGATTCTTTTCCTTCTGGCCCTGCTCCTGCTCCCTCTCGGAGCTGCCAAGGCCCAGAAGATCGCACTCGTCGATATGGAGTACATCCTCAAGAAAGACCCCTCGTATGCGGTGATGAACCGCCAGATCGAAGACCTGTCGAAGAAGTGGCAGGCTGAGGTCGCTGGCTACGAGAAGAAAGCCGAGCAGGCCTACCAGTCTTATCAGAGCGAGGCTGCCCTGCTCTCTGCCCAGCAGAAGAAGCAGCGTGAAGAGTCTATCGTGGCGCTCGAGAAGCAGGCCTATGAGCTCAAGCGTAAGTACTTCGGTCCCGAAGGGGAGCTCTTCAAGAAGCGCGAGTCGCTGATGAAGCCCATTCAGGATCGCGTATGGGCCGCTATGAAGGAGCTCGCTCGTCGCGGTGGCCTCCAGCTCATCATCGACCGCTCCTCCTCTAAGATCGTCTACGCTGACCCAGGTCTGGATATCAGCGAAGCCGTCGTCTCGACCCTCGGTCTTGACCGATAGTAATAGTCAAATCAACTAATTAAACGTAATAACCCAAGACAATGAAGAAGTTCCTCATTTCCCTCCTCCTGATGCTCCCTCTGGCATTCTCTGCTAACGCTCAGCAGAAGATCGGGGTCGTCAACACCTCCGCCATCATGGAAGCCCTGCCCGATGTCAAGGCTGCTACCACGAAGATCCAGGATCTCGCTAAGCAGTACGACTCTGAGATCAAGCGTATGCAGGATGAGCTGAAGGTGAAGCTCGAAGCTTATCAGAAGGAAGAAGCCTCTATGACCGACGTCATCAAGAAGCGCCGTCAGCAGGAGCTCCAGGAGATGGAGTCTCGCACGCAGAATAGCTATCAGATGATGCAGGAAGAGATCCAGAAGGAGCAGGAAAAGCTCATGGCTCCTATCCGCACGAAGGTCACCACGGCTATCAACAAGGTTTGTGAAGCCAACGGCTGCGCTTACGTCTTCGAGTCAGGTGTGCTCCTCGCTATGGGTAGCAGCGCTCTCGACCTGACGCAGGCTGTCAAGGATGCGCTCGGCATCAAGGCTACGGCTGCAGCTGCTGCCGCTCCTAAGGCTACCGGCCGCAAGTAATCAGCGTCGTCGCTGATCGCTCCGGCACTTCGGCGATAGACCGGTAATAAGCCCCAGGTACTCGCGATGAGTGCCTGGGGCTTGCTCTTTGTATGGGGTGGGGGAGAAGGCGTGCAGTGCAGGAGTGCGCCCTCATGTGGGGATAAAAAGTGAGCGACGATCGCCTCTCGGTGATCGCCGCTCTTGCAGATTGATTCACATCATTGGATGTTCCTTAGGTGGGCCCAATAGGATTCGAACCTATGACCCCCTGCTTGTAAGGCAGGTGCTCTAAACCAGCTGAGCTATAGGCCCTAAGTGCTGTGCTTTGAGACATGCTCCTTCCCGATTACCCGGCGGTGTGGGCCCAATAGGATTCGAACCTATGACCCCCTGCTTGTAAGGCAGGTGCTCTAAACCAGCTGAGCTATAGGCCCGCTTAGGGTTTAGGAGGACGGAGCTGTCCTTTTTGCTCGGCAAAGTTAGGAATTATTTTTGATAGAGCCAAGTCTTTCGTCTGGCCTCGCCACGGAAGCCCCCTTCTCTTTGGGGCTGCTTGGCGGGGGCAGGGCATTTCCCTCCCCTGATATCGCTACGTTCATCGTAGCGGTGGAGGGGGCTTGCTATACCGTATATATAAGGGCGTACTTGGTATGCGGGAGCGAAGCTATATAGGGCTCGGGGAGTAACCAGTACTGGTCACTTTTCTACCCTCACGAAGATGTGCTCCTGGCGGGTGTGGGGAGAGGAGGGTGCTGTGTGCAGGAGGTGCGTCCGTCTCTGCCTGAGAAGGGGGCGGTCTGATGGACAGGGTGGGGCGCAAGGAGTGGTGCTATGATATTGGTTTTCACTATATTTGTGCGAATATTTGCCATGGGAGGAGTTCGTGCCCTTCGAGCACTCCGCCATTGCCTCTAAGCCGTGCCGTTCACCTTCGCATGGGCATCACCAGCGCACCTCCCTATTGTCTTAATCTCATTGTGATGTATGAATACACCCACGAACAAGCTTCACTACGAAGCCCCGTCGGTCGACTGCTTTTAGCTGATCTGTGAGTGTGTGGCTTGGGGCGAGAGGTGCTGTGGTATGCCAAGCAGAGGATGTTGCCCAGCTTCGCACGTCGTAGGCTGCATATGAGCAAGCCCCTTGCTGGTATCCCCTTTCCCCGAAGGGGTGGTGTGCATCTATATTGGTCAGCGGGTGCACCTATATGAGGTTGTTGCTCCGCGTAGGGATAAAAGTTGCGGACGAGGGGCAGATAAGTTGGGGCTACGTACGTAGCTCTAATATCTACGTGCGTGGATATTTGGATTGACGTGCCTGGTCTTTAAGACTACGTGCATAGACAGAAGAAAACCACTACGGGAGGATGCTTTTTCCTTCACGAGAAGGACACTTTTCCCTCCGCAGGATAAGAGGAATGCGCGCGATAAAGCGAAGGGCTTGTGTATCTCTTCGGAGAGGCATATCCCCCAGTGCTGGATAGGGACGAGATGCCGCGGACAGACAGCATATCGCATCATTCGGTGAGAGAGCGGATCGGGTAAGAGGGCAGATACCTACTGCTCGGTATTTTGCTTTGGGCGGGTATAAAGGCTTGTATTTCTTCATCCTTCTGTGTACGTTTGTACTACACAAGCGAGCGTAATCCTGCACCGACCAGAGCCCCTATCTGTGGGGCTTCGTAGTGGTGCTCCCCTTCCTCTTATCTCACCTCTTTCTCCCCTCTCTGAGCCTCCGCTACGGAGCGCCTACGAGCAACCCCTGATTAGGGAACTTTATCTATATTTGTAGTGGTCCTACACGCCGTAGCTCCGCTCTAAACCAATCGAGAACATGTTACAGGAATTCACCCTCAACCGTGGTAGAGCGATCATCAACTTTACCTCGAAGTACTGCGATAACCGCCGTAAGATCCTCACCAGCTACGCCTATAGCCGGGTCGTCGAATCCTTCATCGCCCATCTGCGCAGAGATAACCCCGTCATCTATGAGGCCTTCATCCAGGGCTTCCGCGATGAGGACGAGCTGATACGTGACTTCATGGAGGTCATCCGCCTACTGAGCGTCTGCAGCGTCGAAGAGATCCTCGAGGTGAACAATAAGTATGCCCCCTTCTTCAAGGACCGTGACCTCTTCCTCGAGGTCGTCGAGCTCCTCTATCACTACTGGCGCCGTATGGAGCGCATCGCCGTCGTCCACAACCAGCGTCAGGGAGATGGTGTGCAGAACGTCCGCTTCGTCCAGGCTTATGAGCTCTTCAACGAGCTGATCCTCTCGATCTACCGCCGCACGAAGGAGGTCGTCAATGGCTTCGCAAGTAAGGTCTACCGCCAGACGACCGCTGGGGCCAACGCTGGGCTTATCCTCATGGATGCCCCTTGGAACTACCCCATGGAGTATAAGGGCCTCTCTGCGATCCCCTTCATCAACTCCATCGTCATCAACCCTCCCTACGTCACCTACACGAAGAAGAATACGCGCGACGGCATCTTCCGCGAGCATACGCTGAATCCCGTAGCGAACATGATCCTCAACGAGGACGAGTGGTTCCTATACCCCGCTAAGGTCGGCGATCTCCTGGCCTTCGTCTACTTCCACAAGGACTTCATGTGCCACGGCCTTGGGCTGGCCAACCTCTTCGAGCTGGCGCAGGAAGATGAGTACATCGGTAAGAAGCCCGATATGATCTATATCTTCGGCTATCCCGATGGACACGATGAGAAGCGTACCTTCTACTACAAGGACAAGAAGAACGATATCCTCATCGGCTACGCCAACTACTGCGATGAGATCGACTACTTCGGCTACATGAAGAAGATGCTCCTCACGCTGCACAACCTCAAGCAGATGAGCCGTGGCAACCTCCCCATCCACGGGGCTATGGTCAATATCATCCTGAAGAATGGCCGTGAGGCAAATATCATCATCATGGGCGACAGCGGCGCTGGGAAGAGCGAAAGCCTCGAAGCCTTCCGCACGCTCAACGAGAAGTATATCCGCCACATGCGCGTCATCTTTGACGACATGGGTTACCTCCGCCTCGGTGATGATGGTGTGGTGCGTGCCTACGGTACGGAGATCGGTGCCTTCGTCCGCACCGACGACCTCGATCCTACCTACGCCTTCAGCCAGCTGGACCGCGGGATCTACACGAACCCCGATAAGGTCAATGCCCGCGTGACCATCCCCATCTCGACGTACGAGCTGATCTCGAAGGGCTTCCCCGTCGACTACTTCCTCTACGCCAATAACTACGAGGATGTAGAGAAGAAGATCAGCCTCTTCAGCGATATGGAGGAGGCTATCAAGGTCTTCGAAGCAGGTGCACGTCGTGCCAAGGGGACGACGACCGAGCAAGGTCTGGTCACCTCGTACTTCGCCAACCCCTTCGGTCCTGTGCAGGAGCAGGAGCTGGCCGGTCAGCTGATTCGCCAGTTCTTCGCCTCACTCTTCGAGCACCACGTCAAGGTCGGGGAGATGCACACCGGTCTGGCTGTCGAAGGCCTGTCGAAGACTGGCCCTCGCGCCGCTGCCGAAGAGCTCTTCAGCATGATCAACGAGGACTAAGGCGCTCCGCCTGATCTCCTATATACAATACGCCCCCGCAGACGCATCGTCGGTCTGCGGGGGCGTATGCTTTATTAGTAGGCCACTGCTGGGAGCTCTTCCCGATAGAGGCGGTAGCCGAAGAAGGCAAGGGCAAGGAGAAGGTAATAGAGGAGGAGCGCGCCGAGCGCCAGCGGATAGTGGAGCATGAGTGCAGGGATCCCTTCGGCAAGTGCCACACCCTCCCGCATCAGCCCTGCGCCCCATTCCAGCGGAGCAAGGAGTCCGCTCGGTGCCGTCCCGATGAGAGGGAGAAGGAGGAAGATGAGGAGGCTCGTAGGGATAAGGAGCGCCGAGAGTGGTACGACAAGGAGCGTCGTCCAGAGGAAGGCCAGCGAACTCTCACCGAAGAGATAGAGGCTCAGTGGTAGGAGGAGGGGCTGTACGGCAAGCGTCATCGCAAGGAGCGCCCACAGATAGCGTAGGAGGGGTTGGCGTAGCTCGCCAAGCAAGCCCTCAATGGGGCGGTAGAAGAGACGTATGCTGATGATCGCAAGATAGGTCATGAGGAAGCTCGCACTGAAGAGGCTCGTCGGGGCATAGAGGAGCTGGAGGAGGGCGGGCAGGGTGAAGACCTCGAGGAGGCAGGCTGGGCGACGCAGGAGGCGAAAGCCAAGATACATCGCGAGCATACCCGCAGCACGTAGAGTAGGGATGCTCGCTCCCGTGAGGAGGGTGAAGGCCCATGCGGCAGCGAGGAGTAGGGCGCACCGCAGTCGGTCTCTCCGCCTCACGTAGGGTATGTAGCGTAGAAGTAAGGTCAGCGCCCCGATGACGACGGCTAAGTGGAAGCCACTCACCGCTAAGAGATGCGCTACACCGCCCCGCACGAAGCTCGCACTGACCTCCCTGCCGAGTGCATCGTGGCGCTTCTCACCGAGCGCCATCGCGATGAGGAGATGCTGGGCATAGGGGCTGAGTGCGCTCGCTCGGATATGTGCCGTAAGTCCATCTCGGAGCCTGCGGGCATAGCATGTAGGGGCGTGGAGGAGGAGTGTAGCGCTGGGTGTCGGCTGGTAGGCAAGGATATGGGCACGACCAAGGGCGGTCACGCCTTCGCTCAGGAGGTAGCGGGCGTAGCCCTCCCGCTCGGCGGGTAGCTCACGGACATAGCTTAGCCTGTCAAGGCTGAGGGTAAGGGTATCGCCCACCCGAATAGAAGCACTATCGGGGCACCTGCAGGTGAGTTGGAGTAGGGCAGTGGGGGTATGGCCTTCGCCTAAAAGGCGGATGCGCAGGCGGAGCGTGGCGTCCTGGACTTCTTCCTCTTCGGTGAGGACGGCACGCTGGGGCGTGTGGAGTGGTAGCCTCACTTCGGTGATTGCCTCGACGCTGTGGGTGTAGTAGAGGCGTGCTGCCAGAAGCAGTAGGAGTGTGAGCCCGAGACGGAGCGCGTGGGTGCGGCCTACTTGCGCGACATAGTGGCTGAGGCGTGTGCCTTCGGCGAAGGAGACGAGCGCCCCATAAAGGAAAGCTCCTCCGCCACAGAGGGCCAAGCCGAGGCTCAGCGCTCTATGGGGGAGGAGCTCTGTGGAGAGATAGCCGAGGAGGAGGATACCGAGGGCGAGGGTGGTGTAGCTACGGCTCACGGCCGTGACCACCGAGGCGACGAGTCCCCGCTCGTAGCTTAGACGAAGCCTATGGACGAGAGAGTTCCTTGAGGCTATGGATAGCGGCCTTGGGGTCTTCATGCGAGAAGACGTAGCTCCCTGCCACGAGGACGTCGGCGCCAGCCTCTACGAGGGCGGCACCCGTCGAGACGTTCACTCCGCCGTCGACTTCGATGAGGGTAGAGAGTCCGCGCTCATCGATCATACGACGCAGGCGCTGGACCTTGTCGATCGTCTGAGGGATGAACTTCTGACCGCCGAAGCCGGGGTTGACACTCATCAGGAGGACCATATCGAGGTCAGCGAGCACATCGCCGAGGAGCTCTACAGGTACATGAGGATTGAGGGTCACTGCGGCCTTCATCCCTGCGTCCTTGATCGCACCGATGGAGCGGTGCAGGTGTGGGCTGACTTCGTAGTGGACGTTCATCGTGTCGACCTTCAGAGCTGCCAGCTCGCGGACGAACTTCATCGGCTCTACGATCATCAGATGCACATCCAGCGGCTTCTCGATGATGGGGCGGATGGCCTCAAGGATGGGGAACCCGAAGGAAATATTGGGCACGAAGACGCCATCCATGACGTCGATGTGGAGCCAGTCGGCCTCGCTCTGGTTGATGAGGCGCACGTCCTCTTCCAGGCGAAGGAAGTTCGCCGAGAGGAGCGAAGGCGATATGATCGCCTGCTTCTTGCTCATGGGTCTGGAGTGAAAGGGGGGTGAGGGAAGGGAGGGGGGTTAGAAGAGCGCAGCTAAGAGGCGCAGCTGACGAAGCGTCTCTTGGTGCCGAGGCTGTGTGCGCTCGAAGGCTGTACGGGCAATAAGATTGAGTTTTTCTTTGTCAGTACGGGGGTAGGCTTGTTGCATAAGCAGTTTGGAATAATGAATGAATAATGGATGCCCTGGGGTAGCACCACGCTGGGGCGTACCCCAGGGCATAGATATAACGTAGTGTCCTCGAGGTCTATTATCCCCCGATGGACGTCTGAGAGAGTTACTTGAGGAGCTCCTTGATACCGCCGAGCGAGGAGAGTACGCCAGAGGCTTCGTAGGGGAGGTAGACGGTCTTGTTGTCCTGCCCAGAGGTCATCTCCTTGAGGGTCTCGAGGTAGCGGACAGCGATGAGGTACTGGGCGGGGTTGGCGCCTGAGCCTTCGACAGCCTGAGCAATCTTGCGGATGGCCTGAGCTTCGGCTTCGGCGGTGAGGAGCTTGGCCTCGGCCTCGGCCTTAGCGTGGAGCACCTGAGCTTGGCGTTCCCCTTCTGCGTGGTTGATCGCCTGCTGCATACGCCCTTCGGACTCACGGATCGTGGCTTCCTTCTGCCCTTCGGCATTGAGGATCTGCGCACGCTTGTCACGCTCGGCACGCATCTGCTTCTCCATGGCGTCACGGATGTCGCGGGGAGGATTGATATCCTGCAGCTCGACGCGGTTGACCTTCACACCCCACTTGTTCGTAGCCTCGTCGAGGATGATGCGGAGCTTGTTGTTGATGGTGTCGCGGCTGGTGAGCGTCTCATCCAGGTCCATTTCCCCGATGATGTTACGCAGGCTCGTCTGGGTGAGCTTCTCGATAGCGTCGGGGAGGTTCTGGATTTCGTACATCGCACGCATGGGGTCTACGATCTGGAAGTAGAGGATCGCGTTGATCTCAGTGACGACGTTATCCTTCGTGATGACGCTCTGGCGGGGGAAGTCATAGACGGTCTCACGCAGGTCGATATTCGTGATCTCGGTGAAGCGCACGAGGGTCTGCCCGTTGGCTCCTGGCAGCGTGTAGCGCCAGCGCATAGGACGTGGACGGTCGATGAAGGGGATGATGATGTTCACCCCAGAGGACAGCGTGCGGTAGTAGCGGCCGAGTCGCTCGATGATGACCGTCTGAGACTGCTGGACGATGCACAGCCCCTGGTAGATGGTGACGATAGCCAGGACACCGACGACGATGGGGATAATGAACTCAATAGGCATGGTAGAGAAGAGTATGAAGGTGATTTATTGAATAGGCTCGACCTGAAGGACGAGGCTGGTATAGCCAGTGATACGGACTTCGCTCCCTGCGGGGAGGTCGTGGGCGACGGAGGAGACAGCACGCCAGCTATCGCCATCGACAGCGATGCGGCCACCACCATCACCTACCTTGATGGCTTCGCTCACGAAGGCCTTGCGGCCGATGAGTGCATCCATACCCGTCTTGGTGTCGCGGGCTGCGAACCAGCGTGCCATCAGGGGCTTCAGTAGCCACAGGGCAAGGAGGCTACCGACGCCGAAGAAGATCGCTTGGATGAGCCAGCTTCCGCCGAAGAGTGCAGGGACAATAGCCAGCAGGGCACCCACACCAAAGCAGGCCAAGATGAAGCCTGGCGTGATGACCTCGAGGGCGAAGAGTATGAGCGCGGCGACGAGCCACAGCTGCCATACTGGAAGGAGGGAGATGAATTCGGGCATAATCGATTCGGTCCTTAGTAAGAGAGGTGTTGTAGCAAAGTTAGCCAAACTCTATTACTATTCCTATCTCCCTCCATGAGAAAGATAGGAAGGGATGGAACAGTTTACTTTAGAGGTCGTTCACGATGATTTCTTCCACCAGACATTTGCTGGAGTAATGTACTTGAACTCAAACGTAATTGAAGCTTCCTCGCTTTCCAACCATTTCCCAAGGAACTCTTGGAACTCTCTGATGATGGGAGATGAGTCGCCATCTAGACCAAAGATAAACTCAGGAAAGTAACCTATCGCAGGGTTCCTCCTATCCACATCCAAACTCCAAATAGCCTTAGGATAGAGAAGCCTATATCTCCTTTCATCTTCTCGATATTGCTCAATAAAAATAGGAATGAAACTTTCTATATTCTCCACTATAATTTGCTTCATCTTCTCGTCCATTTTAGGGTGGCACATTCCAACATTGGATTGTGGTTCAGTGTTGATATGCGCTAGCCTCCAGAGGTTGTAGCAGGTGATAAGATCGAGAGGCTTTGATTCCTCAACATATCGTAGGAATAGGGCCTCTTTAATGGCCTCAATCTCGTCTTGAGTAAATGGGAGCTTGTTGACGTTATCTTCATCACCAGCAATACAGCTCAGATAGCGTAGTGCCCCCACTCTAGTATCTGGATGCTCAAAGATCTCTTGGAATATGGATTTGAGATTAGCCTCCTTGAGCTGCTGCTTGAGGGAGTCTATCTTTTCTGTTACTTGATTTGTGTGAAAGTAGCGACTGGGATCTGAACATAGATAAAGAAGGACTTGTAGCAGGATCTGTGCCTTCTCCTGGCTTTCAGCAGGTTCTCTTCTTACTTTCTGGATGAGATCAGTAATTTGACTGGCTCTTTTCTGCTGGATATAGGCCTTTATCTCTTCGAAAGAAAGGTTCATATGCTCACGGAATTCAGTCTCGTCAATTTCGCATTCTCTAAGTGTTCCATAAAAGTATCTCTCTATGTAGTCACTGTGATTCGCCTGTAAAGGGGCTGCCTTTCGGTTTTCTCCCCACACCATTCCCATAAGCTCGATTACTAGACCTACATTCTTAATCTGAAGACTGTCCTGATGCTTTGAAAGGTATCTGCTGGGGTGAATTGTCCCGCCATATAGTGGATGGTCTGGTAGGGGGGCTGTTGCTGAAGAGCTCTGTTCTTCTCCCTTCCCAAGTATATCGAGCACATATCGATCTTCTCCTATCCTGAAGATTCGTTTGTAGTTCACTCGCAATAGGTCAAATACACGGGGATATTGGATGCGTATCAGTTCTATAATGAACCAGTCGAAGAGAGCGACATTGCCCTCAAGCTCCCTACGATGTGATGATAGGGTGTTGCAGATCCGCTTAATTATTCGGAGTGTGGGAAGATGGTAGGTGAGCTGAAAACCAGAGCTTTTAATAGTTTTCCAAAGGTCACCATATCCAATCCTCTTTAGCCCCTCTCTAAGAGCCTCCTCTAGTTGCTCGGGGGTGATCTTTGCTAGAGAATATTCCTCCTGCAGGATCTTCTCCATATAGCGGTCGGTATGTTTGTCAAACTTCTTTTGTAGCTGGGAGGCAACATACTCCTTATCATAAGCAAGGATGTAGCTCATGTTAGGGAAGGATGAGATATTGCGCACCAAACTAAAGAGTTCTGTTAGCTCTTCTCCATCAAGACGGTCTACATCATCGATGAAGATCATTATCTTCCTTCCGAGCTTACAGATCTTTTTCTTCAAGAACTCGTACTGTTCACTTGTACTCTTTGCTTTGAAGCCTTGAGGTAAGAGACGCGCTCCAAGTTGTATCCAGGAATTGTTTTCTTTAGACAAGATGTAATCAACATATTGCATAAATCCCGAGGCTAATGCAGAGCTATAGGGGGCTAGCGTACGGCTGAGTTCCTCAAAAAAGATCTGTGTCAGATTGGGCGACTTGCGGTACATCCAAGGGTTGAAGTCCAATAGGATTATCTCCTTGTGATGGTGCTCTCTTAGATACTGCTGCATAGCTAGCATGAAGGAGGTCTTCCCTGATCCCCAAGGAGCTGTGAGGCCTAGCGTAAATGCAGCGTTCGAGGTGTCCGTTTGAAATATCTTTTTAGATAAATTCTTTGCTTCTTCTATTCGTCCAAGAAGATCCTCATCCTCTGGGGTCCAAGGGCATTCTACTGCATACCCTAATATAGAGTCTTCTGCCCCTTCTTGCTTATGCTTTGGGTACTTCCGTGACCACCACGCTACCAATGCTGCCAATGCTACACAGCTCCCCAAGATAGGGAGGAGATCTACATAGCAGATCCCTGGTATGGGGGTTGGAGTAGCTACGTAGTCTTCGACTCCAATAAACCGATAGTATGCCCAGCCCACAAGTAGGACGGCAGTCCAAGCACGCACACCTTCACTAATGACATATCTCCTCCGACAAAGGACATAGGTATAGGTTAGTGCAGTCACAATTATCCCACACCATACGATGAAGCTCCCCCAGCTGGGTGCAAAAGACTGTAGGAGTGCTACGAGCTTACTCTCAAAGGTGGGATGAAAGAAGATATAGAGGATAACTAAGGCAACGAGCCGCCACTGGCGCTGGAGGTAGGCAAATAGCCTGTCTATGACTTGGTTAATCTTTGTTTTTGGGGAGGAAGAGGGCGTAGACTTTGATACCATAGGCATGGGGTTTATCTGCTGGAGGGGCGGGTGATGAGGGGTATTATGTGGGGTAAAATTAGCGAATTATCAGCTTTCCGGATATAGGTGAAGCTTCTTCGCTTTCGCGGTGGAAGAGGGGGACGGAAGGGCGGTCGGGAGGTGAAAAATAGAGGGGCTGTAAGTGCTTATTGTAGAGCAAGGTGGGAGGAGGCGTGGAGGAGGGGAATTGCGACCAGTACTGGTCAGCGATCGAACCAGTACTGGTCACCCATAGGAAGCAGTACTGGTCACTGCGCGAAGTAGTACTGGTCAGACGAGTGACCAGTACTGGTTGATTTTTGAGGGCGCAGGCCTTCCACCTCGAACCGTGAGGGGGCGGGGAAGAGGCGGAGGGAAAAGGTGGGGATTATTCGCCGAGGAAGGCGCGGTAGTCGGCGAGGGTCTCGCGGGTGAGGAGGGGGCGGTTGGCCGCACTGAGGGGAAGGAGGAGCGAGCCTTCGGGGAGGGCGGGAAGGAGTCCCGTCGCAGAGGTAGCGCGCTCACGGAAGGTTTTGAGGTCGCTTGCTGTGGGGAAGCCTTCGATAAGGTAGCCCTTGAGCCCCGTCTCCGTAGGGAGCGGGCTGACCTGGAGCGTCCACTGCGTGAAGTGTGAATAGGCGAAGCTCATCAGCGCGAAGTACACCTCGTGGCGCGGTAGGCTCCCCTCGGGGTAGAGGAGCACGAGGCTGACGACTTCTCCCGCTGTGGTTGGGGCGAAGGTCGTGGCAGGCCCTTCGGTCTCGCTTATCCCCTCGGTGCTACCCGTCACGGGGCGAGTGAGGAGGGGCGGAGTGGTGAGGGTGCGTCCCGCGCGTAGGGCGGCGAGCAGGCTCGACGCGTAGGGCATCAGCGGGGTCTCGGGATAGCGCTGGACGAAGTCCTCCAGGCGCTTGCGTAGCTGGGCCTCTTGTCCTGCCTGCGCCTCGGTGAGGGCGGTGAGGAGGAGTGCCTTCGGGCGCAGGTCTTCGTCGTGATAGGGGAGGGTGTCCAGCTCGGTGAGGTACTCGCGAGTACGGCTGACATCGCCCGTGCGGTAGGCTTCGTAGGCGGCATCATACAGCTCGGTGGAGCGGTTGGCAAGCCTTTGGAGGGAGTGTCTGAGCTCGGGAGAATGGAGGAGCTTCGCACGGGGAGAGTTGGGGAAGAGGCGTAGGTATTCCCTGCGTAAGCCTTCGGCCTTGGCATCACGACCCTGCCGGAGGGCGAGGAGGATCTGACGGTAGGCGACTTCTTCCCGCTCGGCGAAGTGGGGGAAGTCCCTGAGGAGGCACGTGTAGAGGGCGCCCACCTCATCGAGGCGCTGGAGCGGGTCGTCGAGGACGGATGCCATACGGAAGAGGGCGCTGGCGAGGGTGTCCGTCAGCGCTTTGCGTGCCTTGGGGGTGAGGGGAAGGGCACGGAGGTAGGCTTCACGGCTTCGGCCTCTATCGGGTGAAGTGGCATCGGAGGCGCCTGTCTCCTCGGTAGTAGTGGGGGCTACGAGTGCGGCATCGAGGGCGCGCAGACTGCGGTTCCAGTCGTCGGTGAGTGGACGGCTCCCCCAGCGCTGGCGGAAGGCGATACGGCCGAGAGCGATCTGCTGAGGGTCGTCGAAGTAGAAGCCCGCGGAGGTGCTTCGTGAGGTCGTGGTCGGTTCGTCGAAGGGCGAGCGAACGGCATCACCGAGATCGTGCGCCTTCTCCCCCGAGGCTTCGGCACGAGCGATGAGGCTATCGATGTGGCGCTCCAGCTGGTCGGTGGGGAGAGCGGCAAGGCGAAGGAGGCTGTCGGCACGATGGGCGGTGCGTGCGTGGGGGGCGAGGAGGCGAAGTCCGGGCAGGAGTCGCTCCACCGTAGCGTAGTGGGGGTGCTGGCGCTGGAGGAAGGGGAAGGCCTTCTCGAGGGCTTCGGCAGCCTCTACGTAGTGCTGATCTTCGAGCTCCAGCAGGCCTAAGCGGGTGTAGGCTTCGGTAGCGGCGCCGTGCAAGGTCTGTGCCGAGTCGATGCTCTGCCGTAGGGCGGTGCGGGCGGCTTCGCGCTGGTCGGAGGCAAGGAGCGCTTCGGCCAGAGCGAGGTAGATGGCGGAGCGGTGGGGGGCATAGCGGCGTAGACGTGCCAAACGCTGCAGGCGATGGATACCCGCCTCGCTCTCGGTGGTGAGGGCAAGCGTGCGGAGCTGGGCGGCGAGCTCAAGGGCAGGCTGGGGGCTTGTGCGCTCCGCACGGGCAAAAGCCGCCTTTGCGGCCTCTCGCGCGCCCTGAGCTTCGAGGATCTGCCCGATGAAGAAGGAGAGGCGGGCACGCTGTAGGGCGGTCTTCTCCGAGCGAGCAAGGACGGTGAGGTGCGTGAGGGCGGTGGAGTCTTCTCCACGGGCAAGAGCAAGTTCGGCCGCTGCGGTATGGTAGAGTAGGGGTGCTTGGCGGAGGACTTCTCCCTCATGACGGGTGGCGTGCTGCAGCTCCTCCTCGGCATCGAAGAGCTCGCCACGCAGGGTGTAGAGACGGCAGAGGTAGAGGCGGACGACGTCGCCGACCTCGGGCTCGGTAGCGTAGCGTCGGAGGATGTCGGTGAGGGTGGTGTGTGCTGCGGGGAGATCACCGCCATAGAGCTGACTGCGGGCGATGAGGAGCCACGCCTCGGCGAGGGCGGGATTGTACTCAGTCTTCTCCTGCATACGTACGGCACGAGGGTCTTGCCTCCAGTGGGCAGGGCGAGTGGGCTTGCGGGAGATGCTATGCTCTTCGATGGCTTTGGTGGCCTTCTCTATGGTGCGGGAGAAGCGGGGGGCAGCGCCGGGTGTCGTGGCGCGAGCGAGGACGGGGTCGACCGGCAGACGGAGCGTATAGTCGTCGGTCGTGCCATCGAGTGCGGTCTGGTAGGTGGTCTGGTACGCCTCGCGAGCATTGTAGAGGACGTTGTAGCGCGTGACGAAGGCCTGCCACGTGCGGGAGCTCGCGGTATTCACGCGTCGGGAGCATGCCCCGAGGAGCGCAAGGAGAAGGAGAAGGGAGCCGAGTGCGCGGGGGCTTAGCCTCGGGCGTGCTGGGCCCTGCGTCGTGTGATGGCGCTGAGACATTTGCCGAGGGCAAGGAAGAGGAAGAGCAGGAGGATGATCAGCACACCTGAGGGGACGCTGATGAGGTAATAGCTTAGGAGTAGGCCGCCGACGTTGGCGATGAGGCAGAGGACGATGGAGCCGTAGATGATCTTGCGGAAGTCCGCCGTGAAGAGCCCGATAGTCGTCTGGGGAAGGGTCAGGAGGGAGAGGAGGAGCATGATACCCACCGAGCGGATCGTCAGCACGAGGCTCACGGCGACGAGGATGAGTAGTCCGCGCTCCCACAGCCCGACATTCATGCCACGCACACGGGCGAAGTCGCGGTCAAAGGCGGTATAGAGTATCTGTCGGTAGCCGACGCTGAAGAGCGCTATCAAGAGGACGGCAAGGAGGGCGAGGGCGATGAGGTCGCCCGCCGTGACCAGTAGGATATTCCCGAAGAGATAGGCGGGGAGGCTGGTGGCGTAGCCAGGGGTGAGCGTCATGAAGAGCACGCCGAGGGCCATGCCGAGTGCCCAGATGCTGGCGATGGCGGAGTCCTCACGGATGCCTTCGGTACGGCTGAGCTTGCCGATAGAGAAGGCGGCGAGGATGGCTGCACCCGCAGCAGAGAGGATGGGATTGATGCCGAGGTAGATGCCGAGTCCTATCCCACCGAAGGAGGCGTGCGTGATACCGCCACTGACGAAGACGATGCGTCGCACGACGATATATGCCCCCACGATACCGCAGACGATGGCGGTAAGGAGGGACGCCGCAAGGGCGTTTTGGAAGAACTGATAGGCGAAGATACTCGGCATGGTGTCGAGGTCGGTGCGCTGGGGACTTAGGCTGCGGGGCTGGGCTCGTGACGGCCGACGATGGCGTGGTAGTCGCGGTTCTCCCCGACGATGAGGTAGAGCTCGGGGCGGAGCGTCTCGGGGAACTCGACGCCACGCAGCTGGAGGCTACGCACCCAGGCGGGCACTTCGTCGGCATCGAGCGTGAGGAGGACGTCGCGGAACTCCTCGACTTCGCTCTCCTTGTAGGCGCTGGCACTACGACCCTTGAAGCGGTCCAGCTCCTCGTCATCGAAGTACTCGATACGCTTGCTGACGGCAGCCAGCAGGCTATCGGTCTCGCAGGTCAGGTGGTTGCCACAGCAGCCCTCTCCGTGGGGTAGCTCCTGAGGCTCGGGCTCGATGACCTCGCCACGGGCGATGCGTCGGGCCTTGAGGTACGACTGTATGGTGGCTGCGAGAGCAGCGATGGCGCCGAGGACGGCGAGAGCGATGACTATGACGAGGATACTTCCCATTGAGAGTTAAATCAAATCTATTCGTGAGTAAACTATGCTTAAGCATAAGTATATCTATGCAAAGATAGTTCATTCGTGAGGACTGAGCCTCTCCGTGAGGAAGGGTGTATGAACCTATATTGGTCGGTGGGCTGACCTATATAGAATGACGCTGCGACCTATATAGGTCGTCGTCGCGACCAATATAGGTTCGCCCGCTGACCAATATAGGTCGCAGAATCGTCTTCACGCCAATGCAGACTCCATAGCTGATGAGAGCTTGGCGTAAAGCCCTGTAGATGGGGGCTATGCTCCTATGTGGAGAGAAAGAGAGCGGGGCGGAGCAACTGAGTCGTTGCCCCGCCCCGCTGCGGTATCGTGTGTAGTCAGCTACGCACTTAGAACATATACTGTACGCGGAGCTGCAGTGCGTTGACCTTCTTCGTGTCGGACTGGCCCCACTGCTTGACCTGCATGTGGTGGTAGTTCAGACGCAGTGCGACGTACTTATTCCAGTAGTAGGAGAGGCCAGCGCTGTAGTCGGTCATCTTACCTGCACCAGCCATGCCTGCGATGTTTGAGTTCGTCAGCGCATTGTTGTCGGTGAGGTCGAGGAAGCCGTAGCCGACCATGAGCTCGAGGTTGCCGGAGTTAGGAGAGTCGACCCCCGAGGTGACGTAGTTGTACTTATAGTCTACGGGGTTGATGATCATCCCACGGGCAGAGACATAGAAGCCCTTGGTGTCGTAGGCATTGCCCCCGACGCGGTTCACGTGCGACCAGTAGTACTGGCTGCTGACTTGGACGTTGTGGAAGATCCCCTGGAACTCCGCTGTGAACTTATTCTCCCAGCGGGCGTCCGTCAGGTCGAGCGACATAGCGTTGCGCTTGTCGACGGCCGTGAGGTACTTCTTCGCGTAGGCGATGTGCGAGCCGCCCTTGAGGTCCGATTCGGACTTCACGTGCATACCGCTGAAGCCGATGTGGAAGCCAGCTCCCTCAGTCAGCACGGGGCGCCAGACGAGGCGGCCCGCTACGGTGTAGCCCTGTGCGCCCTTGTCGGTGCTGGTGGTGAGAGCGGAGTTGTCAGCGAAGGCACCATACTGCCACCAGATGTGGTCGTTGGAGATGGTATGCATGATACCGATACGACGGCCTGGCTGGTAGACGTTCGCTTCGGGCTCATCGAGGTACTCCTTGCTGGCAGAGCTGTAGGCCGAGGAGAGACCGAAGGGCACGGTGTAGTGACCGGCGCGGATGAAGTTATTCTTGTTAAAGCTATACTGCAGGTAGACGTCCTTGAGGGAGACCTTGTTGTTCGTGAAGGAAGCATCTCCACGGAAGTACCAGTTGTCGCCGTAGTACGCCTTGAAGCCGATACGCATATCGCGGATACCGATCCCATCGTTCATCGTGCCATCCTGCGTCTTGGCGGCATCATTCTGCGAGTAGGTCGCAGCGTCGAAGAGGGCACGACCCGTGACCTTGACCTCGACTTTCTCCTGTGCATTTGCCGCAGTCAGGGCAGAGAGCGAAGTGACTGCGATGAGAAGACTATGCTTGATATTCATGTGTTAGTAACTTCTTGCTTAGGATAAATAGAGTAGGGCTTAGAGGCTGTCCTCGATCTTGTCGTAGGCGCGGATAGCCTGGAGGAAGCGGGCGTTGACATCGCTCATCAGGTAGAGACCGTCAGCGTTGCGCTTGAGACCCTTGAGCTGGAGCGGGTAGACCATCGGGGGATTCTGCAGGTTGAGCTGCTCGATGCCACGGAGCTGCTTGGTCGTCTGGTAGACGATGTTGATGTCGCAGTAGAGCTTGCCGTCCTTGCCTTCGAACTTCTCGATGACGACCTTGCTACCGATAGGCGTCTTCTTCTCGATGGAGTTGGGGAGCTCGTAGGGCTCTACGTCGAGGGCTGCCGTGACGGAAGCGATGTTGGAGTCGTGCCCGCAGAGGAAGGAGAACTTACGGCCCTTGGCGTTCAGCTCATCATACATATAAGTAAGGAGAGGGTGAGCGACGTTGACAGCGACGATGGGTGCAGCGAAGAGCACATCACCGTAGACGTCCTTGATACGTGCGATCTGCGTCCAGTCCTCGAGCGAGAGGTCATGACCGAAGGCAGCCTTCTTGGCATCGGGCTCTTCATAGTACTGGAGGATGAAGGCGTCGGAGCAGGTGTTAGCGTCTTTGAGTGAGCCCTTCATGCGAGGCTCTTCGCCACGCTCGAGGAGGATCTCGGTGTTGTAGTTGTCGAAGGCGCAGAGCTTACCTTCCTTGCAGGCGGGGGAGTCCTTGAGGTCGAGGGTCGAGGCCGTGATCTCGTAGGCCTTCTTGAGGTCCTCGTTGATACCGCGGATGCCGCGCTTACCGCCCATAGCTGCGATTTGCTTGAGGGCTTCCTTCTTGAAGGACTCGCTGATCTTCGTCAGACGGGGGAAGAAGACGGGGTCCATCTTACTGGGGACGTAGCGGTGGTTGACCTGGATGTCTGCTACGGGGAGGAAGGCGGTGGTGAAGTAGCGTGCAGTGGCGATACAGCGCTGCATGCTATTAGCGTAGATGTTTACTTCGTCTTTTGTGGGGTTTGCGTTTTCCTTGAATAGGCCTGCATCGACGGCCCATTTACGGAAGTAGAGGCCGAACTGATTTTCCAGTGCGCCACCTCGTGAGGTGAGTTCGCTTGCGCCAGCAGTCCATGCGAACCAGGGGTGCATGGTGACCTTCTCGAGAAGGCTTCCCTTGGTGGAGAGTGGGGCGCGGATGTTGTGACGGCTCAAGATGACCGCCTCAGAGAGCGTGTACTTGTCCTTGAATTCTTGACTTCTCTGCTTCTGAGCAAAGAGGGAGGGCGCGACCGCGAGTAGCAAAAGTAGCGCCACTGAGTGTTTGAACTGTCTCATACGATATGATATAAATAAGTCCTCTTCGCGAGGATGTGACCGAATGCACCTGTAGTAGCTCTGTCTAAGTGGGCAGGGAAATAGATCTTCCCCTTCCTAAATCGAGACTTGACAAATATAGTGATATTTGACCTTTCTGTATTTGGAATGCCCTTGTTTTTAAAATATGTATGGCTGTTCTCTCGCTATCTTTAAGTCTCTTTTGGGCGAGTGATGTGCCTAAATCAGATCGGGGTATCGCTCTTATATATAGGTAGTTGTGAGAAGCTTCGGAGGAGGGTGATTGCGACCAGTACTGGTCAGCGATCGAACCAGTACTGGTCACCAATAGTAAGCAGTACTGGTCACCGCGCGAAGTAGTACTGGTCGGATGAGTGACCAGTACTGGTCGCAAAGCCCCCTGGATACGGGCTTTGCGGAGGCGGCTGTATGAGTATATACTATTTGTATGGGGATAGCGTATAAGGATCAGCGCTCTTGCTAAGGGCGCACAGCCTTTCTTGATGCCATGAAGACGCCTCCTCTGAGGAGCCTATGGGTAGAGGATGGGGGTGTGAAATGGGAGGGTTTTCATAAGTTTCACAGAGAAAGTCAGCTGCTTTCTTAAAATCTTAATAAAATCCACCCTCCGTAGTTTGAGAATATTTCTATATTTGCACGCTCTTCAGAGGAGGATCTGAGGGCTACGAATTGGCGTCCTGTGAAGGGATTCACAAGCATGATCACTCATATAATTATATATCGTTAATTAACTACCGCATGAAGCAAGCAAAGCACTGGGCTGCAGCCCTCGCGCTGGTCCTGGCCTCTGGATGGAGCACCTTGGCTCAGACGATCAGCTCGCCCAATAAGGGTCTTCAGCTGCACTTCTCGCTGAGTCAGGACGGGGCACCTATGTATCGCCTCTCCTTCGCTGATGGGCAGGAGATCATCCGTCCCAGTCATCTCGGTCTGGAGATGACCGATGCGAAGAAGTCCTTCGACAAGGGCCTCGAGGTCACGGACACGAAGGAGTCGACCTTCGATGAGACTTGGAAGCCTGTCTGGGGCGAGGTCAAGTCGATCCGCAACAACTACAACGAACTGCTCGTCACGCTCAAGAAGAAGAGCAACGGTGATCCCATAGCTATCCGCTTCCGTCTCTTCGATGACGGGCTCGGCTTCCGCTATGAGTTCCCTGGTGGCAAGGATCGTAACTTCTACGTCGTCAAGTGCGAGCTCACCGAGTTCGCTATGACGGGCGACCATAAGGCGCACTGGATCCCCGGTGACTACGACACCGAGGAGTACGACTACCAGCACAGCCGTCTCTCTGAGATCCGTGGGCTCTTCGACAAGGCGTTCACGGAGAACTGCTCCCAGACGGCCTTCTCTAAGACTGGCGTTCAGACTCCACTGATGCTCAAGACAGATAAGGGTGTGTACATCAACCTGCACGAAGCTGCACTGATTGACTTCCCTGCGATTAACCTCGATCTGGATGACAAGAACATGGTCTTCCACGTAGAGCTTACCCCTGACCCTCAGGGCAATCGTGGGCACATCGAGGCACCCTTCAACACCCCATGGCGTACAGTTATCGTCAGCCGTGATGCTCGAGACATCCTAGCTTCTAAGCTTACTTATAACCTCAATGAACCCTGCGCCTATGAGACGACCGACTGGATCAAGCCTATTAAGTATGTAGGTGTCTGGTGGGAGATGATCACGGGCAAGAGCACCTGGGCCTACACCGATGACCTGCCCTATGTAAAGATCGGTAAGACCGACTACTCCAAGGTAAAGCCTAATGGCAAGCACGCTGCCAACACCCAGCACGTCAAGGAGTACATCGACTTTGCTGCCAAGCACGGCTTCGATGCCGTCCTCGTCGAGGGGTGGAACATCGGCTGGGAAGATTGGTTTGGTCACAGCAAGGATCGTGTCTTTGACTTTGTCACCCCCTACCCCGACTTTAATGTCGCCGAGCTACGTGACTACGCTAAGGCTAAGGGCGTGAAGATCATCATGCACCACGAGACTTCCAGCTCGGTCACGAACTACGAGCGTCACATGGAGAAGGCCTACAAGTTCATGGTCGACAACGGCTACTCCGCTGTCAAGAGTGGCTATGTAGGCAACATCATCCCTCGCGGTGAGTACCACTACGGTCAGAGCATGGTGAACCACTACCTCCACGCTGTCAAGGAGGCTGCTAAGCATAAGATCTCCGTCAATGCCCACGAGTCCGTCCATATGACGGGTCTCAGCCGTACCTATCCCAACCTCATCGCGCAGGAGTCGGCACGTGGTCAGGAGTATCAGGCCTTCGGTGGTAGCAAGCCTAACCACCTCACCGTACTGCCCTTCACCCGCCTCATCGGTGGCCCGATGGACTACACGCCTGGTATCTTCCAGATGGATATCAACAAGTACAACCCCGACAACAACTCTCACGTCAATACCACCATCTGCAATCAGCTGGCTTGCTACGTCACGATGTACAGCCCCCTGCAGATGGCAGCTGACCTGCCCGAGGTGTATGCGAAGCACATGGATGCCTTCCAGTTCATCAAGGACGTAGCTGTCGACTGGGACGACACGAAGATCATCGAAGCGGAGCCAGGTGAATACATCACCATCGCTCGTAAGGCAAAGGACTCCGACAAGTGGTTCGTGGGTAATGTCGCTGGCTATGATGGCCACAAGACGACCCTCACGCTCGACTTCCTCGATGCGGGTAAGACCTACACCGCTACCATCTACGCTGATGGTAAGGGCGCAAACTACAAGACCAATCCCGAGGTCTACACCATCCGCAAGGTACAGGTGAAGAAGGGCAGCAAGCTCTCGCTCACCTCTGCTCCTGGTGGTGGCTTCGCGATCTCTATCCTACCTAATAAGAAGTAAACACCGAGGTCTCCGACCGCCCTCCACAGCTCTACTCACAGAGAGTCTTGGAGTGTGGGCGGGGCCTCTCCTTTTTCACTTACACAGAGCACTTCATATGAAAGCGATTCTGCGCCTTACCTACCTCTGTCTATCCCTACTCTTCCTCTCCCTCACAGCCTCCGCACAGGACGTGCAGGTCAAGGGTCAGGTAGTAGATGACAAGGGCGAAGCCGTCATCGGGGCTTCCATCAAGGTCAAGGAGACCCCTCAGGGCGTCATCACCGATATCAACGGGAATTTCTCCGTACGTGCCCCCAAGAATGGGCACCTCATCGTCTCCAGCGTCGGCTATACCACGAAGACCGTGGCCCTCAGTGGTGCTGCGCTCCCGCTGAAGATCGTCCTCTCCGAGAGTGCTGAGAACCTCAAGGAAGTCGTCGTCGTCGGCTACGGCTCCATGCAGAAGAAGGACCTCACCGGATCCGTCAGCACCCTCAATGCGAAGAACTTCCAGAAGGGCGCTATCTCCACGGCCAGCGACCTCCTCGTCGGTAAGATCGCGGGGGTACAGATCACGCCCGAGGGCTCTCCTGGGGCTGGTGGCCGTATCCGTATCCGCGGTGGTGCTTCGCTCAATGCCAGCAACGACCCGCTTATCGTCATCGACGGTGTGCCCATCGAGAACACCGCTGTATCTGGTGCACCCAGCATCCTCAGCTCACTCAACCCTCAGGACATCGCTTCGATGAACGTCCTCAAGGACGCTTCCGCTACCGCTATCTACGGTTCGCGCGCCTCTAACGGGGTCATCATGATCACCACCAAGCGTGGTAAGGTCGGGCAGAAGACCCAGATCGCTGTCTCCGTACAGAGCTCCCTCTCCGAAGCTGCTCGCCGTGTGCGCGTGCTCTCGGCTGACGAGTACCGCTCACTCATCCAGCGTATCTCCCCCGCTACGGCCTCTAAGCTCGGCACGGCTAATACCGACTGGCAAGACGAGATCTATCAGCTCGCCTACGGTGGTGACTACAACGTCAGCGTCAGCGGCGCTGCCGGCAAGCTCCCCTACCGCGTGTCTACGGGCTTCTACCACCAGGAGGGTGTACTGAAGACCGACAAGATGAATCGCTTCAGCGGTGACATCAGCCTCAATCCCCGTCTCTTCGACAATCACCTCTCTATCGATGCGAGCGTGAAGCTCAGCGCTACGCACAATCGCTTCGCTAACAAGGAAGCTATCGGTGCTGCTGTACAGTTCGACCCCACGCGTCCGGTCCGTGATGCTGACCCTGCCTACGTGCCCTTCGGTGGCTACTGGACACAGCTAGACGGGACAGGCCTCCAGAAGCTCGCTCCTAAGAACCCTGTCGCTCTCCTCAATCAGAAGGAGGATATCAGTGATGTCTTCCGCACGATCAGCAATCTGAAGATCGACTATAAGCTCCACTTTCTCCCCGAGCTGAAGCTCAACGTGAACCTCGGCTACGACTACGCTTCGGGTAAGGGTACGGTCGTCATCCCCGAGAACTCCTCCCTCGGATGGCAGCGCTACACCCTCAAGCAGGCAGGCCAGCCCGACGTCTATAAGAGCGGTACGAACAACGCTTACGACCAGCGCAAGCGCAGCCTCCTCTTCGACTTCTACGCTAACTACGTCAAGGAGCTTCGCTCGCTGAAGAGCCGCGTCGACGTCATGGCAGGGTACTCCTATCAGGACTGGAAGACCTTCGTCCACAACACGCCTGACTACACCTACGACAAGACGCTCGTGTCGACTCCCGTCTACGAGTACGACTACCCACAGAATACGCTGGTGTCCTTCTACGGCCGTCTGAACTACAGCCTCATGGACCGCTACCTCTTCACTGCTACGGTGCGTGCCGACGGCTCTTCGCGCTTCAGCAAGGAGAACCGCTGGGGTGTCTTCCCCGCTCTGGCACTGGCTTGGCGTATGAATCAGGAGAACTTCCTCAAGAATGTCTCTTGGATCGATGACCTCAAGCTCCGTCTCGGCTACGGTGTCACGGGTCAGCAGGATGGTATCGGGAACTACACCTACCTCCCCTTCTACTCGCTCAGCACGAATACGGCGACGTATCAGTTCGGCGACCAGTATCACAACATGCTCCGCCCCGCTGCCTACGATGCGAATATCCACTGGGAGCAGACGGCTACCTACAACGTAGGTCTTGACTACAGCTTCATCAAGGGCCGTCTCTCTGGTACGCTCGATTTCTATCAGAAGAAGACCAGCGACCTCTTGAACGAGATCCCCACGCCTGCAGGGGCTAACTTCTCTAACCGCATCCTCACGAATGTCGGTAACATCTCCAGCAAGGGCTTTGAGTTCAGCATCAATGCTACCCCCGTCCAGACCAAGCACCTGACGTGGGATGTGAGCTACAACATCAGCTCCAACAGCACGCGCATCACCAAGCTCAACGCTGTCGAAGTCCCCGGCTATCAGGGTGTCCCCACGGGGGGCGTCACGGGTGGTACGGGTACGAATGTACAGATCCACTCCGTCGGCTATGCCCCTGGTACCTTCTTCGTCTACGAGCAGAAGTATGATGCTAATGGTAAGCCTCTGGAAGGTCAGTTCGTAGACCGCCACGAGGATGGCGTCATCAATGAGCTGGATAAGTACCGCACGCACAACCCTGAGCCTAAGGTCACGATGGGCTTCTCTACGAGCCTGGCCTTCGACCGCTGGACGCTCTCGACCTCACTCCGCTCGGGCCTCGGGAACTATATCTACGACAATGTCTCGGCCTACATGGCTACGCACACCGCTGTGCTCAACTCGGGTCAGTACTTCCGCAACACGACGCCTGAGATCAACGTCTCAGACTTCCAGACGAATAGCGATAAGCAGATCATCTCGGACTACTACCTCCACAGAGCTTCGTACCTCAAGATGGACAACCTCACGCTCGCCTATGACTTCGGTCGTATCCTCGGTCGAGCTAACCTCCGTGCTTCGGCTACGGTGCAGAATGTCTTCACCCTCTCTCCTTACAAGGGTCTTGACCCTGAGCGGGCGATCGACTTCAGCCTGTACCCCATACCACGCACCTACACGCTCAACCTCTCTCTCTCACTCTAATGGCTAGCTAATCATGAGTACAAATAAGAAGATGCTTCGCCGTAGCTTCACGGCGCTGGGGCTTATCGGTGCGCTCGGCCTTAGCTCTTGTGTCAAGGACCTTGACCGCTTCCCCACCAACGGCGATACAAATAAGACGATCTACTCCTCTCCAGAGAAGACCCTTCAGGCCTTTGCTAAGGTCTACGGAGCCTTTGGTCTCACAGGTAATGGCGACGGAGGCGATATCGCAGGGATCGACGAAGGTACGAGCGACTTCGTTCGTGGCCTGTTCAACCTCCAAGAACTCCCAACGGAGACAGCTATCTGTGCTTGGGGTGACGGCGGGGTACCCGACTTCCATGCCTTCTCATGGTCGGCTTCTAACCCGATCATACGAGGCTTCTACTACCGCTCCATCTACCAGATCAAGCTTGCTTCGGAGTTCCTCAAGAATACCGAAGACCAAGCTTCGGATGCCACCGTCCGCGCCTACCGCGCTGAGGCTCGCTTCCTAAGAGCTTATCAGTACTGGGTGCTGATGGATCTCTTCGGCAATCCTCCCTTCATCGACGAGTCCACCCCCACGGGTAAGGTCTATCCTCGTCAGATCAGCCGTAAGGAGCTCTTCTCCTACGTCGAGTCTGAACTGAAGGCTATTGAGTCCGACCTCAAGGCTCCTAAGGCTAATGTCTACGGTCGTGCTGACCAGGCTACGGCTTGGGCGCTGCTCTCCCGCCTTTACCTCAATGCTGAGGTCTACACTGGTACGGAGCGCTACGCAGACGCAGCGACGTACGCTGAGCGTGTGATCAATTCGGGCAAGTACAGTCTCCACACGGACTACGCTCGTCTCTTCCTAGCGGACAACAACCTCAATAATCCTGAGGTCCTGCTCTCCATCAATTACGACGGACAGCGCTCGCAGAACTGGGGCGGTATGACCTTCCTCATCAACTCCTCTACCGGAGGCGATGCTAAGAAGGCAACGGGTGTGAACATGGGTGTCAATGGTGGCTGGAACGGCAATCGTGCTACGGCAGGCCTGCTTAACCTCTTCGGTGGTAACCTAGCTACTGACAAGCGTGCCCTCATCAAGGCTGTAGGCTCGGGCGAGATCAATACGGTGACGGACTTCAATCAGGGTGTTTACGTCTACAAGTTCCGCAATGTCACCAGCGCTGGCGCTAACGGCAGCAACGGGGATCATGCAGACACGGACTTCCCACTCTTCCGTCTGGCTGAGCTCTACCTCAACTTCGCCGAAGCTGCCGCTCGTGGCAAGGCCGACGTAACAAAGGGTCTCACCTACCTCAACCTTGTCCGTGCTCGTGCTTACGGCTCGACGGTGGGCAACTACGGAGCACTTCCCGAGCTCACTGAGATCCTCGCCGAGCGTGGTCGTGAGTTCTACTGGGAAGGACAGCGTCGTACGGATCTGATTCGTTTCGGGAAGTTCATCTCCGGCGACTATGTCTGGCCTTGGAAGGCTGGCGTGAAGGCTGGTGCTGCTTCGCAGGCCTACCGCACGCTCTACCCAATCCCTGCGGACGACATCCAGGCGAACCCCGAGCAGCTCAAGCAGAACACGGGTTACTAATCCAGCGTAGGGCGCACTTCGCTCCCTCCGACTGCCTCGCCCCACACGGGCGATCCCTATAGAAGGCTTGCCCTCGAACTTCCACTGTGGAGCCCGAGGGCAAGCTGCTTTATATCGTCTCCTTGCACGCCTATATGAGACTGTCCAATAGAAGGGGGTGGTATGAACCTATATTGGTCATCGGGCTGACCTATATAGGTCGCTCTTCCGACCAATATAGGTCACGACGCGGACTTATATTGGTTGACTCAGTGACCAATATAGGTTGATTTCTCTCCCTGCTAAGAGCCTCTCAGATAGCTCCCTTTTTTGGGGCTTCCGTCGAGGGTGTCGGGTGGGGGTAGAGGAGGACCGCTTGGAGGGCTTTCTCGAGTAGCACTCTACTTATATATAGAGCGGGGGCTGGGAAGAGGCTAAAAAAGCGTACCTTTGCATACATAAGGAATAACGACGCTATGACCCAAGCCGAAGACCAAGAGCTCCAGCGATTACAAGTCAATATCCGACGTCTCGCCGGTATTGTCGCAGAGCAGAACGAGAAGCTCGCTCAGCTCAGGATGCTCCTTCAGCAACGGGATGAAGCTCTTCATGCGATGCAAGAAGAACTCAAGTCAGTGCGACGACACGAAGCGACCTTGGCCACTGCCTCGGCACTTGTCTCTCCTGATATGGGAGATGTCAGCCGTAGGGATGCCCGGGAGCTCCTTGATGGGATCATCAGTCAGCTCGACCGCTGCATCAGCCAGCTCACCAGTGAGCCCGAGGCCACCGCAGCGTCTGAGCCCGAGATATAGTCAGAGACCGAATAGCTTGGGGCCACCCCGCCCCGCTACCGATATATGGATACCAATACCAGCCCAGAGGCCCTGCAGCGTATCACACTCGCTGTTGAGCACACCCGCCTCTCGCTCCACGTCCCTCGCTCCGAGGAACGCTTCTACCGCGATGCAGGTGAGGAGATTGCCACTACGCTGCGTATCTACCGATATAAGTACCCCAATCGCTCCGAGGTCCCCGCAGAGGGATATCTGGCGATGGCTGCTATCGATATCGCTACGCGCTACAAGCAGGTACACACTGCTCTGGAAGCGCGTAAGCAGACCTTGACTCCACGTCTGGTGGAGATCAATGAGGAGCTTGAGGCGCTGATTAGTCAGGCTCGACAGCTCATTGACGATCCCCCCACCTCGTCCCGATAACCACAGCGTCCCTTTCCTTCAGCATTACATTTATTTCAGACAAAGGAATGGGAACAATTACGATCATTATCATCTGCATCGGTGCGCTGATCCTCGGTGCGGCTCTCTCATGGGTCGTCTCGGAGAAGCTCCTCGGGCAGAAGACCCGTGCAATCCTCAGTGAGGCAGAGCGTGAAGCTGAAGTCCTCAAGCAGAAGAAGCTCCTTGAGGTCAAGGAGAAGTTCCTGCAGCTCAAGGGCGACCTCGAGCAGCAGGTGGCACAGCGCAATAATAAGCTCAAGCAGATCGAGGGCCGACTGAAGACCCGAGAGCAGGAGCTCACGCAGCGCCACAATGAGGTAGAGAAGCGCAACCAAGAGATCGATATACTCAAGGAAAAGCTCGCCCTACAGAGTGAGGGTATCGAGCTGAAGAAGGAAGAATACGACGTCAAGAAGGCCGAGTACGAGGAGAAGAAGGCTGAGCTGGAGCTCCTTCGCCAGAGCGAGCAGAAGCGCCTCGAAGCCCTCGGCGGACTCTCTGCAGACGAGGCGCGTGAGCGTCTTATCGAGAGCCTTCGCGCCGAAGCCAAGGACCAAGCTCAGGGCTATATCAACGAGATCGTCGAGGAGGCGAAGATGACCGCCAACAAGGAGGCCAAGCGCATCGTCATCCAGTCGATCCAGCGCCTGGCTACGGAGACGGCTATCGAGAACTCCGTCACTGTCTTCCACATCGAGAGCGATGAGATCAAGGGCCGTATCATCGGCCGTGAGGGGCGTAACATCCGCGCCCTCGAGGCCGCTACCGGTATTGAGATCATCGTCGACGATACCCCCGAGGCCATCGTCCTGTCCAGCTTTGACCCCGTGCGCCGTGAGGTAGCACGTCTGGCACTGCACCAGCTCGTCCAAGACGGCCGTATCCACCCCGCCCGCATCGAAGAGGTCGTCTCGAAGGTGCGTAAGCAGATTGAGGAAGAGATCATCGAGACGGGGAAGCGCACCGTCATCGACCTCGGTATCCATGGTATGCACCCCGAGCTCATCCGCCTCATCGGTAAGATGAAGTACCGCTCATCCTACGGGCAGAACCTCCTCCAGCACTCCCGCGAGACTGCTAACCTCTGTGCCATCATGGCCAGTGAGCTCGGTCTCAACCCCAAGCACGCTAAGCGCGCTGGCCTCCTGCACGACATCGGTAAGGTACCCGATGACGAGCCCGAGCTGCCACACGCACTCCTGGGGATGAAGCTCTGTGAAAAGTACAAGGAAAAGGCGAACATCTGCAATGCCGTCGGGGCACACCACGACGAAGTCGAGATGGAGAGCCTCATCGCCCCCATCGTCCAGGTCTGTGACGCCATCAGTGGCGCACGTCCCGGTGCTCGCCGTGAGATCGTCGAGGCCTATATCAAGCGTCTCAATGACCTCGAGCAGCTCGCCCTCTCTTACCCTGGTGTCGTGAAGACCTACGCTATCCAGGCGGGTCGTGAGCTCCGTGTCATCGTCGGCGCAGAGAACACCGACGACAGCAGCATCGCTACGCTCTCAGCTGAGATCGCTAAGCGCATCCAGGACGAGATGACCTACCCAGGGCAGGTCAAGATCACCGTCATCCGCGAGACCCGCAGCGTCAGCTACGCCAAGTAGTCTCCCGAGGTGTGGAGCTCCTTCCCGCACAAATGGGTGGCGTATGGCAACCAAATTCCCTCACTCCGTGTTTACAGCGTAGGAGGAATAACCATCCATATTTATTGCATGCAAGATAACGATCAGATCATCGACGAGGTCACCTCGAGCGATTACAAATATGGCTTCACCACCGACATCGACACCGAGACCATCGGCAAGGGGCTCAGCGAAGAGACCGTCCGCCTGATCTCGGAGAAGAAGGGTGAGCCAGAGTGGCTCCTGCAGTTCCGTCTCGAGGCATACCGCCATTGGCTGACCCTCGAGCAGCCCGATTGGGCACTGCTGAAGATCCCCCCTATCGACTACCAGGACATTATCTACTATGCCGCTCCGAAGAAGAAGGAGGGCCCGAAGAGCCTCGATGAGGTAGATCCGGAGCTCCTGCGCACCTTCGAGAAGCTCGGTATCCCCCTCGAGGAGCAGAAGATGCTCTCAGGGATTGCCGTCGACGCGGTCATGGACTCCGTATCGGTGAAGACGACCTTCCGCGAGACCCTCGCCGAGAAGGGTATCATCTTCTGCTCCTTCAGCGAAGCCGTACGCGAGTACCCCGAGCTGGTGAAGAAGTACCTGGGCGTCGTCGTCCCCTATACTGATAATTACTTCGCTGCGCTGAACTCCGCCGTCTTCAGCGATGGCTCCTTCGTCTACATCCCGAAGGGTACGCGCTGTCCGATGGAGCTCTCCACGTACTTCCGTATCAATGCTATCAACACGGGGCAGTTTGAGCGTACACTCATCGTCGCCGACGAGGGTGCCTACGTCAGCTACCTCGAGGGCTGTACCGCTCCCCAGCGTGACGAGAACCAGCTTCACGCCGCCATCGTTGAGATCATCGTCGAGAAGGAGGCTGAGGTGAAGTACTCCACCGTGCAGAACTGGTACCCTGGCGACAAGGAGGGTAAGGGCGGTGTCTACAACTTCGTCACCAAGCGTGGCGTCTGCCGTGGTGCCAGCTCTAAGCTCTCCTGGACTCAGGTCGAGACGGGCTCGGCGATCACGTGGAAGTACCCCAGCTGTGTGCTCGAGGGAGATGACTCCGTAGCCGAATTCTACTCCGTCGCTGTCACGAACAACTTCCAGCAGGCCGACACCGGTACGAAGATGATCCACCTCGGGAAGAATACCCGTAGCCGTATCGTCTCGAAGGGTATCAGCGCTGGCAAGAGCCAGAATAGCTACCGCGGGCTGGTCTACGCCGGTCCCAATGCGGAGAATGCCCGCAACCACTCGCAGTGCGATAGCCTCCTGCTCTCCGACCGCTGCGGTGCGCACACCTTCCCCTACGTCCATGTCGACAACGACACGGCGATCATCGAGCACGAAGCCACGACGAGCAAGATCAGCGAAGACCAGATCTTCTACTGCCAGCAGCGTGGTATCGGTGTCGAGGAGGCCGTGGGCCTCATCGTCAATGGCTACGCTAAGGAAGTCATGAATAAGCTCCCGATGGAGTTCGCTGTCGAGGCTCAGAAGCTCCTGAGCATCTCCCTCGAAGGCTCCGTAGGCTAATCCCCATCACCCCCATTTCCGAATCATACAGATATGCTTAAGATAGAGAACCTCCACGCATCCATTGGAGATAAAGAGATACTCAAGGGAATCAACCTCACCGTAGGCAAGGGCGAGGTGCACGCCATCATGGGCCCCAACGGCTCGGGGAAGAGCACCCTCTCATCGGTCCTTGTCGGCCACCCCACCTATGAGGTGACGGAGGGCTCCGTGACCTTCGAGGGTGAGGATATCCTCGAGCTCGAGCCCGAGGAGCGCGCACACCTCGGCCTCTTCCTCAGCTTCCAGTATCCCGTCGAGATCCCAGGCGTCAGCATGGTGAACTTCATGCGTGCTGCCCTCAACGAGCGTCGCAAGGCCGCTGGTCTTGATCCGCTGCCCGCTGCTGAGTTCCTCAAGCTGATGAAGCAGAAGCGCGAACTCGTCGAGCTGGACAACAAGCTCGCCAGCCGCTCGGTCAATGAAGGCTTCTCCGGTGGTGAGAAGAAGCGCAATGAGATCTTCCAGATGGCTATGCTCGAGCCCAAGCTCGCTATCCTCGACGAGACGGATAGTGGTCTGGATATCGACGCCCTGCGTATCGTCGCTAAGGGCGTCAATGAGCTCCGTAGCCCCGAGAACTCTACCATCGTCATCACGCACTACCAGCGTCTCCTGGACTATATCCGCCCCGACTTCGTGCACGTCCTCTACAAGGGGCGTATCGTACGTAGCGGTGGCCCCGAGCTGGCTCTCGAACTCGAAAAGCGCGGCTACGACTGGATCAAGGAAGAGGTAGGAGAGTAGTCTGACCATGGAAGCGATCACCAAGAAGTACCTTGACCTCTACGCTGCCCTTAGTGGGGAGCTACAGGAGCGTCCACAGCTACTCAATCACTACCGCGAGGCGGCTTATGACGCCTTCGCTCGTCTGGGGGTACCCCGCTTCAAGAGCGAGGACTACCAGCGTACCGACCTGCCCAGCCTCTTCGCCGAGGACTGGAAGCTCCACGTGCTGGACGGTGCTCCTTACTGGGCATCGCAGGCCTTCGCACCGGAGATCTTTATCGGTGCGTTCTCTGACTTCGTACGCCTGCATCCTGAGCTGGCACAGGAGTACTACGGCCGCATTGCGCCCATCGCTACTGACGGGCTCGTCGCGCTGAACACCCTCTTCGCTGCCGAGGCGCTCGTCATCTACGTGCCTCGTGGCGCGAAGATCCCTGGGCATATCGAGCTGAGCTATATCCTACCACGCCTGGCGGATCATATCTCCGTAGAGCGTGCACTCATCATCCTCGAGGATGACGCTGAGGCAGCGCTTCACTTCCGTGACTGCCCCGAGACGACGGAGCGCGCTATGGCGCTGCGTACCAGCGAGGTCCACGTCGGGCGCCGTGCCCGCTTCTCGCTCATCGAGCGTGAGGAGTCGGCCGAAGCGAATGTGCGTATCTCCTCGCTCTATGTCCGTCAGATGCAGGATAGCGTCGTCGACCTCAGCGGTGTCACGCTACGCAATGGTGTGACGCGCAATAACTACTCCGTCACGCTCTCCGAAGAGCGTGCCGACCTCAAGGTCTCTGGCTTCGTCCTCACCGCAGGGAAGGCACATGCGGACAACTTCTCCTACATCGAGCATGCAGTACCGCACTGCACCTCGGATGAGCTCTTCAAGTATGTGCTGCGTGATGATAGCCGTGGTGTCTTCACGGGGCGTATCCTTGTAGCGCAAGACGCGCAGAAGACGCAGGCTTATCAGAACAACCGCAACCTCCTGCTCTCGCCTACGGCTCGTATGCAGTCGAAGCCCCAGCTGGAGATCTACGCTGACGACGTGAAGTGCTCCCACGGGATGACCACGGGGCAGCTCAGCGCTGATGCCCTCTTCTATATGCGCCAGCGCGGTATCTCCCTCGAGGAAGCCCGCCTGATGCTGAGTAATGCCTTCGCCGAAGACGTCGTAGCGCGTATCCCCGTCGAGGAGATCGCTGACGACGTGCGTGCCCGCATCGAGGAGCAGCTGCGTAAGTAGCCCGCCCTACATATAAGATATACGACCCGCGCCCATGGCTCCGAGTGAGCTATGGGTGCGGGTCTTTTATTATCTATGCATATGACAGAATAGCTTAAAATAATGCCGTTTATACGATATTTCCTCATTGCTTCGGTCATAATGGCGTGCTTTTCGAGCTGGGTACGTGCTTTGCAGAAGGGTAGGTAGCGTGGGCACTAAGGTCCACCCCCTGACATAAAAATGAACATTAATAAGTATACCATCAAGTCGCAGGAGGCCCTGCAGAGCGCTATCGAGCTTGCTCGCAAGGCCGGCAATCAGGCCATTGAGCCCGTTCACCTGCTTACAAGTATTTTGACTCTCGGAGATAGTCTTACAGACTTCCTCCTCTCTAAGCTCGCTATCCAGCGTGCCCGTCTTGAGGAGAGCCTGCAGCGTATGCTCTCGGCTCTGCCTAAGGTCTCTGGTGGCGAACCCTATCTCAGCTCCGATGCCACGAAGGTACTCGACAAGGCTGAGGACATCGCCACCGAGATGAAGGATGAGTATGTAGCTCTCGAGCACCTCTTCCTCGCTCTCGCTGAGGTCGACACCTCGGTCGCTCGACTCCTCAAGAGTGACTTCGGGCTGCAGATCGCAGAGCTCCGTAAGGCTGTTGACGAGCTGCGTAAGGGCAACCGCGTCACCAGCCAGCACGCCGAGGAGCAGTACAACGCCCTCAGCAAGTACGCTATCAACCTCTGTGAGCGTGCTCGTAGCGGTAAGCTCGACCCTGTCATCGGTCGTGACGATGAGATCCGTCGCGTCCTGCAGATCCTCTCACGTCGTACGAAGAATAACCCCATCCTCATCGGGGAGCCAGGTGTCGGTAAGACGGCTATCGCAGAAGGTCTGGCCTTCCGTATCGTCCGTGGTGACGTCCCCGAGAACCTCCGCTCCAAGCAGGTCTACTCCCTCGATATGGGTGCCCTGATCGCTGGTGCGAAGTATAAGGGCGAATTTGAAGAACGTCTGAAGTCCGTCGTCACCGAAGTCACAAAGAGCGAAGGCGAGATCATCCTCTTCATCGACGAGATCCACACCCTCGTAGGTGCTGGTAAGGGCGAGGGCGCTATGGATGCTGCTAACATCCTCAAGCCTGCTCTGGCACGTGGCGAACTCCGCTCTATCGGTGCTACGACCCTCGACGAGTATCAGAAGTACTTCGAGAAGGACAAGGCTCTGGAGCGCCGCTTCCAGATGGTTATGGTCGACGAGCCCGATGAAGCCAGCTCGATCTCCATCCTCCGTGGGCTGAAGGAGAAGTATGAGAACCACCACAAGGTGCGTATCAAGGACGATGCCATCATCGCTGCTGTCCGCCTCTCCGACCGCTACATCACCGACCGCTTCCTCCCCGACAAGGCTATCGACCTCATGGACGAAGCTGCTGCACGTCTGAGGATGCAGATTGACTCCCTCCCCGAGGGGCTCGACGAGATCGCACGTCGTATCACCCAGCTCGAGATCGAGCGTGAGGCTATCCGCCGTGAAGACGACGAGGAGAAGCTCGAAGAGCTGAACAAAGAGATCGCCACGCTGCGCGAAGAAGAAGCTGGCGACAAGGCTAAGTGGATGCGTGAGCAGGAGCTCATCAACCGCATACAGCAGTGCAAGATCGAGGTCGAGCAGCTGAAGATCGAGGCCGACAGCGCTGAGCGCAGCGGTGACTACGGTCGCGTCGCTGAGATCCGCTACGGCCGACTCAAGGAGAAGGAAGCCGAGATCGCTTCTATCCAGCAGGAGCTCACCGAGGCTCAGGGCGATAGCGCTCTGATCCGTGAGGAGGTCACTGCCGAGGATATCGCCGACATCGTCTCTCGCTGGACGGGGATTCCCGTCGGGAAGATGCTCCAGAGCGAGCGTGAGAAGCTCCTGCATCTCGAGGAAGAGCTGCACAAGCGTGTCGTCGGTCAGGAGCAGGCTATCCGTGCCGTCGCTGACGCCGTACGCCGTAGCCGTGCCGGTCTTCAGGACCCCAAGCGTCCCATCGGCTCATTCATCTTCCTCGGTACCACCGGTGTCGGGAAGACCGAGCTGGCGAAGGCGCTGGCTGAAATCCTCTTCGATGACGAGACGATGCTCACCCGTATCGATATGAGCGAGTATCAGGAGAAGTTCTCCGCCACCCGTCTCATCGGTGCACCTCCTGGATATGTAGGCTATGACGAAGGTGGTCAGCTCACCGAAGCTATCCGCCGTAAGCCCTACTCCGTTGTCCTCTTCGACGAGATCGAGAAGGCTCACCCCGACGTCTTCAATGTCCTCCTGCAGGTCCTCGATGACGGTCGTCTGACGGATAATAAGGGTCGTCTGGTGAACTTCAAGAATACGATCATCATCATGACGAGCAACCTGGGCTCCGACCTCATCCGTGAGCGTCTCTCCGACGTCCCCGCGGGCGGTGAGCAGGCTGCTATCGACGAGACGCGTGAGCTGGTACTCGGCCTTCTGAAGAAGACGATCCGTCCTGAGTTCCTCAACCGTATCGATGAGACCATCGTCTTCACCCCGCTGGGTCGCAGCGAGATCGACGAGATCGTCCGCATCCAGCTCGACAGCACGGCCCGCCTCCTGCAGGTCAATGGCATCGAGCTTCACTATACGCCCGAGGCCGTCGAATGGATAGGCAAGGAAGGCTACGACCCCGAGTTCGGGGCACGTCCTGTACGCCGTGTCATCCAGCATGTGGTGCTCAATGAGCTCTCGAAGAGTATCCTCTCGGGTGCTGTCGACCGCTCCAGCGTCATCACGCTTGACGTAGAAGATGGACAGCTGCGCTTCCGCTAAGGGCGCACGTCCCACGTGATATTGTTAGTTTAGTTGTTAGGGGTTGCTCCTCTGTGGGTCTGGATGCTTGCATCCTGCCTGCAGAGGAGTTTCCCTTTTTATATAGTGAGGGTATATAGGTCTATAGGTGCGTGGGTAGAGTTATATAGGATGGCGAAGAGAGCTATATAGCTTTGTGAAGTGACCTCTATTAGTTTGTTGCTCTGCGTAGGGATAAAAGTTGCTGACGAGTGGCAGATAAGTTTGATCTACGTACATGGCTCTAATATCTACGTACGTGGATATTTGGATTTACGTGCCTGGTCTTTAAGACTACGTGCGTAGACAGAGGAAAACCACTATGTGAAGGCGCTTTTTTCTTAACGAGAATGACACTTTTCCCTCCGCTGGAGAAGAGGAATACGTGCGATAAGGTGAAGGGCTTGCGTATCACTTCGGAGAGGCATATCGGGGAGCTGGGCGTCACTCGCTCCTCCCCGAGAGGCGCTCGCTACGGCCTGTGGGAGTGCACCTTCTTCACCCGAGCGGTCACCAGAAAAGCACGGCTTCGCACGGGGAAATCAATAAGCTTGCTCCCGTGAGATACAGTATTGTGAAGAGCTTGCTATCTTTGCTGTATAAGTCAATCACCTGATCCCCACCACATACCCTTCCCTCCTATGAAGATCAGATACGCCCTCCTTGTGGTTCTCTCGCTCTCGTTACCCAGCTATGGGCAGAGGAAGCAGAGCGCTAAGGCTACCCCTCAGATCCAGCGGGTGCAGCAGATCCAGCGCATCCTCAAGCCCAATACGAGCCGACAGAATGATCGCAATCGTATTAATATCCCGCTCACCCGCGAACTCATCGACTACGGCATGAAGAAGCACGACCTCAATATCCTCCTCCAGGGCTACTCGGAGCTCTGGCTACGCACGGTAGGTCGAGATCCCGAGGCGAAGATCAATGCCTACCAGACCCTTCATGAGCTGAAGAGCCTACCTTGGCTGACGGCGACGGACCGCCTGGCCCTCAAGCTCTTCACCTTGTGCTATTACTCCGATCATCAGGATCGCTATCGCTACCGCTCCGAGGAGATCGTGGCGAAGCATGTTGATCCTGTGAATCCCGAGAGCTGGAGCCAGCAGGACTACAATACCTTCTACACGACCCGTATCCGTGAGCTCATCAGCGAGCCCGCAGCGCTGTCGGCTTCGCTGAAGCCTTACTCCGCCGCCTTCTCTATTGATGAACGGGTGATCGGAGAGCCTACGTTCGGCACGGAGCTACTCAACAACTTCCCCCCGATCGAAGCCCTTGGCCCCCTGCATCGTGAGGTGCTGAAGACCCTTCGCCCTGCCGCTGAGGCGAGCAAGAGCGTCTACTATCGTGCGCTCATCGACGCCCATCAGATCCTTCTTGACAAGGATCACATGACAGAGGCCCAGCGCATCGAGGCGCTTGAGGGGCATCTGAAGAAGTACGCGACCCATCCGGAGGTCGGTGTGCAGCTCGGCTCACTCCTCGAGCTCTATCCCTACCAGCGTCTGCGCCGTGCCCGCTTCCTTGAGTCGGTCATCCAGCGTGTGACGGGGCTTACTCCAGAGATGCGCAAGCAGCTGGGTGAAGAGGCCAAGGAGTGTCGTCGCCCCGAGCTCCTACAGAGGGCTGACCGTAGCTACCTCGACAGAGTAGGCGTCCATCTGGAGGCACCCTATCTCGTGACGAAGGCCACGGTGCGGCTCTATAAGGTCCCTACGATTATCCGCCCCGATACGCGTGAGGAGTGGAAGCCTGGTAGCCAAGACAAGCCCATAGCGACGAAGGAGGTGACCTTCCAGCTCGATGACTTGGGCGAAGGCAAGGGAGCTAAGCCCTTTAGCCTGGATCTCCCTACGGCAGCCAACTACTTCCTAACGACCACGTTCGAGTACTCTCCCGAGGCTTCGTCCAAGGACTTGGATGCGACGAATAGTTTGATGCGTACAGAGTACGTCTATCTCGGGCATGAGATAGGGAACGCAGGGGCGCATCAGTGGCTGAATGCCCGTACTGGGGCGCCTGTAGCTGATCAGTCCTTCCACTCCTATCAGATATCCCCTGATATGGTTGACTTTGCCTATAAGGGGGATGTGAAGACCGATGCTCTCGGGTTCTATCACCTCAAGGAGGGGACCTACCGCTACTTCTTGGCATCGGGGAAGGACCCACTCATCGCCGAATCCTACCACTCCCGCGGGTGGAGAAAGGGCGAGGGGCCTGCTGACCCCTTACGTCTCTATGCCTACGAAGGCTATGTGACCACTGACCGTCCTGCCTATCGTCCTGGACAGACGGCTCATATCTATGGGGTGTACTCCGAGGTGCGTATGCACGCCGAGGATACTCGTGTAGCAGCTTCGAAGTCCCTCACGCTCGAGGTCATCAATGCTTCGCGTGAGAAGGTGCAGGAGCTTACGGTCAAGACGGATGCCTTTGGGCGCTTCTCGGCCAGCATCACCCTGCCGAAGGATGGCCTCACGGGTGACTATCGTATCGAGGCTCGGGCGGCATCGGAGCGTGATCAAGAGCTTTCGTCTGAGTTCAGCTGTAAGTTCGCGGTCTTCGAGTATAAGCGCGAGGGTACGGAGCTCACCGTCGACATGCCTCAGCCTCCCTATCAGTATGGAGGCACGCTCCCCATCACGGGCTCGGTGCGCACGCTGAGCGGTAGCCCCGTGGCAGATGCTCGTGTGCACTATACGCTCGAGCGTCATGCTACCTTCTGGAGCTTCAGAGGGCTGAGCGTCGACTATAGCGATCGTAGCAAGATGGAGAAGATCACCTCGGAGGTCGTCACTGATGCCTCGGGTCGCTATTCCTTCACGGTGCCTCTTCCCGAGGATCCCCAGAAGCTCACGCAGCGTGAGGGGGATTACTTCGCTCCGTGGTACCACTATGTGCTGACTGTCACCTCGACGGACGGTGCTGGTGAGAGCCATCAGGAGTTCTTGAATATCCCCATCGGTCAGCCTGTGGGTGCGGTGAGAGTGAAACTCGCCCAGTTCATCGACCGCAAGAGTGCGAGCACGACGCTCCACTTCTCGAACGATACCTACAGATCCCGTGCCGAGGCTCCGACCGTTCATTATCGCCTCATGAGTGGTGGAAAGGTACATCTGGAGGGGATGACCCTTACTGATAGCCTCATTGAGCTGGCTCCTCGCTTAGCGTCCCTTCCCTCGGGACGCTATGAGCTGGACTATAGCGTCAAGTACCGCGACTCGCTCTCCTATGTCGGGCAGATGGCTCTTTACCTCTTCGATGTGCATGATAGCAAGGTCAGCGACCTGCGTGCGCCCCTTCTCCTCTCCGCCGGCGACGGGAAGTATGGTGGCGGGAAGAAGCCCGTCGTCTACTATGCGACGAGCCTCCCCGATGCCTACATCTACTATAGTGTATATAGTCAGCGTGGCCCCATTGCCTCGGGCGTCCTTCGTCCGAAGGCTGGTGCGCTGTGTACGCTCCCGATAGATATCTCCAAGGAGCCCACCGAGCCCGAAGAGATCAAGGTACAGCTCTATACCGTGCGTGACGGCCGCTTCCTCCACGAAGAAGTGACGCTTCAGCGCACACAACCCGAGAAGGAGCTTCAGATCACGTGGGATAGCTTCCGTGACCGACTGAAGGCAGGCGATAAGGAGACGTGGAGCTTCACGCTCCGTGACGATAAGGGGCGTCCTGCTGAAGGTGTGGCGGTGGCCGTCTGGATGTACGATGCCGCCCTCGAAGCTTTTGGGAAGCTGAGTCCATGGTACCCTGCGCTGCGCCTGAAGAATACCAGCTTCTCAGGGATCCTCGGTAACTATTCCGCCTCTGTCCGTAAGCAGAATCATGGGCGCTATCCTGATGGAGCGTGGTGGACGGCTTGGCTGGGGGATAAGCCTCGTGGGGAATTCCGCTCACCCTTCATCAAGAAGTCCGGGGATGATAAGGAGGAAGCCTCCCCTGAGTATCTCGAGGAGATGCTTGCAGTCGCACGTCCTATGCTGTATGGCTCTTCTCTGGGGCTCGCTGCTGACTCTAAATTCGTCAATCATGTAGTCACAGCTGCTGTCCCTCGCAGCGCGAAGTCCGCTCGTCCCGCGGGTTGGGATCCAGAGGTGAGCGCCCCTGAAGTGAAGCTTCGCCAGGACTTCTCCGAGACGACGTTCTTCCTCCCCGAGCTAAAGACCGATAGCAAGGGACAGGTTAGCTGGAGCTTCAATGCCCCTGAGCAGCTCTCCCGCTGGCGTCTCGTCCTCAACGCCCACAGCCGTACGCTGGATCATCATATCGAGCGCCGCACGGTAGAGACATCTCGCGAATTCAGTATCCGCCCCACGCTCCCTCGCTTCGTCCGTGAGGGCGATGCTGCGACCCTCGTCACCGAGGTGCGCAATGAGAGCCCCGAGGCACAGTATGGTACGCTGACCCTCGAGCTTTTCGATCCCGCAAGTGGTGCAGTGCGCTCGACCCAACAACAGACCTTCGACATCGCCGCTTCGTCAGCTACGACCCTGAGCCTCCCGCTGGAGGGCTATCGTGGTCTGGACTCCGTCGGCGTGCGTGTCATCGCCCGTGGTAACCATTCCTCCGACGGCGAGCAGCACATCCTGCCCGTCCTCTCCGACCGTGAGACCATCACCGAGACGATCGCCTTCTCCTCCCACTCCGAGGGGACGCAGCGTATCTCGCTGGCTCCGCTCTTCCCCTCGACAGGGAAGATGCCTGAGTCGGGTCTCTTCTCCGTCACCCTTCAGCCCAACGCTTCGCGTCTGGCACTCACGGCACTCCCCGTGATGACCTATAACAAGGAGGCCTCCGCCTTCGCTGCTGCGACGGCCCTCTTCGGGCAGTCGGTAGCCCGCCTCCTCGTCGGCTATGAGCCCCTACATAAGTGGGCAGAGGGCGTGCTGAATGCTCCCGAGTCCACGCAGAAGGGTACCAGCTACGGCGCCCTCGTCGGGCGTGACAGCCTGCTCTCAAAGAGCCCTTGGGCGCGTCGCCTGAAGCAGGAAGCTGAGCAGGAGCGTGAGCTGGCTCGCTTCCTCCTCAGTCCTGATCATACGACTACGAGCGATCAGCTCCTCAAGCGTCTCGGCGACCTGCAGACCTCCGACGGCCTGTGGGCGTGGTACCCTGGTATGAAGGGTAGCCTCTATACCACCGAGTACGTCCTGCGTACGCTACTGCGTATGGCCGCCTACTCCGATCTGGAGTCCGCCCTGCGTCTGCGCCTCGAGGAGATGATCCGCCGAGGGATGAAGGCACTGGACAAGCAGGCCGTACGCGATCATGCTGAGCTCGTCAAGGCTAAGCGTGCAGGGAAGAGCGTCTACGTCTACACCGACGTCGACTACCTCTACCTCGCGGCTCTGGCGAAGACGCGCGGCCTGCGTGATGCCTCCGAAGAAGCCAAGAAGGCAGAGAGCTACTTCCTCCGCGAGCTGCGTGCGGATCTCCGTGATATGCCACTGGATGATAAGCCTCGTGCAGCACTTATCTTCCTCCGTGCAGGGGAGAAGAAGCTCGCCATGGAGCTTGTCGAGAGCATCCGTGACTACCTCGTCGAGGATGAGACGGGGCTCTTCTTCGCCCGCCTGCAGTCAGGGAGCTATTCGTGGATCAGCCGTGCACTGCCCGCTGCCGTCGAGACGCTGGAGCTCTTCTCCGACCCCGCCATCATGGATATCGAGCGCATCAGCGGTATCAAGCGCTGGATCGTCGCTCAGAAGCGCACCAACTCATGGGGGCGTGACCTCCCGACGGCCGAAGCCGTCTACGGCCTCACGCTCGGCGATCCTATCGCTCACGAGCTGGATAAGGACGCACAGGCACGCATCGATCTGCCCGTCGTAGGGGGCGAAGCCATCCGCCTCGAGGGCGACCGCCTGCAGGTGAAGATGCCCTTCACGAGCACCGTCCACCCCGATACCGTCCTGACGCTCTCGCAGTCACAGCCTGCCGTCCTCTGGGGGAGTGCTACGGCGACCTACACCCTGCCTACGGCAGAGATCGAGGCACGTGGCAAGCAAATCCAGATCACGCGTGAGACCTTCCTCCTGCGTCGAGGGAGCAATGGCGACGAACTCCTACCACTCGCCGAAGGGCAGGAGCTGCGTGTCGGTGACCGCCTCCGCACGCGTCTCACGATCCGCCTTGAGCAGTCTCTCGACTTCGTCCAAGTCATCGACCCCCGTCCAGGCTTCACGGAGCCCATCATCCAGAAGCCCGGCTATGAGTGGGGCGAAGGCACGGGCTACTACGTCGAGCCAAAGGATACGGAGACGAACTTCTACATCGACCACCTCAACCGCGGTACGTACCTCCTCAGCTACGACCAGTATGTGGCACGTGCAGGCCGCTTCGCTGGCACCGTCGCCCGCATCGTCTCGTGCTACGCACCTGACTACAGCGCGCACACGTCAGCTGGTATCGTGACGAGCGTCCTACCGCTGAAGAAGTAATTCCCCCAGCCGAATAGCTAAGCCCCCCACGAGCTCACTCATGCGAGCTTGTGGGGGGCTTTCTTTGTACTCTACGAAGGGGGGAGAGCGACCAGTAGTGGTTCGTGCTCCGACCAGTAGTGGTTGCATATAGTGACCAGTACTGCTTCGCTTCGTGACCACTACTGGTTTGCTCGCGGACCACTACTGGTTTCTACCACCCTCCACTACGGGTACGCACCCCCGATATCGTGATGCAGTACCTTTTCACTATCTTTGCAGTACAGACCTTACGGGGATGACCTGGCTTTGACAGCATGAAGAAGTGGTCTGTAAGCATGTAGTGCAAGGCTTGTGAGCACTCTAATCTCACAGAGCAAAAATTCAACTGGCGAAAATAACTACGCTCTCGCTGCGTAACCGAATAGAGTAGGTTCGACGCTTCATCACGACGACAGACTGTTGTGACGAGACATCACTCAGGTAGCCGTTCTCACCGAGGCGACTTGATCATAGTGGTGCCGGAAAATCGGAGACTGGCCCAATGCTTGCCCTTGGCTTGGGAGTGTATTTAGAGGGATAAGGCACTGCCTATGGTAGCCTCAGCCGCGGGCGGTGCACGAAAATCTAAAGTGAGGATAAACATGTAGAAAGCAGATTAGTTCCATGTTTGGACCGGGGTTCGAACCCCCGCATCTCCACTCATTAAGGATCCGATCAGGCGACAATGGTGGCACCCGCCCCGTTGTCGCCTGATTTCTTTGTATAGACTACCTTTGTCGGAGGTACACTCACTTCTTACTAATCCTTTGCCCCACAAAGTGCCCCACGTATATGAACCGATCGCTACACCGTGCGCTCTATAGCTGCGCCCTTGTCCTCCTTACCCTGATGATGACTCAGACTGCTGCCCTTGCCCTCCCCTCCGATACGCTGACCCTTAGCCGTGGCTGGACCTTCAGCGAGCACGGCAGCTCCGAGGTGCATCCTGCGACGGTGCCTGGTGTCGTACAGCAGGATCTCATCCGTCTGGGCAAGCTCCCCGATCCCTATTACCGCCTCGCCGAAGACTCTATCCAGTGGGTCGGTGAGCGTGACTGGGACTATGCCTGCACCTTCACCCTCAGCCCCGAGCAGCTCCAGCGTCCGTCGATTCACCTCCTCTTCGAGGGGCTGGATACCTACGCTTCGGTCTACCTCAATGGGCAGAAGATCCTCGAGGCGGAGAATATGTTCGTAGCGCACGAAGTCGATATCCGCCCGTATGTGACGGCATCGAACCGCCTGGAGGTGCGCTTCCGTTCTCCTCTCACCGCTGCCCTACCGCTCTACGAAGCTGCGGGCATCAACTATCCCGCGGACAACGACCATGCGGAGAAGCACCTCTCGGTCTTCACCCGCAAGGCACCCTATCACTACGGCTGGGACTGGGGCGAGCGCATGATCACCATCGGCATCTGGCGCCCTGTACGAGTGCTCCTGCGTGGGGCGACCTTCTTCGCTGAGCGCCCCGTCGTGACCTATCACCCCGAGCGAAGCCTGCCCATCGAGGTGCGCCTCCCCGAGGGTGCTGTCCGAGGGAGCGAAGCGACGCACCTCAGCTACCACCTCTATGACGCTACGGGGCGACTGGTCTTCGAGCGTACGGCACCCCTTGCCGACTTCATCACCCCGACTGAGCGTGGGGGCTTGCACGCTCTGGCTAATCCCCAGCTGTGGTGGCCCAATAGCTTAGGGAAGCCCTACCGCTATAAGGCACGCTTCGAGCTCCTCGAAGGCGAGCGTGGCCGTGTGCTTGACGCGACACAGTGCGCTGTCGGGCTACGAACGATTGAGCTGGTACGAGAGAAGGATAAGGACGGGCAGAGCTTCTTCTTCCGTGTCAATGGGCAGCCGCTCTTCGCTAAGGGTGCGAACTATATCCCTGGCACCTTGCTTCTCCCGACCCGCACGAAGGCCGATCGCAAGCAGCTCTTCGACGACGTCGCTGGCTCGCACTTCAATATGCTCCGCGTCTGGGGTGGGGGGACGTACGAGGAAGATGCCTTCTACGACGAAGCGGATGCACGCGGTATCCTCATCTGGCAGGACTTTATGTTCGCCTGCACCGCCTATCCTGGCGATAGTGCTTTCCTGAAGAATGTCCACAGTGAGCTGGTGTACAACATCCGCCGTCTGCGTCAGCACCCCTCGGTGGCGACGTGGTGTGGCAACAATGAGATCCGTGAAGCGCTGAAGTACTGGGGCTGGGCGAAGCGCTACCCGAAGGAGGTGTATGAGAAGTTCTGGCGCGACTACGAAGCCCTCTTCTGCAAGCTCATCCCCGAGACGCTGCGTGAGGAAGATCCCCTGCGTCCCTATATCGAGAGTAGTCCCGACACGGTGAACTGGGGGCGCCCACAGGAGATGGGTCTCGGCGAAAGCCACTACTGGGGCGTATGGTACGGCCGTCAGCCCTTCGAGATCCTGCGTGAGCGTATGCCCCGCTTCATGAGCGAATTTGGTGTGCAGTCCTTCCCTATGCTCCCGAGCATCAGCCGCTTTGCCCGCCCTGAGACGGACTATGACCTTGAGAGTGACGTGATGAAGGCGCATCAGAAGAGCAGTATCGGCAATGATGTCATCCTCCACTACATCCGTCAGGACTATCCCGAGCCCCGTGACTTCGCGGACTTCGTCTACCTCTCGCAGGTGATGCAGGGGCGTGGTATTGCCCTTGGCATCCGTGCTCAGCGTGCCGCAGCGCCCTTCTGTATGGGTAGCCTTTACTGGCAGCTCAATGACGCTTGGCCCGCTGTCTCCTGGTCGAGCATCGACTACTATGGCGAGTGGAAGGGCTTGCAGTACGAGGCGAAGCGTGCCTTTGCGCCCATCATCCTCGTCCCCGACACCGCACGGGGCAAGATGCTACTCACCTACGATCCGCTACCTCGCCAGCGTCAGGTAAGCCTCACCGCTGAGGTGCGTGACTTCTCGGGTCGCCTCGTAAGACGTCATACCTTCGCCCCCGAGACGCTCCCAGCGCGCCAGGTCGGTCGCCTTGAGGTCGCACTTCCTATGGAGAAGCTCTTCACAAGTGATACCGAGCGCAAGGGAGCCTTCGTGCACTACGAGCTGCGTGATGCACGGACGAAGGCGCTCATCACCCAGCTTACCGACTACGCTGCACGCACCAAGGAGCTGCGCCTACCTCGCACGAAGGCGGGGGACTTCACGATCAAGACGACCCGACGTGCTGGTACGCTCTTCATCGATATTCAGAGCAAGACGCTCCTGAAGGACGCTTACATCGACCTTGGAGAGACGGGCTGGCAGCTCTCGGACAACTTCCTCGACATCCTCCCAGGTCGTCGCTACCGCCTGCGTGCTACGCGCCGTCAGAACGCCCCTGCCCGCACGACGACAGCCCTTCCCACCGTCACCCTCCGCTCCATCACGACGGCGGAGTAGCGAGGACTTCCCCGCTTAATCCTTTGTCGGAGGAAGCGTGTAGACGAGTTGGGCCCGCGCGCCATGACGCACAAGCAGGCCCTCTTCGGCGAAGGAGCGCAGCTCGGCAGAGGCTGCTGTGTGGGAGAGCGAGACGAGTTGCTTGTATTCTTTGACGCGGAGGACGCCGTGCTCGCGCAGGAAGGCTTGCGCTGCGGCAAGTCGTTCGCTCTGCCCAGTGTGGGGGCTTGCGTAGACTTGGCGCTTCTGTCGGCTCAGGCGGCAGGCTTCTCCCGTGGCATGAAGGAAGGATTTGTCGGGGCGGAAGGCTATCCCAGCGACGCGAAGGCTCACGGCGTTGCGGTGCTCTTCGGCTTCTATCTCGGGCGTGACGTCCTTGCGATAGCCGAGCTTGGCGCGGAAGGAGCCGAGGCCTTCGATGCGGACTGCATAGCCAGCGGCGATACTGTCGCTCATGGCGTCGATAAGAAGGCCGACCATTCCTTCGACTTCGGCGGCGGCGAAGGTCGTGCCACGCGCGATTTGCTCCGCCAGATCCCGAAGGTTTGTCGTGCCCTCGATGAGGATGCGAGGGGTATGAAGCCGCTTCCCACGCCCGAAGGCCTTCGGCAGCTCTCTCATGATGTACTTTGCCATACGCTGTGTTTTAGAAGGTAATGTCCTGATGAAGGCGGGGCGAAATGCTCTGCGTCGAGGTGCTTTGCCTGTTGAATGCCCCACTTCCCAGCTGAGGAGGTGGGGCTTAATGCTTTATGGTGTAAGGCGTTTGCGAGCGAAATAACTCCCGTTCTTCATGATCAAAAGTACATAACTCTTCGCAAGAAAACTACGATCCCTCCGAAGAAAAATTACGCCTTCGCTCGTCGGCTTATTCGCCTTCGGACGATACTGCGCACGCCGACGAGCGAAGGCGCATAAGCCGACGGCTGAGGTCTAAGCTATTTCTCAGCGCTCTCCCAACTTTTCGCCCTCTCCTTTACGGTTTATTTTGAAGAGCTTCCCCCTTATTTTCCCTAATGAGCACCCACGCATCAATGCTCTATCCAAGAGCTACTACTCCATAGCGCTATCAGTCTCCATACGAATGCAGATGATCATAGGTAATGTGTAGAGAGGATGCCCATTAACGAGTATGACAAAGAGAATTGAAGTATCTTTGTTCGAAACAAATACTTCATCTAAGCGCTTCAATTACCTGCCCTTATGGAATCAGACAAGCAAAAGGTCAAAGAGCTATCCATCTCCAGGTTAGTCCTCTGGTCAGAAAATCCCCGAGATCCACTTCCCGATCGAAAAATTGGGAGAGAGAATGATAGAATCATTCGCAGGGCGATAGAGGATGTCGACAAAAGTTGGAAGCTCTTGTCTTTACTTAAGACTATGGGGGAGATGTATGATTCTAGTGATCTGCCCATAGTCGTGATGAAGGACGGGCATCCGATCGTATATGATGGCAATCGTCGAGTTATTCTAGCTATGATCAAGCATAACGAAAAATATCTCAAGTTGCTTCCCAGCAGTGCAAGGAGAAAACTTGAGGGTTTTGACGTTGATAAGAAACTATACTGTGATGTTTGTACCGAAGCTACGGCGCTGAAATTAATCATTAGAAAGCATGCTGATTCTGGTAGCTGGAAGCCTATTCAGCAGGGGCTGTTTAGAATGAGGTATATGGGGGAAAGTCCAAGTATTCTCCTTCAGATCAACTCACTTACAGATGGGGCCATTGAGAAGAGTAAAATGCTCAATCAGCGATTTGTCGAAGAAGAAGTCTTCATAAAAGGTCACCTGGAAAGCTTAGGCATATCTGTCGAAGGTGATTCTATCAAGAGTGCTTATACGAGGGAGGAGCTAGTAAGTATTCTTAGAGATATTTTTAAGTTGATTGAGGAGAGAGACATCTCCACCCGAAAGCGACCTGCCCTTGGAAAGCTTCCGAGCTCGCTCAGCGAAAGGAGTCAAGCGCTATGCTCAAGTAAGAAGGATCAACCAAGAGTGTACACGGAGAAATATGTGCCAATAGAGCCTGCACCCATCGAAGAGGGGGCGAGAGAAGAGAAAACAGTCCCCCAAAAGAGAACAAGAAGAGTAGAAGAGGATGAAACTCCATTGTTTGGGAAGGTCTTATGCCTAAGATCGGGCTCTGTTAACAACTTATATAAGGAGATTGAAGAGTTAGATCTACTCATCTCAAAAAGTATAAAGAAGAGCGAAAAGAATAAGTCTCAGAGGAAGGGAGTCACTGTAAATGCGCATGTGGTGACACGAATGGCATTAAGGCTATTATGTGAGACGGCTCTGAAAGATCTCGGGATGAATAAGCTGGCTGAGTATCTATCCGAATACTTTAAAGAAGCAAGGAAAAGCCTCAGCGGGAAAGAGAGAAAATTCTTGTCTCATAATTTGTCGAAGGTAGATCCCAAAGCTGCACATAATCACGAACAACTGCTCAGCTTATTACAAGATTCCGCTCATACTTATGATGAATCTGCGCGTAACTACAAGCAAACTATAGCAATGTCAGTTTTAGTAGGAGCTATCCTATCGTGTTCTCATGGGAAGGAATAATTAGATGAGGCATATATCCCCGCTAAGATATCCTGGAGGGAAAAGTTGTATCCATCCGTTTATCTCGTCACTTATCAAAGAAAACAGGCTCCAGCACTTTAGCTATGCGGAGCCTTATGCTGGTGGTGGTGGTTTGGCCTTGAGGCTTCTCGTGGAGAATGCAGTCGATTCGATTCATCTAAATGATCTGGATCGGTCTATATATGCCTTCTGGTATAGCATCCTTCACGAGACCGATACCTTTTGCGATTGGCTCAGTCATGTAAGCATTGATATGGCTCAGTGGAAATACTTCCACGAGGTGCAAGAGCACAAGGATACAGTAGACCTCTTGGAGCTTGGAAAATCGACCTTCTTCTTGAATCGGACGAATGTATCGGGGATCATCAAGGGAGGGCCAATTGGTGGACATGCTCAAGCAGGGAAGTACAAGCTGGATGTGCGATTTAATCGGGAAGCTCTGATTGATCGAATTGAATGTATCGCTCGAAGATCCGACGACATTCATATCTCCAATCTTGACGGAGTAGAATTCATAAAGAGGCTCAATGAAGAAGCGAAAGATATCTTCATTTATTTAGATCCGCCATACTATAAGAAGGGCTCTTCTTTATATATGAACTACTTTCAGGAGCGGGATCACGTGAAACTAAGGGATGCACTCCGTACGATCAATAAGCCTTGGATAGTGTCGTATGATAACAATGAGTTTATACTCAACCTCTATGAGAACTATGCAAGGATTAGCTACCAACTATCTCAGTGCACCTCTAATAGGGTGGGAGAAGAGGTGATAGTCCTTAGTACACCTCTCCATGCAGATGGCTCTCTTGCACACCTCAAGAGCCCTCAGACTATCGCACCAAAGGAAGTCCCGTCTTAGGCTCGGCGAAGCGAGCCACTTTGCTCGCCTGCGATCCTTCCGATTACACCGAAGAGGCGTATCTTTGTGCGGCTTTGTCCCCCTAAAAGATTACAGATGAATAAGAATATCACCCGCATCGCCCTCACCGGTGGCCCTTGCGCAGGTAAGACCACCGCCCTGGCGCAGATCATCGAGCACTTTAGTGACCTCGGTTACCTCGTCTACGCACTCCCCGAGACGCCGACGCTCTTTAGCAATGCGTCGATCAACTTTGGCACGCCCGACCGTCAGTACTTCTACAACATCGAGAAGGCTGTGATGAAGTACCAGCTGCAGATGGAGGATACCTTCCTCGAGCTCGCACATACCGCTCCGCACCCCGTGCTCATCATCTCCGATAGAGGGACGATGGACATCTCGAACTATATCGAGCGCACGATGTGGCAAGCCCTCCTCGACGAGCTGGGTCTCTCGGAGATCAAGCTGCGTGATGCTCGCTACGACGCCGTCATTCACATGGTCACCGCAGCACAAGGCGCGGAGGAATTCTACACGCTGGAGAACAATGCTTCGCGCCACGAGACCGTAGAGGAGGCACGTGACCTTGATGCCCGCATCCTCAAGGCTTGGACGGGACATCCCCATCTGCATATCGTGGAGAACAATGTGGACTTCCAGGAGAAGATCCGCCACGTCCTGCAAGCCATCCATGAGACGCTGGGCGACGATCCCGCTACCTTCACCGATATCCGCCGTCGCTTCCTCGTGCAGGTGCGCGGTGAGATCCCCTTCGGCGTAGAGACCGACCTCTATCAGGCCTACATCGATATGGAGGACGGCTCGAGTGTCCGCATCCGTAAGCGCGGTCTGCGTGGCAACTACGTGTACTTCATGACGCGCAAGAGCCCCATCGAATCGCAGTCCATCATCACCGAGCGCCAGATCGGCCCCGACGAATATATCTCTTACCTCAACTCCATCCCCTCGCCTGACGAGGTGCTGGTGCATAAGCTCCGTCGCAACTTCGTCTGGGCAAAGCAGTACTTCGAGGTGGACGACTTCATCGAGCCCAAGCGCGACTACCAGGTCCTCGAGATCTCGTGCGCACCGGATCAGGAGGTGAAGTTCCCTCCCTTCATTGAGGTCATCAAGGAGGTCACAGGCGATCCCGTCTACGGACGCTTGTAGTCCTTCGCTACTTCCCCATAAGCCATCGGCCCCGCAAGACGAGTGTCTCGCGGGGCCGATGTGGTATCAGATGGGTAGGAGGTGCGCCTTAGCAGCAGTAGAGGCTGGTCGCTAAGAAGAGCGTCAGGGCGAGCGTCAGAAGGAGTGTCGTCGGGACGACGATCCAGCGAGACTGACCATACTGCTGGCAGGCGAAGAGAGAGAGGATGAGGGAGAGGACGAGTGGCAGGATCACTGCGGCGATGGCGACCCCCATACTCTGGCCCAAGAAGAGCTGATTCATCATCTGCATCGAGAGCGAGATGAAGAATGACAGCAGCGTGAGGGTGAAGATCACCATCAGCGTGAGGAGGGTTGGTTTGGGGTACACGATAGCGAGGTATTACGGCGGGCGTTGGTGCTTGCAGCAGCGTGCGTCTGTCGGGTGTAGGGAGTGTGTGAGGCTCCCGTATTCTGTGCAATGCCAGGGTCTCTACCCATTGGCTAAACAAATGTACAAGTATTTTTCTCGACAAGCCCCCACACGTGCGGAGCTAAGTCCCCGAAGGTAGAGTACGCTCCCCTCCCAAGCTGAGGCGTACGGAGGCTATGATGACTACTGGTATTGGCGTATCTTTGTATAGGCTGGAGTGGGCCAAGAGACCTTAGCCCCAGCCGAATTTATCCCTCTTCTCTCCCAGCCAATGGACAGCAAACTTACCCTCGGGGAGGCGCAGCGCCTCGTCGACGAATGGATACAGAACTATGGTGTGCGCTACTTCGCACCCCTGACGAATATGGCTATCCTCACCGAGGAGGTCGGCGAAGTGGCTCGCCTGATGTCTCGTCTCTACGGCGAGCAGAGCTTCAAGAAGAGCGACGAAGGCCATAACCTCGGCGACGAACTCGCTGATGTGCTGTGGGTCGTCCTCTGCATAGCCAACCAGACGGGCGTCGACCTCGAGGCAGCCCTCAAGGCAAATATCGAGAAGAAGACCCAGCGGGACAGCGAGCGCCACCGCACCAATCCCAAGCTCGCCCCCGACACTCCCCCAGAGACTCAACCATAATACCCACATACTGATGGCAGAAACAAATCAAACTAAGTACACCGAGGCATTCGGTGCTTTCGCCCCTGCTCTCACTGTCGAGGAGCTCGACAGCCGTATCGCTAAGATCCTCGAGGAGCGCTTCGAGAAGAACAATACCCGTGAGGTCAAGAAGTTCCTCCACTCGACGATCGACCTGACGACGCTCTCTGGTACCGATACCGAGGAGAAGGTCGCTCAGCTCGTCGCCTCTGTCAATGACTTCGAGGGCACGGAGGACGTCCCCTCCGTCGCAGCGATCTGCGTCTATCCGAACTTCGTCAAGACCGTCCGTGAGATCCTCACTGCCGAAGGCGTGCAAGTGGCTTGCGTCAGTGGCTGCTTCCCTGCTTCGCAGAGCTTCCCTGAGGTGAAGATCGCCGAGACGGCGCTGGCTATCGCTGCTGGTGCTGACGAGATCGACATCGTCCTCAACCTCGGCGCCTTCCTCGCTGGTGACTACCTTGAGGCTTCTACCGAGATCGAGGAGCAGAAGGCTACGGCTCGTGGCGCACACCTCAAGGTCATCCTCGAGACGGGTGCTCTGCGTGATCCCGAGCTGATCCGTCGTGCCAGCATCCTCGCACTCTTCTCTGGAGCTGACTTCCTCAAGACGTCGACGGGGAAGGAGTTCCCTGGCGCCGACCTGCGAGCTGCCTACATCCTCTGCTCGGTGCTGCGTGAGTACCGTGAGAAGTACGGCGAAGTGCGTGGCGTGAAGTTCAGCGGCGGTATTCGCTCAGCCGAAGAAGCTGTGAAGTACTACTGCCTCGTCGAGGCTATCCTCGGGGAGGAATGGCTGGACAACCGCCTCTTCCGCATCGGGGCAAGTAGCCTCGTGGGGAGTCTCCAGCAGGAGATCCTCGGCTAAGCTCCGCTATCATTACCTCTAATATTGCACACAGGCTACCCCTGCTCCGCACCCTGCGGAGGGGGTAGCCTGTCGTGCTATGTAGGGCATTTTTTGTACGTTTGCCTACCGATAAGCATTTGACAATCCCACCACTTATGGCATTCAATACCTCCTCCTCCTCCGAGGGCTCATTCCTTGGGCGCTACCTGCAGCGCCTCTATAGCCTGCGCTTCTTTGCGCTTCTACTCTTCCTGCTCCAGATATGGGCTGCGGGAGATTACTACGTGGGGCAAGGGCGCTGGCCTTACTTCGGAGAGGTCATCTACCAGACGCTGAGCCTTGCTACCTGGGCCTCTATCCCCACGCTAATCATCGCGCTCTTCCCCTATCGCTGGCTGAGGAAGGTGCTGCAGGGCCTCACGATCTTCGCCTATAGCTACCTGCTCCTCTTCGAGTCCTTCCTCGTCTTCTCCTATAGCTCGCTCTATACTGACAGCATCGCGCTGAATATCCTGGCGACCAACCCAGGGGAGGCCTCAGCCTTCTTGGAGAACCTCAACTATAAGGTCTTCCTCCTCCCGCTCCTTGTGCTTCTCGTGCTCTTCACACTCACCTATGCGCTCACACGCCGCTGGGGGAAGGAAGTGGGTACGTCGCTACGCCGTGGTCTCCTCTTCTGTGGGATGCTCGTGACGCTGCCTATCTCGTGCTTTGTCGTGCGTCCGGCGCAACTCTCCACGATGAGCTACCTCTACATGGCGCCCGTCGAGCGTATCTACATCGGTACAACGAGCTGTATCGCCGATGCGGAGCTACTGGCCAAGTACAGCGCGAATGCACGCAACTTCGATGTGGGTGCCATCGAGCATACACGTGATATGAAGGGCGTCACCGTCGTGGTCGTCCTCGGCGAATCCATGCGCCGCAACTATATGCACTGCTACGGCTATCCACTGGAGAATACTCCTAAGCAGGACTCCCTTGTCAGGACGGGCGACCTCGTCCTCTTCTCCGATGCCATCTCTTCGGCAGCCTGGACGACGGGCTCGATCTCACAGAGCATGAGCTTCTACACCCTCGAGGGTCCTGAGAAAGAGTGGTACAAGTACCCCGCACTGCCCCTCGTGCTCTCCAAGGCAGGCTACTATACCTACTGGGTCAGCAATCAGGAGAAGCAGGGCACGGGTATCCAACCCATCCCCACGCTCGCCTCTACGTCCGATAGCACACGCTTCGTCCGTATCCGCACGGCTGGTGACTGGAACGCTTCTCCCGATAGCGATATCCTCCCGCTCCTCTTTGACCGCACGAAGACTCCCGCAGGGAAGGATCTCTTTGAGGTCGTGCACCTGATGGGCTCGCATACCCCCTATTCCGATCGCTACATCCACGAGAAGGCGCCCTTCACCGTAGACCAGCTTCCGAAGACGCTCCCCAACGGGAAGCCTACCCCCACCGATGCTAAGCGCCGTGGCATCATCTGCGACTATGTGAACTCGATCCACTACAACGATCAGGTCGTCTCGCAGATCTTCCAGCGCTACAGCCAGACGCCCGCCATCGTCATCTACCTCTCCGACCACGGGCAGGCCGTCTTCGAGAATCCCGAGCGCCCCGACTACTACGAGCATGAGGTATCGCAGGCGGGGCTGATGATCCCGCTTATGGTGTACGCTTCGCCTGCGCTGCGCAAGGAGCACCCCGAGATCTACGAGCAGATCGTAGCGGCGAAGGGTCGCAAGATCATGACCGACCTCTTGGCGAACTCTATCTGCGGTCTCCTGGGCGTCAAGACGAAGTACTACAACGCACGTCAGGACTTCTTCTCCAGCGAGTACGACAATGCCCGCCGACGCCTGGTGCAGGCATACGACGGGCAGATGCGTGAGTTCTAAGTCGTGAGCGAGTGGGTGCGTGCCCTTAGAAGTCTAAGAGGCGGTAGCGCTTACGCACCTCCGGCATCGACATACGCTCCTGATAGTGCCACCACTCCTTGTCATAAGGGCGCAGGCCCTCGGCACCTAAGAGTCGCTTCATCAACGCCCTGTTCGTAGGGACCTCTGGGGCAAAGACGCCCTTCTTCACTAAAGCCCCTTCATCTCCGAGGTGAGCCTCCTCACCGAAGTGATCGAAGGGGCTTCCCATATCCAGCGGTTTGCCTGCGGCATCGACGATGGTGAGGTCTACCGCCACGCCGTAGTTGTGGCGTCCACCACGCTCGGGGGCGGCGACGTAGATCTTCTTCGGTGTGCCTGCCACGGCCTGATACATACGGCGCTGTACGCTCTGCGGGCGTGCGGCATCATAGATGAGGAAGGCATAGCCGGGCTTCTCGTGCTCGAGAGCCTGCTGGGCACGAGCCAGCGCACGGGCGAGGTTGGGGTGGAGGTAAGCCTTGCGTAGCGAGCCGTACATATTCGCCCCGATGAAGTTGTCGCGCGTGGCGTACTTCAGCTCGACACGGATGCGGGGAGCGAGGCTGGTGACCTCGACGAGGCCATAGGCCTGCATAAGGGAGTCGAGGTTGCGAGCCGAGAGGCTCGTCGTAGTGAGGAGGAAGAGGGCGAGTAGGAGGCGATACATTGCTAAGTCTATGAGGGGGTGATGCGAACCTATATTGGTCACTGAGTCGACCTATATAGGTTGCTTCACGGACCAATATAGGTACATATAGGTGACCTATATAGGTCGACTCAGTGACCAATATAGGTCGGGATGCCCTCCCCTGCGTGATGCTACTTTATAGTGCCGAGCGCAGGGCGGGCGTCGGGTGCAAAGATAAGAGGAAGCCCCGAGAGTCACGAGCGGACTCTCGGGGCTTCCCCTATGATGTAGTCGTCAGGTGTGGCTTACTTCTCGAGGAGCTCGAGGGTAGAGAGCTTGTAGACGACCGAGGCCTGGATCATCTGCTGGGCCTGCTCAGCAGCACCCATCTGGAGTGATTCGCCATAAGCCTGGTTGTAGTACTCACGTGCCTGCTTGTAGTCCTTCAGCTCACGGTAGGAGTCCCCGACCATGACGAGGAAGTTGATCTTATTCATCAGGGTCGTTTCGTTGGGGATAGCCTTCTGGAGCCAAGCGATAGCCTGCTTGTGGTCAGCGGCCGTGAGCTTCTTGCCAGCAGCGTTGTAGAGGGACTGAGCAGCGATACCGTAGTCAGCAGCGTTGGCGTCTTCGCCGAGGCCATTGAGGTAGCTGGACATGAGCTTGATGTACTGGGGTACGTCCTTATTCTTGTAGATAGCGAAGAGCGCACCGTAGTAGTCGACGGACTTCTGGTAGGGCGTGACGGTCTTGAACTTGATCACGTCGTAGGCCTTCTTGTAGTCCGTGCGGATCTTCTCGAGGTACGTCTTGTAGGACTCGTCGCCCTTCTTGACGAGGTCGAGCATGCGCTCATCGTTCTTCTCGATGACGTAGTAGGCAGCGGGCTCGCCGACAGCAGCGATCCATGCGTCGAGGTTGGAGTTGATGTACTCGACGACACGTGCTACTTCGTCAGCGTCATCACCACCGAGGTTGCTGATGATCAGGTAGTCCTTCTTGTTGATGAGGCTGTTGTCAGCCATCTTCTTCGCGAGGTAGTCCTTGTAGAGCTTGCGGACACGTACGACCCACTTCTCAGCGTCCATGCCGTCCTGCGTGGTGAGGAAGCGTGGGGCGATGGTCAGTAGCTCCTGCTGGATCTTCAGATCGTTGGGCTGTGCGCGGTGCTCCTTATAGAGCTCTTCGAAGCCCTTGACCTCACCGATAGCGGTCTTACCCATCTCGAGCAGCTCTTCGGCCTTCATGAAGCCGACGTTGATCTGGATAGCCTTGCCGTCGGGAGCGATGATCCCGAGGGTGGGGAAGGCCTCGACCTTGTACTTCTTAGCGATCTCGACGTTCTCGGGAGCCTCGGCATCCATCTGGAGGTTGACGAACTTCTCGTTGAAGAATTTCCCGACCTCGGGCTGCGTGAAGATGGTCTTCTCCATCTTCTTACAGGGTACACACCAGGTAGCGTAGAAGTCTACGAAGAGGGGCTTATTCTGGCGCTGAGCTTCAGCGAGGGCTTCGGCGAAAGTCCCTTTGAAGAAGCGTATGCCCGCCTCCTGAGCTGAGACGAAGGAGAAAGCGAGGAGTGCTACGACCAGAGAGGTCACATACTTGAGGTATCTCATAGGGAGCGTGTATTAGGCAGCGTCTTGGATAATGAAGGTGAAGAGGCCACGGAGCTCACGGCTGTAGCCTTCGTTGTAGACCCGTAGATTGACGGTATAGCGCCCATTGGGGAGGTTCTGCACCGCAGCGGGGAAGAGGTTGATGGTACCACCATTGACGGTGATCGTACCTTCCTTGACAGCGGCAGCGAACTTCTCGGCATCGCCCCCATCAGCGACATCGACGCTGAGGAACTCATAGTTCACGGGGTTCGTGCCCGAGACACCCTGGATACGCTGGGAGGTCCAGGGGGCGGGATAGGTCTGGGTCAAGCTATGGGGATTGTCATCGTCGACCGTGCGGTAGACGTTCAGTTCCTTAGCGGAGAATGTGGCGTGCGTCGCATCGAGGTAGCCCACGGCCATCTTGCGGCAAGAGGGCAGCGCAAGGGCGAGGATCACGAGGAGCAGGCTATATATAGATCTTGCAGTCATCGGATGAGATGTATTTAGAAGTCCGTAGGCGTGAAGTCGTACTGGAGCGAGTGGACGACGCCCGTACGTGTCTGGATATCGTGCGAAGCGATATCACGCGAGATGCTGGTCGTGGGGGAGACGATGTGCAGGCGGTTCGCCCCTGAGCCCGCTACCCCTGCGTAGGTGTCGCGGAAGGTGTAGAGCCAGAGCTGCTTGCCCGAGGCCATCGTGTAGGTCTTACCACCCGTACCGATGGTGCTCCCGTCGGCGGCCTTACGCCCTGCGGGGAAGTCCTCGAGGAGGAGCTTCTCCTGTGGGATGACGCAGTCGAGGATGATGCTGCGGCATGTGGCCACGCTCATACGGTCGATGAGCTTCATCGTCTCCTCGTCGGTGAGCGTGCTGGGATCGACGGCATCAGCGGGAGAGGTGCCGTCCTCATTGATACCATAGGTGCGGTAGAGGTAGCGGCGGATGCTGTGGTTCGTGATCCCGAGGAAGGTGATGTTCGGGCCATACTGCGTGTTCGTCCCCTGGAAGAGATCTTCGAGGCCAGCACGCTTGGTCATATAGACGAGGTAGCTCCAGTTGTAGCTATCAGTCTGGAAGTACTCCCACATCGTCGTGTCGTGGTAGGACGTAGCCTTGCCCGTCTCGACGAAGTCATACTTCGTACACGAGGAGAAGAGGCTGAGGACGAGTAGTGCGAGCAGATATATTGGATGCTTGATCGTACGCATAACGGATAGATCTTAGAGGGTACTACATGTAGCGGAACCAGTAGGGACGCTGCAGGATGAGGCCGTTGATGACCTTACCATCCTTGTCGCGCTGGGCGCTCGATGGGATAGGCAGGCAGAGGGCACCACCAGCGATATCCGCCGTGGAGAGCGTGGGGAACTTACCCGTGAGCTCAGTCTTGACGTAGCCGTTGCGCAGGATATCGTAGTAGCGGCTATCGTTCTCGAGGATGAACTCACGCTCGCGCTCACGGAAGATGGCCTTCTTCAGGTCACTCTCACCCGAGGCAGGGTAGGTCTTCGCACCAGCACGTGAGCGGATCTTATTGAGGTCCGAGATCGCCGTGGAGGTGTCACCCAGCTTATTCGCACACTCGGCACGAAGCAGGTAGACATCTGCCAGACGCCAGTAGACGTAGTTGGCATTGATGCTGAGGAAGCTCTTGCCAGACTCAGCGCTCTGGTCGATAGCGAAGACTGCGTTGCGGAACTTGTAGGGCACAGCGTAGCTCACGCCAGAGACCGTGTGGTCGGTATTGAACTCATAGAAGAAGGCCGTACGGCGCGCGTCATTCGCGTCGGGATAGAGCTTCTGGATGGTGGACTTCTTCAGGCGGAAGGAAGCCTGTGCCAGGTCCCCCTCGGTGAGCGTGGTATTGACAGGCCACGTAGCGAAGAGGTTGGCGACTTCGTTCTTAGAGGTTGACTCATTGCCACGGCTCTTATCGTAGACGAGGGAGAAGATCTCCTCGGGGTTCGTAGCACTGGGGTCAGAGAGGAGCTGACATAGTTCCTCGGGGGTCGAGACGAGGCTGTAGGTGCCGACCTCGCCGTTGATGACCTTAGAGGCATACTCGACGCTCTTGCGGTAGGCCTCAGTAGCGTCTACCGAAGACTCGCCGTAGAGCTCGGCCATGCTCCCCTTCCAGGCATAGAGGTGTGCTAGGAGCGTGGCGCTATTCCCCTTGCTGCCGTACTGCTTGGAGGCGGGTACGTTACCAGAAGTCGTGCGGAGCTTGTCGTAGGTAGGCAGGAGCTCGAAGGCCTTGAGGGCATGCTCGATACCTGCGTCGACGACCTGCTGCTGCGTAGAGAGACCGTAGGTCTTCAGCTCCTTAGCGTTCTCCGTGATGACTGCCTGACCATAGGCACGGGAGAGCATGAAGTAGCCGAAGCCGAGAGCGAAGTGTGCCTGACCTGCGTGGTAGGCGTAGCGCTCTTCGGAGAGGCCTTCGGTCTTGTCGATATTATCCAGCAGGAGGTTTGCCTCGAAGATCATACGATAGACGTATTCCCAGTCGGCGGAAGCCTGGATGATACTACGAGGATTACCCTCGCGGAGCTGCCCATCATCCTGCGTCTCGTCCGCAAGGAGGCCGACCTTCGTCAGAGGCGTGAAGGCGTCCATGCAGTTGTCGAGGTAGAAGTGGATGGTGGTCGTCGTCGTGTTGAGCTCAGCCTCTGTGGAGAATGCATTGCTATAAGTGATGGCATTCTCGGGCGTCAGGTCCAGCTTACAGGAGGAAGCCAGGAGCGTGAGCGCCAGGGCGGGAAGGATATAGCGTTTCATTAGAACTTCAGATTGAGACCAAGCGTAAGCTTGCGATTGAGGGGGTACATACGGCCCGTGTCCTTACCCGTAGCAGGGTCGACGATCTCGGGGTCAAGCCCAGAGTAGTTCGTCAAGAGGAGGAGGTTCTCACCAGCGAAGTAGATACGCACATCCTTCATGCGGAGGCGCTTCGTCCACGTTTCGGGGAGAGAGTAGGAGAGGCTCAGCTGCTTGAGGCGGAGGTAGCTCACACGCTCGATGTTGGTATCGATGTCGCCATCGAACTGACCCGTGTAGCCGTCATCAGCGAACTCGAGTGAGGGGTACTCGGTCTTGTCGCCAGGATTCTGCCAGAAGGTGGCGCGGGAGAAGTCGTTCATCACGACGCCGAACTTCTTATTGAAGAGGAAGGCACCGTTCTTCACCATGTTCATCATGCGCTGGTCGATCGTATAGGTCAGCAGCACATTCAGAGCGAGACGCTTGTAGGTGAAGGTATTCGTGATACCCCCGTAGGCCTTGGGCAGTGCGCTACCAGCGTAGTAGATGTCTTCGCTGTTAATGTAGCCGTCGCCGTTCTGGTCCTTGATCTTACGACCACCGACACGCAGTGGGTAAGCGAGCGAACCGAAGGAGAGGGGTACACGCAGACCCGTCTGGTCGTAGTAGTAGGGGATAGCCGACTCGTCCTGTACAAGGCCTTCATCCTTGTAGGTGTAGATACCATAGATGGGGCGGCCGAGTACCTTATCGCCGAGATCCTTGCCGTCGTAAGAGGCGAGGAAGCGGTTCCAGTTGCGAGCGATATTGAAGCGGAGGTTCCAAGAGAAGTCCTTGCGGCGCATGAGGTCAGCCGAGAGGTCCAGCTCAAGACCTTCGTTGGAGATAGCCGAAGCGTTCGTCCAGGTTGTCTTCGAGATGAAGAAGTTACCTGGGGTGGGCACCTGCATCAGGAGGTCATAGGAGTGCTTGTAGTAGTAGTCTACCTTGACCTTGAAGCGGTAGTTGAAGAGGTCGAGGTCAAGACCGAGGTCATACTGGTCGCTCTTCTCCCACGTCAGGTGGCTATTGGCCATAGCGCTGGGCTGGAGACCGGGCTGACCGAGGAAGGAGTTCGACTCTTCCATCAGACCGTGGGCGAGGTAGGCTTCCTGGAACTTCTGACCGCTCTTACCCCATGAGGCACGGATCTTACCGAAGCTGAGGAACCAGAAGTCCTTCATGAACTGCTCCTTGGAGAAGGCCCATGCAGCACCGATAGAGGGGAAGGCTGCCCAGCGGACGTCACGGCCGAAGACCGACGAGCCGTCGTAGCGGAGTGAAGCCTCGAGCATGTAGCGCTTGTCGAAGTTGTAGGCGACACGACCGAGGTAGCTGAGCATGATCTGCTCCTGACGGTCGGTCGTCACGCGCTGGAGGTATTCGTCACGACCCTCTACATTGCGAGCCTGTGGCCAGCCATCACCGATCTCATAGATCTTGTTGGTAGGACCACCAGCAGCCTTACCCTTGATGTTCTCCATCAGGTCGTAGGTCGTGGTCATCCCTGCCATGAGGTCGAAGTTGTGACGGTCACGCAGGTTGAAGCGGTAGGAGAGGATGTTTTCCCACTGGATCATGGCGACCATCGAGCGAGAGGCTTCGACGGAGGAGAGGTTGTTGCTGTTGAGGTAGGAGGGGCGGAAGACGTGGTTGTTAGAGAAGTACGCGTCACCCGAAGCGGAGGTGGCGAACTTCAGCCCCGCGATGGGGCTGTAGTCGATACCGACGGAGAGGCGGGCGTTGAACATCCCGTTGCGGGCACGTACATCACGGATCTTCTGTAGGGTGAGCTGCTCAGCGATAGAGCCACGACCTGGGTAGACCGTGGGCGTTTCCTTAGGGTCGACATCGAGCCCCTGGATGTTGGAGCCGCTGATAGCTTGCTGTTTGTTGTAAGCAAGGTTGAGGCGCGTGAAGGCATTGACCTTAGGCGTGAGGCGCAGGTCAAGGTTCGAGAGGAAGCTGAGGCGCTTGAAGCCCGAGTTGATCTGGATACCGCGCTCGTCATAGAGACCCGTGCTGACGAGGTAGCGCACGTTGTCGTTACCCCCAGAGGCATAGAAGTCACCCGAGGTCACGCGGCCTACTTGGAAGATGTACTTCCACCAGTTCGTGTCATTGTTATAGAAGGTATTCAGCGAGTCCTGTGCGGAGGCGGGGGGCTGGTTGTCCTTCGTCAGTACATTCCCGTTACCCCAGAAGTAGTCGTAAGCCCCGTCGAGGGTAGGTTCCCAGCCGTAGGATTCTCCGTAGCGGCGGGGGAGGATGTAGCGGTTGGTCTTATAGTTGTTGTGACCGATACGCTGGTGCTGTGCGAGGATGTTGTGCACACGGCGCTCACCGTGACCACGCATCTGCAGAGGCGTGGAGGGGAGGAAGGAGACGGACTGCGAGAAGTTCAGACCGAACTCTGCCTTGCCCGACTTACCCTTCTTCGTCGTGATGAGCACGACACCGTTACCCGAGCGGGAGCCGTAGAGCGAAGCGGAGGCAGCATCCTTCAGCACTTCGACCGACTCGATGGTCGAGGGGTCAAGACCAGCTAAGGCGTTGATACCACCGGTAGACTCAGCAGAGACCTTCGAGAGAGGTACTCCGTCGACGACGAAGAGAGGTGAGCCGTCGTTGATCCCCTGGTCGTTGAGCGAACTGATACCGCGGATGTTGATACGCGTACCGCCACCACCAGGTGAGCCCGACTGGTTCGTCACCGACAGACCCGACATCTGGCCCTGCAGGAGGGACTGGAGGCTGGGTGCGGGAGCGTCCTTGAGCTGGTCAGCCTTGATGGAGCTGACAGCCCCGACGAGCTCCTGCGTATTGCGTCGGCCGTAGGCGATGACGGTGACACCGTCGAGGGACTTGACGTTCTCCTTCAGGACGACCGTCACGGGCTGTCCTGCGGTGAAGGTGGCGCTATTGTCGTAGTAGCCGACGTAGCTTATCTGGAGCTCGCCAGAGGCTTTGTCGGTATTGATGGTGAAGGCGCCATCGATGCCCGTCTGGGCGCCGAGCTTCGTGCCCTTGATGCGGACGCTGGCGCCGATGATGCCTTCGCCACGAGAGTCCTTGACGACCCCTGTGACTTGGCCCTTAGCGGTAGCCTGCTGCTGGGGGCGGAAGATACGGATGGTCTTGCCATCGACGGCATAGATGAATGGAGTGCCCTTGAGCAGGCCTTCGACCGCCTTCTCGGGAGTTACCTCGTCGAAGGATACGGTGGCTTTGTAGCCTGCGGTACGAAGCTCAGGCTCGTACTCAATCTTGTAGCCTGAGTTCTGGGCGATGAAGTCGAGGATAGAGGCGATGTCCTTGTCTTTGAAGGAGACCGAGACGGTCGGCGTCGCAGGGGTCTGGCTCCAGCCCTCAGTGGGGGTGGAGAGTCCCAGCGCGCACAGGCAAAGCCCGAGGGCCAGACGCCGGCGTATTCTTAATGGTTGTCGCATGGAGGATAGGTATAGGTATGACTTATCTATCGAGGTGTAGGGATATATCAGAGGCGCTGCGGTGTGTGGTGCTGACGCAGCGACTCTCAGAGTCCGTGAGAGAGGGCCCTGAGAGTCTACTGTCGGTGTCAGCGGTGCTTGCGCATATGATACATATCAAGAGAGGGCTTAGTGCTCCCAGGTCTTTGCTTCGGGGGCGAGGCTCTTGACGACGATGTCACGGCGTTTGCCTTCGTCGAGGAGCTTCTTCAGCAGGGAGGAGACGTCCTGAGCTGTGACTTCGGAGACCTTGACCTCCTGACCGGTAGCGGTCTTCTTGGAGAGGTCGGGGGCCTTGCCTGTCTCAGCGTAGGCATTCAGGAGGGCGATCCATACGCCGAGGCCCATGCCGTCACCGGCTTCCTTCGCCTCAGCCTCTTCGTCGAGGACCTGAGGGATGTGGACCTTCTTATACTCGTCGCGGTCGATCTGACCTGCTGCGATGGAGCGGAGGATCTCATAGGTGCGGGCCTTGAGGTGGTCGGCCTTAGCACGTGAGGTGATGAAGTGGATCGAGAGGCTCGTGCTGGCTACAGGGTCATCGGTGTAGTTCGTCTTGACGGCGATGCTGTAGGTACCCTGCTCCTTCTCACGAAGCTCGTCAAAGAGACGATTCTGCAGGAGGGGCTCCAGCAGACCGAGGGCGATGCGCTCGCGGTCGGTGAGCTTCTTATCTCCGAGGAAGGAGAGCTCTACTTCGCCCAGATCCCCCTCGGTGTCGACCTCGAAGGTACGCTCGATTACACGCTCACGAGAGCTATGGTCGCGGATCGTGTAGGTGCGACGTGGTGCCTTGGGGTTGCCAGGCAGGGCAGCCAGATAGGTCGTGACGATGCGCTTAGCTTCTGCTTCGCTGATGTCACCGACGAGACAGCCCGTCAGCTGTGAAGCGTCACCGAAGTGCTCAGCGTAGAGGCGGGGCAGGTCGCTCAGCTTCATCTTATCGTAGAAGGTATTGTCCTCACGAGGGTTGGCCTCGGTGATGGGGTTCAGCAGTTCGCTGATCTCGCGGTCGACGGCTTCGCGGCCCTGCTGGGGCTTCGAGTCGTAGATGTAGCGCTTACGCTGGAGCCACTTGTCGAAGATCTGCTGATCGAAGCGCTGCTTATTCAGCACGAGGTAGAGGTAGGAGAAGAGGTCGTCTACGCCGTCCGTCTTACTGCGTGCCTGCATCCCATCGATGTACTCGGTGATGGAGAGGTTGACCTCCATGGGGCGATTGCGCAGCCACTGGGCGAGCTGGTTGCGGTCGTACTTATAGAGACCTGAGGCCATGATGAGGCTCTGCATAGCCGAGAAGGAGGGAAGGTCGGCTGGCTTGACGATGGACTGACCTCCCTTAGCCGAAGCGAGGAAGAGGACTTCGCCCTTGAGCTCCTTGGCCAGATTCTTATAGATGACCTTCATGCCATTGGAGAGCGTCCACTCGGTAGCATCGAGTGAAGGGATCTTCTTCTCACGAGCGATCTTCCCTGCGGGGAGCTTGAAGTCGATGAGCTTCGTGATAGGTGCAGGCTCACTGCTTTCGGCAGCCTGTACGGGAGTGTTGTAGGCTGAGAGCTCCTTGAGGAACTCCTGCTCGGAGATCGCTGGTACGGAGGGGCTATTGGTGTAGGCGACGAAGGCGAGGTTGCGGTCACCCATCGCACGCTGCTTGAGCCATGCACGCAGGTCGTCAGCCTCCAGCTCGACGAGTGCCTCGAGGTTGTCCTCGAGCTGCTGGCGGAATTCGCGCATCGGCGTACCGTAGAGGTAGTTGTTGCGGTAGATGTCGATGAAGTTCTGTGGAGTACCGAGGCCCTTGTCATCGCTCAGTACTTCCTTCATGCCATCATAGAGCTTCTGCTTCTCAGCCTCGAAGGCATCATCGCTGAAGAAGCCATAGGGCATCTGAGCTCGAGCGGCGAGGATCTGCTGGAGGGCAGTCTTGTCCTGACCCGAGTAGGGTACGAAGTCCCAAGCGAACTGCCCATAGCCACGTACCAGCGGTGAGTAGCTCACCGAGGCAGCGATATAGGCTTCCTCACCGCGGTTGCGCAGGCGAGCGAAGTATTGTGGTGCGAGGGTGTTGAAGAGCTGTCCGAGGAGGTAGTCCTTCGTAGCCTCTGCCGTGGGGCGATTCGTGGGGGGGGCTACACGCTGGTAGAGCCCGTAGGAGTGTGAGCGGTTCTCCTTATCAGTGAAGCGATAGTAGAGGGGCTGCGCATTGTCGTCAATCGCATAGGGGGGGCGTGCCTTAGCATTGCGAGGAGCGGGGAGTGAAGCGAAGAGCTTCTGCACCTTCTGCTCATAGACGGCGGGGTCGATATCCCCGACGATCATCACGCACTGCAGGTCGGGGCGGTACCACGTCTTGTAGAAGGCCTGGATATCGGGATACTTGAAGGTCTTCAGCACGTCGAGGCTACCGATGACATTGCGCTTGGAGTACTGCGAGCCATTGTAGATGACGCCGGCGATACTATCGCTGAGACGCTTGTCGATGCCGCCACGCTGGCGCCACTCTTCGATGATGATGCCGCGCTGCTTCTCCGTATCCTTTTCGGTAATGGAGATGCCACTGCACCAGTCCTTGAGGATGAGGAGCACGGAGTCGGTGAGGCCCTTCTCTGTCGTAGGGACATCCATGATGCTGTAGCGCGTGTCGTCCGTACCCGTGCGTGCGTCGAAGCTGTAGAGCCCACGCGTACGCAGGTAGTTCATCACGCCCCCAGGGAAGTGCTCGGTGGCTTCGAAGGCCATGTGCTCGAGGTAGTGGGCAAGACCATTCTGCTTGTCATCCTCGAGGATCGCCCCGACATTCTGTAGGAGGAAGAAGTGTGCCGTACCCTCGGAGGCACCCGCATCACGGCTGATGTAGTACGTCAGCCCGTTGGGGAGACGGCCTGTGCGGAGGGTAGATACTTGTGCGGATAGTTGGGTGTAAGAAAGCCCTCCCAAGGCAGCTGCTATCAGGAGGCTTTTAGCGAGTCGAGTCGCGCGTGGTGTCTTAGTCGTCATCACGTATTCGGGTCTATTGATCAGGTTACGTCAGTATAGTATAGTGGGAGGACGCTCCTCCCCCGAGTTCAGAGTAAGGCGGTCTCCCGCCACTCATAAAACGCTCCAAATGTACATAAAGTGCCGCAATACTCGTACTAAGGCGCACTAATATGGTATGAGATGCGATAAATAGAGGCTATCGGCGTGCTGCGAAGAAGCGCTGCATCAGCTCGCGCGCCTCGTCGGCAAGCAGTCCTCCACGTATCTTGGTACGACGGGGGAAGAGGTCGGGCGCATAGTGTCGGTAGCCGAACTTCTCCTCTCCTGCACCATAAATAATCTCCCCTAAGCGAGCCCAAAAGAGCGCCCCAGCACACATCACGCAGGGCTCCACTGTCACATAGAGCTGGCAGTCGGGGAGGAACTTACTACCCATATACTCCGTGGCGGCTGTCACTGCCAGCACCTCGGCATGGGCTGTGGGGTCACTGAGGCGCTCGACCTCGTTGTGTGCTCGGGCGATGATCTGCCCACGGCAGACGACGACAGCACCGATGGGTACTTCGCCCGCTTCGTAGGCCAAGGCTGCCTCATCGAGGGCCTGGCGCATGAAGTATTCGTCAGAATAGGGGAGGATGGTGCTCATCACTGCATCTCAGCTTCGTCGAAGAGGAAGGGCGCATTGCGCTCATGCTCCGTGATGACCTCGGCCATGATGACCTCGCGCATCCAGCCTGTGCGGCTCACGATACGTCGGCTCTCACAGTGGTCGATGATCGCCTTGTACTCGCGCTCGTTGAGGGTGAGCGTGAGGCGGTGCGTACGTCGGAGGCGTGGGCGTGGGGGCAAGGCCCGTTTCTTGGCCATGGCGTGCTGAGGGGAGGCGTGCTATTGAGGGATGATGACGTGCAGCGAGTGGGGGCGCAGCTTGATGTCGATGGTGGTACCCAGCTCGAGGGGCTCACCGTCGATATGTACGGCGCCTGCTGTGGGGCGCTCGATGCGGAGCGACTTGATGCGCTCGGTCTCGTAGTGCTTGTTGTCAGCGAGCTTGCCGAGCATGAGGTCACCTAAGACCACAGCTGCCTCGAGGATGGGGAAGGGGCGTATGATCGCCAGATCCAGCAGGCCGTCTGACAGGTCTGCCTCGGGAGCGATGTAGGCATTGTTCCCGTACTGCGTGGCGTTCGCCACGACGAGGACGAAGGCCTCCGTCTCGAGGGTGCGCTCACCGTCGTTGATGTCGAGGCGATAGGTCTCGGGCTTGAAGGAGCGGTACTCCTCGATCATGGTGCGCAGGTAGGTCACGGGGCCACGTGTGGAGGCCTCGGCGAAGGACCTACTGACGGCAGCGTCGAAGCCCATCCCGCAGGTGCAGAAGAAGGGGCGTCCGTTGAGCTCGCAGCTGTCGATGGCGATACGGCGACCGCTGACGAGCTGCTGGATGACCTGATCGCTCTTCATCGAGAGGCCGAGCGTGCGTGCCAGACCATTGCCCGAGCCCTTCGGTACGATGCCGAGAGCCGTCTGGCTCCCGACGAGGCCGCGTGCGACCTCATTGACCGTGCCATCACCTCCGACGGCTATGACGTGGTCGTAGCCTTCGCTGGCGGCACGTCGGGCAAGCTCTTCGGCGTGCCCCGCGGCCTTGGTGTAGGTGAGGAAGAGTTCGTACTCCGATGCGTTGTAGGCTTGGCCTAAGAGATCGGGGATATTTTTCTTCGACCCCGTACCAGAGATGGGGTTGATGATGGCAAGGACTTTCTTCATCGTACGGGGTGATTAGCTAAGCGCTGGAAGGCGAGCTCCTCGTACTTCGTGCCGGGGCGCCCGTAGTTGGCGAAGGGCAGAATGCTGATACCACCGCGTGGGGTGAAGTCCCCGACGACCTCGATGTATCGTGGATCCATAAGCTCGATGAGGTCCTTCATGATGATATTCACGCAGTCCTCATGGAAAGCCCCATGATTGCGGAAGCTGAAGAGGTAGAGCTTGAGGCTCTTGCTCTCGACCATGCGTACATCGGGGATGTAGTTGATGTAGATGGTCGCATAGTCGGGCTGTGCCGTGATGGGGCAGAGGCTGGTGAACTCGGGGCAGTGGAAGCGCACCCAGTAGTCGTTGCCCTGATGCTTGTTGGTGAAGGCCTCCAGTACCTCAGGAGCGTAGTCCTGGCTGTACTGGGTGGTCTTCGATCCGAGGAGGGAGAGTTCGTTCTCTCCGTCACGTATGCTGGCCATAGGGTAGTCTGTGATGATGGGTTAGTAGGCGCGGGCGAAGAGGACACGCTGAGCCGAGGGCTTGCCGGTGACCATGCACTTGCCTGGAGTCTTGTCGCCCTCGAGAGGGATACAGCGGATCGTAGCCTTCGTCTCGGCCTTGATCTTCTCTTCGGTCTCGGGAGTACCATCCCAGTGAGCGAGGATGAAGCCACCTTCCTCGATCTTCTCCTTGAATTCCTCATAGGTATCGACCGTGATGGTGTGGCTCTCGCGGTAGTCGAGCGCCTTCTGGTAGATGTTCTGCTGGATCTCGTCGAGGAGCTGAGCGATGTGATCGGCGATGCCGTCGAAGGCGCAGGTCTCCTTGGTGAGCGTGTCACGGCGAGCGACTTCTACCGTGCCGTTCTCGAGGTCACGGCCACCGAGGGCCAGGCGTACGGGTACGCCCTTGAGCTCGTATTCGGAGAACTTCCACCCGGGCTTCTTGTTGTCTGCGTCGTCGTAGCGCACACGGATGCCGCGCTTCTTCAGCTCGGCGATGAGGGGCTCTACGTGGCGGCCGATCTCGTCACGCTGCTCGAGCGTCTTGTAGATGGGGACGATGACGACCTGATGAGGGGCAAGCGTTGGGGGGAGGACAAGACCGTTGTCATCGGAGTGGCTCATGATGAGCGCACCCATCAGACGGGTCGATACGCCCCATGAGGTAGCCCATACGAGCTCCTGCTGGCCGTCCTTGTTGGTGAAGGTGACGTCGAAGGCCTTGGCGAAGTTCTGCCCAAGGAAGTGTGACGTACCGCTCTGCAGCGCCTTGCCATCCTGCATCAGTGCCTCGATGGTGTAGGTCTCTACGGCACCGGCGAAGCGCTCGTTGGCGCTCTTCACACCGACATGCACGGGGATAGCGAGGAAGTCACGGGCGAAGTCGGCGTAGACATTGACCATGCGTACTGCTTCTTCTTCGGCCTCCTCACGGGTAGCGTGGGCGGTGTGACCTTCCTGCCAGAGGAACTCAGCGGTGCGCAAGAAGAGGCGTGTGCGCATCTCCCAGCGTACGACGTTCGCCCACTGGTTGCAGAGGATCGGCAGGTCACGGTAGGACTGGATCCAGCCCTTGTACGTATTCCAGATAATGGTCTCGGAGGTAGGGCGCACGATGAGTTCTTCCTCGAGCTTAGCCTCAGGGTCCACGACGACGCCCCCGTCAGGGCTGGTCTTCAGGCGGTAGTGGGTGACGACGGCACACTCCTTAGCGAAGCCCTCGACGTGGTCGGCCTCCTTGCTGAGGAAGCTCTTCGGGATGAAGAGGGGGAAGTATGCGTTGTAGTGACCTGTTTCCTTAAACATGTCATCGAGCTGGCGCTGCATGCGCTCCCAGATAGCGTAGCCGTAGGGCTTGATGACCATACAGCCGCGCACGGCGGCGCTCTCAGCTAAGTCTGCCTTGATGACGAGATCCTGATACCACTGGGAGTAATCCACGCGGCGGGGAGTCAGTTCCTTGAGTTCTTTTGCCATTATGATTATGTGTCGTTATCTATCTCTATGTTTATGAGTTCACAAAGATACTAAAACCAAGGGAGTGGCGGCGGGTAGCGCTCTGGGTCTCACCAGAGGTCAAACCACCCGCGAGGGGGTATGCTATAGCCGATGGGCCAAGCATACCCCCTCACGGGATCGAGTGGAGGACGGATTGGTGTGGTGTACGCCTATCGCCCTAATGGGTTGGTGAAGACAAGGCCTACGCTGGGATAGACCCCGACATTCGTATTCTTCCCGAGTATGCTCCCTGTGTAGGCATCGGGGCTAAATGTCCCCCGCCAGCCGAAGGAGCTATAGGTGCTTAGCCCGACCTGCAAGCCGATAGCATGGTAGGGCGATAGGCGGTAGCCCAGTGTCAGGCGGTAGGTGAGCCCTATCCCCCAGGCATTCGCCTTGGTCTCGTCTCGGCTCCCCCAGGCTTGTGCTAAGCCGTGGGTGTAGGTGAGGCCCACGCTGAGGCTATTTCGCAGGAAGAAGCTCGGCCTATTGAGTGGGCTTACCTTCGCCCAGGCCAGCCCCACATAGCTCTGCTGGATACGCGTCTCTGCGGATAAGTCTGCGAGCGACCGGCGCCACTGCAAGCCCTGTGCTTCTAAGCCGATGGCCTCCCCTGGCTTGTACTGTAGGAGGAGCTGTGTATGTAGGGCGGGACGTAAGCCAAAGTATTCGGACTGATACTTTAAGCCGAAGGGAGAGATATTCATCCCTGTGTTCCACACGGTGGAGAGACCGATCTCGGTTGTCAGGGTAGGCTTCTGCGACTCTTGAGCTGCTGCGGAGGTAGCTACTACAGACGTAGCGAGGAGCACTCCAGCTAATCTCTTGAAGTTAGCCATAGGGAGTACGAGCTTTCTCATAGGATTGAGTACTATTAGGGTTGGTGATGAGGTCACCTGAGGTTGCATAGTCCCATCGGTGTGTGCCGTAGGGATGGGGTGTTCGTATGACTTGTTAACGGCAGGCGGTGCTTGCTTCTCACGGTCCTTCTGGTGGGTGACCTCATAGCGCCTTCAGGAAAGGGAAGTAGTGTATCGTCTGAGAGCGAAGGTAGAGATTTTTCTCACGCAAAACGATGGGCATAGGGTAGAGGTGCGGATTCTCGCCCTTCAGCGGGTCTGTGGTGTGGCGGAGAAAGCCCTGCGTTGGTACGGCTGTGAGGGGCGAAGTGGTGCTGTAATTAGCTTGAAACAAGCGAGGAAAAGTTGCGGAGGAGTAGAGGGAAAGTTGCGAAGCACCATGCCTATTCTTTCGTCTACGTGCGAGGACTTAAAGACTACGTGCCGAGATGATAGGATTTACGTGCCTGGCCCTAAAATCCACGTGCGTAGACGAAAGAATAGGTGTAGTGCTTCGGGTGAAATTCTCGCGGCGCTCCGAAGAAAGGCCGTGCTACTTCGCGCCTTTTCCTCTACACCTTCGGGGGGCTACCTTGTATAGCTACTCGGAAGGGGACTGTATGGCCTTGTCGTCGCACCCCTTCGGGAGGGCGGTCTGTCGTCGTGGAGTGAGGGGCCAGTGGCATAGGGTGGTTTTCGTATCTTTGTAATTATAATAGATGTACTAATCATTTTACTCACCTCAAAAACAACAGAAATATGTCAGAGATGAAGAAGCTACGTGCCGCTGTCGTCGGCTACGGAAATATCGGTCGCTACACCATCGAGGCTCTCGAGGCAGCACCCGACTTTGAGATCGCAGGTGTCGTGCGTCGTGACCCCTCGAATGTCCCCTACGAACTCCGTCCCTACCACGTCGTCAGCCGCATCGAGGAGCTGGAGGACGTCGATGTAGCTATCCTCTGTACCCCTACGCGTCTGGTAGAGGCTACCGCTCAGCAGATCCTCCCACTGGGCATCCACACGGTCGACAGCTTCGACATCCACACCGATATCCTGCAGCTGCGTAAGAACCTCAGCGAGACCGCCCGTGCCCACGGTGCCGTCTCCGTCATCGCCTCGGGCTGGGACCCAGGGAGTGACTCGGTCGTCCGCACGCTGATGGAGGCTATCGTCCCCAAGGGGATCACCTATACCAACTTCGGCCCAGGTATGAGCATGGGCCACACCGTCGCCGTGAAGGCCATCGCAGGTGTCCGCAAGGCCCTCTCGATGACGATCCCCACGGGCACGGGTATCCACCGCCGTATGGTCTACATCGAGCTGGAGTCTGGCTACAAGGCCGAGGAGGTCATCCAGGCGATCAAGTCGGATGCGTACTTCGTCCATGACGAGACGCACGTCACCGTCGTCGATGACGTCGACCAGCTCATCGATATGGGCCACGGCGTACACATGACTCGCAAGGGCGTCTCGGGCACCACGCAGAATCAGCTCCTCGAGTTCAACATGAAGATCAATAACCCCGCTCTCACCGCTCAGATCCTCGTCGCCGTAGCACGTGCTACGCGCCGTCTGGCTCCTGGCTGCTACACGATGCAGGAGATCCCTGTCATCGACCTGCTCCCTGGTGAGCGCGAGCACTGGATCGGCAAGCTCTGCTAATCCTTTATTTCCCCTCTCTCTCAAGCCCCTTTAGCCTATGCTTAGTGCCATCACTTGGGACGTCGATCCCGTCATCATAGATATCTTCGGCCGCGGTATCCGCTGGTACGGCCTCCTCTTCGCCCTTGGGCTCCTGATCCTCGGCCCGATGATCGAGGAGCGTATCTGGAAGCGTGAGCGCCTGCCGGAGGAGTGGATGAACTCCCTCTATATCTATGTCGTCCTCGGCACCGTCATCGGGGCGCGACTGGGGCACGTCCTCTTCTACAATCCCTCCTACTACCTTGCCCACCCTGGGGACATCCTCAAGGTGTGGGAAGGTGGCTTGGCGAGCCACGGGGGGACCATCGGGATCATCCTCGCCGTATGGATCTACTCGCGCCGTGTGACGAAGAAGTCCATCCTCTGGACGCTCGACCGTCTGGCTGTCCCCACGGGGCTGGCTGCGGCACTTATCCGTATGGGGAACCTGATGAATAGCGAGATCTTCGGCCGCCCGACCGATGCACCTTGGGGCTTCATCTTCCCTCGCGCCTCGGAGTTCGCTGGCTACGCTGAGCGCGGTATGGCGATCCCCGCCTGCCACCCGACACAGATCTACGAAGCGCTGGCTTACCTCCTCGTCTTCGCCCTGTGTATGTATCTCTACTGGGTGCGTGACGCTGCTCGCCGCTACTCGGGCCTCATCCTCGGCTACTTCCTGACGGGCGTCTTCGGCTTCCGCTTCTTCGTCGAGAGCATCAAGAACGTACAGGAGGCTTGGGAGGTCAATATGGTCGCCAGCTACGGTATCAATATGGGGCAACTGCTTAGCATCCCCTTCGTCGTGGCAGGCATCGCACTCATCGTCTACGCCTACCGCCATCCGCTCAGTCCTGAGCCCCTTGACAAAAAGAAAAGCTAACAACATAGAGGCGCTCCCCGAGTCCTGACGACTGCGGGGGAGCGCCCCTTCCTTGTCTTATCCATACTATTACACCCTATCACTACACTACGGACTATGTACCAAGTACCTCAGATCACTGACTCCGTCTACTACGTCGGCGTGAACGACCGCATGAAAGAGCGCTTCGAGAACGTCTGGTCGATCCCCTCGGGCGTGGCTTATAACGCTTATCTCATCGTAGACGAGAAGACTACCCTCATCGATACGGTCGACGTCTGCTACTCGGATGTCTTCTTCCACAAGCTCGACCTCATCCTGCAGGGCCGTCCCGTGGATTATCTGATCATCAACCACATGGAGCCTGACCATGGTGGCTCGATCGGTCTCCTGCGTCAGCGCTACCCCGACATGCAGATCGTGGGGAACAAGAAGGCCTTCGATATGCTCAGTGGCTTCCATGGTATCACGACGGGCCTCCACGAGGTCAAGAGTGGCGATGCGCTGCGTATCGGTAGCCATGAGTTCTCCTTCCTGATGGCTCCTATGGTACACTGGCCCGAGGTGATGTTCACCTACGAGCAGTCCAACCGCCTCCTCTTCTCTGCTGATGCCTTCGGCTCCTTCGGCGCGCTGAGTGGGCATATCTTCGATAGCCACCTCACCGACCGCCAGTCCTACCTCGATGAGATGGTGCGCTACTACGCCTGCGTCATCGGGAAGTACGGCCCCTTCGTCAAGAAGGCGCTGGCCAATATCGACAAGCAGGGCCTCGACATCGAGTATGTATGCCCCTCGCATGGTGTCATCTGGACGCGTGAGGGCTTTGCCGATGCTCGCGGACTCTACGACCGCCTCTCGAGCAACGAGACCGAGGAGGGTGTCGTCATCCTCTACGGCTCGATGTACGGCAATACCGAGCAGCTGGCCGACATCCTCGCACAGAGCCTCGCTGCCTCAGGCGTGAAGTCCATCGTCTGTCACAACGTCACCAAGAGCGACCCCTCGGTCATCCTGCGTGATGTCTTCCGCTACCGTGGTCTCATCATCGGTAGCCCCACCTACTGTGGTGAGCTCTTCCCCCCCATAGAGAACCTCATGAACCTCATCCGCATCCGCGATGTCAAGGACCGCATCTACGCGGCCTTTGGCTCCTATGCGTGGGCTCCCGCCGCCCTCAAGCGCCTCCGTCCCTTCGCCGAAGAGATGAAGTGGGAGGCTGTCGGTGAGGGCTTCGAGCTGAAGATGGCGGACCTTCCCTCCGTCATCGGCGCAGCTTGGGACCTCGGCACGCAGATGGCCGAGCGCCTCAAGGCTTAGTCCCCCCCTAATTCCAATTTGCATATCAATCCATCAATTTCTAAACACAGATCGCATGCGTCTAATCATCCAGCCCGACTATGTGGGCATCTCCCAGTGGGCAGCGGACTATGTAGTCCAGAAGATCAATGCTGCCGCTCCTACGGCTGCTAAGCCCTTCGTACTTGGTCTGCCCACAGGCTCCTCGCCCCTCGGCATGTATCGTGCCCTGGTGGCTGCTCATCAGGCCGGGCGTGTATCCTTCGAGCACGTCGTCACCTTCAACATGGATGAGTACGTAGGTATCCCCCAGGATCATCCCGAGAGCTACCACACCTTTATGTGGAAGAACTTCTTCAGCCACATCGACATCAAGAAGGAGAACGTACACATCCTCAACGGTAATGCCACCGACCTCGAGGCCGAGTGCGCAGCCTACGAGGAAGCGATCCTCGCCGTAGGTGGTATCGACCTCTTCCTCGGCGGTATCGGTCCCGACGGGCACATCGCCTTCAATGAGCCAGGCTCTTCGCTCTCCTCACGCACCCGTATGAAGACCCTCACCACCGACACCATCATCGCCAACAGCCGCTTCTTCGATGGCGACGTGAACAAGGTGCCTAAGACGGCCCTCACCGTCGGTGTCGGTACCGTCATGGCTGCCCGTGAGGTACTGATCCTCGTCAACGGGCACGGCAAGGCTCGTGCCCTGCAGCAGGCTGTCGAAGGCTGTGTGAACCAGATGTGGACGATCACCGCTCTGCAGCTCCACCCCAAGGGCATCATCGTCTGTGACGAAGCAGCCTGCATCGAGCTGAAGGTCGGTACGTACAACTACTTCAAGGATATCGAGCGCCTCTAAGGCTCTCGCTTCCCCTGACTTAAAAGGCCTCACGCCCCATGACTATCCTCGGAGTAGTCGTGGGGCGTGAGGCCTTTGTATGCTGTCGTAGCGTCTAATTAGACGCGGCGGCAGCGGATGAGTACGTGCGAGCCGTCGGAGGCTGTCGTGCCGAAGAGCGTCTGCTCGGCGCTGTCCTTGATGCGGAGCTTAGCGCGCAGGGCTTCGGGACGCAGGGGGAAGTTGCGGCAGGTGATCTGCGCTGCACGGATCTCCCGACCGAGTGCCTTGAGCTGGGACGAAGCGAAGGGATAGACCGCCTCGACAGCGAAGACACGCCCAGGGAAGGGCGCTTCGGGGAGCGTGTCTGCCGTGTAGAGGTGGCTATTGGGGTGCAGGGCTTCGAGGCCGTAGACAGCACCGATACTGCGGTAGAGTCCCGTCTTCATCAGTGCCGCATGGGGCTCGAAGAGGTAGGCGCGGGGGCTCACGGCATAGCGTAGCTGGGCGCTCTCCTCATAGTGTAGTGCTTCGGGGAGGACGAAGGCAGGGGTAGGCTGCGTGGGATGCAGGTCTTGAGCGATGAAGGTCACCGCCTCGGGCTTTGCTTCGCCCGTAGCCTCAGCGAGGTCGATGAGGAGGAGAAGCTCCTTGGCTTCGCCACGTACCGAGACGACGTGTAGCTCCCGCACGCCAGCCACGGAGCGGAGCGTATGCACCACATCGAGCATCGGTGAGAGCTTGACAAGCAGGCGAGGGAAGGGGAGGGAGAGCTCACGATAGAGGGCGTGAAGCTCGGGGAGGAGCGTGTGTAGGCTGGGCTCACAGTCCTCGATGGCGTAGACTCTACGCGTCGTGTCCTCGCCCTCTCTGCGGGCGGGATCAAGGTAGATGAGGGTAGGCTGGTGCATGGTGATGAGCTCCCGTAGCTGGGGGATCGACTCACCGTGGATGAGCTGGAGCTTCGCCTCGGGAAGTAGGCGAGGGAGGTTCGCTCGTGCTGCTGCGACGAGATCAGCCTGTCGCTCGACGTAGACCCCTTGCCCCGTGACGCTCGTGAGTGCCCAGAAGTCCACGCCGAAGCCCCCCGTAAGGTCGATGAGGCGGTCGGTAGGCGTGGCGAAGCGTGCCTTATAGCGGGCGGCTTCTTCGCTCGAGCACTGCTCCAGCGTCAGGGATGAGGGAAGGAAAACCCCAGCCGTGTGCCAGCTGGGGAGCTTCCTTCGGAGGGCTGACTCTGCCGTCAGCTGCAGGGCAAGCGCAGTGCGCTCCTCGCGAGAGAGGGATCCTTTGCCGAGGAGGATCCTATCGGGGGATGTGCCCCGATAGGCCTCCTGCAGCGAGAGGATATGGTGTATGAAGTCGAGCTGTAGCGACACGACGGGTGGCTACTTCGTGACTTGGATGCGGATCTTAGCCGTGGGCAGGCCCTTAGCTGAGACGGAGAGGATAGCTTCGCCAGCCTTCTCATCGCTCTGTACGAGGGCTACGAGCTGACCGCTGAAGGCGTGGTGCTGGGGCAGGTGGAAGGCATCGAGTGAGGCGGGATTGCCCGATGCAGCAGCGCGGAAGGAGCCTGCGCCCGTGACCTTGAACTGCAGGAGGCGTGCGTCATCGGGGATGAGGTTGCCGTCCTTGTCTACGACACGTACCGTGACGAAGGCGATATCCTTGCCGTCGGCGGCGATGCTCGTGCGGTCAGCGATGAGCTCAAGGTGATGGGGACGACCAGCGGTGCGGACTACCTGCTCTGCGACAGCATTACCTAACTTATCGTAGGCAACGACCTTGACTTCACCTGGCTCGTACTTCGTGTCCATCCACATCAGGCGGTAGCGCTTCTGACGGGTGAAGGCCTCTTGGCTCTCCTTGTTCTCCGTAGCGTCGATGGTGATGCTGGTATCCTTCTTCTGGCGACCCTGGCTCTTACCGTTGATGAAGAGCTCAGCCTCGGGGTGGTTGGTGTACACGAAGATAGGGGTTACCTGCCCTTCGCGCCCAGGCCACGTCCAGTGGGGGAGGATGTGAAGCGTCTCAGCGTCCTTGTTCCAGTGGCTGCGGTAGAGATAGAAGCGATCCTTGGGGATCCCTGCCAGGTCAATAGCACCGAAGAGCGAGGAGTGGCTGGGCCATTCGCTGTAGTAGGGGGTAGGCTCACCGAGGTAATCGATACCCGTCCAGATGAATTCGCCCATACTCCAGTCGTGGTCCTCCTGACGGATGAAGTCGTCCTCGGGGAGGTTGCTCCAGCCGCAGTGCTCGACGTCGTAGCCCGAAGACTGATGGTCGGGGTACTTCGCCATGCTCTTGCGTACGACAGGGAACTTATACACACCGCGCGAGCTCACCGTGGAGCAGGTCTCGGAGCCGAGGAGGAAGCCCTGCGGCAGGACCTTGTGTGCGGTGTCGTAGAGGAAGGGACGGTAGTTGAAGCCCGGGATATCAAGGGTACCAGCCATACCGCTCTTCAGCACGCCGAGGGGATTGTCCATGCCGTTGGTGACGGGGCGCGTGGGGTCTTCGCGGTGGCAGATCTCCTGCAGACGGTAGGCGAGCTTAGCGCCTTCGAGGCTCGGCTGCTCGGGGACTTCGTTCCCGATGCTCCACATGATGACCGAGGGGCTGTTGCGGAACTGGTGGATGAGGTTCGTGAGGTCACGCTCATGCCACTCGTTGAAGTCCAGGTTGTAGCCGTTGGGCACCTTGGGCTGGGCCCATGAGTCGAAGCTCTCGGCCATCAGGGGCATACCCATCTCGTCGCAGAGACGGACGAACTCAGGTGCGGGCATGTTGTGCGAGGTGCGGATGGCATTGACGCCCATGTCCTGCATCTGGCGGATCTGGCGGCGCATAGCAGCCTCGTTGACAGCGGCACCGAGAGGACCAAGGTCGTGGTGGAGGCAAGCGCCTTGGAACTTCAGCTTACGGCCGTTGAGGAAGAAGCCTTCGCCCGCCTTCAGTTCGATGGAGCGGATACCGAAGGTCGTGGTGTCGCGGTCGAGTACACGTCCGCCATCGCTTAGCTCGACGACATACTTGTAGAGGTGAGGCTGGTTGATGTCCCAGAGCTGGGGGCTCTGGAGCTCGAAGCCCGTATGGCAGAGGTGTTCAGCACTAGAGCTCTGGATCTCCTCTTCGCACTGTGCGACGACCTTGCCAGCAGGGGAGAGGAGCTGGGTCGTCACCTGTAGAGGACGGCCAGCGAGCGAGCTCATCCCTGCGATGCGTGTACGGACATCCACATAGGCGTGGCTTGCCTTGGCTGTGGGGGTCTGGATCTGTGTGCCCCAGAGAGGGACGTAGACGGGGGAGGTGATGGTGAGGTGCACGTTGCGGTAGAGCCCTGCGCCAGGGTACCAGCGGCTGCTCTCGTGCTTGTTCTCCAGGCGGACAGCAAGCGTGTTGCTTGCGCCGGGACGAACGTATGGGGTGATGTCGAAGGCAAACGTGTTGTAGCCATAGGGCCAGTAGCCGACCTCCTTGCCGTTGACGTAGACGCGGGCGTGGCTCATCGCGCCATCGAAGCGGAGGAAGACACGGCGGTCACCGAGGTCTTGAGGGATGTCCAAGCTGCGGCGGTACCAGCCAACCCCTACGAAGGGAAGGCCACCGGTACGACCAGCATGCTCCATAGCTTCCTTCTGACCATCCTGCGCGATAGCCAGATGCTGCTTGTCGTTCTCAAAGCTAAAGGGCCCGTAGATCGCCCAGTCGTGGGGGACGGTGACACGGCTCCACTTGCTGTCATTGTAGTCGGGGGTGGAGAAGGAAGCCTGGTCCTGGCGGGTGAAGCGCCACCCCTTCTCGAGGAGGAGCTCAGAGCGCTGGGCCTGTAGCTGGTGGCTGAGGGCGGCACATAGCGCAAGGGTACATGCGGATAGTCGCTTCATGTGAGATGAGTATCTGTATTTCTATATAATAATGTACATGGAGAGAAGATGCGCCCAGAGTGGGCACGATCTCAAAAGTCAAAGATAAGCAAAAAGCCCCGACCCAGCCGCCCGTATGCCCTGCGACTAAAAGCAGAGAGCTCCGCCATCCTGTCGGATAGCGGAGCTCTACTTCTGAGGTTCCTGGCGGAATCGAACCGCCGTAAACGGTTTTGCAGACCGGTGCCTAACCACTCGGCCAAGGAACCCTGTGTGGTTTGCGCTTGCAAAGTAACTAAATTCCTCCCACATACACAAGCCTGTGGCGCCGAGTCCTGTGCTCGGGGTGGTATAAAAAGCAAGATGCGCATCTCAGAGAGACGCGCATCTTATAGCTTGCTTAGTCAGCGTAGAGCGGAAGACGGGGCTCAAACCCGCGACCCTTAGCTTGGAAGGCTAATGCTCTATCAACTGAGCTACTTCCGCATTCCTGATGACGGAAAGGAGTGGGCAGTGATGGATTCGAACCACCGAAGGCGTAAGCCAGCTGAGTTACAGTCAGCCCCATTTGGCCACTCTGGTAACTGCCCTTACCTGTTCTTTGCAGTGCAAAGGTACAAACTATTTCTGAACTGTGCAAATGGGACGGCACATCTTCAGTGCCGTCTCTGCAGCCTCGGCTCCCTTGTTGCCCAAGCGACCGCCTGCTCGCTCCTCAGCTTGCTCCATCGTTTCGGTCGTCAGGACGCCGAAGATGACGGGTGCAGGAGTCGTGCGGAAGCCAGTGATAGTCATGTTCAGCTGGGATATGCCGAAGGTCACACCCTGACAGATGTAGTCGAAGTGAGGGGTGTCCCCACGGACGACACAGCCGATAGCGATGACGGCATCCACACCGTCGTTCAGCAAGCGAGCGGAAGCATTGACGAGCTCAAAGGCCCCTGGTACACGGAAGACCGTGATCTTCTTCACCTCTTGCTTGCGGAGCACTTCGAGAGCGCCCTCGAGCAGGGGTTCAGTGATGTTGTTGTTCCACTCCGCTACAGCGATGCCGATGTGCAGCCCTTCCCCAGAGGGGACGGGGCTGTAGTGGAGGGATTGGATATGGTCTATCGTAGACATGGTCTATGTGCGAGCGGACTACTTGCCCTGAGCCTGAGCACGCAGGAGGTCAGCCTCTACTGTCTCAGCTTCGGGGGCGGTGTAGTACTTCGTCTTGACCTCGTTGTAGAGGGCGATAGCCTTGTCGTACTTGCCGAGCTTCTCGTAGACGTGACCAGCCTTGATGAGACAGCTGGGAGAGATCGCTTCGCTGGAAGCAGCCTTAGCAGCGGCTTCGTAGCTCTTGACAGCTTCTTCGAGCTTGCCGAGCTGTACGAGGCAGTCACCGATCATGCGCTGTACCGAGGGAGCGACGACGGCTTCATCAGCGGAGAACTTCTTCAGCTCAGCCAATGCTTCCTGATACTTACCCTGGTCATAGAGGCAGATACCGCTATAGGCGTGAGCGAGGTTCGCTGCGTCTGTACCGGAGAAGTTCTTGGCGATAGCTTCGAAGCCTGGCGCACCAGCACCCTGACCCTTGAGGGCGAGGCTGTCCTGCCCAGCGATGAAGCTGTCTTCTGCTACGAACATCTGTGCGGTAGCCTTCTCAGCCTTAGGGACTTGGACGAAGCGGTGGTAAGCGAAGATGCCGAGAGCGACGATGACGACAGCCGCTACTGCGATGATGATCTTCTTGCCGTGGCGCTCGAAGAAGAGTTCACCCTTCAGTACCTTCTCATCGATGGTGTCGAGGGCGTCGTGCTCTGGGAGCTCGTGATGTGACATACGTATTTATCTTATTTGTTGTTGGTTATTCCGCTATATCAGTGGGGCAAAGATACGACTTTTCATGCAACCTGACACGCCCCACCCAGAGCCCTGCAGCTCGCTGGGAGTGCGGGGCTCTGGGTGGCTCTATACATTATAATATATAGGGGCGGCTTACTATAATATATAGGGGCGGCTTACTTCAGCAGGGCCTCCATCTCGGCAGCCTTCTCCTCGAGGCACTCGAGGTAGCGGAGCTGAGCGCGCGTGCGCTGGAGGTTGTGCTTGGGAGAGTGGATCTTGAAGTAGGTGTCTCCGTTGAGGTAGTCGACGAGGAAGCGTACCGTCTGCATGTAGGTCATCAGGCGACCACCGTAGGCGATGAGGCTACGCTCGGTGGGGGTGAGGAACTTACCCGCGGAGGAGAGATAGCCCTCGACGAAGGCCTTGTAGATCTCCATGTTCACGCCGATCTTCGAGAGGTCTGCTTCATCTTCCGGAGCGAAGTTCACGCCTGTGCGGATGAAGTCACCCACGTCGCTGAGGATGAAGCCAGGCATGACGGTATCCCAGTCGACGACGCAGAGTACAGCACCCGACTTATCGAAGAGGACGTTGTCGACCTTGGTGTCGCAGTGGATGGTGCGCTTGGGGAGCTTGCCCTCAGCGTAGAGCTTCTCCTGGAGGAGCATCGAGTCAGCACGGCGGTCGATCTCGGCGAGGATATCCTGCACTTCGGCGACACGGCCAGCAGCATCCTGAGCGACAGCGTCGCGGAGCTGCTGCAGGCGGAAGGGCATGCTGTGGAAGTTCTCAATAGTCTCACCAAGACGACCCTCGGGGATGACGGAGAGGATTTCTTCGAACTGACCGAAGGCGGCACCAGCGTAGCGGGCGGCCTTGGGGGTGAGCTCGCTCATGCTCATGCTCTCGGGGATGAAGCGGCAGACACGCCAGTAGTTCTCCCCATCATGGTAGTAGTTCTTCTCGGGTTCCTCGAGGTTGGGGAAGAAGTAGAGGTACTTACGCTCTGCTTCGGGGTCACCTTCGGCTTCGAGGCGCTCGCGCATCGTGTCAGATACGATGGCGACATTGCGCTGCAGGACTTCGATGCGGGGGAAGACGAGGTGGTTCACACGCTGCAGGATCCAGCGTGGTGTCCCTTCACGGTCAGAGACTACGTAGGTGTCGTTGATATGGCCATTGCCAAAAGGCTTCATCTCCCCGATCTTAGCAGTGGAGATGAACTTGCTGATAATATGCTCCATATTAGGATGATTCATTTGTAGGTAAAGACAAAGATATACAAAAAGCCTATCCCCGCGCCAGTGGACTGACGTGGGGATAGGCGTATTTAGGCGAGGTCTCAGCGACCGGTGCCTTTAGCGGATGGCTTGCTCTTAGAAGCGGAGGCCTACGCCAGCGAAGAACGAAGCGTTCTTATAGCTGGTGTTGGCGATGTTGTTCTTGAGGGCATTGACCATACCGATGTCGGTACCGACACGGAGGTAGACCTTGCTGAACTCAAGAGCGGCAGAGGCGTTCAGGCCCATATCGAAGCGCTTGTAGACACCTGCCTTGAAGGCATCGATCTTGCTCGTGGTAGAGAGACCGTAGGCGAAGTAGGGGCCAGCTTCGACAGATACCGCGAAGTTCTCGCTGAAAGGTACGCGGATACCGAGGTCAACGGGTACGCTGATGTAGTTGAGACCGTAGCCATCTTCAGAGATGTACTTGAAGCCTTCCTGGCGGAACGTCACCCCAGGAGCGAGGTAGACACCCGAGGCGAGCCCGACTTCGGCAGCAAGGCCAGCGCGGAAGCCCAAGCGGACCTTAGATTCGGGGGTGACGCCTACTACCTTATTGACGCCACTTGCGAAGTTAGCGCCTACTTCGATGCGGGGATGGATTTCAGTCTGAGCTTGAGCGGAGAGGACGCCTGCGACGAGAGCGAAGGCGGCGAAAAATAGCTTCTTCATATTTGTTATTCTATTTGTGTGGTGAATTACGGCACTACAGCGACAGAGTATAGTGGAGCCGTAGGATTAGAGATGAATGTGCTTCATGTCGCGTATATGCGAAGGTACAGAAAAAAGCCTATCCCCACAAAAAGCCTATCCCCACGCCAGCGGACTGACGTGGGGATAGGTGTATTTAGGCGAGGTCTTTGTGACCGGTGCCTTTAGCGGATGGCTCGCTCTTAGAAGCGGTAACCTATGCCAGCGAAGAACGAAGAGTTCTTGTAGCTGGTGTTAGCAACGGGGTTCTTGAGAGTGTTGACCAGACCGATATCGGTACCGAGACGGAGGTAAACCTTGCTGTATTCGATAGCAGCAGAAGCGTTCAGACCCATGTCGAAGTGCTTGTAAGCACCAGCCTTGAAGGCATCGACGTTACCCGTGGTAGAGAGACCGTAGGCGAACGAAGGACCAGCTTCTACAGATACAGCGAGGTTGTCGCCGAGACCTACGCGGATACCGAGGTCAACGGGTACGCTGATGTAGTTGAGGCCATAGCCGTTACCATTGCCGAACTTGTAGCCTTCCTGACGGAACGTCACCCCAGGAGCGAGGTAGACGCCAGCAGCGAGTTCGATTTCGGCAGCAACGCTGGCGCGGAAGCCCGTGCGGACCTTAGAGTCAGCGGTGACGCTACCTACCTTGCTGATACCGCGAGCGAAGTTAGCACCTACTTCGATACGAGGATTGATGGCCGTCTGAGCCTGAGCAGAGAGCACGCCTGCAACGAGAGCGAAGGCGGCGAAAAATAGCTTCTTCATATTCGTTTCTTTCTATGTTATGGACCCCGGCAACAGGCCGAAATCAAGCTGTAAAGTTAGAGGTATTTAACGAATGTGCAAATATTCTTCAACTATTCAGCCTCGGATAGAACGTCTTTGCGTCATCCTATCGTATAGGACGGCTGGGATAATCAAGGGAGGGAGGTGAGGTACTTGCGCCCTCTGGGAGGAGTGTCTTTGGGAGGGGAGAGGTGTGAACCTATATAGGTCGCTGAGTCAACCTATATGGGTGCGTGGGTAGAGCTATATAGGATGGCGAAGAATGCTATATAGCTTTGAGCTGATTCCTATATAGCGTTGTGAAGTGCCCTCTATTTAAGTAGTTGCTCTGCGTAGGGATAAAAGTTGTGGACGAGTGGCAGATAAGTTTGGACTACGTACGTGGCTCTAATATCTACGTACGTGGATATTTGGATTTGCGTGCCTGGTCTTTAAGACTACGTACAAAGATAGAGGAAAACCACTATGCGAAGGCGCTTTTTCCTTCACGAGAACGATGCTTTTCCCTCCTCTGCATAAGAAGAATACTCGCGATAAGGCGAAGGGCTTGTGTATCTCTTCGGAGAGGTATATCGGGGAGCTACATTGACGATCAGTCGCTTATGCCTCGATATGGGAGCCGTGCGCTGGTAGGAAAGGGGGCGAAGGGCAGAATTTGAGTACCTTTGTTTGGGTGCTTATACATCCGTGGAGGTGGTTAGCTTGGGCTTCGATGATAGAGAAGCCCCTTTCTGTGAGTCCTATTGTCGGGCTGCAGAGTGACTTCCTCCACCCATAAAGCACCACCTTTCCGTAGGAACCCTCCGCCGGCGAGTCCTTCGCCTCTCGGAGTGTCTCCGATACATTATATATATGGGTGAGTAGACGCCGATGCGCGGCCTTGCTCCCCCACAAGCGAAACGATAATCAATGGACTATAAGACCACAACGGCCAATCTCGGCTGCTGTGCGATGACCCCCGGAGGCTGTGAAGGCTGTGATAGGAACCAGATGAGCACCTATGACTGGCTGAACGATATCCCCGAGTCACTGCAGAGCTCCGACTTGGTCGAAGTGCAATTCAAGAATACCCGTAAGGGCTACTATCTCAATACGGAGCGAATCGACCTCTATAAAGGCGATATCGTCGCCGTCGAATCGACGACGGGCCACGACATCGGCGAGGTGACCCTCACTGGTAAGCTCGCCGAGTTGGCGATGAGGAACCATCGCTACCGCCCTGACAAGGGCGAGTTCCTCCACGTCTACCGCGTCGCCCGCCCGGGTGACCTCGAGCGCTGGGAGGAAGCCAAGCGCCGTGAAGAGCCGACGATGATCCAGGCTCGACAGATCGCCTCTTCGCTGGGCCTCGACATGAAGATCGGGGACGTCGAATATCAGGGCGATGGCAACAAGGCGATCTTCTACTACATCGCTGACGGACGTGTGGACTTCCGCCAGCTCATCCGTGTGCTCGCAGATACCTTCCACGTGCGCATCGAGATGAAGCAGATCGGTGCTCGCCAAGAGGCAGGTCGCATCGGGGGTATCGGCCCCTGTGGTCGCCAGCTCTGCTGCTCCTCGTGGATGACGACCTTCTCCTCGGTGAGTACGGGGGCTGCCCGTGTACAGGATATCACGATGAATCCGCAGAAGCTCACGGGGCAGTGTGGGAAGATCAAGTGCTGTATGAACTTCGAGGTCAATGCCTATGCCGAAGCTCAGCGCAGCCTGCCCGACCGTGAGGTCGTCCTCGAGACCAGCTCCGACAGCTACTATCACTTCAAGACCGACCACTTCCAGCGTCAGGTCACCTATAGCACGGTGCGCAATGCGCCGGTACGTCTGGTGACGATCTCCGCCGAGCGTGCCTTTGAGGTCATCAGCCTCAACCGCCGTGGCGAGCGCCCCGAGCACCTCGAGGCCGATGCGGGCGAAGAGCGTCGTTCCTCCCGCTCCAGCGATATCCTTGCCGACAACAGTCTGACGCGCTTCGACAGAGAGCGCCGTGGTGGTCGCCGTGGTGGCGACTCTCGTGGTAGCCGTCGTGGCGGTGACCAAGGCGCTCGCCGTGAGCGCTCGGCTCGCCCCAGTGATGAGGCGGGTAAGAGCAATAATGGTACTGGTGGAGAGCGTCCACAGGTACGGCAGTTCCGTAGCCCTCGCACTCCTCGCACGGAGTCCACAGGTGAGGGTGGGCAGCAGCGTATCCGCCGCCCACGTCCCGAGACCTCAGGCGAAGACAAGGGATAGATGCGCGCTACCTCGTCATATATAGGGCGTCCACTGCGACGTGCACTCCTCGTCCTCTCCTTCCTTCTACCCCTCGTGGGGTGTGAGCAGGAGACGGGTGGAGCGAGGGATTACTATGCCTTCGAGCAGCCCGCTGGTGGCGTGTGGAAGCCCCGCACGACCTATAGCTTTGACCTCCTCTTCCCCGATCGCACGACGACCTTCACTGGTGAGATCGTCCTGCGTATGGATAGCCGTCTCGACCGCCCTCGAGCGCGTATGGAGGTAAGGCTCCGACAGGATGAGACGATCCTGCGGCGCGACACGCTGCAGGTAGACTTCGCTGCGACGGCTGGAGATTGGAAGCGCCCAGGGGCGCTGTACCACGAGTTCGTCCTGCCTTTGGCACGCCCTTTGCAAGCTCCCTACACAGGCCTCTTCTCTCTGGAGGTGCGTCCGCTGGATACCATTCCCCTCAGTGGGGTGGCTGCTATCGGGCTCCACACCGCAGAGCTACGGGCCGAGTAGTAGCTGTAATTTAGATATAGGCGGTAGGGGAATATGCCCCGACGACCGCCTCCACACCTCTACACATAGAATGAGCAAACAAAATAAATCTGACGAAATGTCACCCGAAGAACTGCAAGCACTGTCCCTGCCCATATTGGGTACCTACGAGGAGGATGAGACCTTCGCACTAAAGCCTGAGGAGCAGGCCAAGGAGTTTCCCCTCATTGCCCTACGCAATATGTCCATCTTACCTGGTACGGTGGTGCCCATCCTCGTGGGCCGCAGGAAGTCGATGCAGGTCATCCGACAGTCAGAGATACGTGAGCGCTGCTTCGGTGTCGTCACCCAGCGTGACGCCAATGTCGAGGATCCCCAGCTCAGCGACCTCTTCACGGTAGGTACTATCGTCGAGGTCTCCCAGATCGTCGAGCTGCCCACGGGTGAGCTCTCTGCCATCCTTCGTGGTCGTCAGCGCTTCAGTCTCCAGCACCTGACCATGGACGATCCCTATCTCATGGGTCGTGTCCATCTGCTCGAGGATAGCCTCCCCGCAGCAGATAAGGAAGAGGAGTACAAGGTGACGGTGGAGCTCATTCATGAGCGCCTCTTAGGGCTCTTGGATCGTCTGGCGCCGAATGCCCCCAATGGCTTCCGCGACACGATCCGTGGGCTGAAGAATCGTGCCTATATCGTTCATCTGGCAGGCTCACTCCTTCAGCTCAGTATGGAGGATCGTCAGAAGCTCCTCGAGATGGATAGTGTCTACGACCGCGCTGTCTATGTGCTCGGTCGTCTGCATGACCAGATCTCTGAGTCCTCGCTGCGTGAGGAGATCCTCAATCGCACGCGCCGTGAGATGGATCAGCAGCAGCGTGAGTACTTCCTCCAGCAGCAGATGCGTACTATCCAGGAGGAGCTCGGCACTGGCCCCAGCGCCGATGACGAGATCGAAGAGCTTCGCAAGAAGGGCAAGGAAAAGCTCTGGAGCGAGGCCGTCGCTGAGATCTATGAGAAGGAGCTTCGCAAGGCTGAGCGCCTCAATCCACAGAGCCCCGACTTCTCGATCCAGATGCAGTATCTACGCACGATCCTCGAGCTGCCTTGGGGTGTCTTCAGTCAGGATAACTTCGACCTCAAGGGGGCGAAGGAGATCCTTGACCGTGAGCACTATGGCCTCGACCGCGTCAAGGAGCGTATCCTCGAGCACCTGGCGGTACTGAAGCTCAAGGGCGACATGAAGTCCCCCATCCTCTGCCTCTATGGCCCTCCAGGGGTAGGTAAGACCTCCCTCGGGCGTAGCATAGCAGAGAGCCTTGGCCGTAAGTATGTGCGTATCTCCCTCGGTGGGGTGCATGACGAGGCTGAGATCCGTGGTCACCGCCGTACCTATATCGGCGCAATGAGCGGCCGTATCATCCAGAGTCTGCAGAAGGCTGGCACGTCGAACCCCGTCTTCGTCCTCGACGAGATCGATAAGCTCGCTGACGACCACAAGGGCGATCCCGCATCGGCTCTCTTGGAAGTCCTCGACCCCGAGCAGAATACCGCCTTCCACGATAACTATCTCGATATCGACTACGACCTCTCGAAGGTCCTCTTCATCGCTACGGCGAATAATATCTCCACCATTCCCTCCGCCCTGCGTGACCGTATGGAGCTCATCGAGGTCACGGGCTACATCGCAGAGGAGAAGCTGAAGATCGCCGAGCAGCACCTCGTACCCAAGGAAGCCAAGGAGCACGGGCTCAAGGTGGAGGACATCCACTTCGCCCCTGGTGCTCTCGACCTCATCATCGAGGAGTATACCCGTGAGAGCGGTGTGCGCTCCCTGACGAAGCAGATCGCTGCCGTCATGCGTAAGCTCGCTTGGGCTACCGCTGCCGAGGAGCAGCTCCCCGAGTCCATCACCCCCGAGCTCGTACGTGAGTATCTCGGCAAGACCGTCTATTCGCGCGATAAGTATCAGGGCAATGAGCACGCTGGTGTCGTCGTCGGTCTGGCTTGGACCAGCGTTGGTGGGGAGATCCTCTTCGTCGAAAGCAGCCTTCAGCCAGGGCAGTCGGGTAAGCTCATCCTCACCGGTAGCCTCGGTGATGTGATGAAGGAGTCTGCCACCCTTGCTCTCAGCTACATCCGTGCTCACGCTACCCAGCTCGGTATTGACCTCGAGACGCTCAAGGATCAAGAGATCCACATCCACGTACCCGAGGGCGCTATCCCCAAGGACGGCCCCAGCGCAGGTATCACGATGGTCACCTCACTCGTCTCCGCTATGACCCGCCGCCGTGTGCGTGCCCACATGGCGATGACCGGGGAGATCACCCTGCGTGGTAAGGTCCTGCCCGTCGGTGGCATCAAGGAGAAGATCCTTGCCGCTAAGCGCTCAGGCATCACGGATATCATCCTCTGCCGTGAGAACGAGAAGGATATCCTTGAGATCAACGAGCACTATCTCGAGGGGCTGAACTTCCACTATGTGGACGAGATCACCGAGGTCCTCGACTTCGCTCTGCTCGACGAAATCGTGGATAAGGCAAAGTAGACTAACTTTGTAGCTCTATGGAAGCCCGTATCAATAGCACCGAGCAGGAGTGCCGTACCATCCTCCGTACCTGTCGGGAGCTCTTCGCGAAGAAGCTCCACGACTACGGTGCGGCGTGGCGTATCCTACGCCCAGAGTCCCTCACAGATCAGATCTATATCAAGGCTGAGCGCATCCGTGGTATCCAGATGCGTGGGCATGCTGCCGTCGACGAGGGCATCGAGCCTGAGTTCATCGGCATCGTCAACTACGGGCTCATCGGCATGATCCAGCTCGAGCGTGGAGCTGTCTCCAGCCCAGATATGAGCGTGGAGGAGGCTCTCGAGGCCTATGATCGCTGTGCGGAGAAGACCCTGCAACTCATGCTCACCAAGAACCACGACTACGGCGAAGTGTGGCGCAATATGCGGGTGACCTCTATGACCGACCTCATCCTCTCGAAGATCCATCGCACCAAGCAGATCGAGGATCTGCAGGGCGAGACCTTCGTCTCGGAGGGCGTCGAAGCTAACTATATGGATATGGTGAACTACGCCATCTTCTGCCTCATCAAGCTTACCCTCCCCGCAGCGTGATCAATCTGCGTCATACCCTCGCCGAAGTAGCCCGCGTCATCGTGGGGCTCGTCTTCGTGGGCTCTGGCCTTCTGAAGGCCGTCGATCCCGTGGGGACCGCGCTGAAGATCTCGCAGTATCTCACCCCGATTCTCAGCCCTGCTTCAGCGGGTGCCGAGACGATCACGCTGGCACTGTCCTTCGTGCTGTGTGGCTCCGAGTTCCTGCTCGGGGCTTTCCTGCTTATGGGGGTGTACCGCAAGTTCTGCGCTCGTCTCTCCGTGCTCTTCATGCTGGTGATGACGGCCGTGACGCTCTACACGCTCATAGCGAACCCCATCTCTGACTGCGGTTGCTTCGGTGATGCGATCCAGCTGACCCACCTGGAGAGCTTCCTTAAGAACGTCGTTCTCCTCCCGCTCTCCATCCTCGTCCTGCGTGATGCCCGAGCGCTGCGCCACCTCTATTCGCGCCGTGAGCGCTGGGTGCCTGCCGTGCTCTCTGTCGTCGGGATCATCTACTTCATGGCGGAGAACTACCGTCACCTGCCTTACATTGACTTCCGCCCCTATGCCGTAGGGACGAACCTCCGTGAGGCCATCGCAAAGGAAGAAGCCTCCCTGCAGCGTGTGCTCCTCGGTGCTACGAAGTACATCTACTCGAAGGACGGCAAGACGAAGGCTTTCGAAGCCTCGGCACTCCCCGATAGCACGTGGACCTTTGTCGAGGCGCGCCAGGAAGCAGACCTGGCAAGCTACAAGCCTCGCTACGACTTCAATCCCATCGATAGTCTGGGTGAGCCTGCCGTCTCGACGCTCCTCGACTCTGAGGGGATCACGCTCCTTCTCCTCTCTCCCTCGTGGCGTACGGCGAGCCAAGCCGTGCTTGACGAGATCAGCGAACTCCACGAAGAGGCCAGCCGCTTAGGCTACCCCTTCTATGGCGTCACCGCCTCGACGAGCGAAGAGATAGCTCAGTGGCGTTATCTTACAGGAGCCTCCTATCCGATGCTCCAGCTCGATGCCACTCCGATACGTACCATCATTCGCTCACAGCCAGGGCTCGTCGTCCTGCGTGACGGTAAGATCATCGATAAGCGCGCCTACGCTGACTTCCCCTCTGTCGAGGGCGTCAGTACTTACCTCCGTAGTCTGCCCCAGATGCAGCCTCACGGCCCCTCTGCGACGCGCACCTACCTCCTCTGGGCGTGGGCTGCACTGCAGCTCTTAGCCTTCCTCCGCTTTTGGGCGAGAAAGCTCCACCTCACCGTCCATCTGCACATCAAGAAGCGTTTACATTTAACCAAATAATCCTCTTTATCAAAGTAACAATGAGAAAGAATATCGTCGCCGGTAACTGGAAGATGAACAAGACCCTCAGCGAAGGGATCTCCTTCATCGGCGAACTCAAGGCTGCCCTCGCTGGCAAGTCCCTCCACTGTGACGTCATCATCGGTGCCCCCTTCATCCACCTCGCATCTATCGCTAAGGAAGCTGAAGGTAGCCCCGTAGCTATCGCTGCTGAGAACTGCGCTGATAAGGCTGAAGGTGCTTACACGGGTGAAGTCTCTGCTGCACAGGTCGCTTCGACGGGTGCACGCTACGTCATCCTCGGCCACTCTGAGCGTCGTGCTTACTACCACGAAGATGGTGCTATCCTCACGGATAAGGTACGTCTTGCTCTCGCTGAAGGCCTCGCTCCTATCTTCTGCATCGGCGAAGTCAAGGAAGAGCGCGAAGCTGGCAAGCACTTCGACGTCGTAGAACAGCAGCTCGAAGAAGCCGTATTCTCGCTCTCTGCTGAAGACTTCGGTAAGGTCGTCCTCGCTTACGAACCCGTCTGGGCTATCGGTACGGGCCTCACGGCTTCCTCTGCTCAGGCTCAGGAGATCCACGCTCACATCCGTAGCCTCATCGCTAAGAAGTACGGTGCTCAGGTCGCTGAAGACTGCACGATCCTCTACGGTGGTAGCTGCAACGCTGCTAACGCTAAGGAACTCTTCTCTCAGCCCGACGTCGACGGTGGCCTCATCGGTGGCGCTTCACTCAGCGTAGAGAAGTTCCTCCCCATCATCGAAGCGTTCAACTAACGCTCCCTCTCTCTTTAGCCACCCCTTCCCCGCGAGGGGGTGGCTAACTCCTTTCCTCACACGCTCCCCAACCCCTCAGCGAAACTCCTATGCTCAGACGCATTCAGCTCACGCTTGCGCTCCTCGTCACGTGCCTTACCTTCGCCGCGACTCTCTCGGCGCAGACCGCACCTGAGAAGCTAAGACCACGCAATATCCTCGAAGCCCTCGAGCAGATCAATCCCGGTGAGGGCTTCGTGACGATCATCCAAGACCCCGACCTCCGTGGTGTCATCGGTAGCGCTCCCGCTCCCCGTGGCTCCTCGGTGCTGGCTCGTGATGGCAACTACTCCATCCTCTACGGCTACCGTGTCCAGGTCTTCAATAGTAACCTCCCCAACGCTAAGAGCGAGGCTTATGCACGTGCCGAAGCTATTCGCCGCGTCGCCCCCACGCTCAGTAGCTACATCACCTTCCGCGCCCCCTTCTGGCGCCTGACCGTCGGTAACTTCACCTCACAGGAAGAGGCTCGCGCGGCTCGCGCTCGTCTTATGGTCGCTCTGCCCGCTTGGGGTCGTGAGTCCTATGTAGTCCGTGAGAAGGTCCGCATCCTCAACTACACCGAACCCCATGCCTCAGAAGAATAGCCTCCCCGATCCGTCGACCCTGACCTTCGTCCCTGAGAGCGAAGAGGCTACCGAAGCCGCTCTGCGCCACCACTACCATGAGATCCTTCGCCTGCTGGGCGAAGATCCCGAGCGTGAGGGCCTGGTGAAGACACCCGAGCGTGTCGCTAAGGCTATGCGCTTCCTCACCTCTGGTGCGCACAAAGACCCGAAGGAGATCCTCCGCTCGGCGATGTTCCGTGAGGAGTATCGCCAGATGGTTATCGTCAAGGATATCGACTTCTACTCGCTCTGTGAGCACCACATGCTGCCCTTCTTCGGTAAGGTCCACATCGGCTATATCCCCAACGGCTACATCACGGGGCTCTCGAAGCTCCCCCGCATCGTCGACGTCTTCGCTCGTCGCCTGCAGGTACAGGAGCGCCTGACGACGCAGATCAAGGACTGCATCCAGGAGGCACTCAATCCCCTCGGTGTCATCGTCGTCATCGAGGCACAGCACATGTGCATGCAGATGCGTGGCGTAGAGAAGCAGAATTCCTTCACCACGACCAGTGACTTCACCGGTGCCTTCCGCGAGGCCAAGACGCGTGAGGAATTCATGCAGCTCATCACGCACAGCCGCCGCTAAAGGTATAGTCCCTGTAGCATCTCCTATATAATATAGGTACGCTAAAAGCGCTCGCCCTAGCGATCCATACGGGATCGCTGGGGCGAGCGCTTTTATATTAGCTGTGTGTAGCGGAGGGAGGCTTACTTACTGGGCTCTGCGAAGCGGCGTGAGCGAGCGAGCATGCAGGCGCCGATGAGCCCAGCGCGGTCGCCGAGCGTAGCCGTGCGGATCTGTGTATCGCGCGTCACGACGCTCATTGAATAGATACGTACCGAGGCCTCGACCTGCTGGGTAAGGTAGCCGGAGGCATCGGCCAGGCTACCACCGATGATGACGAGCTCGGGGTTGAAGACGTTGATGAGGTTCGCTACCTGCTTACCGAGCTCACGGCCCAGCTCGCTGAGGACCTGCAGGCAGAGCATATCCTCCTGAGCGCAGGCGCTGATGAGGTCAGACATGCGGAGCTCACGGCCCGAGTGGACGATGGACGAGAGGATGGAGCTCTCTCCGGCACGGATGCGCTCCTGGATCTTACGGCACATAGCCTGACCGCTGACCTCGGTCTCGAGGCAACCCTTCTTACCGCAGTGGCAGAGGATCTGGTTGTCGAAGACTGATATATGGCCGAATTCCCCTGAGAAGCCCGACTTACCGAAGTAGATCTGCTTGTCCTGGATGATACCGAGACCGAGACCCCAGCTGATATTCACGTAGAGTACGGAGTTGACCTCCATATCCTTGGTGCAGCCCGCAGTGAATTCCCCGAAGGCCATGCCGCGCGTGTCGTTGTCGATCGAGACGCGCAGGGCGAGCTTACTACTGAGGATCTCGGAGAGGGGACGGTCGCCGAAGAAGTTGAAGAGACTATAGCTGTGCCCTGTGACAGGGTTGATACGCCCAGGGAGGTTGACGTTGATGTTCAGGATCTCCTTGGGCTGGATGCCGTGGCGCGTGATGAAGCCACGGATCTCACGGCAGATCGTCTCGAGGGCCTCGGGGGTATTCTCGAGCGTGTAGGGCAGGTCGTAGTCAGCACAGATCAACTCGCTCTGCAGGTTGATCAGACCGATGTGCATGCCCGAGCGCTTGATGTCTACGCCGATGAAGTAGCCCCCGTCGGGGTTGAGCCCGAAGAGTAGGGGGAAGCGCCCGACGCCGATCTCCAGCTTACCTTGGCTCTGGATGCAGCCTCCGTCTTGGAGGTCTTGGAGGATCTTAGAAGCTGTGGGGACGCTGACGTATAGCTCCTTGGCTATGTCCGTCATCGTGGCCGTCTTGTTGCGCAGCAGGTAATTGATCACACGGAGCTTGTGCAGCCCCTTCTTGGTCTCCTGGCTGAGGTCGTCAAGTAGTTTGGGTGTCATGTGGAGTCTGGTACTGAGGTGGGCTATTTAGGCTTCGCCTTTAGGTGGCGTAGATCCCTGAGACTTGCGGCGGTTGTTGGGGCGCTTCTTCTTGCGTGCACCCTGGGCTGCGCCTTCGCCCTTGTGGGCGTCGGTCTTGCCTTCGGGGCGCTGGCCCTGCTGGGAGCTGCGGCCACGTCCGCGACCACCGCCCTTGTTGCCTTGTCCCCCGCGGGGAGAAGAGCCACCACGGCCTCCGCGCTCGGGGCGACGGCTGGGGTCGTAGGCGGGTGTGGGGCCGAAGGCCTCATCTACTGGGATCTTATAGATTTCCTTTTCGAGGAAGTCTTCAATGCGTCCGAAGCCAGGCTGTTCCTTCTCGCTGACGAAGGTGATCGCCAGTCCCTCATCGTTGCCACCACGGGCAGTACGACCGATGCGGTGTACATAGTCCTCGGGGTCGTGGGGGATGTCATAGTTGATCACCATGCGGATGTTGTCGATATCGATACCGCGCGCCACGACGTCGGTGGCGACGAGCAGATCGATATTGCCCGACTTAAAGTTCTTCATGACCTCTTCGCGCTTCTCCTGTGTCAGGTCGGAGTGCATCTGCTCGACGCGGATATTGAGACGAGAGAGGGCTGCGGTGAGCTCCTTGACCTTGAGCTTGGAGCTGGAGAAGATGATCGTGCGTGTAGGGGGTGTTTCGCGGAAGAGCTGCGTCAGGATGGGCAGCTTCTGGCGCTCATAGCAGACATAGGCGGACTGCACGATGCTCTCGGGCGGGCGGGAGATCGCCAGCTCGACCTCGGCGGGATTGTGCAGGATGGTGCGGGCGAACTTCTTGATCTTCGGTGGCATCGTCGCCGAGAACATCACGCGCTGACAGTCCTTCGGCAGCGCACTGTTGATCTGCATGATGTCCTCCTGGAAGCCCATGTCGAGCATGCGGTCAGCCTCGTCGAGTACGAAGTACGAGACACCCGAGAGGTCTGCCTGCTGGAGGTTCATCAGGGCCAGGAGACGCCCTGGTGTGGCGATGACGATCTCCGCCCCGAGAGCCATACCGCGGCGCTGCTGCTCCCAGGCGATCCCGTCCGTACCGCCGTAGATAGCTACTGAGGAGACGGGGAGGAAGTAGGCGAAGCCCTCGACCTGCTGCTCGATCTGGATGGCGAGCTCACGGGTCGGAGCCATGATGACGGCATTGACCTTCTTAGGGTCGCCCTCGCCACGGCTCAGTCGGTTGATGATGGGCAGGAGATAAGCCGCGGTCTTCCCTGTACCCGTCTGGGCACAAGCGATCATGTCGCGGCGTTCGAGGAGAAGGGGGATGGTGGCCTCTTGCACGGGTGTGGTCTCGAAGAAGTTCATCGCTTCGAGCCCATCCAGCACTTCGTCCTCAAGATCTAGTTCGTCGAAATACATTGATGCTGCTATGTTGAGTTAGAAGCAAATATATAGCTTTTCCCCCAATATCTTAATAAGTCTACGCCCTATCCTAAAATATTATCCCGAAAAAGCCCCGTATTTCTAAAAGTCCTTCGCTGTGCCTTCCCTCTGCCAGCGCCATTGGGGCGCTCTATGTGGGGTAAGGATCGGCCCTTATCCCTATAGAAGCGTCGCGGGGCACCCCATTGAGGTACCCCGCGATAGCTCCTTCGTTGAAGCCTCCTTTGCCGCTCTTATAGCAGCAGTGAGCTATGGTTGCTGGAGTAGCTTCTCCGTAGTAAAGATGCTCACTATGCGCCCCTTCTCGAAGAGAACTAAGTTGAAGTGCTCCTCGTCGGTCGAGCGCCCCGTGAGATCCTTGACGAAGGCTTCGTAGAAGCTGTCGTGCCACTTCGTCCCGTAGTGCGTGTAGTCGATACTTAGAATAGGCTCGGTGCGCTTCAGAAGTCCAGGCGTGAGGTCAATAGCTACATAGTAGGGCTCTGCACCGATCTTATGCGCATACGCCCCTATGGTACTCAGGGGAAGACACGCGCTTGAGGTGCAGCCGTTGGTAAAGAGGTAGACCAAGGCCTTGGGCTTGGAGGCGAGTGCAGCTCGGAGCTCGGCACCATTGACGCAGAGGATCTTTCCCTCTCGATGTACCCTATCAAGGGTCTCGTCGAGAGCGCGAAGCTTATTCCTTGAGAAGACGATCCTTGCGCGCTCTTCGCGGTCTAAGTACTGGTAGCCTGATGTGAGCCCGTAGACTTGGAGGTACCCCGTGAGATAGAGGCCGCCTGCTGCGATGACGAGGATGGCAAGTGCTACCCCAATGCCACAGAGTATTCGCTTCACTGTCCGATGCATAAGAGGAAGAAAATTTAATGTCAGCTGGGCTATCTAAGAAGGTGATGACGTTCGTGCTCGCTCTTCATAGTATCGAGCCCGTCGGATGAAGATCATACCACTCTCAGCAGCATATACCGATGTGGTATTCCGCTACGAATGTACAAAATAATGGCCGTGGAATAGGTGTGTCGTGTAGAGCTATATAGTATGGCGAAGAAAGCTGTATAGCTTTTGTGACGTGACCTCTATTAGGTTGTTGCTCCGCGTAGGGATAAAAGTTGCGGATGAGTGGTAGAAAAGTTTGGACTACGTACGTGGCTCTAATATCTACGTACGTGGATATTTGGGTTTACGTGCCTGGTCTTTAAGACTACGTACATAGACAGAGGAAAACCACTACGGGAAGGCGCTTTTTTCTTCACGAGAACGATGCTTTTCCCTCCGCTGGATAAGAGGAATACTTGCGATAAGGCGAAGGGCTTGCGTATCACTTCGGAGGGGCATATCGGGGAGGAGCTTTGGTGATGAAGAGAGGGGCGTTGTGGGATGATGGCGGCTGGGGAGGCTAAGGGGCGGAGATTGCGTACCTTTGGGGGAAGAAACGACTTACATATATATATGATACTTACCGATGACTGGTTCACCAGCGTGAGCCATACCGAGGGTGGGGAGATCGTCCTCCTGACCGTCCGCAAGGGCCTCACTCAGTTCTTCGAGAGCGGCAAGCTCCGTGTGCGCGTGGATATAGCGTGGCCTTACACCGCCGAGCCCGATGGGATGCCCGACGAAGAGACTGCACGCCTCATCGAGGACATCGAGCCCAAGCTCCGCCGCATTATGGAGAAGGATAAGCTCGCCATCCTCACGGGGAACTATACCGGCGGTGGGCAGAAGGACTGGACCTTCTACACGCGCCATCTCCCTTCCTTCGGCGAACGTCTGAATGAATGCCTCGCACCTTATCCCACGCTCCCGCTTGAGATCCACTGCGAAGAGGACCCCGACTGGAGCGACTACCACGAGATGCTGGCGCTTGAGACCGACGACTCAGACGAAGACTAAGCGATGGAGCAGCTCTTCCGCCCCGCTTCGGAGCCTACCGATCGCCTCGTCCTCTACTTCAATGGCTGGGCACTCAGCCCCATCGCCGTAGAGCACCTCGGCCTCCCCGAGGGGCAGGATCTCCTACTTCTCTGGGACTACCGCACCGATGCGCTGGACTTCGACTTCTCGCCCTATCGTGAGATCCGCCTCGTCGCTTGGTCGATGGGTATCTGGGCAGCCGACCGCTTCTTCGCTAAGCACGAGGAGCTTCGCAGTCGTGTCGTCTCGGGTACGGCGCTTGCTGGGACGGGCTACCAAGTCGATGACGCTGTGGGTATCCCCGAAGCCTTCTTCCATAAGACCCTCGAGGGGCTGACGGAGGAGAATCGTGAGCGCTTCGACCGGCATATGCTTGGCGGTAAGACCTACCGCCACCTCTATGAGGAGGTGCGCCAGCGCTCCACGAAGGCGCTCTATGATGAGTTCGTCCGCCCCTTCACCGTCGACCGCGATCAGCCCCGCCCACTGCCTAAGCCCGCAGCCTTTGGCCTGTGGAGCAAAGCCTTCATCGGCGAAGATGACCGCGTCGTCCCCCCGACGAACCAAGAGAACTACTGGCGCATCCAGGGCGTGCCTTTCACGCACCTCCCCAAGACGCCGCACTACCTCCTCGGCCACTTCCGCCGCTGGGAGGAGCTCTGGTAGCCCAATTCCTTTATCCTATAAACGGCATGAGCCGCCCTCTGCACTGCTGGCAGAGGGCGGCTCATCGCTTATCGTGCCTCAGCTACTAAGCGCCGTGGAACTCGTATTCGGCCTGGATGTCGATCGTCAGGTGCGTGAAGAGCGTCTCGATGAGCTGGTCAGTGACCTCAAGGGCTGAGCGAAGGACGTGGTCGGAGAAGGCTTGCAGGAGGTCGCGCGCATGCAGGGGCTGCGTCTGGTAGATAGCCAGATACTGCTCTTCCATCTCGCGCTGACGCTGGTCCGTCTCGGCTTCGAAGTCGGCGTAGACCTTCTTGATGATGGGGGCATAGCGGTTGTAGTCGACCATGCCGAGGGCCTGGACCTTGCGGAACTTCCAGTAGGCGGACTCGTGCGAAGACTCGTTCGTCCCCTTCGTGTAGGCCTTGGGGTAAGAGCGGATGCCTTCGTAGAGGGGGAGGAAGACGCTGAGGTCAGCCATCCCAAGCGCCACATAGTTGACGCACCCGATGGCCTGAGGAAGCTCGGGGCGTACCTGCAGGAGGTGCGTCTGCGTGGTGCGGAAGATGGAGACGGGGCGATAAACCTCCTTGGGGTTCTGATGGAGGTAGGGGTCGTGGTCCGTGCCGTCGTAGTGGAAGCGGAAGAGCTGTCTGAGGCGGCTGATGGAGATGGGCTCGGCAGCTTGAGCGAAGACGGGGAAGGTGTTCTTCGTCACATCGTTCTTGATCGATGGGCTCAGCTGTGCCTGCAGACCCCATACGCGGGGATAGTTGTAGGTCGTGTCGAGCTTGACATCACGGATGTAAGCCTCGTGGAAGTCGAACTCACCACGGGCGGGATCGTACAAGCCGTGCTGGATGGCGAACTCAATGAGGTCATCCGAAGCCAGATAGTTCGCGTGATCCTTGGGGTCGTACTTGCGGAAGCGGCTCTGGTTCCCCGTGACGAAGTACTGATCTTCGGGGATGCGGGTAGCGAGCCAGCGGTGTCCCGAGGCGGTCTCAAGGTACCAGATCTCGTGGCTGTCGACGAAGCCGACGCCGAAGCCTTCGGCCACTCCGTGCATCTCGATGAGCGAGCCAAGGCGTTCGATACCTTCGCGAGCTGAGTGGATGTAGGGCAGGACGATGTTGAAGACGGAGTTCTCAGCGACGCCGTCGGGTACGAGGGGGTCGGCTTCGAGGGCGCGGTCGCTACTGAAGATACTTTCGGTAGCACTCATACCGACGCCGACGCTGTTGAAGCCAGCGCTTCCCCAGTGACCGTGGAGATGGTAGGGGGCAAGGGCGGAGTAGCCAAGAGCGCGCTTGGGGAGGTCGCAGCGGAAGGGGCTGTCGAGAGCGACGAAGCGCTCGGGACCATGGTCGGTGTCTTCGTAGATCTCAAGGTTCTTCGCCAGGACGGCGTTCCAGTCCTCGCTACGTGCGACGATCATAGAGCCGTCGGAGGTGTGCTGGCGTCCGACGATGATGGTGGTACATTCGGATGGGTAGTCCGTGTGTAGCTGCTGTGGTTGGGTCTTCTGTCTCATGACTCTTTGTTTTTCGGTTAGGAACAGCGGGCAACTTGCGTTGTCAAATGGTACTGCAATGTTACGACTTTTTGACTGACAGTGCAATACCTACCGATAGGTATTTGCTTCTCTGTGGGGACTTTTCGTGGAGAAGAGGGTGTGCGGAGATCTCCGAAAGGCGGGTGCATCTACTATGAGGGGGTGGTGTGAACCTATATTGGTCGTCGGGTTGACCTATATTGGTCCGACAACGAAGCTATATAGGTCGCGATGACGACCTATATAGGATGGCGAAGAAAGCTATATAGCTTTTGTGAAGTGACCTATATTTAGGTTGTTGCTCCGCGTAGGGATAAAAGTTGCGGACGAGTGGCAAATAAGTTTGGGCTACGTACGTGGCTCTAATATCTACGTACGTGGATATTTGGATTTACGTGCCTGGTCTTTAAGACTACGTACATAGACAGAGGAAAAGCACTACGTGAAGGCGCTTTTCCCTTCACGCGAACGATGCTTTTTCCTCCGCTGGATAAAAGAGGAATACGCGCGATAAGGCGAAGGGTTTGCCTGATCACTTCGGAGAGGCATATCGGGGAGCTGGGCGTGCGATGCCTTAGCACTCTAAATAGAGGACAGGACTCGCGGCAACAGTCTCATTCATAGAGATCGGCGGATGAAGACCTCGCCGTGTATGCTCCATCCTCCGTTTAAGTGTGGGGTGAGGTGTGTTGGGGTGAAGAAATATCTCACCCCTTCCAGGTTATCCTATTATAATGTACGCGCGCGAATCAATCGTGCAAGCGCCTTGTCGTCGTATGAATTTACGTGTGTATTTGGAAGTTTGGGTGATTTTTTCTACCTTTGCACTCGCAAAAGAAACGAACGGCCTAGCGGTGACGCGGGTAGTTTGACTTCGAGAGATCTTTGAGATAATTGATATTGACAAACAGAAGTGTAGTAACAAACGTTTAGGGAAATGAAGACCTAACCGTCAATTACGACCTTTACTTAGGTAGAGATACACTAATAAATCTGAAGCAAGAGTCATTTCGGAGCAAGACAAACAGAACAAAGTACAATAAAAATATTGACAATGAAGAGTTTGATCCTGGCTCAGGATGAACGCTAGCGATAGGCTTAACACATGCAAGTCGAGGGGCAGCATGGTCTTAGCTTGCTAAGACTGATGGCGACCGGCGCACGGGTGCGTAACGCGTATGCAACTTGCCTCACAGAGGGGGATAACCCGTCGAAAGACGGACTAATACCGCGTACGCTCTAT
>NZ_KL362964.1:0-276733 GCF_000700805.1 Porphyromonas sp. KLE 1280
CAGGCGTATTGCCGAGTAGCTACGTTCGGTTGAGATAAGTGCTGAAAGCATCTAAGTACGAAGCTTGCCTCAAGATTAGATCTCATTATAAGGGTGGTTATAGACGATGACCTTGATAGGCTACAGGTGTAAAGGCGGTGACGTCATAGCCGAGTAGTACTAATTGCCCGAAAGTTTTTGCCTGAGGTTGTATACCGACTTAGCGATACGGTGGTGAGTATCGGATGTTTTTATCGAGTCAATGATTGTCTAGATATTTGAGATATTTAGGTGGTTATAACGTTGGGGTTCCACCTCTTCCCATTCCGAACAGAGAAGTTAAGCCCAATTGTGCCGATGGTACTGCGTTTTGTGGGAGAGTAGGTAGCCGCCATTTTAAGAGATAGGGTGATGGAGCCGCAAGCTTCGTCACCCTATTGTCGTTTATACGCCTACCCATTTGATTCTTTATTTACGTATGACAAAGAAGATACTCCTTTTCTCTATGCTTCTTGCGCTCGGCTTTGCTACGAGCTGTAAGGAGGATATGCCCCAACCGACTCCCGAGCCTACGCCTGTAGTACCCGAGACGCCAGGGACGCCTGCCCCCGCAACGAATCCTACTAACCCTACGCCTCCGGTATCGCCCGCAGAGCCCACGCCCTCGGTGCCTAAGCCTTCGGACCATCGCATCGCTACGCGTATGGTCGTGGAGCCGATCAAGGCGAAGACGGCTCAGATGCTGGCCACGCTGAAGATCGAAGACTTCGCTTGGCGTGGTGATAAGGATGCCATCAAGCTCGCTGATCTCCTTCCCTTCGTGACCTTCAAGGCCTCCGACCTCGATGGTGAGCCTTACACGCTGACGGCAGAAGATCTGAAGCAGCTGGAGCTGGTGGATATGATGTACGAAGAGCATGGCTCTTATAATGATTACATTGCCTTCAAGGTCCGATACAATCACATCTTGGGGACGTCTGTCCTGCGCATCCCTGTCTCTCGCCGTGACTACTTCGTGCAGAAGTTCGAGATGAATAAGGACTTTGCTCCGCAGTACTACCTCGGTGGGATTGCCCATCTCTTCCCCGCCAGTGCAGGGGAGATCCTGAAGGGGTATGACCGTAAGAAGTATGCTGTCGTCTTGACGGATGCGCGTGCAGACCACTCGAATAATAACCTTTCGTTCCGCGGTCTGGTACATCTCGTAGGTGCGGGCATGGAGGACCCTGTCGTAGTACTCGACTTCGAGGCTAAGGGCTTCAAGCCACTCTCTGCACTCCAGGGCCAGCTTACCTTCGTTACCTCTGGTGAGCTTAATGAGCGCATGAGGGATCGACTGAAGAAGATTCAGAAGAGTAAGGCGATCACGGATGCTGTCGTCCTGCAGTTGGTGCAGAATAATCCCAATTATTGGATCAAGCTCGCCAGCCCAGGCATTCAGAATACCTACGGAGGTGAACTGCAGTGGGATGGTGATAACTTGGAAGGTGTGCTCTCTGGCGGGCATGATACCCGTGATATCTACCTCGAGGATGCACGCTTTGCTATCAACTCGGCTCGCTATGATAAGGCTGCTGGTACCGTGACGCTTGGTGTCGAGCTCATAGCGGCCAATGGAATCGCTGTCAGTGGTGTGAGGACGACGCTGGTCGTTCGCTCTGTGAACCTCTAAGCTTTCGGTCTTAGACCTCTAAATCATAGGCTCGCCCCGACAAGTACTGCTTGTCGGGGCGAGCCTATTTAATAGGGTAGTGGGAGTGTGCCTCTCCTTGCGCCTCTGTGAGCTAATATGAGGGGAAGGTGTGGTGGAATATCGGGCCGTTGTGGGCTTGCTTGTTATTCACAAAACTATTCTCTACCTTTGGTACATGATCTCGGGGCTCTATGCTTCCGATCTATAGCAAACGCAATATGAACAAACAAACCTCCCACGACAACTCTCTGGGCTCCTGGAGCTCTCGGTAATCCCACCTACGCCCCTCATTGGGTTGGCCTCCCACGGCGCAATTTAGAGCTCGAGCAGTCCTCTTACTTCCCCGATACACCCGACAGACGCTCACTCGGCCACATACCCCTTCCCCCGCTTCGGCGGACACCACCACGCACACGCAAAGGCTCCTCCCGATCCTCGCTAAGGGTCGCACACACTCACATATCAAGCCTTTGTTCCCCACCATACCGTCTCATACGCTCCCAGAGTCCCCTTCCGAGGTGCCTCAGGGATGCAGTCCTATCATTACGCACATTCCCAGAGGGCACCTCGTGTACCCTCTTGACACCACATTAACGCAACTACAATTATGAGACTCCATATCAAGTATCTCTTGGGCTGCTTGGCGCTTCTCTTCCTTCTCCCCGCATGTAAGGGGGAGAGTGATGTCGAAGAAGCTACCCTTGATCTCTCGGCCCAGAGTGTGACCTTCACCAAGGATGGCGGCGAGCAGACGCTTACCGTCTCGACCAACAAGGACAGCTGGTCAGCCTTCACCACCGAACGCTCTTGGCTCACCGTAGAGCAGCAGGGGAATACCCTCAAGGTCAAGGCTACGGCCAATGATCGCGGCATGGATCGTGCTGCTTCCGTAGTAGTCAACGCTGGCGGCATGCAGCGCGTCGTAGATATCAAGCAGAGCGCTGCTGACATCATCCTCGATGCTGACCCTACTTCGCTCGTCTTCCCTGCCGCAGGGGAAACGAAGAAGCTCGCTATCTCCAGCAACGGTGGGGCCGTCAAGGCTGAGCTCGCTTCGACTGTCGACTGGCTGACGATCGACAAGGTTACTCCTACGGCTATCGTCCTCACCGCTAAGGAAAGCAAGGAGAAGGTCAAGCGTAGCGTCAAGGTCAACCTCACCGTAGGTACCGTCATCAAGGAAATCGAAGTCACTCAAGAAGGGATCATGTACTACGTACTTCCCTACCTGAAGTTCCCCGCTTCTCTTCCCGAAGTCATCCGCTACGAAAAGAGCCGTGGTAACGAACTGATCAAGCTCCCTGACGGGCTCTTCAACACGACGCTCTATCGCTTCGCTACGCAGAGTAAGATCATGTCCTTCGTACAGTACGAATTCCGTAACGAAAGCACTCCTGGCTTCTCCTCTGCCGTATCTATCTGCTACGATGTAGATCTCGTCAAGGACAATGTGGACTTCGATAACTTCCTTAAGGAAAATGGCTTCGGCGACAAGACCGTAGGTAAGGATGGTAAGACCGTGACCTATCGTGATGATGCCAAGCAGCTGCAGGTCCAAGTAGCCATCCAGTCGGGTGGTGCTATGATCACGACGACCTATGCTCCTAAGCAGGATAAGGACTACACGACCTTCAAGATCCTGCCTATGACGCATCAGACTGAGCTAATGAGTGACCGTGATCTCAAGATCAACAAGGGCAAGAAGAAGGAAGATATCCGTAAGCAGGAAGAAACCTGGGGCTCCAAGCGAGATGAATCCATCACGCAGGAAAACTATGACCGCTTCACTACGGGTAGCAGTGCCTTCGAAGAAGAAATCTATCGTGGTTACTTCTACATCCGTCCTTCTAAGGATGATAAGATCGAAGAAAACGACCCCTACATTGACTTCATGCATGGTACTCAGGCCGTCTACTCTAACATCGGTCTGGCCTTCTGGCAAGATGCTCTTGGTCGCTTCGCTCTGACGAAGGAAGTACAGGCTCTCTTCAAGGAAGCTGGATTCCCCTTCCTCCGTGCTGTCGGTAGCAAGGGTTATCAGGCCTTCTACAACAAGGAAAAGATGCAAGTCTACGTCATGCGTGTCGCTTACGACAAGGGTAAGCCCATCATCGAAATGCAGTCCTTCTATGAAAAGGTAGAAGGTGGCAATTCGATCGCTACGCTCTCCAGCTACGAACGCAGTGTACGTGCTCAGAAGGCTTACGAAGCTTCGCTCCGCCGCATCGAACGTCGTATCCTCGATACGCCTCGCTTCCGCTAAGGCTGCGATCACTCCCCTCTAAGAGGATAGGGTGCCCAGGATATGCTCCGGGCACCCTGCCTCCTTGGGGCGTATGACTCCGTCACCAGACGCACACATTACACACTCCCCTCAGGTGAGATCGGCCCTACCTTGCCGCCTCGCCTTGGGTTCACCATCCCCACACACAAAGACACATTATGAAATCGTATCTCAAGTACCTCATTGGCTGCTTGGGCCTGCTCCTCCTATTGCCAGCCTGTAAGAACGAAAGTGACGTCGAGGAAGCTACCATCGATGTCTCCACGCAGCTCATGACCTTCACTAAAGATGGTGGCGAACAGACGCTCACCGTCAAGACGAACAAGGACACGTGGACTGCCTTCACCACCCAGGAATCTTGGCTCACCCTCACACAGGAGGGCAATGCGCTCAAGGTCAAGGCCAGCGCCAATGATCGTGGTGTCGATCGCTCCGCTTCGATCATCGTCAATGCTGGTGGTGCACAGCGCCGTGTCGCTGTCACACAGAGTGCAGCTGACGGCCTCATCGAGATGACGGATACCTCCGTACTCTTCCCCAAGGCTGGTGCCACGAAGAAGGTCACCTTCTCGAGCAATGGCGGTGCCGTCAAGGCCGAGCTGGCTACCCCAGCAGACTGGCTCACCATCGACCGCGTCGCTGATGGCAGCATCGTCCTCACTGCGAAGGAAAGCCCCGAGAAGTATCGTCGCCGTGTGAAGGTCCTCCTGACCGTCGGTACGACCCTCACCGAAATCGAAGCTATCCAGGAAGGCTCTGTACAGTACGTCCTGCCTATCCTGAAGTTCCCCGCTTCGCTGGCTACCGTGATGAGCGAAGAAATGGCTCGTGGTAACGCGCTTATCCAGCTCCCTGACGGCCTCTTCAATACGACCTCTTACCGCGTGGCTACGCGCAGTGAAGCGATGCCCTTCATCCAGTATGAGTTCACTGACCCCAGTGCTCCTGGCTTCAAGTCTGCTATGTCTATCTGTGCCGACAGCACGCTCGTCAAGGACAATCCTGAGTTCATGGCCTTTGTCAAGGAACAGGGCTTCGATGCTCCTACGATCTCTAAGGACGGTAAGACCACGACCTACACCAGCGAAAGCCTCCAGCTCCAGATCGAGGTGACGATCCAGCCTAAGGGTGCTGTCATCACCACGACCTATCGCCCCACGCAGCGCAAGTCCTACAAGACCTTCGACGTCATGCCTCTGGCCGAGCAGCTCAAGCTCCTCAGCAGCCGTGAGCTGGGTATCATGAAGGCCAAGCGCGCTGAGATCCGCAAGCAGGAAGCTGAATGGGGCTCTGAATGGGCTGAGCCACACGATCGTAAGTACTACGACCGCTTCATGGTGACGAAGGCCTTCGACGGTGAGTTCGCTCGTGGGTACTTCTATATCGTCCCTGACAAGTACAAGAAGATCCCCGAAGATGATCCATACGTGGATGCTGTCAAGGGGATCCAGACCATCTACCACAATACCGAGCTGGCCTTCTGGCGTGACTACGCTGGCGACTTCCACCTCTCCAATGAAGTCATCAAGCTCCTCGAAGACAACGGCTATACCTTCCTGCAGAACCTCGACGGCTATAGTAAGGCTTACTACAACAAGGAGAAGAAGCTCGCCTTCATCTTCACCGTACCTAAGCAGACCTACCAAGGCCGCTACATCCTCGAGATCCAAGCCACCTACGCTGACCGTGGTAACAAGTCCGCTACCCTCTCAGTGGCTACCCTCTCCGACTATCCCAGCTATCTGCGCGCCCTGCGTGCTCAGCAGGCTGAGGATCGTGCCTTCGCTGCTCAGCTGAAGGCTATCTTCGGGCACTAATCTTCCCGTGTACCGCACCACACGGATAGGGCGTTCGGGCTTCGGCCTGGGCGCCCTATTTCTGTTTCTTCACGAGTGGGGTAGTGCGAACCTATATGGAGTGGTGGGCTGACCTATAATAAGTACGAGTGCAGAGCTATATCAGGTTATTGCTCCGCGTAGGGATAAAAGTTATGGACGAGTGGCAGGTAAGTTTGGACTACGTACGTGGCTCTAATATCTACGTACGTGGATGTTTGGATTTACGTGCCTGGTCTTTAAGACTCCGTGCGTAGATAGAAGAATAGCACTACGTGAAGGCGCTTTTTTATTCACGAGAAGGACACTTTTCTTTCCGCTGGATAAGAGGAATACTCGCGCTAAGGCGAAGGGCTTGCCTGATCTCTTCGGAGAGGCCTATCGGGCAGCTGGGTGCACGATGCCTTAGCACTCTAAATAGAGGTCAGGACTCGCGGTGACAGTCTCTATATAGGTCTGTGAGCTGACCAATATAGGTTGGATTTGGGCTCCTCTATAGGATGCTTCTCGTGATGTGATAAGTGGCTTGGAATGTGTGGTGTATGATGTCGGGATGGAGGTGGTATCTGTGATGAGAATTTACCCCAGAGAAAGTGTGGTATACGGCTGCAATGTGTAAGGCTAACTTTATGCTCATTAGTATTGGATTTACCGAAACAAATCTCTAACTTTGACCCATGGTTGGGGCACAAAGCCTCTGCAAATACAGAACACTCATGATCGAATCATTAACCTCAGATATGCCCCTGGGCTGCTGAGGCTCACGAAGAATCCCCTTCAACTACGTCGGCTTGGGGCGGCCTCCCTCCGCGTAGATAGAGCCTTGGAAGCCCTGTTTCCTTCCACACAAGCCGCTCACCTCTCGGCCACACACATCGACACACCTCACACCACACGCCTACGACGCACGGAGCTACCACCACAGTACCCTCTTCATAGCTCGTCTGCTGCTCGTCCTCCCTATCGCTTTCTTATGTCTCTGCCCGTAGAGCACTTCGCTCCGTGGGATCTGCAGGCATTCTACACCAGACAAACCCCAGCTGCGCTACCTTGTAGACCGCACGCTTATATCCGTTCCTACCCATTTCTGCCACCCGCAGGCGATGCTCTTAGCACACACGCTCGTCGTCGAAGCGGAGAGGCCAATGTCCTCCTACTCTGTACCCACCATGAGGTCCATATCTACCTACTTATTAGCGCTTCTGGCGCTCGTCTTCCTCCTCCCTACCAGCTGTAAGCCTGATAGCGACGTCGAGGAGGCTACCCTCGAGCTGTCTCCCTCCACCCTCCGCTTCACTAAGGATGGCGGTGAACAGGTCGTCACGATCACTACCAACCGCGAGAACTGGAGCGCCTTCTCCCCACAAGAAGACGCTTGGGTCAAGCTCAAGGAAGAGGGGAGTACCTTCCGTGTGAGCGTCCCTGCCAACCCTCGCAGCGAAGAGCGCACAACGTCGGTCATCGTCAATGCCGGAGGTGTGCAGCGTCGCATCGCCATCCGTCAGTCAGCTGGTGAGGCAAGCCTCACGCTGGAGCAAGCGGTGACCTTCGGCCTCGAAGGAGGCTCTCATCTCATTACCTTCGCTGAGGCTTCGGCGGATGCTAAGGCTGAGCTCGCTGTCCCCACGGATTGGCTGAGCATCTCAGCTGTAAGTGCCAAGGGCTTCACCCTCATCGCAAAGGCCAACGCTACGAAGCTACGCCGCACTGCTAAGGTGAACGTCATCCGTGGCAATAGCATCCAGGAAATTGAGGTCGTGCAGGAAGGTCTTCCCTCGACACTCCTGCCCCTCTTGGAGTTCCCCGCTGACCTCTATCAGGTCATCCGCTACGAGCAGGGCAGAGGCCACATCCTCCTCGAGTCTGTCAATGGTGGCGAAGATGAACCCTCTGTCTACCGCTTCCTCACCAAGGATAAGACCGTGCCCTTCATCCAGTACACGTTCAACGTCCCTCTCAGCCCCGGCTTCATGTCGGCCGAGACCCTCTTCTTCGGCTTCAATCCCAAGGAGGATATCCCCGCCCTCGAAGCCTACCTCAAGGACCACGGCTTCACGCTCAGCAAGAGCACCGATCAGATGGCCGTCTACACGAGCACGACGATCCCCGTCAGCCTACAGACGTACTACTTCTCCGATGGCGTGAAGCTGGAGTTCACCTACCAGCCCCAGCAGCCTCAGGCTTACAAGACCTTCACCACGCTGCCTATGACGCGCATGACCGCCTATATGGGCAATCGTGAGCTGAATAAGGCCGGTAAGAAGCGTGCTGAGATCCGCAAGGATGAAGAAGCTCTGGGTAGCGAATACTTCGATGTCGGTGATCCCTCAGCTGATGTCTATCAGGTGAAGAAGTCTTTCGATGGCGAGGATGTCCGTGCCTATCTCTTCGTCGTGGCTAACCCTGACAAGGGGATCGCAGAGAATGATCCCTACATTGATGTCTGCGTCGGGGTCAATGCCTTCTTCCCCATCACTATGGGTTACTGGCAGGATAAGATCACCGGGAAGCACTATCTGACCAATGAAGTGCGTTCATTCTTTGCAGGGGTAGGCTATCCCTACCTCGGGAAGCTAAAGAATGGCGACTACGCCTTCTATAATAAGGAGCGGCTCCAGGTGTATGTCTTGCGCGCAGTAGATGATGGGGCGACCCAGGTACTGCAAGTCCAGTCGATCTACGCTAAGGTCAAGAGTGCCAATGCCTCCCTCGCTTCCCAGCTCGACTATCGAGCCTCGGTCAAGCAGCGTCGTGAGGATCTGCGCCGACTGAGCCAGCTCGTCACAGATGTCTACTACCACAAGGACTAAGTATCTTACTCAACCTCTATAGATAAACTCCCGCTGGAGGCGGGGAGATCTCGCCCCGCCTCCAGCTTTTCCTCTCCATATCAAATCAGACTGCTTATAACGAACAGCTACTTTTCTTCCTTTCACACCTTCCACACACCACACGCAATTTTACCCCCATGAGACGCTTCCACTTTACCCTTCTTGGGATCTTGAGCGTATTCCTACTCAGCCTCCTTTGCTCCTCCTGTCGCCCTCAGAGCGATGTGGAGGAAGCTACCCTCGAACTCTCTGCCACTGCTCTGACGCTCCCACGTGAGGGCACGGCGCAGACCCTCACCATCACGACGAACCAGTCCAGCTGGTCAGCCTTCTCACCGCAGGAGGCTACGTGGATCACCCTACGACAGGAGGGCAATACCCTCTATGTCGGAGCGCAAGCGAATACCTCTGGGCAGGAGCGTACGGGTGCTGTCCTCGTCCAAGCAGGAGGCCTGCAGCGTCGCGTCACCGTGCATCAGACGGCGGCCGACGTCCTCCTGGAGGCTCCTAAGTCGGTCGTGCTCCAAGCTGAGGGCGGGTCAAGAGAGGTCAGCTTCGAGTGCAATAGCGATGCCCTCACTATCGAGCTGGCCGAGGGTGCTGGTTGGCTTCGTGTCGATAAGCGCACGGCTAAGACGTTCACTCTCGTCGCAGAGGCCAATGCTGACAAGCACAATCGCACGGCTAAGATCACCCTCACCGCAGGGACGGTCGTCCGTGAGCTGGAGGTCACCCAGCTGGGACTCACTCCCTACATCTTCCCCATGCTGACCTTCCCCTCACGCCTCTATGATATCGTTCGCTACGAGCATGAGCGAGGCAATACGCTCCTCTACTCCCGAGAGGAGACGAAGGAGCAGTACCCCAGCTTCCGCTTCCTCACCAAGAGCAAGGTCGTGCCACTCATCGAGTACCAGTTCAGCGCGACGAATAGCCCTGGCTTCTCTATCGCTACCCTCATCTATACGGATAAGGACCTCGTCAAGGGGAACAAGGACTTTGACGAAGCCGTAGCTGCCTATGGCTTTGTCAAGCAGAGCTCTTCGCCCGACCTCGTCTACACGCTGTATGAGAATCCGAAGCTCCCTCTGCAGCTCCTCGTGACGATCTTCACAGGAGGGGCGAAGGTGCAGTTCGTCTACAACCCCACGCAGACGAAGCCTTTCCCCACCTTCAGCGAGATGCCTCTGAAGCGCCAGATCGAGTTCCTCGGGAGCCGTGAGCTGGATATCAAGGGCAAGAAGCAGGAGGATGTACGTGCCTTCGAGCAGACCGAGGGGAGCGAACGCATTGAGAATACCCCCGACTTCTACGACCTCTTCAAGCCCAAGCACTCCTTCCAAGATGAGATCATCCGCGGTTACTTCTACATCATCACCCCGACGCAGATGGATGACCCCTATCTGGGTGTCGTGAATAGCGTCTTGGGCTACTACCCCCAGCTCGAGCGTGCTCTGTGGTACGATGAGATCGACGGGCACTATCACCTCACCGATGAGGTGATGAAGCTCTTCACCTCCGCTGGCTACGAGTATATGGGCCAGACGCAGAATGCCAGCTATGCCTTCGCTAATCGTGCGAAGAACTTAGCCTACACCATACGTATCTTCTTCTATCAGGAGCAGCGCGTCCTCGACGTCCAGGCTTACTACACCGAGATCGATGATGGGGCAAATTCTGTCCAGGAGTTTATGAACCACCGCACCTCCCAGAAGAAGCGTGCCGCCTTCCTCCGCCGTCTGGATGCCCTCTCTCAGCGCACCATACGCTGAGTGCACCAAGCTTATATCCACTAACTAACAACAAACAAGATGAGAAAGACAATCAGCCGTATCTTGGGTCTTTCCGCCCTCCTCGCCCTGCTCCCCGCCTGTAGCCCACAGAGCGACGTAGAGGAGGCCACCCTGGATCTCTCCACCGAGACACTGACCTTCGCTAAGGAGGCTTCAGAGCAGACCCTCACCGTCTCGACGAACAAGGAAAGTTGGTCCGCCCTCTCCCCACAGGAAGCCACCTGGCTAAGCCTCACACAGGAGGGTAATACTCTGAAGGTCCGTGCTGAGGCTAATGACCTGGGCAACGACCGCGTCGGCTCGGTCATCGTCAATGCCGGTGGCCTGCAGAAGCGCATCACCGTCCGTCAGGCCTCTGGCGACGTCATCCTCGCCACCGACCTTGAGCGCCTTGTCTTCCCCATCGAAGGAGGGACAAAGAAGGTTGTCTTCGAGAGCAATACCACTGCTAAGGTGGAGATCGGAGCCGAAGCCTCTTGGCTCAAGCTTGCCGAAGTGACGAAGTCAAGCTTTACCCTCGCCGCTGAGCGCAACGAAAGCGATGCGCCCCGCTCGGTGAAGGTCGTCATCACGGCTGGTGCCCAGCTCAAGGAGATCGAAGTCACTCAGGATGGTGCCAACCAGTACGTCCTGCCTCTGCAGCAGTTCCCCGCAGGTCTCAAGGATGTCATCCGCTTCGAGCGTGGCCGTCTGAGCGAGCTGACGCGTAGCTTCACCCGTGGTAGCGCCGTCGTCTTCCGCTATGCTACGCAGAGCAAGCTCTTCCCTCTGATCGAGTATGAGTTCGAGCACGAGCGTAGCAAGGGCTTCCAGGCTACGATCCAGCTCTGTCTCGATGACAAGGCGGTGAAGGGCAATCCTACCTTCGTCGCCTACCTGCAGGGCCGTGGCTATCAGAAGTCCGACGCACTGAGCAATGCAGGTCAAGACGTCTATGTACATAGCACCCTTCCCTACAACCTCAATGTAGCCTTCGACTCCTCGGGCGAAGCGCTCCTTGAGACGGTCTATATGCCCCGTCAGCCTAAGGCTTACAAGACCTTCGACCACCTGCCTATGAAGCAGCTGCTGGCTCTGAACTGTGACCGCGGCCGTGATATCCACGGCTACAAGCGAGATGATGTCGCTAAGAAGGAAGTCGAATGGAAGGGCGAACTTGATGTGAAGGACCCCCGCGCTAATCGCGAAGACTACCAGCGCTTCATCGCTAAGGGTTCGCTCGAAGGAGAGTCTCACCGTGGCTACTTCTACCTCCAGCCCAGCGAAGACATCCCTGCTGATGATCCCTTCGTAGGCGAAGTCTTTACGACGCAGGCCATCTTCGCCGACGTCACGCTCGGCTTCTGGACCGACCCTCTCGGCAAGTCCTATGTGACGAGGGAGATGGAGCAGCTCCTCAAGGATAATGGCTATACCTACCTCCGCACGCTCAATGGTGGCTTCGTCGCCTACTACAATGCTACGGAGAAGGCTGCTTACATCCTGCACCCTGCTCAGCTGGATGGTAAGCCCGTCCTTGAGATCCAGACCTTCCTCGTCGAGCTGCCTGGTGGTGCTGGCTCTGCTCCCCGCCTGAAGGCTGCTAAGAAGGAAAACCTCCTCGAGCGCCGTGCTCGCATCGTAGAGACCATCAGCCGTCATCTGCAGAAGACGCGCCGCCTCCAGTCCCGCCGCTAACACACATTCACACGTGCTGGCGGGCACCTCCCGCCAGCACTCTTCCCACTATCTATTTCTGATATGAAGCATCTACTGAACCTACTTGGTGCCCTCGCGCTCCTCTTGCTCCTCCCCTCCTGCCAAGGGCAGAGCGATGTGGAGGAGGCTACCCTTGATCTCTCCACAGAGAGCTTAGCTTTTGCTAAAGAAGCCAGCGAACAGACCGTGACTATCTCGACGAATCGTGATGCTTGGATGGCCTTCTCCCCGCAAGAGGCCTCCTGGATTACCCTTCGTCAAGAGGGCAACACCCTCCATGTGAAGGCCGAGGCTAACGAGATGGGCCGTGAGCGCACAGGTGCTGTCATCGTCAATGCTGGTGGTACCCAGCGTCGTATCTCCGTTCGCCAAAGTGCTGCTGATATTCTGCTTCAGCCCGAGACCATGCAGATCTCCTTCTTCCGTGAAGGGGGGCGTAAGACGGTGAGCCTTAAGACGAATGCAGCTGACCTACGTGTCGATCTGGCCCCTGGCACAGACTGGCTGACGGTCGAGTCACAGAGTCGTGACGGCTTCACCCTCGTGGCAAAGCCTACGACGGAGAAGCTTCGCCGCACGACCAAGGTGACTATCGCCAGCGGCAATAGCGTCCAAGAGCTCGCAGTAGATCAGGAGGGTTCACTGCCCTATGTCTTGCCTCTGCTCACCTTCCCAGCACGTCTTGGCGAGGTGATGCAGTATGAGCAGGGTCGAGGGCATATCATGGTGCGCGTCCCCGATGGATTCTCGAGCAATGCCTCCTATTGCTTCATGACCCGTAGCAAGCTCATTCCTTACATTGAGTACCAGTACAGCCAGGACAACGACGAGGTCTACTATGCTACTCGTACGCAATGTACCGATATCTCGCTGGTCAAGGACAATCCCGACTTCGAAGCCTTCCTCCTCGAGTATGGCTTCACTCGCGATCATGAAGAGAAGGCAGGCAAGGTGATTGTCTATACGAAGAAGGACTTCCCTGCACTCCTCTCCGTCGTCTTCGGGACAGATGATGCTTCCATTCGCACAGTCTATCTGGCTATCCAGGATAAGGCTTATCCCACCTTCACTAAGCTCCCGATGCATCATCAAGATACCTTCCTCGGCAGTCGCCCCTTAGGCAAGCTTGGAGCCTCGCAGGATGAGGTGCGTGCTCAGGAGAAGACTTGGAAGAGCAGCTTAGATACGAAGATCAGTGAGCCTGGATACGACCGCTTCATCCCTGAGTCTACTACGGGAGATCGCGAGGCCGAGCTGCTCCGTGGCTACTTCTACACGACAGCAGATGCAGAGATCCCCGAGGGTGACCCCTATATCAATCATGTCCAAGGGCTGCAGGCCGCGTATGCTGATCTGAGTCTAGCCTTCTGGCGTGACCCCGTCGGTAAGCTCCACCTGACGCGTGAAGTCATGCAATTTATGGCTGCTGCGGGCTTCCCCTTCTATGGTACGTTCCCTGGCGGGAATGAAGCCTTCTTCAACAAGAAGACAGGTAAGGCCTATATCTTCACACCTGTGAAGGAGGGCGGGAAGTCGATCCTTGAGATCCAGTGCTACTATGACAAGCCTTCGGCTGATGCTTCGGCTATCCGTAGCTCGCTGGAGCGCCATCTCTCTCGTCGCAAGAAGTAGCCCCATGCCATCCGATCAATCTTCACTATAATCTCCATACACACTACAAGAGTCGCACAGCACATACATCACTACCACCACTAAGGACACCACAGCAAGATGCATCGCCCGATCGTGCATCTCACGGTGGGTGACTCACCTCCAGCCCACCGCCTCCCATGACCCGCATCTCGCAGCCTATGGGAGGGGTTAGCCCCCCTCCCATAGGCTGATGGGGATGAAGACAAGCAAATACTCCATCTCCACCTTCCCTCTGGCTCGCATACCCGCCCCACTAACCTCGGGATGCCCGCCCAACGATCTTCCCTCCTGCGCCCCTCGTGGTGAAGTCCCTTCCAGCGACAGGCGCCTTAGTCTAAACACACATATAAGACTACGACAATGAAACGATCTATACTGACCCTGTCACTTCTCTCGGCACTGGCCGTCACCTCCTGTCAGCGGGATTTCGATGAAGTGACACCTCAGAGAGAGCCTCAGGCCTCTGAGACCGGTAGCCCCACTACACCCGCTCGTGCCTTCCTGTCCACCCAGGGGGCAGAGGCTGGGGTCCTCTATTTCCGCATCCAGCGCTCGGCCAAGAGCAGCCTTCGTGCCTTCGATGCTAATGGCGCTTCGATGAGTTCTTTGCCTTCGCAGATGGCTCAGTCCCTGCGTAGCATCGGCACCGAATCCCTCGAGCCCCTCTTCCCCATCGACCCACGCTTCGAGGAGCGTATGCGCCGCGAAGGTCTGGATCTCTGGTACGTCGTCCGATTCAATAAGCAGCAGGACCTCCAGGCTGCTATGCAGACACTCTCCACTACGCCCGAGATCGAATACACCGAGCCCGTCTACGAGATCGCTCGTCCTACGGGCAAGGCTGTAGCTGTCGATGCTCCTCGTAGAAGCGATGCTCCTGCAGCTCCCTTCGATGACCCTATGCTCGGCGACCAATGGCACTACAACAATACGGGTCGCTTCTCACGCAGCGTCGCTGGTGCTGATATCGGCCTCTTCAAGGCTTGGAAAACGGAAACGGGTAAGCCTAACGTCATCGTCGCTATCACCGACGGTGGTATCGATATCACCCATCCCGACCTCAAGGATAACCTCTACGTCAACCAGAAGGAGCTCAATGGTCAGGAAGGTGTCGACGATGATGGCAACGGCTTCATCGACGATATCAACGGCTTCAACTTCATCCACAACAATGGTAAGATCTACCCCGACGATGAGTCCCACGGTACGCACGTCGCAGGTACGGTCGCAGCCCGCAACAACAATGGTATCGGCGTCGCTGGTATCGCTGGGGGGGATGGTACCGAAGGCTCTGGAGCTCGCCTGATGAGCTGTCAGATCTTCGGGGGCGAACGTGAAGGCGGTAATAGCGCCAACGCTATCGTCTACAGTGCCAATAACGGTGCTGTCATCAGCCAGAACTCTTGGGGCTATATCTACAAGGCCAACATCACCGCTATCCCTCAGAGCCAGAAGGCTGCTATTGACTACTTCATCAAGTATGCTGGCTGTGACAAGGATGGGAATCAGCTGCCCAACTCGCCTATGAAGGGTGGGGTAGTCATCTTCGCTGCGGGTAACGACGGGCTGGACTATCGTTCCTTCCCAGGGGCTTATGCTCCTGTAGTGGCTGTTGCCTCGATGGCTCCAGACTGGAAGTCTGCTTACTACTCCAACCGTGGGGACTGGGTCGATATCACGGCTCCTGGTGGTGATACTCACTATCCTCAGGGCGAAGTCCTCAGTACGCTCTCTAAGAAGATCACGGGTAAGGACTACGGCTACATGCAGGGTACCTCGATGGCTTGTCCTCACGTATCCGGTATCGCCGCCCTTATCGTCTCGCACTTCGGTCGCCAGGGCTTCACGAACGTTGAGTGTCAGCAGCGTCTGCTCGGTGCTCTGAAGGCTCAGAATATCGACGCACTCACGGGCTTCCCAGGTCGTATGGGTCGTGGCTACATCGATGCTTCCGCTGTCTTCGCTGAAAATAAGGGTAAGGCTCCTGCTAAGGTCTCTCAGATTAATGTCGACGAAGTCTCCTTCGTCACGGCCAACATCTCCTGGGCTGCTGTCAGCGACGAAGATGATGGTACGCCTGTCGAATACAACGTCTATCTCTCCGAAAAGGAGATCACCGATGCTAACGCTAAGGATGTCCACTATGCCAAGATCAATGCTACGGGCTATACTGCTGGCACGAAGATGTTCCTCCCGCTGAGTGCTCTGACGGAGAATACCACCTACCATATCGCTATCGAAGCTATCGACCGCTGGGGCCTCAAGTCGGGTCTGACGATGGGTCAGTTCAAGACGAAGAAGAATAATCCTCCTGTGCTGACGCTCTCTACCGACAAGAAGATCCGCGTCTCTGCTCTCACGAAGGAAACCTTCTCCGTCACCTTCTCCGATCCCGACCAGCAGAAGGTCAGCATCAATGTCGCTGGTGAGACCCGTGGGGTGAGCTATCAGGTCAGCGGTGATAAGGTCATCTTCTCGCTGCGTGCTGTAGCTCCCGTCGGCAATCACGAGATCAAGGTCACCGCTACCGACGTCCTCGGGGCAAAGACCGAGCTCACGATCCCCTTCGAAGTCTACACCTATAAGGCTCCTGCCTTCATCGCCTCCCTCGGCAACCACGTCGTCGGGATGGGCCAGTCCACGATGGTAGAGGTAGCACCTTCCCTCGAGAAGAGTGATGGCGTGACCATTACCTACAAGGCCAGCGTCGCTGATGGCTCTATCGCTTCGGTCACTATCGCTGAAGATGGCAAGCTCACGATCCGTGGCCTGAAGACGGGTACGACTCAGGTCCAGGTAGAGGCCTCCGATGGTATCAGCACGCCCGTGCAGACGTCTATCCCTGTACGTGTCGTCAAGGATGCCTCTGAGCCCGTCTACTCAGTCTATCCTATCCCCGCTACGACGGAGCTGAACATCGTGCTGAATCCCGCTATCCAGCGCACCAACATCCAGATCTACTCCCTCTCCGGTGTCAAGGCTCTTGACCGTGACTACACCGTCGCTGGGATCGGTAAGGTAAAGCTCCTCGTCAAGAACCTCGCCCCAGGCGCCTACACGCTCCGTGTGCAGTCCGCTCAGGGTAGCTACACTAAGGCTTTTGTCAAGAAATAACGCATCCTACCCATGAATACCAAAGCATCTATCCTGCTGCTCGCAGCGGGGCTCTGCGCTACCTCCACGCTGCAGGCCCAGAAGATCAAGGGGACACGTGCCCTGCCTATCCTCGAGTATGCTCAGAGCGCACAGACGGCAGCCCTCGGGGGGAACCACTATGGTGAGAGCGATGTATCTCATCTCTACACCAACCCCACCTCGCTCCTCTACGGCGAGACGGTCCTCTCTCTTGGTGGTGGTCTTCGTACCCTCGGCAAGGTCGAGGGCTTCGACGGCACGAATAACCTCTACAACGCTTCGCTCGGCATCTGCGTCGGACGTCATGCCTTCTTCGGCGGCTTCCGCTATCTCGGTGGCATGAAGTACACGCCGATCGACCAGAATGAGAACGCTAAGAAGAAGATGCGCCAGCTCTTCGACTACACCGTCGACCTCGGCTACGCTATCCGTATGGGCGTCTTCTCAGCCTACGCTAAGGGGAGCTACGTCTACACCGACCAGGGGGCTGCCGCCTCGACGATGGTCTTCGGTGGGGGCGTCTTCCTCCGCAGTAGCGAAGAGCCATCCGCTACGGGGATGAACTTCATCCTCGGTGCGAAGGTCGATAACCTCGGTGCGAAGTACAAGCAGAGTGCCAAGAGTAGCTCGACCTATGCCCCCGCCTATGCGGGTGCTGGTGGTGAGATCAGCTACGGCATCAGCGGTGAGCATCGTCTGGCGCTCGGCGCAGGCGTAGACTACTTCTTCGCTCCTTCGAATGCCGCATCAAGTGCTATCCACTTCGGTGGGGAATACCTCTACCACCAGCTCGTAGCACTGCGTGCCGGCTATCAGTATGATACCAATGGTGCGAAGGGCGTGAGTGCAGGGCTCGGCCTGCGCTTCAAGCCCTTAGCCCTCGATGCCACGTATATGGCACCGACCTACTCTGGAGGGAAATCCTCTCTCTGGGTTACAGTTGGCCTAAGTTTATAGGCAAGCTGCGGTTTGTTTGTTAGTGAGTAGGCGCAGGGATCTCTCGTAGGTCTCTGCGTCTACCTATTTTATGCCCTCAGCGAAGGTGTATCGAGAGCTGCGACATCGTGCACGTAGCTTCTCTCAGCACCAATGGTGGGAGGAGGCACGCTCTTACTCGGGATTTATCTTGACTCTCAATAGCTATTCTTCCCGAGGACTATGGGTTTATCCTTCGCACCAATAGGGATAGACTTATATCCACGCACGTAGATTTATCATCCACGTGCGTGGCTTATATGATCTCCGTGCGTAGCTCTAAAGACTACGCACCAAGATATAGGCATATCAGTATTGCTTCATGCTTCCTCCACCGCAGAGGATAAAGATTCGCCGTGGAGCTGGAGTCTGGCTGCAGTAGAGGAATGCCCTATAGCCTCGAGCTGTTTGCTACAAAAAGAAGCGCTCCCCTACCTCCGAGTGAGGTAGGGGAGCGCTTTGCTTTGCTGTAAGGAGGCGACTTAGTGGCGCGTGTAGATGATACCAGCAGCCACTTCCTTTGCCTTCTCTTCTCCAGCGAGAGCCGTGATGATCTCGAGAGCGAAGTCGAAGGTATAGCCTGCGGACTTAGCCGTGATGATGTGCCCGCTCTTGACGACGGGAGCTTCGGAGACCTTAGCACCCTTGAGGTTCTTCTCAAAGCCTGGGTAGGCGATAGCTTCCTTCCCCTCGAGGATATCAGCACCTCCGAAGACGGAGGGCGCAGCGCAGATAGCGCAGAGGAGCTTGCCTTCTTGGTTAGCCTCGCGGATGAGCTGGTGCAGACGCTGTGAAGCGTCGAGGTTCGTCACACCAGGGAGTCCGCCAGGGAGGACGAGTGCGAGGACGTCATCATTGTAGACCTCGCTGATGGAGAGGTCGGCATGGATGGCGATACCATGTGCCCCCGTGACGTTGGGCTCCAGACCGACGGCCACGACGTGCGTGGGCAGGCCTGCACGGCGCAGGAGGTCAACCGTCCCGATGGCCTCGATTTCTTCAAAGCCTTCCGCAAGGAAGACGTACACGTTCTTAGACATATGAATAGCTTGGTATAAAGGTTAGTCAGCCTTAGGCTCGGATCTTGAAGTGGTAGGTGATGCTACCTTCTTGCTCGTCAGAGCCTGGCACGGCATTGAAGCGCGTCTTACGTGCCGCCTCAAGGGCAGCGGCACGGACGGAGGGATCAGCGATGTTGGTCCCTGGCGCGATGGTAGCACGGATCACCGAGCCATTGCCATCGACGACGATGCGCACACGCACGTTGCCCTCGACAGCACGCTGTACGCGTGGGGCGACGAGAGCACCGCCGTTGCTGATGATCTTACGTCCAGAGAGTGCATAGCTGGAGGGGCTTCCGTTGGGATCCCCCTGATTGCCCGAGCCCGAGGCAGCTGTACCTTGGCTACCAGCTTGCCCAGCCTGCTTGCCGAAGGCACCCGCTACGGAGTTGCCTATCTGCTGGCTTTGGGCACGACGGGAGGCTGCGAGAGCTTCAGCAGCTCGCTGTGCGGCCTCAGCCTTGGCTTTGGCTTGACGCTCGGCCTCAGCGCGTCGGGTAGCCTCTACCTGCAGACTCTGCTCATGCTGCTGAGTCTGTAGGGGCTGGCTGGCCTCTTGCGTACGAGTGGGGCGCTGCGCCTTGGGCTGTGGCGCAGGTGGCGTGGGAGGAGTAGGGGTAGCGACCTTTGGAGGTGCGGCTACCTTAGGAGCGGGCTCAGTGACGTCGGGTGTACCTCCAGGCTCGATGGCCCCTGCTGCAGAGGCCACGTTGCCCACATTGACCGCGATGAGTACCTCCGTTGGCTTGGGGGCAGGGCGGTCACTGCTGAGCTTGAGGACCCAGAGTAGGAGGAGGAAGAGGACGTGGCAAGCCACAGTCACCAGGGCGGCGACGGCTCCACGGCGTGGGGCGGCGGGATCGGTCTGTGGCATGAGGCTTATTGGACTGGCTCGCTCTCGGCACGCGTCGCCAGGACGACCTTGAGGGAGGCCTGAGCAGCAGCGTTGATGACGGCGACGACCTCCTTGTAGGGCACGGTCTCATCGGCCTGTACGGAGACGAAGGCTTCGGGGTGCTCTGCGGCGAAGATACCCAGCTGCTCTTTGAGCTGATCACGGGTAAGTTCGGTGGGGGTGCCGCGGTCGATCGAGAGATAATAATGCAGGTCGGGAGTCAGCGTGACGCGTGCGGAGGGCGTCTCGGGAGCTGACTGAGGGGCGGAGGTAGGGAGGGTGACCTTGATCGTATTGGGTACGATGATCGTGCTGGTCACCAGGAAGAAGATCAGCAGGAGGAAGATGACGTCCGTCATCGAGGCCATGCTGAAGGTGTCTGCGACTTTGGTCTTACGCTTGAGTGCCATGCGTTCGTGGGTAAGGTGAGATGGGCTATAGCTCAGGGCTTAGTGCACCTCGTTGAGCATGTCCATGAACTCCATCGTCTTGGTCTCCATCTTACCTCCGACCTTGTCAAGCTCTGCGACGAGGTAGTTGTAAGCGAAGAGCGCCACGATACCGACGACAAGACCACCGACAGTGGTCACGAGGGCTTCGTAGATACCGCCCGAGAGGAGTGCTACGTCGACGCCGCCCGAGCCAGCGTTAGCCATGTCGAAGAAGGCACGTACCATACCGGTGACTGTACCGAGGAAGCCGATCATAGGAGCACCGGCAGCGATGGTAGCGAGGATAGGAAGGCCCTTCTCCAGGCGACCGATCTCGATGTTACCTGCATTCTCGACGATCACGAGGACGTCAGACATAGGGCGACCGATACGGGTAAGACCCTTGCGGATCATACGGGCATAAGGGGTATTGGTGTCCTCACAGAGCTTGATAGCAGAGGGCGTCTTGCCTTCGATGACATAGTCCTTGATGCGCTCTACGAAGTACTTGTCTTCACGACCTGCAGCACGGAGCTGGAGGAACTTCGATACGAAGATGTAGAGAGCCAGGAGTGAGAGTACGAGCAGGACGATCATGATCCAGCCACCCTTGGTAGCCAGGTCGAGGATGGAGAGAGAGGCCTGAGGGGCCGTGTCAGCGAGAGTCTGAGCCAGAGAGGCTGTTGCGGTTGTATCCACGTGAATTGTAGTCGATATAAATGTGAAAGGATGGTTGCTATGGGATGGTGCTACTTACCTGCGAGACAAGCGCGGTAGCGACGGATGGTCTCCTCGAGACCGAGGTAGAGGGCATCGGAGATGAGTGCATGACCGATGGAGACCTCGGAGAGGAAGGGGATAGACTCAGAGAAGAAGCGGAGGTTCTCCAAGCTGAGGTCGTGCCCAGCATTGAGCGCCAGCCCGAGGGAGCGAGCGTGCTCTGCTGCCTGGACGAAGGGAGCTACAGCCTTGGCGCGGTCCGCAGGATAGTCCGAGGCGTAGGGCTCGGTGTAGAGCTCGACACGGTCGGTGCCAAGGGCAGCAGCTGCATCAAGGTTCTTGAGATCCGTGCCGACAAAGATCGAGGTGCGTATGCCCCAAGCGTGGAGCTGACCGAGGATCTCGCTGAGGAAGTCGCGGTGACGAGCTACGTCCCAGCCCGCATTACTTGTCAGAGCATCGGGGGCGTCGGGCACTAAGGTCACCTGATGGGGGCGTACCTCTTCGACGAGATCCATGAAGGAGGGGATGGGGTTCCCCTCGATGTTGAACTCAGTGGTGACTACTCGCTTGAGATCACGCACATCCTGATAGCGGATATGGCGCTCATCAGGGCGTGGGTGGACGGTGATACCCTGTGCCCCGAAGCGCTCACAGTCCAGCGCGACCTGAATGAGGTCGGGGACATTGCCGCCACGAGCATTGCGCAGGGTAGCGATCTTATTTACATTGACGCTTAGTTGAGTCATACGTCGAACTTTTATACATTTGTAGACAGGGGCAAGACCCCCGAAATACAAAGTTAAGTTTATTTGACCTACCTACAATAACTTAACGCTTCTTCAGCTACCCCTATGTATAAGATAGCGCTCATCGCCTCCTCGCACCTTGCGGCTCATGCCGCTCATCTTACCGAACTCCTTCACCTTCTTGATAGGCCTGATGTGAGCTTGTGGTGTGACCGTAGCTTCCACCGTACGCTGGCCTCTGACTTCGATCTGCACCCCACGATAGCGGGTTATATACCAGCAGACTATACCCCGCTGGATATGGACTTCGTCATTAGCTTGGGGGGAGATGGTACGCTGCTTCGTGCCGCTCGTAGGGTCTTTGCTGAGGGCACTCCCGTCTTGGGACTCAATATGGGTCGACTGGGCTTCCTCACGGATCGCAGTGTCCAGGAGGCGCTCCCCCTCTTGTCTCGACTCTTTGATGGTACGTATACGACGGAGCACCGTATGCTTCTCTCGGTGGAGGTCGATGGTGCGCACTATGGTGAGGCGCTCAATGATGTGGCGCTCCTCAAGCGTGAGACGGGCTCAATGATCACGCTACACGCGCGCCTCGCTGATACGGAGCTCGCCAGCTACGAGTGTGATGGGCTTGTGATCTCCACGCCTTCGGGGTCTACCGCCTATTCGCTCAGCGCCTACGGGCCACTGATGATGCCGCAGGTCCGTGCGATGCTCATCACGCCTATTGCACCACACTCGCTGACGATGCGCCCCTTGGTCATCCCCGAGGACGAGACGATCGAGCTCACTGTCTCGGCGCGCAACAATACCTTCCTCATCGTGCTGGATGGTCAGACGAAGATCCTACCCTGTGGCGTGAAGATCACCATCCGTAAGTCGGTCAATAGCCTTTGCCTTCTGCATCTCGACTCTTACTCCTTCACCGACACGCTCCGTAAGAAGCTCCTCTGGGCAGCCCCCGTACGAGAGTAAGTCCCTCACAGTAGCGAGGCATCCTCCCCCTTATTAATCTCAATAAAGACTCCGCCCCAGACCCTGTCGTAGAGACTGGTCTGGGGCGGAGCTTTTCTTTTCGAAGGGGATTCGCTCCACGAGGGAGCGAGGTCTTCACTTAGCGACGGATACCGAGTTCCTTGATGATAGCACGGTAACGCTCGATGTCGATCTTCTGAAGGTAGTCGAGCATGCGACGACGCTTACCGATGATCATCTTGAGTGCGCGCTGAGTGCTGTAGTCCTTCTTGTTCTGCTGCAGGTGACCCGTCAGGTGGGCGATGCGGAAGGTGAAGAGGGCAATCTGGCTTTCAGGGCTACCCGTGTCCGTAGCGGACTTACCATACTTTTCGAAGAGCTCGGCCTTCTTAGCTGAATCTAAATACATACTTGTACTTGAGGAAATAGTGAAACAAAATACCGCCGTCGTCAGCTCGTCTTCTTCGTCCAGTGGGCTTGCCACAGAGTGCGGAAGCAGTCAGACGACGCACGGATCGTGGTGCAAAGGTACAATAAACTCTCCGAATGATCCCATGTATAGGTATATGGGTGCGCGGGTGGAGCTATATAGGATGGCGAAGAAAGCTATATAGCTTTGTGAAGTGACCTGTATTAGGTTGTTGCTCTACGCAGGGATAAAAGTTGTGGACGACTAACAGATAAGTTTGGTCTACGTACGTGGCTCTAATATCTACGTACGTGGATATTTGGATTGACGTACCTGGTCTTTAAGACTACGTGCATAGATAGAAGAATACAACTACGTGAAGGCGATTTTTTCTTCACGAGAAGGACACTTTTCCCTCCGCTGGATAAGAGGAATACGCGCGATGAGGCGAAGGGCTTGTGTATCTCTTCGGAGAGGTATATCGGAGAGCTGGGCGTGCGCTACTCTACACTGCATCGTAAATGAGCCATTTGCTATCCCGAAGTGTTGTATAGCAAACAACTTATAAACTCATTAGAAGATGACAACACGATCCATCCCCCATCTGATCATCGGCTTCGGGAAGGCTGGTAAGACCTTGGCAGCTGACCTGGCGAAGCACGGTGAGTCCGTGATCCTCGTAGAGCAAAGCCCTGCGATGTATGGCGGTACTTGTATCAACATTGGCTGTATCCCCTCCAAGCTCCTGCTGGTCGAGGGCGAGAAGAGCACTCGTCTTACGGATAAGTCTGCTGCCTTCCAGGCTGCGATGCAGCGCCGTGAGCAGCTGACCTCTGCCCTCAGAGCTGCGAACTATAATAAGCTGGCTACGATCCCTGGCGTAGAGATCCTGACGGGTACGGCACGCTTCCTCTCTTCGACTGTAGTCGAAGTGTCTACAGAGGACGGCGCTTGTCAGATCGAGGCAGAGCGCATCTATATCAATACCGGAGCGCGTCCAGCGACCTTGGCTCTTGAGGGCGCTGACGACAAGCGTATCTATGATAGCACGGGTCTGCTACAGCTCGAATCACTCCCCGCACGGCTGGTCATCGTAGGCGGGGGGTATATCTCGCTGGAATTCGCCTGTATGTATGCGGCCTTCGGGACTGAGGTGACGATCCTCGAGCAAGGGGATACCTTCCTCGCTCGTGAAGATCGTGATGTCGCAGAGGCAATGCTCGCGATGCTCGCCGACCGAGGTATCCAGGTCGTCCTCCAAGCCGAGACGAAGCGCTTTGTCCCAGGAGAAGAGGCCGTCACCGTAGTGACCTCGCAGGGTGAGTATGCGGCAGAGGCTGTCCTGGTGGCTATTGGCCGTCGCCCCAATGTAGAGGCGCTGCATCTCGAGGCTGCTGGCGTCCAGCTGACACCTCGTGGCTTCATCCAGACGGATGAGTATCTACGTGCCACTCCAAATATCTGGGCGATGGGCGATGTGGCGGGCAGTCCGCAGTTCACATATGTTTCGCTGGATGACTACCGCATCGTCCGTGATCAGATCTTAGGCGAAGGGAAGCGCACCACGAAGGACCGCCTGCTACTGCCTACCAGCGTCTTCACTACACCTGCGCTGGCACAGGTCGGGATGACGGAGACTATGGCAGCCTCTTCGGGTCGCCCCTATGAAGTCAAGCGACTGCAGACCGTGGCTATCCCCAAGGCGAAGGTCCTTGGCGAGACGCACGGCTTGCTGAAGGCTATCGTCGATACCGAGACGGGCCTCATCCTCGGTGCTACGCTCTTCTGCCCCGAGGCGCACGAGCTGATCAACCTGCTGAAGCTGGCGATGGATCATCAGATCCCAGCGGAAGCTCTGCGCACGCAGATATTCACGCATCCCACGATCGCAGAGGCGCTGAACGATCTCTTCGCTCCTAACTAAAGAGGTTAGCTCTCTTTACCGCATACAAAAGGCTTCGCCCCAGATCCATCTCGTCGAGACGGATCTGGGGCGAAGCCTTTCTTGTGTCAGTGTGGCGACTGATGCCCGTTAGTTTGGGTCATTCGTCGTCAGGTGACGAGGCGTATTTCCTGCACCCTGATAGGTGGTAGAGAAGAGACGCAGTGCCTGGTAGGTGAGGTTCCATGCCTTCTGCGTGAAGTCGTAGGTGCCACCACCTGGTGCAGGCTGTCCCTTCACACCATGACCATAGGTAAAGATATCCCCGTTGATACCGCCATAGGCGAAGCCACGGCGGTAGAAGAGGTCAGAGGTCTTGTTGAACTTATCTACGAATTTTGCATTGTCGTTTACGTTGGTGCTAACTTCCTTGGTGAGCAGGTCGGTGATGTAGTTCTCCTTCTCCGTGGTCATACCCCAGTGGAAGTTAATTCGGTCAGTGTCGAAGGTGCTACGACGCATGGGCTCATTGAGCTCAGCACCATCCGCTGCCGTGACGTCCTTGTACAGACCAGCAGAGGGGAGCGTACGGGGGTGATGTAGCCCTTCTGGATGCTTGGATACTTCGTGCCGTCCCAGAGCTCGGTGTCGACAGCAGCACGGAGGAGCTGGTTGCTTCCGTCGTACTTACCCGTGGGGATAGGCGTGTCGTAGAGGTTCCCGACGAAGTACTTCCCGAGATAGACGGACTCGATATCGATGTACTTGATGTAGCGATTGTCCTGAGTGTCTGACCCGACAGGGCCCTTGTTGGGGCGTGCCGTGAAGCGCATGAGGCTCTGATAGGGGCTGCGCTTAGAGTTCCCGAACGAGTTGGGCTCGCGGTAGGTCAAGCGGTAGGCGTAGGAGAGGCCTTCACCCTGGTCCGTGTTGCACCAGTCGATAGCATCGGTCGTGACGAAGTTGCGGTAGCGGAAGGTCGTGGGGTCAGTATTGGTCGTCGCATAGGGGAGCTCGAACTGGAGTGCACGATAGCGACCTACCTGATTCTTGGGGTCGTGGGTGAAGCGGTCGTTATTCGTGTTGTCAATGAACTCCATGGGAGTGTAGAGGCTCAGCAGCTCCATCCAGGGCTGTGTGAGGACCTGCACGAAGCCCTTAGGGCTGGTTGGGCAGCCATTCTGGAAGCCGTACTGTGTGACCTTCTTATTCGATACGAGAGGGATATCCAGGTTCTTCGAGTTGTCAGCGACCCATCTCGTGGGGTTGACACCGAAGTATTCCTTGAGTACATAGCCCAGAGCCTGCTTAGGCTGCGTGTAGAACTCCGAGTTGACCGTGTAGGCCTTCCCAAGCTTAAGTGCCTTGTCGGTACCCATGACTGGGGCGATGGTGTAGTTGGGAGCTGTGATTTCTTCGCCAGTAGTGGCCTTTGCACCATTGACATAGATGTGAGTCTGGGCATAGCCAATAGCAGGGCGGTAGGTATTCCCGATGCGCTCGGTGTAGTCGGTCGCCGTCTCGATCCCCTTGACAGGCATAGCCCAAGTCACGATGACGTCCTCGGAGAGTGCACCACCCTTCTTACAGAGGCGGTCGCCGTCATAGATGTAGCTCGTCTCATAGAAGGGGGTGTAGTCGCGACTACACATAGCGTTGGAGATCCACTTATTCCCTGTGTTGATGAAGTAGTCCTGGACGCTGAAGCCCGAGGGGGTCATGCCGTCAGAGCTAAGGAGTTTTTCGCGAGAGAGGTCAATCTCACCCTCGAACTGTAGCGCGTTCGAGCGCAAGGTGAACCCCTTGTATTTCATATCTTGCTCGCTATTATTGCGGATGGTCGTCGTCAGTAGGACACCCTGAGGCTTGAGGGCGACTACACCAGCTGGGCGGAATACATTTTTTGTGCCGTCCGTACGAGCATATTGTAGCGTGACCCATCCAGAAGCATAGGGGACTGGGAGGTCAACCTCGTTGGCAATACCTCCAGGACCTACCGCTTTACGAGTCTTCGTCGCATCAGTTGTAGCTGGCTTTTTGAAGCCCACCTTTAGGATTTTGCTTTCGGGGTCAAAGCTATTGCCACCAGTGACGATGAGTATGGAGAGCTTAGCTTGACCATTTTTGAGATCTTCCTCACCGAGGCCTTCAGGGAAGCCGATATTGAACGTAGCGATGAGCTCGTAGGACTGTTTGCTGGTGTTGTAGGTCCATGTAGCCTTCTCATAGGTGAGCTGTGTGGGCTTGCCCGTAGCTTCCACCTTATAGATCATCAAGAGATCACGGGTGGGGTGATTCGTGATGGTGAGTGTCTTGTTGTACTTAGCGATCTTGCTCTTGTTGCCAGAGGCCTGGCCGTTATCATCAAGGATATCCTTGGAGGAGCCTTGGATGGTGTAGGTCACCTCAGAGTTGCGAGGATCCCAGTCCAGGGAGCGTCCCGATGACTGATCTTCCAGTGTCTTGGCGTCATAGGTGAGAAGCGTACTCTCAAGGGCGACGGAGACGGGAGCTTTTATGTGTGGGCCCTCGTGATCGGGATCAATGGGGGCGTCACTGTTCTTACTGCAGGAGCTTGCTATAATAGACAGAGCGGCAAGGAAGAGTCCTGAGCGAAAAATACGATTCATGTGTGGGTAACTAAAAACAATATAGGTGATATCTGGATGAACTTAAAGGTCTTCTCCTTCTTCAAAGTCTTCAAAGTCAGCGTCTCCTGAGAATTGTAAGAGGAGATCTACTGTCGCTTCGATCTCGAAGAACTCGGCCTTAGGGGCGAGGTAATCTGTCAAATAGGTCATCGTGAAAAGTTAAGTTGAAAGAAGATAAAGCGCTATCGCACGCCACTGATGATCCTGTCGTCAGTGGGCTGTGCATGATGAGAGGGCACTCTACGTGCTACGCCGTCCTGCTAAGAGATGTGCTTAGAGAGGCGCAATGGGGGCTCGTGAGCTACCGGAAAAGTAAGGTGGAGAGTGAAGGGTGCACGGCTGTAGATGGGCTCTCAGTGCCCGTGCTGGAGAATTAGACCTAGGGAGAGGTCTGAATGCGCATGTGGTGAATGTTTTCCTTGCTCGCAGGGACTTAGGAGCGCTACTACAAGGTGCTACCAAGCTCAAGCATAGGAAGGGTTACCGCACAAGGCGGCTACGCATGTAAGGGGGATTTGGTGTGAGTGATATCTGCTCGCTCTAACAAGTAGGGCTTTTGTCCATACGAAAATGTGATCAATGCTGTCAGAAGGATATGGCGTGGGGTGACCCACTCTTATCGTATGGACGTATGAGGGTATGTAGATAGTACACACTCTCTAATTTACTTTTACTTCGTGACTGATTTGTATCTGTATATGTAAAGAAAGCGCCTTGTCTTGGAGGGGGAAACTCGCATAGACAAGGCGCTTTCTATTATATGTACGGATTATGATCGGGTAAAAATCACTAAGGCGTCTTCAGCAGGCGCTGGATCTCGCTGAGCTTATTCAGGGCTTCCAGCGGCGTGAGGCTGTTGATGTCCACCATCAGCAGGCGCTCGCGGATATCGGAGAGTACGGGGTCGTCAAGCTGGAAGAAGCTCATCTGCACGCCCCCCGTGATATTACTGTTGGGCTCTGTGACGCTGGGTGCCGCGGCTCGGCTGATGTTGACCTCGGTGCTGAGGCCCGTGACTTCATGGATGTGGGCGGACTCGAGCTGACCGAGGATATCGGTAGCGCGGTCGGTGATGCTACGTGGCATACCACCGAGGCGCGCGACTTGGATACCGAAGCTATGTTCGCTCCCCCCGCGGACGAGCTTGCGAAGGAAGAGCATGCGCCCGTCGATCTCGCGCGCGGAGACGTTGTAGTTCTTCACGCGCTTGAGACGACCCTCGAGGTCATTGAGCTCGTGGTAGTGCGTAGCGAAGAGGGTCTTGGGGCGCCCGTGGGGGTTGTCGTGCAGGTACTCGATGATGGCCCAAGCTATGGAGATCCCATCGTAGGTGCTGGTACCACGGCCCAGCTCGTCGAAGAGGACGAGGGAGCGAGGCGTGAGGGCGTTGAGGATGCTGGAGGCTTCCTGCATCTCGACCATGAAGGTCGATTCGCCACGGGAGATATTGTCCGAGGCTCCGACACGGGTGAAGATGCCATCGGTGAGCCCGAGGTGTGCGGCTTCGGCTGGGACGAAGGAGCCGATCTGCGCCAGAAGTACGATGAGGGCGGTCTGGCGAAGGAGGGCGGACTTACCGCTCATGTTCGGCCCGGTGATGACCATGATCTGCGTCTCCTCATTGTCGAGGTGTACGTCATTGGGTACGTAGCTCTGCCCGAAGGGGAGCTGCTTCTCGATGACGGGGTGGCGCCCAGCACGGATATCGATGACGAAGCCATCATCAACGACGGGGCAGGCGTAGCGCTCCGTGATGGCCACTTCGGCGAGCGAACTGAGGCTGTCCAGCTCAGCGATGACGCGGGCATCCTGCTGCAGGGGGCGGACGAAGCGCGAGAGGCGTACAAGAAGCTCGCTATAGAGACGCCCTTCGAGGCTGGCGATACGCTCTTCGGCGCCGAGGATCTTCTCCTCGTACTCCTTGAGTTCGGGGAAGATATAGCGCTCGGCGTTAGCGAGCGTCTGCTTGCGTGTCCAGTCTTCGGGCACCTTATCATTGTGGGTGGAGCGTACCTCGATGTAGTAGCCGAAGACATTATTATAGGAGACCTTGAGGGAGGGGATACCCGTGCGCTCACTCTCACGACGCTGGAGCTCAAGGAGGTATTCCTTGCCGTGGGAGGAGAGGCGACGGAGCTCATCCAGCTCGCTATTCACTCCTGGGGCGATGGTGATGCCACGGCCAAGAGCGGCGGGTGGCTCTTCGGTCAGCGTGTGCTCAATGTCGGAGATGAGCTCGCCCATAGGCTGCAGGCGGCTGGCTATCTTCTGTAGCTCGGCTGAGTCGCTGGAGGAGAGGAGTGTGCCGATCTGCTCCACTTGGCCGAGGGAGGTGGCCAGCTGGCGTACCTCACGAGGGGAGATACGCCCGACGACGGCCTTCGATGCCATACGCTCGAGGTCCCCGATGCCGATGAGGAGCTCGCTGGTCGTGCGACGCAGGTCGGCCGTACGTACGAGATCCGTCACGACTGACTGGCGGCGGTGGATCTCGGTGAGGTCGATGAGGGGGAAGGAAAGCCAGTGACGGAGCAGGCGTCCACCCATAGCCGTCTGGGTGTGGTCGATGATGTCAAGGAGGCTCTTGCCCTCCTCGCGGTTCATCGGAGAGAGGATCTCCAGACTGCGGAAGGTGAAGCTATCGAGACGCATGTAGCTCAGGCGGTCGATGCTCCGAAGGGTGGTGATGTGCCCGATCTCGTGGTGGCTCGTCAGCTCGAGGTAATTGAGGATAGCCCCAGCCGCTGCGATAGAGGCGGGGCGCTGCTCGAGGCCGAAGCCCTTGAGACTCTGCACACCGAAGTGGGCGGTGAGCTTGCGACGGTTGTTCTCCACAGCAAAGCTCCAGTCCTCGACCTCAAAGATGAAGCCTCGATAGCCAATGACCTTGTCAAAGAGGCTGCGGCTCGTGCGCTCAACGAGTACCTCCTTGGGCTGGTAGGAGCTGAGGAGCTTCTCGAGGTGCTCGGGGGTGCCTTCGGAGACGACGAATTCGCCCGTCGAGATGTCCAGCAGGGAGATGCTCCCCATGGCACCGTCGCTGGAGAGCCAGACGGCAGCCAGATAGTTGTTCTCCTTGCTTCTGAGGACGTTGTCGCCGAGTACGACCCCTGGGGTGACGAGCTCCGTGATGCCACGCTTGACGAGCTTCTTCGTCAGCTTGGGATCCTCGAGCTGGTCACAGATAGCCACGCGACGCCCCGCGCGAACGAGCTTCGGTAGGTAGGTGTCAAGGGCATGGTGGGGGAAGCCCGCCAGCTCTACGTGCATCGCAGAGCCGTTGGCACGCTTGGTGAGCGTGATGCCGAGGATCTCGGCGGCAGCTATGGCGTCGTCGCTGAAGGTCTCGTAGAAGTCACCGACACGGAAGAGCAGGATAGCGTCGGGGTGCTTAGCCTTGAACTCCATGTACTGCTTCATCATCGGGGTCTCTGCGATCTTCTTTGCCATAGTGTGCTTGTGGGGCTTTACTCTGAGGGGGATAGGGGAGAGGAGGGATTACTGGGCGTCTTTGGGCAGGACGTCACGGAGGAGGTCAGCGAAGAACTCCCCACGGGTCAGGCGCCCGTTGTCGACGACGACACACTCGACCTCACCGCGTGCAGCGAGGCTCCCGTCGAGGTGCAGGATATCCTGATAGAAAACGAGCTTGGGCGCACGCATTGCACAGCGGAGTGCTGAGCGGTAGTGGTCGCCACTGCGCAGGCTCTTCTTATAGGAGATAGATACTTTGGTGACGAAGGCATCCAGGCCATCTTCGTGCATCTTGCCGAAGTTCACGCCCAGGCTCTCGAGGAACTCATGTCGCGTATGCTCCATATAGTGCTGGTAGTTGGCGTTGTTGACGACGCCCTGTAGGTCGCACTCGTAGTCGCGCACCTTCATCTCGAGGGTGAATAGATATTCCAATGGAGTAGTCTTGATTAGTTTGTCCTCCCCGTAGGCTGGGGCGGTATGGGATACCGAAGGTCTGTGGCGGGGCCCTTCCTTACCCTATAATATTGTACGAATGAATGCGGTGCCACACGGGTGCAAAGGTACGGCAAAAGTGTGAGTGCCTGCCTATCGAGCCACAAGCGTAGAGCTCTTTAGCAGGAAGCTACGCATCCCCTCTGATCGCCAATAGCGAAGCGAGCACTGTGCAGGCAATAGACCGCACAGTGCTCGCTTCGCTTAGCTGGACTTCGCCAGAGCGAATTGGGAGCGCGTTAGATCGGCATATAGAAGAGACCATTGCGCAAGGCCATCTCTTCACAGCTTGCACTTTCCTCCTTCGAACTTCTCAGCCTAAAGCCTCCGATTTGCGAAGGAAGAAGGTACGAGTAATGAAGAAGTGGTCTTGCGCAATGATTCCATATATAGCTATATGGGTGCATGGTAGAGCTATATAGGATGGCGAAGAAAGCTATATAGCTTTGTGAAGTGACCTCTAAGAGTTGTTGCTCTGCGTAGGGATAAAAGTTGCAGACGAGTGGTAGATAAGTTGGGGCTACGTACGTGGTCTTAAAATCTACGTACGTGGATATTTGGATTTACGTGCCTGGTCTTTAAGACTACGTACATAGATAAATGAAACCCACTACGTGAAGGTGCTTTTTTCTTCACGAGAACGATGCTTTTTCCTCCGCTGGATAAGATGAATACTCGCGATAAGGCGAAGGGCTTGTGTATCGCTTCGGAGAGGTATATCGGGAAGCTTGGCGTGCGATGCCTTAGCTGAATAAATGAGACCATTGCACGGCATTTCAAAGGTGTACAGGATTTTAACCATTTCGTATGCCGTTGACATTTAGTATCTTCATAACCAAAACAATCGTATAGCTATGCCTACCAAACAAACCGAATCCGCTCCGAGCTTCCTGCAAGTTTATACGCAGGTGCGCCGCGACCGTATGAAGCACTCGTTCCTCCGACAGATCAGCGCTTGCGTTGACTGGCGAGGTATTCGCACACTACTCAACAAGAAGTATACAAAGACCCAGAACGCCACAGGAAATCCAGCCTATGATGCCTTGATGATGTTCAAGATCCTACTACTTCAGACCTGGTACGGCCTGAGTGATTACGAAGTCGAAGAACGGATCAACGACTCCCTCCTCTTCAGCGAATTCCCCCTCTTGGATATGGGCCTTCCAGCTCCAGACCACAGCACCATCTGTCGCTTTCGCGCTGAACTGACCCGCTTGGGGATTATGGACAAGCTCCTTCGCGAGCTGAATAAGCAGTTCAAGAAGCACGGGATTAGCCGTATTGACCAAGGGGCTATTGTGGATGCGAGCATTGTGGATAGCCCGCACGCTCCCGATGGGAGTATCCTCATCAAAGTGGCCGACGACCGAGAGGACTTGCGCACCGAAGAAGAGCAAGCCCAAGAGCAGGCTTATCAGTATGAGCTAAAAAGTCGCAAACCAGGGGTGGATACGGAAGCTCGTTGGGTGCGCAAAGGCAGACACTATCGCTACGGGTACAAAAAGCACGTGCTGACCGATGGGCAAGGGTTGGTGGAGAGCATAATTACCACGCCAGCCAATTGTGCCGATACGGTGGTATTGCCCGAGCTGATAGAGAAGGCTGAGCTTACGCAGGGCGTTAGTGTCCTTGCCGATAAAGGTTATTGTAGTAAGAAGAACTCGGCTTGTCTCCTTGAGCGCGGCTTGATTGATGGGATTATGCTCAAAGCGCAGAAGGGGATGAAGCTTACAGAGCGACAACGTGAACTGAATAACGGCATCAGCAAAATACGCTGTTTGATAGAGCGCACCTTCGGGAGTATTCGAAGGTGGTTTTCAGGAGGGCGATGTCGCTACCGAGGGCTTGAGCGAACGCATACACAGAATATCTTGGAGGCTATGGCATACAATCTGAAGCGTATGCCTAGGCTTCTTGTGCTCCAGAGCACCAAATAGCCCAGAAAAGCCCCCTCTCGGGAGGATGATCCTCCCGGGAAGGGGCAAGGGGGAGGTGCAGGTATCCCACTTCTCAGCCTAAAGATCCCAATTCTCGAGGCAAGAAGGTGGAAGCTGTAAGGAGATGGGCTTGCGCAATGGTCTCATTTTGCTAATCAATAAAATATCCTTATCTTTGCGTCGTTATTCATCAAATGATAAAGTTATGTTGCATTTTTTCAAATCCATCAGAAGATCAGTAAAACACTGGTACATTCCCCTTATATTAGGGATTTTGTTCATTCTTTGTGGTATAGGGGTAATTATATCACCACAAGATTCTTATCTTACCCTTTCAATACTCTTTAGTCTTTCGTTCTTAGTATCGGGGATAATTGAAACCTTCTTTGCCCTACAGAATACTAAAAATCTTAATGGTTGGGGCTGGTATTTGGTAAGCGGACTTATTTCATTGATAATGGGTATCTTTTTACTTATGTATCCTGCCCTATCAATGTTTATATTACCATTGGTAGTAGGTTTTACGTTGCTATTCCGTTCGTTTGAGCTACTTGGTTTTGCCTTCGAAGAAAAAGAAGCAGGCGTACTGAATTGGGGGAACTTAGCCATAGTGAGCGTATTGAGTATTATCCTCTCGTTCATTTTGATTGCTAATCCTATCTTTACAGGTATCTCATTAGTAGTATTCACAGGTTTAGCATTTATCTCCACAGGTATTTCATCTGTAATACTTTCGTTCAATCTGAAAAAGTTAAAAGGTTCTGCTCAAAAGTTATCAGATGATTTAAAGAACCGCATAGAAGACCTCGAAAAAGAAGTGAAAGAAGCTACGAAATAATAGCAAATTAGTAAAATACCACAGGCACAAGTCTATGGTTATACCTATGATTACAGAGCTATAGTGCTTTTTTGCAGAAAATACCTCCAAAGAATTAAATACTCTTTGGAGGTATTATGATTTTATAGTTGACGCGCCTACGTCCACTTTGAGCTACGTACGTGGCTCTAATATCTACGTACGTGGATATTTGGATTTACGTGCCTGGTCTTTAAGACTACGTGCATAGATGCGGAAAAACCACTACGGGATGGCGCTTTTTTCTTCACGAAAATGATGCTTTCCCCTCCGCTGGGTAAGAGGAATACTCGCGATAAGGCGAAGGGCTTGCGTATCGCTGCGGAGAGGCATATCGGGGAGCTGGGCGTGTGATGCCTTAGCACTCTCAATATAGGTCGGTATCACCCCGCTCACGAGATCGCTTCTTCACTCCTCCTAAAGTAAAATAGGGCGGCACGCATCATGTATGCGTGCCGCCCTATTGGTATGGGACTTATGTCGGGGAGGCCTTCCCCTATGCTTATTCGTTATCAACCTGCGCTGCGTAGGTGCGCCAGCGCTCCAAAAGTTGCTGGAGGTCGCTGGGGAGCTCGCTGTCGAAGAGCATCTCTTCGCCCGTCACGGGGTGAACGAAACCCAGCGTCTTCGCGTGGAGTGCCTGACGGGGGCAGAGCGTGAGGCAGTTTTGGACGAACTGCTTGTAGCGGGAGAATTGGTTGCCCCAAAGGATCTTGTCGCCGCCATAGCGTGCATCAGCGAAGAGCGGGTGCCCGATGTGGCGCATGTGGGCGCGGATCTGGTGTGTGCGTCCCGTCTCGAGTCGGCATTCGACCCAGCTGACGTAGGCCAGCTCTTCGAGGAGCGTGTAGTGCGTGACGGCGTGCTTGCCCTTGGGTGAGCCTTCGGGATAGACAGCCATCTGCAGGCGGTCACGCTCATCGCGGCCGATGTTGCCGATGATCGTGCCTTCGGTTTCCTTCAGTCTCCCCCAGACGAGGGCACGATAGGTGCGGCGGGTCGTCTTGTTGAAGAACTGACGTGCCAGATGCGCCTTCGCTTCTGGACGCTTGGCGATGACGAGCAGGCCGCTCGTGTCCTTGTCAATACGATGGACGAGACCGACGTTGGGGTCGGCGGGATCATAGAGGGGATCATCCTGCAGGTAGTACGCGAGTGCATTGACCAGCGTGCCAGTATAGTTGCCGTGCCCTGGATGGACGACGAGCCCCGCAGGCTTGTTGACCACCATCAGCACCTCATCTTCGTAGACGACATCCAGCGGTATGGGCTCGGGGATGATCTCGAGCTCATGCTTGGGACGGCGTAGCTGGAGGGTGACGACGTCGAGGGGCTTGATGCGGTAGTTGCTCTTGACGGGCTTGTCGCCGACAAAGACATAGCCCCCATCGAGCGCCTGCTGGATGCGACTACGACTGCTACCCGTCATGCGAGTAGCCAGATACTTGTCGATGCGCATAGGCGCCTGCCCTTTGTCAGCTACGACACGGAAGTGCTCATAGAGCGGCGAGCTATCGGCATGCTGGAGATAGGAGACGGCAGTGGCATCGAGGCGCTCGACCTCGGCGGTGCCATCGGGGAGGAAGAGATCTTCGTCGCCTTCCCAGGCTTCGCTATCAAGGAGCAGCTCCTCGTCAGTCAGCGGATTACCACCAGTCATTGCTGATGCCTCCGTCATCCTTCTTCTCGGGTGTGGCTGGTGTCGTGCGTACAACGGTGCTGTCACCTTGGCTGCTGCTATATCCCTCGATATAGCGGTCGAGTCCCAGCGTATCGATGACCTGACCCGCTACGAGGAGGACGAGCTTCGTATCGATCGGCAGCTGCGTACCGGCCTCTACGACCTTGCCATCAGCTGTCTGCAGGCCCACGACAGAGCCGACGTAGCCACCAGGGACGACACGCTGGTCGACGGACTCAAAGCCCAGCCCCTTCAGCAGGGCAAGGATCTGACGGGCCGACTGATCCTTGTAGGTGGGGATCGTCTGGCGACGCTGGTGGAAGCCATTGATAGCGATGAAGAGGATGCGGCCGAGCTTGACCTCGCTACCAGGTGCGGGGATGACCTCGCGGACGGTACCAGGGATAGCGGTGCGGGAGAACGTCGAGTCGTTGATCTCGTACTTCAGCCCTGCGTCATCGAGGATGCGCTGCATCTCGGCGAGCGTCTTACCACGCAGGTCGGGTACCTTGACCGTATCCCCGTGGCGGGTGTAGATGTCGAGGCCGTAGATGAGCAGGACGACGAGTAGGACGGAGGCGCCTACAGCGAGTAGGACGTGCGTCAGGAGCGAATCTTTCTTGAGGAGAGACATATGCTGGTCAGAAGGGGAGTGGGCAGGCTATACGCGGCCTGCGTTGATGAACTGAAGGACGCCCTCGGGCACATCTGGTGAGGAGAGTAGGGCACTACTTCCCTCCCATTCCTTCAGTCCGTTGTGGATGTATATGATCTTATCGCCGATAGCACGCACGGAGTTCATGTCGTGCGTATTGACGATGGTCGTGATATTGTACTCTTGCGTGAGCTCGTAGATGAGCTGGTCAATGACCGTAGAGGTCTTGGGGTCCAGACCGGAGTTTGGCTCGTCGCAGAAGAGGTATTTCGGATTGAGTGCCAGAGCGCGGGCGATGGCGGTACGCTTCATCATCCCACCACTAATCTCAGCGGGATACTTCTTCGCAGCTTCGGCCAGACCGACACGCTCCAGTAGCTCCATCGCACGGCGGTAGGACTTGTCGTAGCTGTCTGAGGAGAACATCTCCATAGGGAAGAGGACATTCTCCACGACTGTCATGCTGTCGAAGAGTGCTGAGCCCTGAAAGAGCATCCCCATCTCACGGCGTAGACGCAGCAGCTCGGGCTTGGTCATCTTGATGAGGTCACGGCCGTCATAGAGGACTTCGCCCTGGTCGGGACGGATGAGGCCGATCATACACTTCACGAAGACGGACTTACCAGCACCGCTTCGGCCGATGACGAGGTTAGTCTTCCCAGTCTCGAAGGAGGCGTCGATACCCTTGATGACCTCCTTGTCCTCGAAGCGCTTAGCGAGCGACTTGACTTGTATCATAGTGCGGGAGGGCTTAGGTGAGGAGGATGTTGGTGAGCAGGAGGTCCCAGAAGAGGATGAGGACGCTGCTATTGACGACGGCGCGCGTACTCGAGGCGCCTACCTGCAGTGCCCCGCCCTTCACACAGTAGCCGTAGTAGGAGGCTACCGAGGAGATGATGAAGGCATAGACTACCGATTTGATGATCGAGTAGCCGACGTAGGAGGGCGTGAAGAAAAGCTGGAGCCCATAGACAAAGTCCTTGTGCGTCATCGAGAGCGCCAGGTCACAGGCGATATACCCCCCGACGATACCCGTGACCATGGAGAAGACCGAGAGCACGGGGATGAAGGCCATGAAGCCTACGATTTTGGGTAAGATAAGGAAGTTCGCAGAGTTGACCCCCATGATCTCCATCGCGTCGATCTGTTCGGTGACGCGCATGGTACCGAGCTCTGAGGCGACGCTTGAGCCGACCTTGCCCGACAAGATGAGGCACATGACCGTCGAGGAGAACTCGAGGATCATGATCTCACGCGTGGAGTAGCCGATGGTGAAGCGTGGGATAAGGGGGTTCGTCATATTGATCGACAGCTGGATCGTGATCACCGCACCAATGAAGAGTGAGATGATGAAGACGATCCAGAGAGAGCCGACCCCGAGACTGTACATCTCTCGGATGACGGAGCGGAAGAACATCCGCCAGCGCATAGGCAGCGTGAAGACGCGTCCCATAAGCTGCGTATACTCGCCTACCTCGGCGAGGGCCTTAAATTCCATTTAGTATCTACTTGGAGGGAGTGGGCTTACTTAGCGGAGGTCAACGACTTCGCAGCCTGGGTAGCTCTTCGCCGAGAGGGTGAAGAAGCTCGCGGCATAGGCTGTGCGAGGGCTGACCGTCGCGACACGGGCGGTCAAGACGCTCTTGTCCTTAGCCGTGAAGACCAGCTGCGTGGGAAGCCCATTGCTCGTCTGGAAGGTCGTCACGACACGGGAGATATTGCTCTTCTGCTGTGGGGTGAAGGCCACGACAGCAGTAGCACCTGACTTCCCCTCGAGCTGGCTTGCAAAGCCCTGAGCGCGGGAGCGAAGGAAGTAGAGCGGGTTGATCTGCAGGAGCTCGTCCTGCGAGGGCTTGGATATGGTGAGGGTATGCTCGGCGCTATCGTAGTAGGTGAGCGTCCCAGCGGTGTAGACCGCTGTGATCGTCCCGTACTCGAGGCGGAAGGCATCACCCTGGAGGTGCATCTTACCTGCCGTCGATCCGGTGCTGCGTCCAGCCTTGTCCTGGAGCTGCGTGGAGAAGTCTACCACGGTAGCACCTGTGCGGTAGAGACTGGCCTCAGCACGCTCAAGTAGGCTCTGTGGAGTGACGGAAGAAGTAGGGGCTGCGGGGGTAGCCTTGCGCTGTGCTATGGCTCCCGTGCAGAGCAGGGCAGCGGCACTCAGCGTCATGATGATACGTCGCATAATCATAGCTCAAAGTTATAAAGTAATGATAAAACGGCCCATTCCCCTTGGGCTTAGCTTAGCTTCTGCAGCAGTTGCTCGAGGGTCGCTTGGTCCTTGATGTAGACCTCGCGGGGCTTACTACCCTCCTGTACGCCGACGATGCCGGCGCCCTCGAGCTGGTCCATGAGACGGCCAGCGCGGTTGTAGCCGATGTTGAACTTACGCTGGATATTCGACGTCGAGCCCACCTGTGTCTGTACGACCATGCGGGCGACCTCGTCGAAGAGGCTGTCCTTCTCGTTGGGGTTGAAGCCCTTGGCTCCATTCTCCTCCCCTTCGGGGATGTATTCGGGGAGCTCGTAGGCGGAGCCGGTGCTCTCCTGCTGCGCTATATATTCAACGATAGCCTCTGTCTCGGGCGTATCCATAAAGGCACACTGCACGCGGATCATATCCTTGCCCTGATAGAAGAGCATGTCGCCTCGGCCGATGAGCTGGTTGGCTCCTGGGGAGTCGAGGACGGTGCGGGAGTCGACCATAGAGAAGACCTTGAAGGCGATACGTGCGGGGAAATTCGCCTTGATAAGACCCGTGATGACGTCTGTCGAGGGGCGCTGTGTCGCGATGACCATGTGGATCCCTGCGGCACGTGCCTTCTGCGCCAGGCGGGCGATGGGCTGCTCGACCTCCTTGCCTACGGTCATCATCAGGTCGGCGAACTCGTCGACGATGAGCACGATGTAGGGGAGGATCTCATGTCCGTCGATACGCTTGAGGGCACCGGAGCGGACCTGCTCGTTGTACTCACGGATGTTGCGCACGGCGCGCCCTGCAGTCTGCAGGAGGCGGTAGCGGTTGTCCATCTCGATACAGAGGGAGTTCAGCGTCGCCACGACCTTGGTCATGTCGGTGATGATAGCGCGCTCGGCATCGGGGAGCTTAGCGAGGAAGTGACGCTCGATCTCTTCGTAGATAGAGAACTCAAGCATCTTGGGGTCGACCATGACGAACTTCAGCTCCTCGGGGCGCTTGCTGTAGAGGAGTGAGGTGATGAGGGCATTCAGCCCGACGCTCTTCCCCTGACCCGTAGCCCCTGCGATGAGCAGGTGGGGCATCTTCGTCAGGTCAAAGATGAAGGGCTCGTTCGTGATCGTCTTACCGATACCGATGGGGAGCTCCATCTTCTCCTGCTGCTCACGGTACTTGCGTGAGGCGAGGATGGAGCGCATCGATACGGTCTGTGGGGTGGAGTTCGGTACCTCGATACCGATCGTGCCAAGGCCTGGCATGGGGGCGATGATACGTACGCCCTCGCTCTTGAGGCTCATGGCGATATCATCCTCCATCGTCTTGATGCGGGAGACTTTGATACCCGACTCGGGGATGACTTCGTAGAGCGTCACGGTGGGGCCAACGGTGGCCTTGCAGGGGGTGACGTTCATCTTGAAGCTGGCGAGCGTGTCGATGATCTTCTGCTTGTTGTACTCGATCTCCTCCATGTCGATGCCCGTGCCGCCCTGCTCATAGTCGCGCAGGAGGTCGATGGTGGGCTTGCGGTAGAGGGCGAGCTGGATGCCAGGAGCTAAGGGCTCGGGGGCGGTGCGGTCACCGTCCTCGACGAGGTCATCCTTAGGCGCTTCCTCGACGATCATCTCAGGGACGTCCGAAGGCTCGGCGCTGGTTGTGCGGCTGAAGGACGTCACACCGGGGGCTGCTTCTGTGGTGTGCGAAGTCGTAGCCGTCGTAGGCGTATGCACTACGTAAGGCGTGGGGTCTTCCTCCTGCACGTCCATATCCTCGTCATCGGTGGGCATCGGAGGCTCGTCACGCCAAGCATCTTCGTCTTGGCTGTAGCTCTCCCCCTCCACCTCGCTCTGAGGCTCTTCGTCCCTCTTCTTGCGAGAGAAAAGGCGCGAGAAGAAGCCACCCACCTGAGGGCGTGGGACGGAGACGTGGGGTACCTTCGGCACCTTGGGATTCTGTATGGCGCTGAGCACGCGACTGCTGCACGTCACTGCGAAGATGAGTAGCGTGAAGGCCAGTACACCGATGAGGCCGGCGATGCCTATCCCCTTATATATATAGGTAAAGAGCTCCTCACCGCGCAGACCGCCCCAGCGCAGGAAGCTATCCGAGGGGAAGAGCGACTGCAGGCCCGCTGCTGCTACGGAGACCCAGAGCAGGAGGAAGCCATTGACGAGGAAGCTTGTGATGTAGCGGTAGGGCGCGATACGGGGACGCCAGATGAGGTGTGCAAAGAGGTAGACGACGTAGGAGAGTGCGAAGACAATCCCCCAGCCGAAGAGCTGGTTGAAGAGGTAGTCTGCGAGACGGGCCCCAGGCAGGCCTAAGATATTTTTGGCTTCGCGTCCCAGCTCGGTCGCAGCCTCGCCATCTCGAGCGGCATAGATGAGGCTCTGGTCACTCCCCCCAGAGAAGAGGAAGGTGATGAGTGCTAAGCAGGCGAAGAGGGAGCATGCCGCCAGCACCAGCCCAATGAGGGTGGGGATGCGGCGGTTGTCGAAGTTCACCTTCATCAGATCCTTCAGGCCACCGAAGAGCGTGGTAAGCGGAGAGGGTGCATTCCTCTTCGCTCCCCCTGCTGCAGGGCGGCGGCCACGTGGATTACTTGATGTCTTACCTGAAGTCTTAGCCATGATGTCTTATCGCTTTGTCGCTACTCTTTGTAGCCTACAAAGTTAGCGAAAGCGAGCCATTTGCCCACATTGCTTGTTATACAGCTGTAAGGCGTCCTCCTCGCCCTACACATCACACCCTATTAATATGAACTATCTGATGACACTCCTTGCCTCAGCTCTCGGTAGCTGCGCTCTTGGCTCTCCCGACGGAGAAGTCTCTGTACTCACTCCCGAGGTCTTCATCGAGACGGCTCGTACCGATAGTACAGCCTTTATCCTCGACGTGCGTCGCCCTGGCGAATTTGCCGAAGGTCACCTCGAGGGCGCACAGCTCCTCGACTGGCTCGACCAACCTGCTTTCATCGAAGGTGTCAAGCACTTCGATAAGAAGCGCACCTATTACCTCTACTGCCGTAGCGGGAAGCGAAGCAATGCTGCCGCTACCTACATGCAGGCCGAGGGCTTCCGCGTGCGCGACATGGAGGGTGGCTATATGCGCTGGACGGCCGAGGGTCGCCCCGTAGTCAAGTAACCCCTTCTCCTCCTTCACTCTAATTCATCACTGCACCCTCTCGTGGTGCCTAATGACCCGATAATAAGACAATGATCAAGATCTATGGAATGGAATCCTGCCCCGACTGCACGTATGTCTGGGACCAGGTCCAGGGCGATGCCCGCTACGAAGTGATAGACTTCGGACTCGATGTCCGCCAGCTCAAGGCGTTCCTCAAGCTCCGTGACAACGACCCTGCTTTCGCTGCTGCCAAGGCACGCGGTGCGGCTGGTATCCCCTGCTTCGTGCTCGAGGACGGGCGTGTGACGCTTTCTCCCGAAGACGCAGGCCTGCGCTCACGTCCTGCCGAGGGTGCTGCTTGCAGTATCGACGGCTCGGGCTGCTAAGCGCATAGCTCCGCCTTTATAGTCCCCTTTTACGCCACGGGGCCGCCTTCTCACGCTGGAGAAGACGGACCCGTGGCGCTTTTGTGTCGTGCGGGGGGCTAAGGCGTGGCACGCACCTCGAAGGCGGTACGGCGGTTCAGCTGGTCGCATACGGCCTGCTCTTCGGGCTTCGTGAGGCTGGCGATGAAGTCGGGGGTGAGTACCGTACCCACAGCGAGGAAGGGGTATGCCGCTGCGGTGCGCTTCGTGACGGTGTAGGGCTCATCGCTCCCGCGTCCCATCGCCTCCAGCCGCTCGGGGGCGATGCCTCGGCCGATGAGATAGCGGACGACGGACTCAGCTCGCTGCTGGGAGAGGCGGGCATTGTAGCTCACTGTACCTCGTCGGTCGGTGTGGGCGGTGAGGCGGATCTTCACCTCGGGGTTGTCGGTGAGCATCTGGTAGAGGGCCTCCAGAGCGGGCGTGCTCTCAGGGAGTAGGTCGGCACGGTTGAAGGCGTAGTACACCTCACGCAGGGCCTCGGGGCGCACGCGGGAGGAGAGGAAGAATTCTACGGTATACTCTTCGCTGAGCGCCTGCTGGGGATCGGTGCGCAGGCGGACGAACTGATTGAGGTAGTCCCTGCTACTGGCCAGTAGGATGTACTCCGTGTCGGGCGCTACCGTGAGGCGGAAGGCCCCCTCGCTGTCGGTCGTGATGAGCTGCTCTGTCCCGTCGGGTCGTCGCCCTACGATGCGCACTGTCGCTCCTCGGATGGGCTCCTCCTCTCGGTCAAGGACGTAGCCGGTGATCGTCGTAGTCATCTGACGGCGACGGAACTCATACAGGTGCGGCAGGCCACGTGCATCATCGCGTGAGGAGGCGAAAAGCCCCGCCTCGGCCAGCGGCTCCGCACTCGGCCAGGCCTGTGGCGCTGGTGTGGGAGTGAAGGTCAGTTCGTCGGCCTCGCTATTGATCGGAGAGGGGAGGTGCAGGAGGGTGGTGTGCCCATCACTGTGAAGGGTCGCTTGGTAGATATCCAGCCCACCGAAGCCCCCCGAGCGGTCGGAGGCGAAGTAAAGCGTGCTGTCGCTCGTGGCGTAGGGGAAGAGTTCGTCGGCTGTGCTACTCACTCCCGTGATAGGTACGGGAGCACCGAGGGCATCGCCATAGAGGTCGACGTAGTAGAGCTCCTTGTCTCGACGGGCTTTGTCGGGCACTTCGCTGACGAAGAAGAGGCGTGCGCCCGAGGGGCTGACTGCGGGGTGCGCTGTGAGGCGTGTGCTATCGGCGAAGAGCCGAAGGGGGCCGCTGGGCTGCCAGCGCCCACGTTCGTCGGGGGTGGCGACCCAGATCTGAGGCGTGTTGCGCTCTCCCTCGCGCTGGGGAGCGTAGGTGTAGTAGAGCCGTCGCCCGTCGGGGCTTAGGCTCGGGGTGCCGAGCTCTGCCGTCGCGTCGGCAAGACCCTGCAGGCTGTCGGGGGCGCTGATCCACGTGCCATCGGCCTGCTGGCTGAGGCGGTAGAGGCGTCCGAGAGGCTCGCCCGTGACGGGAGACGTGCGCTTGGAGAGCGCTGTCGGGCGGTGGCTCCCGAAGAGGAGCGTCCGCCCGTCGGGGGTGAAGCTCACTCCGAACTCACTCCGTGTAGAGCGGAGCCGATCGAAGCGCTCCACCTCATACAGCCCTTGTGGAGAGCTACCTTCTGCTCGGAGCGCTGCTGTGGATAAGATCGTGTATAGCTTGCTTTTTCGCAGTAGGCTGTCGGGGAGGTGCAGGCGCTGAGCGCGCTGCAGTAGAGCCCTTGTTGTGGCATAGCGCCTGCCTCGGTAGGCGGCCTCGGCAGCACGCAGGCTGTAGAGGCCGCGGCGCTGTCGATCTTTCGTCGGGGTGCTCTTATAGAGCTCCTTATAGAGATGCTCTGCCTCGTAGTGGGCTCCCGTGCGCTCCGCTTCCCGAGCCCGAGAGAGGAGGCTCCCAGCACAGGAGCTGAGGGCGAGGAGGAGGGCTAAGGGGAAGAGACGAAGGAGGCGATGAGACGGCCAAAGCATGGCGCAGAGCGGTGCTAAGGGATGTGGATAAGCTTGTGCATTTGCAGGCTGAGCTGCCACTCGGGGTGCTCGAGGATGTGGGAGACACAGAGCTCAATGGCAGCCTTGTCGGCCTCGCTCTGCGTCTCGCCGACGAAGATCGGGCTTAGGAGGTAGGCGCCAGCGGGGGGCAGTTCGCTCACTGCAGGTGGGAGATCAGCGGGGCTTCCCACGGGGAAGCGGAATTCGCCCACGCCGTCGGGGAAGTTGCGGTGCAGGAGCTGCATCGCCTCTTTCTTCGGGCTGCAGGTGATGTAGTCCAGCCCAGCGGGTGGGCGTCGCGTGCCGTTGGTCTCGATGGACTGGTGGTAGCCGAGGGCCTTGAAGTAAGCCACCGTCTCCTCGGTGAGCTGGAGCGTGGGCTCACCACCCGTCCAGATGATACGGCGCCCAGGGTAGGGGGCGATGGCGTCGCGAAGCTCCTCGATGGTCATCTCGGTGCCCGAGTCAAACTCCGTGTCGCAGAAGCTGCAGCGGAGGTTGCATCGGCTCAGGCGGATGAATATCGAGGCCTTGCCCATGTGCACACCTTCGCCCTGCAGGCTGTAAAATATTTCGTTGATCAGCATGAATGTCGTGGGGATAATCTGGGTGCAAAGATACGACGACTCGCGTAGCTCCCCCGAGATGAGGCAAGGCATACCCCTCACTGACCCCTCGTCTTGCACAAGGATTTTCTTTATCCAGCGGAGGAGAAAGTGGTATTCTCGTGCGGGAAAAAGGCCCCTCCCGTAATCCTTTTCCTCTGTCCACGCACGTGATCTTAAAGACAACGTACGTAAATCCAAATGACCACGCACGTAGTCATTAGATCCACGTACGTAGACGGAACTTATCTACCATGCGTCGGCACCTTTTATTCGTGCTCATCGGAGGTCACTCCACTACTGCTCCCAGCTTTTCTCTCCGAAGAAGTGAGTCTCATAGAGGAAGGAGTGCAGGAGTGCTTTTTCGGGTATTTGACCCCATCCCCACTATTAGGTATTCTGCTTCTCTACATATAGTGGGGTATGTCATTAGCGTTTAGCTCCTTGAGAAGAGATGACTCGTTGAGTAGCTCGCCCCAGAGTAGTGTCCTGTGACATAAGCTCCTCCTCATTTTGTACTTTTGCTCCCTACCGAGAGCGCGCGGGGCGCTTGCCTCGCTTTCCCTACAGGAGCACATTCTCTAACCAATAAATAATTAACAAAGCAGTATGTATATCAAGCAATGGGCAGCAGCCCTTCTCCTCGGTGCTATCGTCCTCGGTACGGCTTCGTGCGCTAAGGACGAACCCAAGAAGCCTGAGACGAGCGTCGCTATCGAGGATCTCGCAGGTACGTGGAACCTCAGTGGGGTTACTTTCTCCCCCGAGACCGTCACCGTGGGTGGCACGGAGTACAAGGTCGCTGACCATATCTTCAAGGCCTTCATCTTCGGCGGGCTGAGCGTAGCTCCCTCTAAGGTCAAGATCGAAGGCGAAAAGGCTACCCTCATCTCTGTCGTTGACGGCATAGAGAAGACCTTCGACGTCACGGTGAAGGATGGTAAGCTCTCCTTCCATTCTTTCTCCTTCGGTAGTGTCGTCCGCGAAGGCAACCAGCTCAAGCTGGAGATCGCCGTCACTAATGACCTTCTGAAGCAGATGCCTCTGAGTCACTTTGCTAACGACGAAGTAAGTACTATCCTCAAGGCGATCGCTGAGCAGGGGAAGGATCTGAAGATCACCGCTACGGGTACGAAGTAGTCCGCTCCTCCCCGCCACATCGCACGATATAGCACGGCCACCGCTCCAGCTCCTGCTGGGGTGGTGGCCGTGTGCGATTATTTGATACCTTTATGGAGTGCTATAGCCTGAGGATATCCTCATGTCGGACTATCGGTATATTCGCTCACACCCCGAGCGCGTGCGGGATGCTTGCCTTACCCGCTCTTTAGGAACGCATGATTTTAACCTATCTAATGTATAAGTCGTATGAATATCAAGCAGTGGGCAGTAGCCCTTCTCTTCGGTAGTCTCGTCCTTGGTGCGGCTTCGTGCTCTAAGGACGACCCCAATGGACCTAAGTCGAGTGTCGCTATTAAGTACCTGGAGGGTTCGTGGGATCTTGGTAAGCCGACGATCTCCCCCGAGACCATCACCATCGAGGGCAAGGAGCATAAGGTGGCAGACCACATTTTCAAGACTTTCCTCTTTACTGGGCTGGGTTGGGAGCCTCGATTTATCCTGATCAAGGGCGAGACAGCTGAGCTTCGCGCCGTTGGCTATTGCGTTCAGAAGAGCATGAAGCTTGCTCTGAAGGAAGGTAAACTCTCCGTGCATAACCTCCCCATCGGGAGTGTCGTCCGTGAGGGTAGGCTACTCAAGTTGGAGATCTCCATCACAAATGCCCTCTTGAAGCAGATGCCCTCAGAGCACCTAACTCAGGGTGAGAGTGGCTTTATCCTCAAGGCACTTGCCGAGCAGGGGAAGGATCTGAAGATCACCGCTACGGGTACGAAGTAGTCCGCTCCTCCCCGCTACATCGCACGATATAGCACGGCCACCGCTCCAGCTCTCGCTGGGGGGGTGGCCGTGCTGCGCTTAGGAGAAGTGTTGCTATCCCGCCCGATGCCCGTGCTGTAAGTAAGAGTGGAGGGCGTGAAAAATTCATGAAGATTCTGCTCTATATTGAGTACCTTTGCAAGACATTATAGCCCAATGAGTATCGTACAAGCAGTAGACTATCACGTCCCCGTCATGCTCGAGGAGTGCCTCGAGGGGATGAACCTCCAGCCCACAGGCCATTATGTCGACGTCACCTTCGGTGGAGGGGGGCACTCACGTGCTATACTCGACCGCCTCTCCGACAGCGGGCATCTCTACTCCTTCGACCAAGATCCCGATGCTGCGGCACGAGCCGAGGAGACGGAGCGCTTCACGTTCGTCGCCTCGAACTTCCGCCATCTCGAGCGCTTCATGGACTACTATGAGGAGCTGGGGCAGGTGGATGCGCTCTTGGCTGACCTCGGTGTCTCCTCCCATCACTTCGATGATATGGAGCGTGGCTTTAGCTTCCGTGACGAGACGCCCCTGCTGGATATGCGTATGAATAACCGCGCAGGCCGCTCGGCGCGTGACCTTCTGAACGAGTATGACGAAGCCGCTCTTGCCGATATCCTCTACCGCTATGGTGAGCTGAAGCAGAGCCGCAAGATCGCCCAGCGTATCGTGCAGGCCCGAGCTACGGCACCTCTGCAGACCGTCGGGGATCTCATCGCCGTCGTCCGCCCCTTGGTGCGTCCCGACCAAGAGAAGAAGCAGCTCTCCTGCATCTTCCAGGCGCTACGTATCGAGGTCAATGGCGAGCTGACGGCTCTCGAAGAGCTCCTCGAAGCTACGAAGCGCGTCCTGCGCCCCGGTGGCCGTCTCGTGGTGATGACCTATCACTCCCTCGAGGATCGCATCGTCAAGAACTTCCTCCGTCAGGGCGATGACTCGGCTGATGCCCGTATCTACGGCTCTTCGGCTTCGGCTTGGCGTCTGGTGACGCGTAAGCCCATCACGCCTTCTGCCGAGGAGATCGCCCGCAACCCTCGTGCTCGCAGTGCTAAGCTGCGTATCGCTGAGCTTCTCTGATCCCTCCCAATACCTCTACCCTTACCGATGACTCCAGACGAATATATCCCCTCCGACGAGAGCCGCCACTACGAAGCGGATACCCCACATGAGCCCCACTATACCGATGCCCATGAGGGCGAAGAGGATCGCGAGCGCGGCCTCATTGAGTGGATCGAGAATGACCTGTGGGGCTTGCCCGGCCTTCGGAAGAATATTCGCTTCATCGCCTACTGTCTCTTCCTCGTGGGGGTGATGATCGCATGGCCCTATATCTATCAGGGCAGCTTGCGTGAGATCACTTCGCTGGAGAAGAAGCTGGAGGATATCCGCTACAAGGCACTCTTCACCTCGGCGGCACTCATCGAGTATGAGCGTATCAACAACATCACGACCAAGGTCGACCAGTATCAGCTCCAGCTCGTACCCGCTACCCAGCCCCCTTATCTCCTCGTCGACTCGGGCCAGTATCCTACGCCCAAGCCTCACTAACCCCACGTATATCCCCCCTTCCTACGACTGAGATTCGTCAATGAACCTGCGTACAATCACCGCTAAGCTCAAGGCCTTCGTCGCAGCGGCTAAGGCCCTCGCCCGTGGACTCTTCTTCAAGTCCCAGCGTGGTGTCGAGTGGCACCGCCTCACCCACGACCGCTATCCCTGGGTCGTGGCTTTTATCTCGCTGGCGATGGTCCTCGTGATGCTCCGCATTGTCTTCTTCATCCTCAGTCCCGACGGCAAGCGCTATGCGGAGATGGCCTCTAAGGTCAACCCCCCACGCTACAGCGCTGTCGAGCCTATGCGTGGCTCGATCTACGCCCGTGATGGGCGCCCTGTCGCTGTCACCTCCCCCGTCTATCGCCTCTTCTTTGACTTCGGACACGAAGCCCTCGAGCCGCTGCGTCAGCCCCTCCCTCCGAAGGATGGCGATAGCAAGCAGCAGGCCAAGCGCGAGCAGATCCTCAAGCTTCGTGCCGAGTATGAGGCCGGTCTGGATTCGCTGGCCGAGCTGATGTCCAATACCTTCGACCTCTCGGCACGCAAGCTCACTAAGGCCAGGCTCAAGGCACGCTGGAAGCAAGGCTTCGACACCAAGTCCCGCCACTGCGCGGTCTATCCTGCCGACGTGCCCTACGTCCAGTACCGCGCCTTCGAGCAGGCAGAGCCCTTCGTCATCCATAAGACGGGCCCCAATAGGTATAAGAAGCGCCTCTTCAGCAAGCTTATCTATACGGAGAATGAGAGCCGTCGTGTCTATCCCTTCGGTTCGCTGGCTTACCGCACTATCGGGCATATCTACGACCGTACCGATGGCGGGCTGACGAAGGCGCGCTTCGGTCTCGAGCTTCGCTACAACGATCTCCTCCGTGGGGAGCTCGGTGAGAAGCTCTCCTTCTACAACATGGGTCGCTACGAGCAGACCATCAGCAAGCCCCCCGTCGATGGGGCAAGCGTCTACACGACCCTCGACATGAATATCCAGAGCATCGTGGAGCGCAACCTCCGCGAGCAGCTCTCCTACCTCGAGGCGGAGAGCGGTACCGTCGTCCTGATGGAGGTCAAGACGGGTAAGGTCGTCTCGATCTCCAACCTCCAGCGCACCGCACCTGGCGTCTACCACGAGACGGTGAATATGGCCGTGTCGGATATGAGTGAGCCAGGCTCTACCTTCAAGGTTGCCTCGATGATGGTCGCCCTCGATGACGGGGTCGTCCATCCCAATGATACCATCGACGTAGGCAACGGCCTCTGGAAGTACGGCGGTAAGGTCATACGTGACCACAATGCCCACCACGGTGGCTATGGGCGTATCTCCGTAGCGCAGACCATCGTCAAGTCCAGTAATGTCGGTGTGGCGAAGATCATCACCCGTGCCTATGAGTCGCGCCCCGATGACTATGTGCAGAAGATCCGTAACCTAGGCTTCGGCGAAGACCTCAAGCTCGAGATCGATGGCTACGAGAAGGCCCGCATCCGCAAGCGCTCAGACAACCCCGACCGCTGGTACAATACCACCCTCGGCTGGATGTCCTACGGCTATGAGACGCAGGTGCCTCCTATCTATACGCTGGCCTTCTTCAATGCGATCGCTAATGGTGGTCGCTATATGCGCCCTTACTTCGTCTCCGAGATCCGCAGACAGGATCAGGTCATCAAGACCTTCGAGCCGACGGTCGTGCGTGAGCAGATCTGTAAGCCCGAGACGCTGACGGCGATCCAAGAGATGCTTCGCCGTGTCGTCACCGAGGGTACTGGGAAGAAGGCGCGCTCGCCCTTCGTCGCTATCAGCGGGAAGAGCGGTACGGCACAGCTCGCCTCGGGTCGTGGTGGCTACCGCGACTCCACGGGGCACGTACGCCACCAGGTATCCTTCTGCGCGTACTTCCCCTCCGAGGCGCCTAAGTACTCCTGTATCGCGGTCATCCGCAGACCCTCGAGCCAGTTCAGCGCTGGTGGGGGCGTGATGGCTGCTCCTATCATCCGTAAGATCGCCGAGAGCCTCTTGGCACTCGAGGATCCTATCCCTCTGGATTCGCTCCGTCGCTCATCCTCTCCCAAAGCGTATACGAAGGAGATCGCCGCAGGCCGCGCTTCGGCACTCCTCGCTGTGATGGCGCAGCTCGGTATGCCCACGCCTCGTATGCCGAAGGATGCTGGGCTCTTCATCGCTGTCGACACGACGCTGCATGCTCGCTCCCTGCCGGCTACGAATGGCCGTGTGCCTGCCGTCGTCGGTATGAGCGCTATGGATGCCGTCTACCTCCTGCGTAAGATGGGCTACAACCCTCGCCTGCGTGGTGCAGGCAACGTCGTCGGGCAGTCCATACCGGCAGGCTCGCCAGCCGCAGCCGGCACAGAGGTTGTCCTGGAGCTGGGCTTCGCCTCCTAAGGCGCGCGGCTCCTTCCTTCTCCCTTTCCCCTCATCGACGTATATCAATTCTATATATCCAATGACACTGAGCACCCTTCTCCAAGGCATTGCCTATACCTCACCCTCCGACCCCGCACTCATCGCGGGCTGTGAGATCACTCATATCACCGAAGACTCCCGTGCTGTGCAGCCCGGGACGCTCTTCGTCGCCCTACGTGGTGTCCATGCCGATGGGCATCGCTTCATCCCCGCCGCTATCGAGGCGGGTGCACGTGCCGTCCTCGTCGAGACGCTCCCCGAGGAGCAGCGTGCGGACGTCGCTTATATCGTCGTCGGCTCTACGGCCGAGGTGCTCGGGCTCACCAGCTCGGCACTCTACGGCCACCCCTCTCAGGCGATGCAAGTCGTCGGTGTCACGGGGACGAATGGCAAGACGACTATCGCCACGCTTCTCTTCCGCCTCTTCCGTGCGGCGGGCTATCGCTGTGGCCTCTTGAGCACGGTGTGCAACTACATCGAGGACGAAGCCGTCCCCGCTACGCACACCACGCCCTCGGCCCCCGAGCTGCAGGCGCTCCTCTCGCGTATGCAGGCAGCGGGCTGTACGCACGTCTTCATGGAGGTCAGCTCCCACGCTATGGCGCAGCATCGTGCCGCTGGGGTGCACTTCCGTGGCGGTATCTTCACGAACCTCACACGCGACCACCTCGACTATCACGGCACGGTACAGGAGTACCTCCGCGCTAAGAAGAGCTTCTTCGATGGGCTCGGCAAGGATGCCTTTGCGCTGACGAATGCCGATGATAAGAACGGCGCTGTGATGCTGCAGAATACCCGTGCGCATCAGTATAGCTATGCACTGCGTGCGGCAGCCGACTACCGTGCTGAGATCCTCGAGCTCTATCCCTACGGCACGCAGCTGCGTATCGCAGGTGTCGAGGTGCTGGTGCGACTCGTCGGCGAATTCAATGTCTACAACCTCCTCGCCGTATATGCGGCAGCGACCCTCCTCGGTATGTCGAAGGAAGAGGCTCTGCGCCGCCTGAGCGAGCTCACCGCTGTCGACGGGCGCTTCCAGAGCTTCATCTCCGAGAAACGTGGCTATATCGCTGTCGTCGACTATGCGCATACTCCCGATGCCCTCATCAATGTGCTGGAGACGCTCTCGAGTCTTCGCTCAAAGGGCTCGAAGATCATCTGCGTCGTCGGCTGTGGTGGTGACCGTGACCGCGGTAAGCGCCCGATCATGGCGCACGAGGCGGCAGTCCGTGCTGACCGCCTCATCCTCACCTCCGACAATCCCCGTAGCGAAGATCCCGTAGCGATCATCGAGGAGATGCGTGCTGGCCTGAGCCCCCAAGAGCTGAGCCGCACGCTCTCTATTACCGACCGTGCCGAGGCTATTCGCACGGCTACGATGTTGGCCTCTGCAGGCGACCTAATCCTCGTCGCAGGCAAGGGCCACGAGACTTATCAGGAGATCGCAGGTGTGCGTCATCACTTCGATGACCGCGAGATCATCCTCGAGCAGTTCGCTCACGAAGCTTAGTATTTCACTCTACACAAGATTATGATTTATCACCTTTTTGAGTACTTGACCCGTCAGGGTATTGCCTTACCTTTCTCACGTCTCTTCACCTACGTCTCTTTCCGTGTGGGCTTAGCGCTCATCGTGGCGCTCCTGATCAGCACGATCTGGGGGAGCAAGGTCATTGACTTCCTCCGCCGCAAGCAGATCGGCGAGCTGGTGCGTGACCTCGGTCTCGAAGGCGAGCAGACGAAGAAGGGCACCCCCACGATGGGGGGTATCATCATCATCATGGCGATCCTGGTGCCTACGCTCCTCTTTGCGCGACTGGACAATATCTACGTCATCCTGATGATCGTCACGACGCTCTTGATGGGGCTTCTGGGCTTTGCTGATGACTATATCAAGGTATTCAAGAAGGATAAGAACGGGCTCAAGGAGCACTACAAGATCATCGGGCAGGTCGTCCTCGGCCTCATCGTCGGTGTGACGCTCTACCTCAGCCCCTCGGTCGTCATCAAGCGTAATAGTGAGATCGTCCGTGAGGGCGGTGTGCGTGAGATTCGCTTCGAGACCACAGATACCAAGAGCCTCGAGACCTCTATCCCCTTCCTCAAGGCCAATAACCTCGATTACTCTGAGATCCTTCCCTTCTCTGATCCAGGGGTGAAGAAGATCGTCGGGGTGACCATCTTCATCATGATGACGGTCGTCGTCGTCATGCTCCTCTCCAATGGTGTGAACCTCACCGACGGCGTCGATGGCTTGGCCTCGGGTTCGTCGGCTATTGTCGGGGTGGTGCTGGGGGTCTTTGCCTACGTCTCCTCGCACCACGATATGGCGGGTTACCTGAATACGATGTTTATCCCAGGGGCAGAAGAGCTGGTTATCTTCGCCGCTACGCTCGTTGGGGCGACGGCAGGCTTCCTCTGGTACAACTCCTATCCCGCACAGGTCTTCATGGGCGACACGGGTAGTCTGGCACTCGGTGGTATCATCGGTGTCTTCGCTATCCTCATTCGTAAGGAGCTCCTCCTGCCTATCCTCTGCGGTATCTTCATCGCCGAATTTACCTCTTCCTTCATCCAGCGCTTCTACTTCAAGTACACCCGTATGCGTACGGGCAAGGGTGTGCGCGTCTTCAAGATGGCGCCCCTGCATCACCACTTCCAGCTCCCTGGCGGCGCGGCTACGGATAGTATCCTGAAGCGTCCTATCGCTAAGATCCCTGAGGCCAAGCTGACGATGCGCTTCTGGCTCATCGGTATCCTGCTGGCTGCGATGACTATCGTCACGCTGAAGATCCGATAATAGGAGGACCTGCCGAGTGATCCAAATAGAAGATAAGATCGTCAGTCAAGACCTCTTCGACGTACTCTTCGTCTGCGACTACGACACCTGCAAGGGGGAGTGCTGCGTCGAAGGCGATAGCGGTGCGCCGCTGGAGGAGGGCGAAGCGGAGCAGCTCCGCCAGTGCCTGCCCCATGTGCGTCACCTCCTCTCCCCTGCGGCCCTCAAGATCATCGAGGAGCAGGGCGTCAGCTACCTCGATGAAGACGGTGACGAGGTGACCTCTATCGTGAATGGGCGTGACTGCGTCTTCACCACCTACGACGAGCAGGGACGCTGTGCCTGCGCCCTCGAGAAGGTCTATGGCGAAGGGAAGACGGACTTCATCAAGCCCATCAGCTGTCAGCTCTATCCTGTGCGCTTGACGAAGTACCCCACCTTCACGGCGGTGAACTACCATAAGTGGTCGATCTGCAAGTGCGCGCTCAAGCTCGGGCGCAAGCTCCAGGTGCCCGTCTATCAGTTCCTGCGTGCGCCGCTCGTCCGCGCCTTTGGCGAGGAATTCTACACGCAGCTGGAGGAGGTCGCAGCCCTCTTGAAGGCTGAGCGCGAAGAGGCAGAAGTGAGCCAGAGCTAAGCCTCTACCTCACACCACCTCACACATACCAATACGCATCGCCCCGTGATCCGCTCTTCGGATCACGGGGCGATGTCTTTGTTTGAGGGGAGCGTGTGCGGGCATTCCTGTACAGCCTTTAGAGACTGTTGCCGAGAGTCCTACCCTCTATTTATTGTGCTAAGGCATCGCACGCCCAGCACCCTGATGTACCTCTCCGAAGTGATACGCAAGCCCTTCCCTATCACAAGTATTCCTCTTATCATGCAGAGGGAAATGTGTCCTTCTCGTGAAGAAAAAGCGCCTTCCCGTAGTAGAATTCGTCTATCTATGCACGTAGTCTTAAAGACCAGGCACGTAAATCCAAATATCCACGTACGTAGACATTAGAGCTACGTACGTAGCCCAAACTTATCTGTCACTCGTCCACAACTTTTATCCCTACGCAGAGCAACAACCTAATATAGGTCAGCTCATCGACCTATATAGGAATAGACAGCCATCCTATATAGCGTGGGGGAGTAGGTCCAAATAATAAGGGGGAGCAGCGTGATGCTGCTCCCCCTCTATGCGGTGTACCTTGGGGCGATGAAGCCCACAGGGTGGATACTACTTCTTAGCGGTAGAGTCCGTCTTAGCCTGGACGCCTTCGCCAGCGTTATAGTGCTCGTTGAGGTACTTGATGAAGTCCTCGGTGATGTCGAGCGCGTCTTCTGCGTAGAGGATGTTGTCGCCGACCTTGGTGAGGATGAGCTTGTAGCGGCCATCCTTGTTGTAGTCCTTGAGCTGCTCGCGGATCGACTTCATCATATCCTCGAGGAGGGACTGCTGCTTGAGGGCAAGCTTTTCGGATAGCTCAGCGCTGAGAGCCTGACCTTCCTGCTGCATGCGGATGAGCTTCTGCTGCTCAGCCTGCTGGGCTTCTGCAGAGACGAAAGCGTTGATGCGCATACGGCGCTCGAAGTCGGCTGCAGCCTTCTGGATGGCAGCGCTCTTGCCCTGAAGACGGGTCTGGTGAGCGGCAGCATCCTTCTCGAGAGCTTCCTTGATTTCCTGTGCGAACTTATACTGTGAGGTGACACTGTCCATATTCACAAGAGCAATGGGCAGGCCAGTAGCTTGTACTTCAACGGGAGTGGTGGGGGTAGACTTCTGCTCGGCCTTGTTCCCTCCACAGGAGGAGAGGCAGAGGGAGCTGGCGAGTGCGATGGCGAGTGTGCCGAGGCTTACGAAACCTTTCTTTGTCATAGGTAGATTATGATTTGTATATGGATATGCGGGGTGGATAGTGGGGGCTATAGAGGTGGCTTACCCCTCGTTAGCTGAGAGGCGCTCAGCCAGGGTCTTGTGGCGCTGGGCGTCCTTGTGCTGTGACGTGTGGCACGAAATACCACGCTGCTGCATAGCTCGGTTGCCCCCAACGTGGGTGCTGGGGAAGCGCCCGTTCTTCTTGAAGATCAACCCGATAGAGAGGAGGAAGACCACGAGCCCCATAGCGAGGAGTGAGATGAGGAATAGTGACATACTACTCTTTGTCTTTGCCTTTAGAGAGAATGAAAAGTATGACTGCACCTACGAAGAGGACTATCGAAAGGAGTGCCATGCTTGTTTTTTATCGTTATATTTGTTGGGAGCAAAGGTACAAGTTTTCGCTGATTAAGGCCTTAAGTGTACTACGAGGGGTACAGAAAAGTGCTGCTTGTCGCCCTGCCAACACATTTACCTATACGTAAACATCAAGTAAAGCAATGGAAATTACAGAGCTGAACCCCAAGATTGTCTGGAAGTACTTCCATGAGATCACACAAGTCCCCCGCCCCTCGAAGAAGGAAGAGAAGATCATCGCTTACCTCGAGAAGTTCGCTAAGGACCACGGTATCGAGTACAAGAAGGATAAGGTGGGCAACATCGTCATGTGCAAGCCTGCTACCCCTGGCTACGAAGACCGTGTCAAGCTCATCCTGCAGAGTCACGTCGACATGGTATGCGAGAAGAACGCTGGTACCGTGCACGACTTCGACAACGACCCCATCCGTACCATCATCGATGGCGAATGGCTCCATGCTGACGGCACCACCCTCGGTGCTGACAACGGGATCGGCTGTGCTGCACAGCTCGCCGTCCTTGCCTCGGACGACATCGAACACGGGCCTATCGAAGCCCTCTTCACCATCGACGAAGAGACCGGTATGACCGGTGCCTTCGCCCTCCAGCCTGGCTTCCTCACCGGTAAGATCCTCATCAACCTCGACAGCGAGGACGAAGGTGAGCTCTTCATCGGATGCGCCGGTGGTAAGGGTATCGTCGCTACCTTCAAGCCCGAGTACAAGGCTGCCCCTCAGGATCTCGTATGGCTCCGTGCCTCGGTCTCTGGTCTCAAGGGAGGTCACTCTGGTGGTGAGATCCATGTCGGCCTCGGCAACGCTAATAAGCTCCTCACGCGCTACCTCTACGCTCTCGAGAAGAACCTCGACTGGTGCCTCGCTGAGATCGGTGGCGGTAACCTCCACAACGCTATCCCCCGCGAAGCTCACGCGCTCATCGGTGTCAAGCCCGCTGACAAGGCTAAGGCTGAGGAACTCCTCCGCGAGCTCGATGCTGCTGTACGCAATGAGCTCAAGGCCGTCGACCCCAAGGTCCGCCTCGATATCGAGGACGCTGCTGCTCCAGCACAGGTCATCGACTGCAAGACGAAGTCCGCTCTCGTACGTGCGCTCTACGCTTGCCCTCACGGCGTACTCGGTATGAGCCACGAGCTGGAAAATCTGGTAGAGACGTCGAATAACCTCGCTTCTATCAAGCAGCGTGACGGCGTCATCCTCGTCGAAACCAGCCAGCGTAGCTCCACGACGAGCCTGCGCGACAGCGCTTCGGAGATGGTAGCCTCTGTCTTCGAGCTCGCCGGTGCTGATGTCAAGGTCACCGACTCTTACCCAGGCTGGAAGCCCAACCCAGACTCTGCTATCCTGAAGGCTTCGGCTGATGCTTATCGCAAGCTCTTCGGCAAGGAAGCAGCTGTTAAGGCTATCCACGCAGGTCTCGAGTGCGGTCTGATCCTCGATGTCTATCCCGACCTCGATATGGTATCCTTCGGTCCTACGCTCCGTGACGTACACTCACCCGCTGAGCGTATCGAGATCAAGACGGTAGACCTCTGGTGGCGTCACCTCCTGCAGGTCCTCAAGGAAATCCCTGCAGCTAAGTAGTCGTCTCTGACACTAAGCCCAATCAAGCAGGCTCCCCCTGTGCGAAGCTTTCGTACAGGGGGAGCTTTTGTTTTTGTATATGGTGAAGTCACTCCCTCTCGAAGCGTAGAGCATAAGGGCGTAGAGAAGGGGAGTGCGAACCACTACTACTTCGAGGTGTGAACCAGTAGTGGTCGGAGTGTGAACCAGTAGTGGTCGGAATGCAGACCAGTAGTAGTTCGAGTGCAGACCAGTAGTGGTTCGATTGCAAATGACTACTGGTCTGTACTGCGGATCACTATTGCCCCACGATTCTCAAGTCACTGCCTCGCCTCACGACGCTTTAGCGATAGCCCACCTATCTGCATAAAAGTAGCGCCCCACTTCCCGCAGAGGGAGGTGGGGCGCTATCGTATAGAGGAGGACTGATGCTATGCCTTGCGGTGGAAGATATATCCCTTCAACGGTTGGGGGGAGAAGGATGGTGTCTTGCTCTCTGGGTCGATGGTGACTGATGCCGTGGTGAAGTTGGCTACGAGCTTAGTCGAGCTGATTTCCGCGCGGAAGTCCTTCAAGAGGATCGCTTCGCCGAAGGGTGTGGTACGGATGATGTCGGTGATGTAGAGCGTCTGCCCCTCGAGGCGATAGGAGGTCGTGTAGCTCATCGTGCGAGGGCTCCCTGAGGGGGTGAGGGTGAAGCGCACTTCGCTGTCACTGACGAAGTCGAGGAGCATCGTCCCCGTCCCCTCAGTCCATAGAGAGCCGGCGAGGCCGCTGGACTTGGGCTCCTGAGGACTACCCTTGCTACAGCTCTGTAGGCCACAGACGAGGATGAGTAAGAGTAAAAGGAGTGGGGTGAGATACCACTGACGCTTAGGGAAGGAGTAGCGTATCATAGGAGATAAGCGATAGATGGTGGGACTAATGAGCAGCCTCTACGATGTCGAAGAAGAACGGTGCGTAGCCTGCCTTGACGTACGCTGACTTGCACCCGTGTGGGACGATGAGACGCTCGATGCGCCCCTGCTTTGTCGTACGGAAGAAAGCCATAGAGCCCAGTATCGGAGGGGTCTTCCCGAGAGCTCGAACGGTCTCCAGCGATCCGCATAGGGCGAAGGCCTGATCATCGATGCGCTGAAGGCTCTCTGGAAGCGTGATCTCAGGGAGGCTGCTGGCGTAGAAGGCCAGCGGGCCGATGGTGCGTAAGCGCTGGGGGAGTGTGACGGACTCCTGGATCTGTGCGGAGAAGAAGGCTGCTTCGCCTATGCTCCGAAGTGTAGAGGGGAGGAGGAGCTGCTTGATATTGAGCGCCGTCCTCAGGTCGATCTGCTGATTGATGATGAAGTAGCCATAGGCTCCAGCGGCCAGTGCGCGTGCTCCGAGCGTCTCGAGCCCCTCAGGCAGGCGGAGTGTCTTGGCCTGGATCGTGGAGAGAGGTCCCTTATCCTGATTGGGGTGCTGGATGAAGAAGGTGCTACTGAGTGTGGTGATGGCTGAGGGTCCAGCAAAGGTGATATCATCGAAGCGCCCGGTAAGGGTCACCGCCTTCAGCGATCGGGGGAGGGTAAGCGGACTGCTGAGCTCCAGGAGTGCCCGTAGCTCCTCGAGGCCTTCGGGGAGTACAAGCTCATCCTTTACAGAGGAGATCTTCAGATCATCCTCCCTCCCCGTCAGCTCCACGAAGAGCTTCGGCTGATCACAGTAGAGGCGCTTGAGGCTCTTGGGGAGGTGGAGTTGCTCCGTAGCGAACTCTCCGAGCTCGATCTTCTCATAGCCTTCGGGCAGGGTGAGACTTGTGTAGATGAAGTTGAGCCCGAAGCTGATGAGTCCCTTTAGCCCGCGAGGTAAGGTCAGCGCCTTGATCGTGAGACCTGAAGCGAAGGCCGAGGGGAGGATATCGTCTTCTACAGCTACCGGGGTAGGCTCGGGGTCACTGAAGAAGCGCTTCTTAGGGAGGACAGTGCGACCACCACTGACGATGCGTGTATCGGAGAGATCGAGGGCATCGATGCGGGCATTCTGCTCGCTGAAGAAGAGTAGGTCGGAGCCATTGATCGGGCCATGGACGATGATCTTGGAGAAGTAGGGCATCTCCTTAGCGACCATGGGTAGGAGCCCTGGGACCTTCTGCGTAAGCTCCAGCACTCCATCCGTGTAGGTGTAGGTAGGGGCTGCGTGGTGGCGCACTGTCACAGCTACCGAGTCCTCAGAGAAGAAGCCTGAGAGGGGATTGCCCAGGCGTACATAGACCGTCGTCTCACCATCAGTGAGGCCGCGTACCCGCCCCTCGCTATCGACTGAGGCGATGGAGGGATCGGCGACACTCCATGAGAGTGCCTCTGTAGGCTTGTAGTCTTCGGGGAGGAAGCGGTAGGGGAGCGTGTAGGTCTCGAGGGGATTGATCGTGATCGAGCGATCACGCAGGTAGACCCCAGAGGAGATGAGGGTGAAGTGGCGGCTGGCTCGCACGCGCTTGCCCCCTGACTGGAGTGAGGTCACGAGGACCGTAAGCTCGCCCTTGCGTAGTGGCTTCAGTACGCCCCCGTACTGGATGGATGCGATGCTGGCGTCGGAGACACTCCATGAGAGACGTGGGGACTCGACTCGAGGAGTAGAGGTGACCGAGAGGTGGTACTCCCTACCCGTATAGAGGGTGTCGGAGCCTAAGGAGGCTATCGTGAGCGTCTCGATGGCGGGATCCTCCTGTGAGCAGGAGAGAAGGGAGAGGATGGCGAGGAGCGCCGTGATGGCGATGCGGTAGTTCATCGTGCTGAGCGTGCTTAGTGCGTCTGACGGATGGTGAAGATGATGGGGGATAGACCTTCGCCCGTCGGGGGGATAAGGCGTATCTGGGTGCTGCGATCAGCTCCACTCGTATTCTTATCCAAGTAGAAGGCGATCGAGCTGACATAGCCCGTCTCGGGGTCTATCCCGAGCTCTGCCTGGATCCAGCCACTGCGCGCCTGAGGCTTGGTGATCTGGATCTGCTCCTGTGAGAGATTGGTGGTGAGGGCAATCGTGGCGACGACCATCTTGCTGCTCTCATCGTCGGGGAGCGCTGCCAGATCAAGAGTGGTGTCTTCGCTGGTGGCGAACTCATATACTCCCGTGAAGGGTGCTTGCTCACAAGTGAACTGCAGAGGAGCCAGCTTCGGTCCTATATATTCGCTTCCTACATACGTGCCAAAGGTGGCGGTGATGGAGAAGCGTCGGATGGTGCGTAGCGGGTTAGCTGTGACACGTATTCCCTTGAAATTCGTTAGATCGGGGTAGTGGATAGTCGAGCCCTCGGGTACAGGGAGTTCCGCTCCCCAAGAGCGCTCGGGGAGGGTGACGAAGGTTGGGCGAGTCCACTCGATATCATCAAAGTGAAGATTCGTCCGGTAGCTGAGGGCAAACTCAGATGCTTCAGCTGGGAGGGTGATACGCTCCTCGCTCTTGCCATGCTGGCTGTGGAGATAGAGATGGCGGTTGTGGTTGGGTAGCTGGAGGAATCCCCAAAGCTTCTGATCGTTCGCATCATTGGTGATACAGTAGACGAGGCTGAAGCCCTTGCTCATCAGGAGTGAGAGATCGAGGAAGTCTGCACTCGTCGTGGTCTGCCCCGTGAGGGTGACTCCGCCGGGGCTCTTGATGAGTCGGAAGTACCGCTGGAGCGCTGGACGCTCCATCTGCTCATCCTGCGTATTGACGGCGTATTGCCAGAAGGGACTACGATACTTCTCTCGGTAGTCTGGCGTCACCTCGCCATCGCCATTCCGCTCTATCTGACCCTCGAGGTTGTGACTGTCGATATAGACAGTGAGGTGGAGCTTGCTCAGCGGTAGGTCGGTCTTCAGTGGGATAGAGATCTGCTGGGGAAGCATCCCAAGGCTTGTGAACATCTGCTCGGGGTGCACAAACGAGACGGTAGAGTGCCCCAGCTGGAGGTAGTCAAAGGAGATCTTTTGGTCTGCGAACTGAGCATCAGCGAGCGTGATGCGTACTCGGCGCTGTGCCATACTCGTCGGGATAGCATCTGCACGGAGGCTGATACCCCAGCTATCCCCTGTCTTGATGATCTGTAGGTCGTGCACCCAATCGCTCGAGCCTTCACCGTAGTCATAGCTTATGCGTAGCTGATCGCCGGAGAGGTTGGTGCGGAAGAGTATGGGGTCGGTATGGGTCCCTCCAGTGGCGGAAAGAGGTATCGTGTAGATCTTCTCTTTGTTGCTATAGTATGTGCTCAAGGGGAAGCCCAAGACAGGGATATCGGGGAAGAGATACCTATCGGTAGCCAGTGATTCGTCTGCCTCCTGACGGATCGTGATACGGCGGGCTGCCTGGCGCCCTCCTCGCTCGATGATCTGGAGGATGAGTTCTGCTTGGCGGGCGAAGGGCGTACTATTGCGGGCTGCATAGACGAGGAGCTGACCACGACGAAGCTCTGTCTCGATCCAGTCCTCTGCCTCGGTGATCTGTAAGCGCTCATCGGTGACTGAGGAGGAAAAGGGTATATATAGCGTATCCCCTGTACTGCGAGCCGTGAGCTCCAGGCCTTTGCCGCCATCATTGAGGTCAAGCTGTGGTGTCTCCGCTGTACTACGACAGGCGGAGAGGAGGAGTATCGAGAGGAGGGCGAGGAGGTAGGCTTTGACTTTCATCATCATGTGTGTAGCTACTTGGACTTGACCTTGTGTAGGGTAATGTAAGCCGAGATCATCCCTGGCTCAGAGATATGGACGAGGGTAGACTCCTCTTCGTCACGTACGAGCTCCATGATCAGGGTGACGTCGTGCCGTGCGTAGGTCGTGGCTATCGGGGGGATGACGTCGATCTCGAAGGTGCCAGCATAGTGGTCGGTATCTCCTCGGAAGGGGAAGAGTGGGAAGGTCAGGAGGACCTTACTCCCAGCGACACGCCACGTCCCCTTATAGATATTGATCCCATACTGCAGGACGGGGAGTGAGCTCAGCAGTACCTGACCATTGCTTTGGAAGCTCAGTTGGTAGCGCGAGAGGAGTGGATAAACATTATATAGGGCGTCATCGATATAGAGGACACGCTTCCAGGTCTCAAGGTCGACGCGATAGGAGCCGAGGATGGTACGATAGTCTATTGGGGCTTGGCTAATCGGATTGCGTTCGCTCCAAGATGGGTCGATGACATCGGTCTCCTTGCTCCAGTAGTCATCTTGAGCCCCCTTACCCGTCATCAGCGCCGAGAAGCTGTAGTCGGGATTGACAAAGAAGGCCTCCATAGTGAGCATGTTATTCAATAGGTTGAAGCGACGAATCTTCATCCGATACTCCAGATCTCCCCCGATGGGAGAGCCGACTCGTACAAGGAGCTCTTCGGGGGCCTTGGGGTCCAGAGTCCAGGTACCTGTGTAGTAGAAGATTGTGCTCCCAAACTCCTCGATGACATAGGTGGCATAGACTTGCCCTGTCTTAGAGAGATAGAGGGAGTTGAGATGCTTGCCTGCTACGTTGAGTATGGGTCGGGCTGCAGCGGATAGGTTCCCGAGACGTTGTGGGAGGATCACCTCTTGCTTCTCGTGGTCGATCTTCCACGTCACGCCGAGTAGCTTCTCCAGGGTGAGTGAAGAGGGGAACTGGATGCGACTCTTCTGTCCCGAGGGATCGGTCGGGAGATCATTGGTGCAGGCGGTGATGAGCGCAAGGAGTAGCGCAAGGAGGTAGGGGCGTCTGCTTATCATCGGGGCTGAGGTGTGAGGGTGATCTTCTTGAAGTCGGCGATATAGCCACTTTGTAGAGCTACGGAGAAGGCTGGTGTGGCGAGGCCTGTGGTGACATCGTAGGTATAGTATCCGTTGTAGGGAGCTTCGCTACTTGTACGGACATAGCGCAGATAGAGGCGCCCGTCGATGACCGTCCCGATATTCACACCTTGGCGGAAGGCCGAAGAGGGGCGTAGTGACGCTATTGGCTCTGCTTGGCGTGTCGCCAGATCGATGGTGTAGTACTGCCATTCGTCTTGGGGGATCTCGCTTCTGATAGCTGATAGCTGGTGGGCAGAGACCATCGTTAGGAGTTTGCCTTGGTAGACATAGATCCCGTTGAATCGTGCGGGGTAGCTGAGGCCAAGATCCGAGATCTTTACCTGCCAGTCGGGGTCTACTTCATGGCTACCATGGCGGATGCGATAGATGAGAGAGTTCTGATAGAAGCCAAGGAGGTCACCTCCTTGGGCGAGGAGGTAGAGGTCCCCGGCTTCGTCATGGGCATATTGCAGGAGCTCGGAGGGAGTGCCGAGACGTCCTGTATTCGGCAGGTAGGAGAGCGAGAGGAGGCGGCCTCCGTTCTTAGCTTCGTAGGCGACGAGGTAGCAGTCTCGAGAGAGGTTGGTATGGGCATCGGACTGGAGCTCTGCATCCATGATCAGTGTCCCTTCGTGCAGTACCATGAGCTTCATCCCCAGGACGAGGCGGGGGAGCTGCTGGCCCGATAGAGCAGGTGTCTTCTCGAGGATGAACTGGCGGATACGCTCCTTGTCGGCTTCGGAGATGAGGATCTTTGCTGGGAGCTTCGCCATCGTCTTGGGGTCGAAAGTCGTCACCTCTATGATACGGTCTATAGCTGGAGGTTGGATCAGGAAGCCGAGCTGCTCCCCGATGGCGAAGTTTTTCTCCGCTTGACTAAAGCCGTCGGCATCACTCTCGAGGTAGGCTCGCTCGCCGATAGCTTGAGCTGAGGGTGAGAATGTGAGGCGTACGGGATTATTGATGAGGAGATCTCCTTGGGCATGGTTGTTCACCGCATTGGAGTAGCGGTAGATCTGGCCATGAGCCTTTAGCAGGCCACCGCCATCCGAGCCAAAGCGCCCGAAGAGGGTATTCCGCTCAAGGATATTGTTGACTCCATCGGAGGTGGGGAGGTGGTCGAAGTAAGAGATATAGCTCTCCTTGTAGCTGAGCCCCTTCATCGGACCCGCAGGGATCGTCGTACTCTTGTAGGTCATCAGCACATAGCGGTCAGCTCCGAGCGTCTCCTCAGTCTCAGACGGGGTGGACGTGGTGTGAGGCGCCTCTTCCTTGCGGCAGCCTCCGAGGAAGAGTGTGAAGATGAGTAGCGAGAGTGCTGTATAGCGAGATAGCTTATTCATAGGGAAGTGCATCGGCGGGTTATTCTTGCTGGCCAGCGGAAGCATAGTAGATGCGTAGGCCCTCTGGGGCGTTCTTGACGACACAGCCTGGATTGACTGTGATGGAGCTGGCGCTTATATTCGCCTTAGTGAGGTGACCGAAGTCGATGTAATCGATCTTACTATTGCGAGAGGTGACGCCCCCGAGGCCTTGGAGATAGATCAAGCCCTTGAAGCCTCGCCACTGCTCTCCGCTGAAGTCAAGGATATTGAAGGCAAACCATATCGCTTGCTCATCAGCATGGGGGACGTACTTGCTCGGAGGGAGGCTTACCGCCAGCCCGTAGACCGAGGCGAAGTGACTGCGTAGGTACTCGTGATCCAGGGATGTATGGACAAGAGAGTTGTAGTCACGAAGAGTGAGGTTGCCCTTCTTCTTGGCTGAAGGGGGAACGTTGATTTGTTCGACTTCCTCGACTTCCACATCGAAGGCAAAGGTGTGGGAGAGACTGGGTGCCGTGAGTGTCTTCGTCGCGCCTGAGAAGAGAACGTGCTGGAGCTGGGGAGTGGTACTTGAATTAAGGGGCGAAAGGTCAATCTCTGGGGCATAGAGATGGAGCAACTCGACCTTCTGGAGTGCGGGGCATCCTGCTAAGGTAAAGCGTACATTACGTCCCCAACTACTGCGTGCTACAGCTCCCTTTTTAGGACGTATGCCGATGGATAGCTCTTGGAGAGCAGGGAGCTTGAGCTTGTCAAAGGAGGCTCGGTCGAAGTCTTGGCGCTCAGCAAAGGTGACCTGTAGTCTCTGTAGCTGAGGAAGCTGATTGCTGAGCTGTGTGATGAAGGTGTTGTCAAAGGGGAGGGGACGATAGCGCAGCCCATCAGCACCGTAGACGTCACCTGCCTCCACCGTGATAGATAGGGATGTGATGCTCGGACTGACCTTGCCGAGGAGGTCAATATCTCGCAGGCGGACATCCTCGAGATAGAGCGAGTTCGCCTGCTCTACGCCGAGGCTGGAGAGGCTGGAGAAGTAGCTCTTGCTGACGATGAGCTTGAAGCGGGCATCGGGGTGCTGACGTATGGTGAGGTTGGGCGTCCCTGTGACCTGAATCTCTCGGAGCTTAGCGCAGTCGGTGGCATCGACGATGAGTCCATCTTTAGCCCCTTTGATCTGGAGTCTACGCAAATCTTTCAGGCCACGCAGGTCGAGGCGCTCAAGTTGTCCCGCTGAGATCTCCAGTGAGGTCGTGCGAGGGTAGGCCGAGAGGTTATAGAGCTCACTCATGTCTCGAGGTACATAGTCCATACCCTCGGGCTGAGAGTAGTTGCCATCCTCAAGGGTTAGAAGGACCAGGCTCGGATCATCTTCGTAGGAGGAGAGATAACCATGCTCGAGGAAGTAGGCGATACGCTTCTTTCCATTGAGATACCTCTTGCGATGCTTAGAATCATAGAGGTAGATCAGGTGGGCATCAGCGAACTTCTCCGCTTTGTCTAATACGCTTTGTAGCGAGTCGCGGACCACCTTGTCACTAAGTAGCTCCAGCTCTTGGCGAGCTAAATCGAAGGCCAGCTGGCGAATGTAGGCGTTGGCTCGGCTTTGGATCTCCGCTTGATTCATCTGGAGCCGTCCACCGGCCTCTGGACTTATCTGCTGCTCATCACGAGGCAGAGGCTCGTAGGAGCGGTGGCAAGCGGAGAGGCATAAGAGGGCGCCTAAGAGAAGGAAATAGCTTGCGTAGCGATTGATGATCTTGTCCATCATAGACGGGGGGCTATAGCTTGAATTCGAGAGAGAGGTTGGCATAGCGGCGTGGCTGGGAGAAGCGTATGACGGACTCCAGTCCACCGCGGAAGAAGTCGCTGTGCTGGACGAGCATTACGGGGCTGATGATCTGGCGCAGGTCATCCCAAAGCCAGTAGCGGGTATCGGTGAGGTTCATGATCGAGGCACGCAGGGTGAAGTGCTTAGCCAGCTTGACGTAGGCGAAGAGATCCACCGTCACAGCGTTCTGAAAGAAGTAGTAGGGGAACTGGCTGATCTGCTCATCACCATAGAAGCTCTTGACGAAGCGTGTCTGGTCAACGTCCTTTGCCTTGAGGAAGTTTGCGCGTAGACTGATACCTGCTCGCTCTTTGGGGAGGTCGTAATCTAGCCCGAGGACAGCCTTCAGCGGCTGGATCGCAAGCATTGATGTGCCATCGCTGAATCGCCCCTCGGAGTAGTTCAGGGAACCCGTGAGCATGAATTGTCCCGCTCGCTTGAGTTGTGGTAGGAGTTCCTCGAGGAAGAGGCTCGTGCTGAAGTCAATCCCCCAGAGGCGAGCATTCTTCTTATTCTCATTGATCGAGTAGGCGACATCTCTATTCTGCCCATCCAAGAAGACCTTCTGTACCCCATATAGCGGCTCTATGTAGTCCTTATAGGTGTTGTAGTAGAAGCTCAGATCGTACGCAAAGTACTTAGGATCAGCTGTACCTATATGCCACTCATGGTTGAACGATAGCTCACGACGGAGCTTGGGGTTCGATAGTACGAAGAAGGCTGGTGAGAGACTGACGTACTGGAAGAATCGCTCCTGTGAGGTCGGTACGCGGTAGCCCGTGGAGAATTTGTAGCCGACGCTTAGGTAGGGATTGAAGTCATAGCTGATGATCGCCATGGGGGTAAATCCCCATTCTTGTATGCTGGCCTTGTCGAAGTCCATCCCAGCTGTCTTGAGATTCCCGATGAGGTATCCCAGATAGTTGAAGTCGTTGTCTCCCTGCCAGTCGCGGGTGCGGGAGGAGAAGAGGTCGTAGCGTATCCCTAAGTCGAGCTTGAGACGGCCAAGCTGGATCTTATCTGAGAGGGCTACGGAGAGGTTGTCTCGATCGGCTGGGCGCTGGAAGGAGTAGATGTAGGAGCTCTGAGGTAGCTCTTCTCCGAAGCGATAGAATTGCCCCTTGTAGCGCACCCCCTCTCGGTAGGTGTTTAGCGGACGGCTGATGTCGACATTCTTATCTGTGGTATGGTGATGGAGATAAGAGGCATGTAGCGTGAAGAAGTGATACCCGAGTGCGCCGAAGTCTTGGGGCTTAGAGGTGGCCTTGAGGGCAATAGCTTGGTCGTAGAAGCTCATCCCCTTGAGTAGACGGCGCGTACCTGCTGGGAGATAGTTGGGGCGAAAGTTGCTGATCTCGGGGCGGTATATGGAGCTACGTGTATCGGCGTCGAGGAAGGACTGCTGTCCATTGACATAGATATTAAGCTGGTTGAGCCACGAGGACTCGAGTGGGGTGAATCGGTAGTTGACGTCATAGCGACGGGTCAGTACCTGGTCGTGCCCATAGTAGTAGGGCTCGTGCTGTGAGGTGAGCACATAGGCAGGCTCCATGGACCAGACTTCGGAGTCGGTCACTTTGTTTTGGCTATAGTAGGAGGCTGTGAGCTTGTGATCTCCGTGGCGGTAGGCTATCTTGCCGAGGAAGCTCTGCTGCCGATACTCCATCGGGTCGGGTCGGGTAGCGAAGATGCTACGTCGTAGCTCCCCTGTCCCGAAGTTCCGTACCTCATGTCCCGTGCGTTCAGCATAGAGAGCGAGAGCTTCTATCCCCTTATAGACGACTGCACCACCGAGCGAATAGATACGCCCTTTGGCCATGTTGTCTCCACCGATCTTCCCCTGTATCCCATAGATTCGCCCAGGCTCGATCATAGTCTGTGCCTCCTTGGTCTCGAAGTTCACGGCGCCTCCGAGAGCACCAGTGCCGTGCTCGAAGGAGGAAGCCCCCTTCTTGATCTCCACCTTCTTAATGAACTCGGTCTCGAACTGTGGGCGGGCTGAGTTGATGAGTCCATAGGAGCTGAAGACGACGTTCGTCTCCGTCTCGGCCTGTGGCAAGCCATCGACAGAGATGGATACGCGATTCTCATCTACCCCACGTATGGCAAAGCCTTTGTTTCCATAGCGGGATACCGACTCAGAGATACCGACCCCTGGCATGTAGCGTACGAAGTCCTTCGTCGAGAGGATGAACTGCCGGCTGATATCGCGATCGGAGACGACCTCTCGGCCGATCTCTTTCTTCTGTACCTTCTTCTCTCGCTTCTTGTCCTTGACATTGACCTCTTTGATGACGTAGGTGCGGCGCACGGTCGTATCGGTCTTGCTCTTCGCTGGCTCCTGTTGCTGGGCGAGGGTAGGTAGGGTCGCAAGCAGGCCGAGTGAGAGGATGCTGGGCAAGAGCGTATATCTTGTCTTCATGGGGCGTATTAGTTGCGGTAATAGGTCAGGTGATAGAGGGGCTCGATGCTGATGCCGAGAGGCTTGTCGAGATAGCTCTGGCGCTCATCGACGCTGACGCGCTTGCCATCAGGCAGGGTGAAGGCTTTGAGGCGGAGGATGAAGCGGTCTTGGCTCTGACTCGTGCTCCCCTGGCGCTTCAGCAGGGTCTCAGCGTCTATGACAATAGGCTCCGTGAAGATCGGACTGCGCAAGAGAGCCCCACGGAAGGTGAGCTTGTCCAGCTGCGTCTGATACTCATAGATACAGCCTCCGAGGTCTATCGTCGCTGAGCGATTCTGCCCATCATAATAGAGCAGGAGTGGGAGCTGTGCCGTACCGTCGATGCTGACCTCATTATTGTTGCCGAAGATGATGTAGCGGTCATAGTCATCGAGCTTGAAGGTGCGGAAACGCAGGACTTCGTTGTCGGCGATACTGGGATCTTGCTTGATATTGATGTAGTTCTCCTCATGCTCCAGCTCGCGCTTGAAGCAACTTTGTAGGCCAGCCGATAGGGCGCTTATGAAGAGGATGATCTGGAGGATATGTCGTGTCGGTGTCATCATAGCTCGTCGGTACTTAGGGTGCGGGACGGAAGCTCACAGGGCCAGCCCATACATAGTTGGGGGCATAGTTTCGCACCAGGATCGTGCCCCAGTGCTGGCGCTCGTCGTAGATACTATAGAAGAGGTAGGGGTCGAGCGGACCTTCCTGTCCCGTGTCGTCCAAGCCATATTCGTAGCGGGGGATAAGCTGGCGAGGGCTGTCCTTGTACTTAGCTTGGTCGTACTCGAGGGTGATAGCGATGGTATAGCGACTGCTCTTGGGGTAGTCCGCGGAGGGCTTGAGTGGAAGGATGAGCGTCAGATAGCGCTCACCGAAATAATACCTCTGCCCCGTGGGCTCCATCGGGCCATTGAGCACGGCAAAGATTGAGTTGTTGATGCCACGCCCCCTACCCTCAAAGGACTTGAAGATCTCCCCGCGCTGGTAGCCGTAGGGGAAGGAGTAGTAGCTCGTGGGGAGCTGAAGAGAGTCCAGCTGTAGCTGATGGTCTCGCCCGAAGGTGATCTTCCCCTCGAAGAGCTTCTCCATAGTGTAGGGGATTCGGAGGGTGTAGCCTGAGTCCTCACCACGCTTGTATGCCTCCTGATGCCATACCTTTCCCTCAAGCTCGGACTCGCGACCCGTGAAGCTCTTATATGATGCTAGCTCTTGGTTTATACGACCGATAGCTCGCTCTTGTACGAAGGTGCAGAGCTGCTCCTCCTTCTGCTGGTCTCGCAGCGCATAGCTCGGAGCTTCCTTCTCGAGGAACTGTCGGAGCTCCCCCTCAAGAGCGGAGCGGATCTGAAGAAGTACTGTGGGGTCTGTAGCTGGATATTCCTCTGACGCGGAGCCAGCTGAGCCTAGGCGAATCATCGTCTGGAAGTGGTCGAAGTGCTCACTTGCCAAGAGGGTCTGCAAAGAGTGCGCGCGTAAGCTGAAGCTGAGAGCCTTGCGGACGTAGGTGACCTGACTGTGGAAGAATGGATCGCTGCTCAATGTGCCAGCTGAGACTCCTCTATGAAGGTAGAGCTCTTCCAATCCTCGCTCCACACCGAGAGGATCGGTGAATGCGCTGGAGAAGAGGCTGTCTATTCGATGGGCAAGCATGCCTTTCTGCTGCAGTTGTTGCTCATAGAGCTCCTTGCCAGGGTCATGGCCCGACTCATGACAGCTGCAGAGCAAGAGTAAGAGCGATAGCATCAGGGGGAGGTGACGTGCGCTCATATTTGTTTGCATTTGTTTGTACTTTATGTAGCTATCCTATGCTATAAATGGTTGACACAAAGGAATGCTGAATCTTACCTACCCGCAATCCTCGTTAGTAGGTAGTTTTCTTCGGTAGCCTACCCATTTATGGTGAATGTTGGGGTGAAGCATGGGATGAAGGAGAGCTTGTTAGAGGAAGTAGCACCTTACACCTCTTTACATTGGGTATCCCCTTGTAAAGGGCTTCTCCTTTGTCTCAACCATACACGTCCTAGGGCGAAGTACTACCTTATTGTATATAGGTATATGGGCGTGTGGGTAGAGCTTATATAGGATGGTGAAGAAAGCTATATAGCATTGTGAAGTGACCTCTATTAGGTTGTTGCTTCGCGTAGGGATAAAAGTTGTGGACGAGTGGCAGATAAGTTTGGGCTACGTACGTGGCTCTAATATCTACGTACGTGGCTCTTTGGGTTTACGTGCCTGGTCTTTAAGACTACGTGCATAGATAGAAGAATATCACTACGGGAAGATGCTCTTTATACCCCATATACGAATAAATTTGCCCCCCACTACATCCTGTGTAGATGCAGTGGGGGGCAAGCTGATGAAGTGTTGACTGCAGCCTTAGAGACGGCGGCGGAGCTCGCCGAGGAGGAGCGCCGTAGCGATGGCTACATTGAGGGATTCGGTATGGGAGTTCTCTGCTGGATAGGGCGGGATCGTGATGCGGCGGTCGATGTGCGGCTCCAGATCGGGGTGGATGCCTTGACCTTCATTGCCCATGATGAGTAGCACGGGCTCATCCTTTCCCATAGGAAGCTCCGTCGTGTAGAGGTCTTCGCCCCCGAGGAAGGTGCCGAGGCGTGGCCCCGAGAAGCCCTTGAGGAAGGCGACTGTATCGCTTAGGCGATGGACCTTGACACGGGTGAGTGCGCCCATTGTGGCCTGTACGACCTTTGGCGCGAAGGGATCGGCTGTGCCTGGAGCGAGGTAGAGGTGCTCGATGCCGAACCAGTCCGCCGTGCGGATGATCGTACCGAGGTTCCCTGGATCTTGGATGCGATCAAGGAGCAGGCTGACGCCCGAAGCGATGGGACTTCCCTCGTCCTCTTGGGGAAGGGCGAAGACCCCAAGAAGGGGCTGAGGCTCGCGCTGCGAACTTACACGCCCCCAGTCGAAGCTCTCGGGCACGACCTCGAGGCGCTTGGGACGGAGGGCTTGCGGTAGCTTGTCGAGCTGTCGAGCGAAGCCACGTGCCGTCTCTTCATCAGCAAGAAGAAGCTCACAGGGGAAGGCGCCGAGCATCTCCCCTGTGAGCTTAATTCCCTCGGCGATGAAGCGCTGCTGCGATGAGCGGCCCTTGGCATCGTGGAGGCTGCGGATGTCCTTGATCTCTGCCTTACTCAGCATCGAAGCGGACTTCCTTGAAGGCATAGGCACGCTCCCAGCCATCCTCACGCTGTAGGACGAGGCGGCCTTCGGGAGTGACGTCCTTGATCTGTGCACGGAACTGCCCCTGGATATCGGTGAAGAGGAAGAAACCGTCTCTGCGATACAGATACTTCATATAGCGGCGGTGCACATCTTGGTAGCGACCGAGGAGGAAGTCGGGGAGCAGCTGCGAGAGCTCGCTATGCAGACGGATGAGGACTTCCATGGGCTCGAGGCTTCTGCCCGTGATCATGCGCAGAGAGATAGCTGAGGGGAGCTCGGGGGGGAAGGCTTCGTCATTGATATTCATCCCGATGCCGATGACCGAATAGTCTACACGGGCCCCCGTGAGGCTGTGCTCGATGAGGATACCAGCGAGCTTGCGGTCGCCGTAGAAGATATCGTTTGGCCACTTGACGCGGAGCTGCTGCTTCTGGTCGTCGGTCATGTAGGAGGCGAAGGTGCGCATCACTGCCCAGGCTGCCAGCTCCGAGACGGCGAACTGCTGCTTGCCCTGCAGCATGTCGGAGCGCAGGAGGATGGAGAAGGTCAGGCTATCTCCTGGGCGCGAGGTCCAGGTGTTACCTCGCATACCACGCCCTGCCGTCTGCTGGCGGCATACGACGGTGTGGAGCTGAGGGAGGTCACGCCCCGAGGCGATCTGACCTGTGAGATAGGTATTCGTGCTGTCTACCTGGTCGATGAATTCAAGCAGTGAAGTATCCATGTGCTTAGGTAATATTGAGGGTGGGTGAATAGGTGGGGTTAGTCTTCTTCGGGTAGGGGAGTGATACCGAGCTCGGTGCGTACCCGCTTCGTGAGCTTAGCTGAGGCCTCATTCCATGAGTGGCGGATGAGGGAGCGAAGGAGTTTCGGTGGAAGGTGCTGATCAAGGAGCAGGGTATTCCAGTACTTTTTGTTGAGGTGGTAGCCTGGTATGATGGCAGGGTAAGTAGCTCGGAGATCCTCAGCTCTTTCGGGATCGCACTTGAGAGAGAGCCGAGGCTCACCCCCGTCTGGCATCATGATAGCGAAGATGCGATCCACGACTTTATATACGATATATCCGTCCCCAAAGGGCATGCTCTCACTGCTGTGAGGGAGCGAGAGACAGTAGTCATGCAGCTGCTCAATATCCATAGAATGTTTTAAGATATGTATATTATCCTTACATTTGCCCCAGCATATGAAGCCTGACTGGTGAGTTTTCAAGCTCTAAGTGAGGCGCTGCTTATGATAACAAATGTATGAAAAAGCTGGTATTTGCGAGCAATAATGCCCATAAGCTGGAGGAGGTCCGTGCCCTCTTCTCTGGACGCCTAGAGGTCGTCAGCCTGACTGACATCGGGTGTCACGAGGAGATCCCTGAGACCGCCGATACGCTGGAGGGGAATGCCCTCATCAAGGCGCGCCACGTGTGGGAGCGCTACGGGCTCTATTGCTTTGCCGATGATACGGGACTCGAGGTCGAGGCTCTTGACGGAGCTCCTGGAGTCTACTCTGCGCGCTTCGCAGGGGAGCATGCTACCTTCGAAGAGAATGTAGCCCTCCTTCTGGAGCGTCTCCAGGGTGTACCTGCCCCACGTCGTGCCTGCTTCCGTACCGTCATCGCCCTTATCGATGAGTACGGGACCCACTTCTTCGAGGGTGCTGTCAATGGAGAGATTACTCTCGAGCGCTCGGGTGACCATGGCTTCGGCTATGACCCCGTCTTCCGCCCCGAAGGATGCCAGCAGACTTTCGCTGAGCTGAGTAGTGAGGAGAAGAATGCGATGAGTCACCGCGGATGTGCTGTCCAGCGCCTGGCTCGCTATCTCCATGCTCTGCCTCTCGACGAATAGTGATAAGGTGAATGCATAACTAGTCCTATGAAGTCTCTCACGCTCGGTCGCATCGTCTACCTCATCTATTTCTTCCTGATAGGTGGACCGCTCCTTGTCTTAGCTACGATCGTCTGCTGCCTTACGATCATCATTGCGAGCTATACAGGTGCCCCAGCATCGTTCATCAGCCGAGCTACCAAGCTCTGGTCTTGGACGTGCCTGGCCGTGTCGCTGTGCCGTGTCGAGGTCCGTGGCCGAGAGAATCTACCGACATCCGATGCGCCCTGCGTAGTGGTAGCCAACCATCAGAGCGCTTACGATATATTTGTCCTCAATGCCTATATAGGTATCCCCTTCAAATGGGTGATGAAGTCCGAGCTACGCCGTCTCCCGCTTGTGGGTAAAGCATGTGAAGCTGCACACTTCATCTTCGTCGATGAGACGCGTGTCTCTTCTATTGCACAGACGATTGAGGATGCCAAGAAAGTCCTGGCGACAGGCAACTCTATATTCATCTTCCCTGAGGGAAGTCGTACCGAGACGGGGCGTCTTACCCGATTTAAGAAGGGAGCTTTCGTGATGGCCTCAGAGCTGGATGTCCCCATCCTGCCCGTCACGATCGATGGGGCCTTTGAGGTCCTACCGCGTGGTACCTACCTGCCGCATCCACGTCGCGTGGTGCTGACGGTACACCCCGCTTTTCATATGAGCGAGCAGGGCACTCCGCCGGCACATATCCCGGCCTCAGCACGCCTTGCACAGCAGACCATCGCCTCGGCTCTGCCCGCTAAAGGGTAGTTCCTCGTAGTGTGAGACATATCTAAAGACATCATAGCGTGGGTGGAGTGACTCTTGGAGTCGCTCCGCCCACACTTGTTTTTGGTCTCTTCCCTCTCTATGGGTAGGGGCGCTTTGCTCATAAAAGACTAATTTAAGGGTTCGGTAGCGCATCTTATTAGTAGAGGAATGTACTATACTTTTAGTATAGACGTTCTATGTACCGTGGGTGCGTATAGAGTATTTTCCCTGAGAGCAGTATCTTCTCTTTCGTACCACACACCCTACTAACATTGTAAGGGGCTTCGCCACTGCACAGCCCCGCTCATCCCTAATCTCATCATGTTTGGTTCTTATTACCGTATGATCCGGCCTTTGGGCCTAATGTTTGTCCTTTTCTTGCTGGCACTTCGTGCTCCAAGACAGCAGATGCACCTACCATCACGCCTGCTGAGGACAACAGTCGAATTACCCTGTCATCTACCAACACTGGGGAGTCCATCGAGCTGGATATCGAAGCGTCCGCAGAGGCTCTCCCTGTCCTTGGCTCTGGTGCAGAAGCCAAGTCCCTCGGCTTTGCCTACAATGGTCCCAAGAAGATTGCCCTTGAGCTCGATGAGAACAAGACCGAATACAAGGGGCTTGTGATCCTTCGCACGGTCGGACAGAATCAGCCCAACGGCCAAGCTCCCTACATCTACTCCCTGATGAAGTGGAAGCGCAATGGCAAGAAGGCCCTCACGATCCGTGGGGAGTCTATCAAGCTTCCTACCCACATTCCCTTCGAACGCTATGAGTGGGAGGCCATGCTTTACCTCGTGCCCGATGACTTCGAGCTGAATCTAACTCCTGCTGGAAGAGTCCCTGCCTCGAATCTGATCCTTACCTATAAGTCTCTACGTGCTGGGGGTGCCCAGGGCTTGGTCAATACAACGCAGAATCGCACCTTCTCTCTCGAAGTCCCCTATGCCTCTTCTTGGACTCGCCTCTCTAAGACGAAGGTTGCAGGGGGCAGAAGTAAGCTGGTGAATCCCAGCTTCCATCTCCGTCCTCTCGGGACGATGGTAGCCTACACCGTACACAACTCCCGTAAGAAGGCGATCAGCCTCTCGGGGATCAAGGTCGTCTCAAACGTCCTCCTGCCTGAGGCAAAGATTGACCTCAACCCAGGCCTACTGGATAAGCTCGGTGCTAATGAGCTTCCCTCTTGGTTTGGCTATAGCTCCGACTACGAATACCAAACCCACACTTACGGCTTCCCCGTCTCTAATCTGGCTTCGGGTAGCACGACCTCTGATGCGGTCGTCGTGTGGTATCCTACCTCACGTGCAGCTTCTCGCACGAGCTTCGGCTACAATGATGGCACAGCTGAGTCAAGCCCCAGCTATCAGGTGATCTTCCCAGAGGCCTCTCGCTCTATCGATCCCGAGGCTGCCTCGCGCTATGCCACGACGCACGTCTATGCTGTCGGTGCGAGCGAAGGTGGACAGAGCATCGCTAAGCCCAACATGGCGATCGTGCCTATTATGGGGACAGACCTCAACCTCAAGAGTGGGAAGGCCTACCATATGAACTGCGAACTCTATGAGCAGCCCAATATCCAGCTGGGCTACATGTCGCGTCGCCCCCTCTCCTATGCCGCTGCAGGAAGCAAGCAGCAGACCCAGCCTCGTCTCTTCTTCCTCCTGAGACCAAGGAGCAGATCAATGAGAATGTCAGTCTCTTCACACTCGATCAGCTCAGCCGCTATCTGGATCGCTCTAATCCCGCACAGCCTCGTCAGACGACTCCCATCCAGATCGATGGGACGAACTACTATATCCCTGACCACAACACGCTGGCGTTAGCAGGGATCACCCGTAGCAATGCCGTCTTCTATAGCAACTGGCGCTATGACGGGAATACGCCTCCAGCCGTCTCTGATGGCCGTATCGTCATGGCTTATCGTGCCTTCACTCCGATCGAGGGCGGTAAGCTCCAGCAGCCTCGTCGCGAGCGCGTCATCACCTATTCTGATGGAGCTAAGCACGTCTCTACCTCACTGCTCTTCCGTCACGACACGCTCGCAGCTGTCGCAGGCCGCCCTGTGCGTAGTGAGCATCAGGCGGTCTACCGCTTCAAGCCCGTCTTCTTTACGGGCGTAGGCTCCAATATTAAAGACCCCTATATGTGCTATATCGAGGCTACGGCAGTCTATCTCGGGAAGTACTTCGTCGGGGATATCAAGGAGTTCATCCCTCAGTCCTTCTGGGATGATCAGCAGAATACAGCGAATAAGGTCGTACGCTGGTTCTTCGTCCCAGGTACGCATGAAGAGGGTCATATTGAAGCCACGCAGCGTGGGGTACGTGCTGCTTACTGGTCGCTTGATCCCTCGAACTTCAGTCCAGACAGCCGCGGGCGTTATGTCACGGCTCCCTGTATCGGGCGCTATGGGTTCTACGGTAATGAGGAATATAGCTCTGCTTCGCAAGCTGCTAAGTGGAGTGCTCGCGTCCTGCATCCCTATTCGCTCACCTATCAGGGCGACAAGCACTAAGGGCTCTGTGAAGCCCTAACTATCCGCTACGAGCGGGGTGACCTCTGTGATCGCCTCGCCCGTACTGCTTGGGGACTCTGGTATCAACCTATATTGGTCACTCGTGCGACCAATACTGCTTCGCACGCGAACCTATATAGGTCACTATACTCAACCTATACTGGTCGGATTGATGACCTATATAGGTTGCTTTGAAGGTGCTCTATATGTATGTTCGATAGCTGGTTGTGATGGGGGGATTTTCGCAGGGAAAAACCTTTTCTCTCCGCCTCACGTTATAGCGATGGTAATACACCACATTATTCACCCCCAAACTAAGTAATTCAGATTATGAAGAGATTTCTGTCCTTGACCCTCGCTCTCCTCGTACTCGCGACTCTCAGTCTGCATGCAGGTAGCGACCGCGTCATCCAGACCAACCAACTGCCTAAGGCCGCCCAGCTCTTCCTCGCGAAGCACTTTGCCGGACGCAATGTGTCCCTGGCGAAGGAAGATCGTGACTTCTCAGGGACGACCTACGATGTCCTCCTTGCTGACGGCACCGAGATCGAGTTCTCCTCTCGTGGTGAGTGGAAGGAGGTCGACGGCAAGCATACCGCCCTGCCTACGTCATTCATTCCCGCTCAGATCATCAATGCTCTGCGTGCTCAGCATGCTGGCGAGTCCATCGTACAGATCGAGCGCAAGCGTCGTGGCTACAAGGTAGAGCTTAGCTCTGGCCTTGAGGTCTACTTCGACTCGCGCTACCAGATCGTTGGCTACGACGACTAAGCGTCTATCACCTATTTACCCTACCACCTTCATCATGCGAATCAGATCCCTTGCACTGCTCCTTACGGGAGCCCTCACCATCAGTTCACTCTCAGCCCAGACGAAGACAACGAAGGCTACAGCTACAGCACCTGCTGCTACGGCAGAGCCTGCTAAGCCCGCCTTCCAGCTTTTTGACCTGCCGTATGCTACCGATGCGCTCGCGCCTGTCATCAGCCAGCGCACCGTCGAGCTTCACTACGGCAAGCACGTCGTGGGCTATCTGCACAAGCTCAACAAGCTCGTGCATGAGAATGATATCAAGGAGCGGGATCTGGCGCGTCTGGTACGCTTCTCCTCGGGAGCGATCTTTGATAATGCAGGTCAGCTGCTGAATCACCTCCTGTACTTCAAGCAGTTCCGCCCCTACGAAGCAGGTCGCGTCACGGAGCCCCAGGGGGCTCTGCGTGCAGCTCTACTGCGTAGCTACAAGGACTTTGATGCCTTCAAGGCGGACTTTGAGAAGGCTGGTGGTGAGATCTTCGGCTCAGGCTGGCTCTGGCTCTCTACCGATGAGGCTGGAGTTATCTACATTGAGAAGACCTCGAATGCGGGTACGCCCGTCACTCGTGGCCGTGTGCCCCTCCTCGCTATCGACATCTGGGAGCACGCCTACTATCTCGACTATGAGAATCGCCGTGCCGACCACCTGCGTGCCATCTGGCAGATCATCGACTGGGAGGTCGTAGGGCGTCGCTACGAAGCACGCGCTAAGGGCGTGCAGCTGTAGCCGACTCTTTCCTCTTACGATATAATGACGAGGCCCACCCTGCTGATGCGGGGTGGGCCTCGGTGCGTGATGGGGTAGAGGAGGAGCTACTGTCGTTGCCTACGTAGGAGGGTGAAGCGTGGTGAGATGCTCAGGTAGGCCTCGATGAAGGAGCTGGTGCTATGTGCCGAATGTGGGTGGATATAGAGCCCAGCACTCACGCCGAAGGTGTACGCCTCGGACTCGATGATGCGGTAGCTCCCCTGCCAAGCGGTGTAGCGTGGGTGATGTGTGAGGAGGTGGCTTCGTCCCGCACGCCCGACACTCTGCGCAAAGGGGATACCCAGCGGGCTGATGAAGTCGTGCCCATAGAAGTGGCTTAGCTCCGTCTGCCAGCGTCGCCAGCTCAGACCTGCTGTAGCGAGGAAGCCCCAGCCCTTGTCCGAAGCATAGTGCTCGCCCCGCTGACTGTAGACAAGGCCGTAGAGCCCTGCCTGTACCAGCAGGGGGTGCTTGGGGAGGGTAAACTGATGGCTGTACACGGCACCGAGGGCGGCATTGAGCCAGGTGTGCACGGTGTCGGCTCGCTCATTCAGCACGCCACCACGATGGTGGGCGACGGCTTGTAGCTGGAGCTCGAGGCGGTCAGCAGGGCTGACGTCAAAGGCTTGGGCGGTGCTGAGCCCGAAGACGAAGGCCTCCTGATGCTTGTCGCCTCGGAAGATGAAGCTCTGCCAGTCGACCCAGGTGTCCAGTCGGGTACGCTGTCCTTCGTAGCGGATCTGTAGGCCCATCTCGGGGTCTGCGGTGAGGTTGAGCTCAGGATTGTAGAGCGGCTCGATGAGTCGGTGCTTCACTCCGCCCTGCAGATGCCCCAGGAGGATAGCCTAGCCTGCTGCTGGCTGTATCGACGCCTGGAAGTAGGGGAGGAGGCGCAGGCGTGTATAGCGGTCGCCATCGCCCCGCCAGTAGGGGAGATCCTGATAGGCCAAGGCGGCCGGGTAGCGTGTGGCTCCCCAGTAGTAGAGGTTATAGACACCAAGACGTAGCTCAATGGGAAGGTGGGTCTCGGGGCGGTAGCTGAGGTTGGCTCGCAGGCGATAGCCTGGGAGGGTATAGTCTGCGACGAGGTCGGAGGCATATTCGTCATTGCGGAAGAAGCCTTCGCCGACGACGTCCAGACCGAGGAGCGTCGTGCTATCCTTCGGGGCGGTACAGTGAGGCTCTTCACTGCGGTAGTAGGTCTGTGCTCCGAGGTCGGATGCAAAGAGGAGCGTGAGGAGGAGAGGTAAGAAGTGGAAGTATTTGGCCATGATGACGGGGCTAAGTGAAGGGCTTCTTCACAGCACAAAGATAATCCCTTCGCTCCGTCCCCGTGAATCCTGCTCTGAGGAGCGGGAGGATAGATGTGTACTATTGTAGGGGAGGATAGGGCGGGTCTGGTCTTTTTTGAGGTGAATTCGGGGTGAATTTGGTGATTTTATTCGCTGCAACAGCTGCGGGCTCTACTTTTGCGGTGATTTATCCAAGACGGTGCGCTGACGGAGTGCCTTTGCCCGAGTCAGCGGATCGCCCTTAGCTTCATGATCCCCAATGCTTACCAAGAATAAGAAACAGCTACTTGTATTTCCGCTCTTTGCGCTCGGCTTCATGGCTATGCCCATGAGCCTCCATGCAGAGGAGCAGGATAGCATCCAGACCAATCCTATCGAGCAGGTCGTCATCCGCTCCTACGTCCCCCAGCGCCCTACCGCTCCTTCCATAGGTCAGCCTACTGCACTGACATGGATCACGAGCCGTGACCTCAGTCAGTATCGCATGCAGAGTATCACGGACCTTACGGGGCGCGTGCCCAGCCTCTTCGTGCCCGACTACGGCTCGAAGCGCAGTGCCGCGATCTACCTCCGTGGGAGCGGTACGCGTAGCTCGGGCCAGACCATCGGCCTCTATGTAGACGGGGTGCCCGTGCTGAATAAGTCGGGCTTCAACTTCGATATCCCTGGTATCACGGGTGTCGAGGTACTGCGTGGCCCGCAAGGTACGCTCTACGGGCGCAATGCGATGTCGGGCATCATCAACTACTACACGCGCTCAGCCTTCGACCAGCCTGGAGGCGAAGCAAAGCTCACCGCAGGCTCACACCGCCTCCTGCGTGGCTCCGTCGAGCAGGCCTTCCAACTCTCCGACAAGGTGGGGCTAAGCTACGGCCTCTCGGGGACGACCCGCCGTGGCTACTTCTACAATGAGACCCGTCAGGCCTATCAGGACAGTCTGCGTATGGTAGGCGGCTTCGCTAAGCTCGAGTATCGCCCTACGGAGCAGCTTGAGATGGCCCTCTCCCTCTCGGGCGACTACGTCCACCAGGGAGGTTTTCCCTATCGTACAGACGACCCTCGTACCAAGCAGCCACTTCCGCTCTCGGCCGATGCGCCCGAGAGCTACAAGCGCCACACGGCTACGCTGCGCTATCTCCTCAGCTATAAGTGGGGTGGGGTACAGCTCCAGTCGGCGACGAGCTATCAGTACCTCTTCGATGAGACGCAGATGGATATGGATGCCCTTCCTGTCTCGTACTTCTACGTCACGCAGGGGCTGCGTGAGCATGGGCTGACGCAGGAGTTCATCCTTAAGAATCTCCGTGGCGAGCGTCCCAGCCGCTACGACTGGAGTGTCGGGCTCTTTGGCTACCACGATGCCAAGCGTGTAGAGGCCCCCGTGACCTTCTCCTATGGTGGGCTGAGTGCGCTTATCAATCAAGCGATGGCTGCCCTGAAGCGGCGCGTCCCCGCCATGCCTTCGCTCGTCTACTACGATGCTACGCGCTCGGATCGAACGAATGCAAACGACTTCCGTATGCCCGACTGGGGGCTGGCACTCTATCATGAGAGTGCCTATCATCTCACTCCCGCCTGGACGATCACCGGTGGGCTACGCCTCGACTACGAGCACCACGAGATCAGCTACGACTCCCGTGGCTATGAGCTGAGCCTCGCTGTAGCAGGGACGACTCAGGCTCTGGCTACCGCGCCTCCCGTTCACCTCGAGGGGAAGCAGTCGGTAGGCTACTGGAATCTCCTGCCCAAGCTCTCCGTATCGTGGCATCCCACAGAGGCGCTCCGTGCCTATGCTACCGTCAGTCGTGGGGTGAAGACGGGGGGCTTCAATGAGCAGTCCTTCTCCGACCTCATCACCACAGCTCAGCAGAAGGCTCTTCAGGCACAGATCTCAGGGCGTGGGGGCTTCGATAGCTCGACGATCGCTTCGGCGACGACTTACAAGCCTGAGCACAGCTGGAGCTATGAGCTCGGAGCACGCTATGCCCTCCCTTCGGCTGGGCTGGAGCTCTCCTCTTCGGTCTACCTGATGCAGGTGCGTGACCTCCAGCTGACACGCTTCGTCGCCTCGGGGGCAGGCCGTATGGTCGGTAATGCAGGCTCGTCCCGTACGCTGGGCTTCGAGCTCTCCGCCACGCAGCGCCTGTGGTCTTCGCTTCGCGCACACCTGAACTATAGCCTCACGGATGCCCGCTTCACGGAGCAGACGACAGCAGCGAAGAAGGGTAACTTCGTCCCCTTCATCCCGCGCCATACTTATAGCGTGATGCTCTCGGCGAACGAGCCGCTCTCACGCCACCTGCGCCTCTTGGGCGAGGTCGAGTACGCTGGCCTCGGAGAGATCTATTGGCGTGAAGACAATACGACCCGCGAGTCCCTCCAGTCTACGCTACGCGCTCGCCTCGGGCTGAGCTACGACCGCTACACGCTCGCACTGTGGGGAGCCAACCTTACGGATAATAGCTACACGGTCTTCCAGGCTGCCTCACCGCTGGGCCGTCTTTTCCAGACTTCGGCACCCCGTACCCTCGGTGTCGACCTGTCGGTGAAGTTCTAACTCATCTCCCTGCCTCTGCCGTCCACTGCACTTCGCGTGCTGGACGGCAGAGGTGTTTATATTCCCTATATGAGTGCGTGGGTAGAGCTTATATGGGATGGCGAAGAAAGCTATATAGCTTTGGCTTGATTCCGTATAGCTTTGTGAAGTGACCTATATCAGGTTGTTGCTCCGCGTAGGGAGAAAAGTTGTCGACGCGTGGCAGATAAGTTTGGACTACGTACGTAGCTCTAATATCTACGTACGTGGATGTTTGGATTTACGTACCTGGTCTTTAAGACTACGTACATAGATAGAGGAAAACCACTACGTGAAGGCGCTTTTTCCTCTACGAGAAGGATACTTTTCCCTCCGCTGGATAAGAGGAATACTCACGATAAGGCGAAGGGCTTGCGTACCTCTTCAGAGAGGCATATCGGAGAGCTGGTCGCGCGATGCCTTAGCATAATAAATAGAGGGCAGGATTATAGGCAACAGTCTCTATATACTATTGTGTTAGACGAAGCATCGGACGCCCTCTTGTGGAGCGGGAAGACGGCTCAACTGAAGTTCGGTGAACAATGATTTTGTTTTTCGCTTGGAAAAGCTGTATTTTTGATGCCGAAAGGCTCTACACTCGCCCTGCCTTATAGCGGGAATGCAGTACTCCTCGATCTGCTTGTAGTGCCCTTCATACGTTATAGGAACAAGAAGAAACGAATAAATAGAACTAACTAACTCACAAAAACAACTCGACATGAAAAAGTTATTCGCAATCGCTGCTTGCGTGGGTCTCCTCTCTGTAGGTATGGCTAATGTAGCTACGGCTCAGAATGCAGATAGCGCTGCTGCCGCTGCTACGACTCAGGTTGATTCTGCTGCTCCCGCTGCTGACTCTGCCGCTACTGTAGCTGAAGCTCCTGCTGCTGACCAGGTCGCTGGTGAAGAAGCTGTAGCTGAAACGGGCTTCCACCAGGAGCTCAAGACCAAGTTCATCGAAGGGGGTGCAGACTTCATGGCTACCATCGCCATCGCCCTCATCCTCGGTCTGGCTATCTGCCTTGAGCGTATCATCTACCTCAACCTGGCTAACGTCAACCCCGACAAGCTCCTGCGCGACATCGAAAAGGCTCTCGTCGAAGAAGGTAACATCGAAAAGGCTAAGGAAGTAGCTCGCAACACGCGCGGTCCTATCGCTTCTATCGCTTACCAGGCTCTCCTGCGTGCTGACCAGGGTATCGACATCGCTGAAAAGTCTGTCGTATCTTACGGTGGTGTACAGGGTGGTCTGCTCGAAAAGAACCTCTCTTGGATCACGCTCTTCATCGCTATGGCTCCTTCACTCGGGTTCCTTGGTACGGTCGTAGGTATGGTCCAGGCCTTCGATAACATCGAAAAGGTCGGTGACATCAGCCCAACGGTCGTCGCTGGTGGTATGAAGGTCGCTCTTATCACGACCATCGGTGGTCTCATCGTAGCTCTGATCCTTCAGATCTTCTACAACTACATCCTCTCTCTCGTCGAAGGCATCCTCAATCGTATGGAAGACGCTTCCATCACGCTGCTTGACCTGATCGTCAAGTACGATGCCAAGAAGAACAAGTAATCCTACCCTGTAACAACAATAAAGAAATGGCTGTAACTAAGATACGCAAGGTATCCAGCACGACTTTATTAGTCCTCCTGGCGCTCAGCGTACTGATCTTCGTCCTCTTCTTCGCAGGAGGCTCGGAGCTCGACGCTAAGGGCAACAAGGACTATGCGTTTACGGGTATCTTACTTTACTGGACGTACTTCCTCTTCATCGTCACGGTCCTTGCGACGCTCTTCTTCGCTGGACGTAGCATCGCTACCAACAAGACCAAGGACGCTGTAGCACGTAAGTCCAACCTTATCTCCGTCGTCGTCCTCGTCGTCTCACTCATCCTCGGCTATGCTATCGGTAGCGGTGAGGCTATCAAGGGTCTTAACGAAGCTTCGCAGACTTATAACACCAGTGGTTGGCTGAAGGTCACAGACATGTGGCTCTACTCCACCTACGTCCTCTTCGTCGTCACCCTCGGTGCCGTCATCTGGGGCGGTGTATCCAAGAGAGTCCTCGGGAAGTAACGGTTGTAATCAGTAACGAATAGAACAAAAAGCATTATGGCTACGAAAAGAAAGACTCCTGGTATCAACGGATCGTCCTCGGCCGATATCGCTTTTATGTTGCTTATCTTCTTCTTGATTACAACTTCAATGGATACTGATAAGGGTCTGAAGAGGCGTCTGCCTCCGATGGCTCCAAAGCAACAGAAGCAGCAGGAGATCGAGATCAATGACCGCAACATCATGCGACTCTTGGTCAACCGCGCTGACGAGATCGTGATCTCGCGTAAGGATGCGTCTGGCATCGACCAGCTCATCCCCGTCAAGCTGGATCAGCTGAAGGACTACGCTGTCGAGTTCATTACGAACCCCGAGAACAAGCCCTTCCTCCCTGAGCTTGAGCGTCGTGAGATCGAAGGGCTGGGTGAGCGCACCGTCATCACCTCTGGTTATGCTATCTCGATCAAGAATGAGGTCGAGACCAGCTACCAGCAGTACGTCAATGTCCAGAACGAACTCATCAAGGCCTACAATGAGGTCTGGGATGCCTTCGCTAAGAAGGAGTTCGGTGGCAAGACGTTTGAGGCGCTTTCCCCTTCCGAGAAGAAGTCTGTCCAGGATGCATATCCTATGCATATCTCTGAAATGGCTCTCTCTAACCTTGCAAAGAAGTAAAAGACATGGGTAAATTCAGTAAATCAGGTGGGCGTGAGATGCCCGAGCTAAACACTTCGTCCCTCCCTGACTTGGTATTCGCCTTCCTCTTCTTCATCATGATGGTTACGACCATCCGTGAGGTTACCCCGAAGGTGAGCTTCAGTAACCTGCCTACGGCTACTGAGCTTACGAAGCTCGAAGAAAAGTCGCTCGTTACCTTCATCTACGTCGGTAAGCCCAACAAGGAATACCGCGAGATGTACGGGTCTAACTCAGCGATTCAGCTCAACGACCAGGTCACGCAGAATCCTACGGCTGTGTACAGCTACCTCAAGCAGTCACAGTCAAAGATCAAGGACGAGCGTCGCAACCTTATGCAGGTCTCTCTGAAGGCCGATAAGGATACGAAGATGAACATCATCTCTCAGATCAAGGAAGAGCTCCGACGCGCCGACGCACTTAACCTAAGCTACTCGGCTCGTAAGCGTAACGACTAAGTCACGCTTCTCTCTCCGATATTATTCCCTCAGAAGAGAGCCCTCCAGCGCACCTCCGTGTGTCTCGGGGGCTCTCTTCTTTTTTATCCCACTCACTCCCGCACACTATTCTCCCGAGTAGAAGAGGCTTCCCCATGGGGATATCTCATGGAGAAAGTGCTCGATTTTGGAGCGCCTCTTACCTGAGACTTCGGCTTGCTGGAAGCTTTAGCCTGCAAGGGCACTTTCATCGCATTGGGAGCCGTGGGTCTTAAGCCTCCGCATGCAGGTCATCCGCACGCACATACCACACTATACACATCCGTATCGACTATGAAACGAATACTCACTTTAGCTCTTGCATCGGCTTTGGCTTTACCTGCCCTGGCTCATGCAGAGAAAGGATCTCCCCTTTGGCTGCGCCATCAGCAGATTAGCCCCGACGGCTCGCAGATCGCCTTCTGCTACAAGGGGGATATCTACACCGTACCGACGGCTGGTGGGCAGGCACTACGCCTTACCTCTAATGCCGCCTACGACGGTACCCCCATTTGGAGCCCCGACAGCCGTTCGCTGGCCTTCTCCTCCGACCGTGAGGGGAGCAAGGACGTCTATATCGTCAAGGCTGACGGCTCTGGCTTGCGCCGCCTGACCTATAGCAGCGAGAAGGAGGTGCCCGTCGCCTTCCTCGACGGCTCTACGCTCCTCTTCCAGTCCTACGTCATGCCTGATGTGAAGGATGGTATGTATCCCTGGGACTGGTTCGTACAGACCTATTCACTTGACCTCTCTAAGACTATTGCCCGCCCCAAGCTCTACGGTGCTTATCCTATGCTGATGCCTTCGCTGCGTGGTGGCGAGATCCTCTACACCGACGTCAAGGGCTACGAAGATATCTGGCGTAAGCACGCTGTTTCGCCTGTGACGCGTGATATCTGGCTCCGCTCCAAGGATGGCAAGCACACGAAGCTCACGACCTTCGGCGGTGAAGACCGCAATGCTGTCTGGGATAGCAAGGGCGGCTTCTACTACCTCAGTGAGCGCGAAGGCTCCTTCAATGTCTACCACCGTGATGCTGCTGCGGCTGCCGCTGCAGACAAGAAGATCACTTCCTTCACGAAGGACCCCGTTCGCTTCCTCTCTATTGCCTCTAATGGCACGCTCTGCTATGGCTTCGATGGCGAGATCTACACTCAGACGCCTGGTGGTCAGCCCACGAAGGTGAATGTCTCCATCGTCCGTGACCAGGAGGAATCGGCTATCAATCCTGAGACGATCCGTGATGGCGTGTCGTCCTTTGCCGTCGCTCCCAGTAATAAGGAAATTGCCTTCATCGTCCACGGGGATGTCTTCGTCACTCACACCGAATACGGCACGACGAAGCGCCTCACCAGCACCCCCGAAGAAGAGCGTGATGTCGACTTCAGCAACGATGGCAAGAAGATCGTCTACGCCGCTGAGCGTAATGGCGGGTGGAATATCTATATGGCTGAGCTGAATCGCTCGGATGATCCCCTCTTCGTCTATTCGCGTGACATCAAGGAGACGCAGCTGACGAAGAATAAGGAAGCTTCTTTCCAGCCTCACTTCTCTCCCGACGGCACGAAGGTGGCTTACCTGCGTGACCGCACGGGTATTTACGTCCACGACCTCAAGTCTGGCCGTGACTACAAGGTCCTCGACAAGAAGTTCAACTACTCCTACTCCGACGGCGATATCAGCTATCACTGGAGCCCTGACGGCAAGTGGATCCTCGCTAACTATATCGGTCATGGCGGCTGGCAGCACCCTGACTGTGCTATGGTCAAGGCTGATGGCTCTGGCGAGATCGTGAACCTCACCGAGAGCGGCTACTCCGAAGGCTCGGGTAAGTTCGTCATGAAGGGCAAGGCTGTGCTCTTCTCCTCTGACCGTGCGGGCTATCGCAGCCATGGTAGCTGGGGGGCAGAGCGCGACTACTACCTGATGTTCCTCGACCGTCAGGCTTACGAAGACTTCAAGCTCTCTAAGGAGGATAAGGAGCTCCGCAAGGAACTCGCTGACCTTACGACTAAGGACAAGAAGACCGACGAGAAGAAGGATACCAAGAAGCCTGCTAAGAAGTCCACGAAGAAGTCGGCTAAGACTGATGCAGCGGATGCTAAGGATACGAAGGAAAGCAAGGGCTTCACGCCTGACTTCACCGATCTGGATCATCGTACGGTCCGTCTGACACGCGCCTCGGGCTCGCTCTCTGACGCTGTCATCACTGATGATGGTAAGAAGCTCTACTACATCGCTAAGTATGAGAACTCCTACGACCTCTGGGAGCGTGACCTCGAAGAGCAGTCTACGAAGCTCCTCAGCGCACGTGTCGGTGGTGGTAGCCTGATGCTCGGTCAGGACGGGAAGACCGTCTATGTCGGTACGTCCTCTGGACTCAATAAGCTCGATGGTGGTCAGCTCAAGCCTATCAGCTTCGCTGCTGAGTTTGAGCATCGTCCCGCAGCAGAGCGTGAGTATATCTTCGACCACGCTTGGCAGCAGGTCAAGGAGAAGTTCTATGACGTCAACCTCCATGGTGTCGACTGGGACTACTACCGTAAGACCTACCGCAAGTTCCTCCCCTACATTGATAATGATGAGGACTTCGGCGAGATGCTGAGCGAGCTCCTCGGTGAGCTGAATGCTTCGCATACGGGTGCTCGCGTCCATCCTAAGCGCTGGGCTAAGCAGACGGGGTATCTCGGTGCCTTCTACGATCAGAAGCACACGGGCAATGGCCTCAAGATCGAGGAGATCCTCGCTGGTGGTCCGCTCACGCACTTCGGAGACAAGATCAAGGCCGGTATGATCATCGAGAAGATTGATGGCGAAGTCATCGATGCTGATCGTCCCGTAGAGCTCTACCTTAATGGCAAGGTCGGTAAGCGCGTCAGCGTCACCTTCCACGATCCTAAGACGGGTAAGCGCTTCGAGGAATTCATCCGCCCCATCAATCAGTCTACGCAGAAGGATCTCTTCCACCGCCGCTGGGTACAGCAGCGTAAGGATATGGTCGAGAAGCTCAGTGGTGGGCGTATCGCCTACATCATCGTGCCCTCGATGAATACGTACAGCTACCGCAATGCTTACAAGGAGCTCCTCGGTAAGTACCGCAACTACGATGCAGTCATCGTCGACACCCGCTACAATGGTGGTGGTTGGCTCCACGAAGACCTCGTCTTCCTGCTCAGCGGTAAGCTCTACTCTCGCTTCACGCCTCGTGGTCAGTACATCGGTGATGACCCCATCATGCAGTGGACTAAGCCCAGCTGCGTCCTGGTGAGCGAAGGGAACTACAGTAATGGTCATGGCTTCCCCTGGGTGTATAAGACCCTCGGTCTCGGTAAGGTCATCGGTACGCCTGTCGCAGGTACGATGACGGCTGTCTGGTGGGAGACGCAGATCAATCCTTACCTCGTCTTCGGTATCCCCGAAGTCACCTGCGCCGATGTCAATGGTGTCGCTATGGAGAATCAGACGCTGCAGCCTGATATCGAGGTCTACAACACGCCTGCCGACTACCTCTCTGGTCGTGACGTCCAGCTCGAGCGTGCCGTGCAGGAGATGATGAAGACGATTAAGAAGAAGTAACTCCTCCCGCACTTTCACCTTTGAGGTAGCGAAGACCTCCTGCTCTCGCTACCTCAAGGTATCCCTCTTGCCCCTCCCACCAAAGGCGCTGATCCTGAGTGGTCAGCCCTTCGGTGGGAGGGGCTTCTTTATGCCGTAGAGTGGAGCTGTGCGGAGGGTAGGGGTAGGAACCCGTATTGGTCGCTGCTCTGACCACTATTGGTTCGCACGCCGACCACTATAGCTTTGTGAAGTGACCAATATTTAGGTTGTTGCTCCACGTAGGGATAAAAGTTGTGGACGAGTGATAGAAATGTTTGGACTACGTACGTGGCTCTAATATCTACGTACGTAGACTTTAGGGTTTTCGTGCCTAGTCCTTAAGACTACGTGCGTAGACAGAGGAAAACCACTACGTGAAGGCGCTTTTTTCTTCATGAGAAGGAGACTTTTCCCTCCGCTGGATAAGAGGAGTACTTGCGATAAGACGAGGGGCTGGCTTGAGATCACTTCGGAGAGGTATATCGGGGAGCTGGGGGCGCGATGCCTTAGCGCTCTAAATAGAGGGTAGGACTCGCGGGAACAGTCTATATTGGTTCGTGCGCTGACCAGTATTGGTTCGTATGCCGAACCTGTATTGCTTTCTCTTGGGCACACTATAGCTCCGCTTAGTATCCTCCTATTGATGTATCTATCGCTCTCCCGATGTGTTTCATACATTGAGATATAGGGGTAGTGGATAGCTTGCGCTCTTTCGTGCTTTCTTGGAGGCGTGTGAGACGGGAAAATTGGGTAAAAAGTGAAGAATTTTCCGATCAGTATGCCGTCGCTTTTTGACGGAGTTTGTGCCTCTTCGCTGGTCGAATTATGGCAAAATGTGGCAGAATGACGTGATGGAAGTGACTGAGTAGGTGGAATGTTTTGTTCGTTAAAAATCTTAGGAAGTTGGACCTATTTTCGAAGGTTCTTTATATAGCTTTTTATCTATATTTGCTACCGCAATTCGCACTAACACAATAATGCATCAACTTTGATTATGCTAAATCGATTACGTCGTTTATTCGTCAGCCTAATCCTCGTGATCTTAGGCACGATGTCTGTGTGTGCGCAGAACCTCATCCAAGCCAAAGGTAAAGTCATCGACAGCGAAGGAAAGCCCCTCGCCGGAGTCGCTGTGACTACCAAGCTGGATCAGTCGAAGCGCACAACCACAGCTTCGGATGGTACCTTCTCGCTTCGAGTGGCAGAGAAGACGATTCTTGTCTTCACGCTCTCGGGAAAGCAAACGGTAGAGCAGCTGGTATCAGACAAGCCTATGCAAGTGACGCTCCCTGTAGCTGAGGCCGAGAAGAAGGAAACCACGTCTGTCGCCTCTATGCGTCAGGCGACCTCGGTCAAGAGTACCTATTACCCTCTGTGGGTCATCGATGGTGTCGTCTACAAGGAGGATAAGAACTTCAACGTCTCTGACTTGAACTCCCCCGATGCTAAGCGCGTCATCGCTGCATCGCTTCCAGGGCTTTCGGAGCAGGATATCGAGAGCTTCCGTGTCATCTCCGATGCGTCGGCTACGGCTCTCTATGGACAGCGTGCTCTTGGTGGGGTCATCTCCGTCAAGACGCGTCGCGCTAACCAAGGGATCAATAGCTTCACCTACCAGACGCAGCTGACCTATCGAGCCATCCCTTCCTACCGCGACTACAACATCCTCAATTCGCAAGATCAGATGTCCATCTTCAAGGAAATGGACCAAGGGAAGAGTATGGTCCCCGACTACGTCACTACCAGAGGACACTGGGGGGTCTACGGCTATATGTATGATCATATGTATGATTACCGAGATGGTAAGTACACGATCAAGAATACCGATGTGGATCGTAGCCAATACCTTCGTGAAGCTGAGCGTCGCAATACCAACTGGTTCAAGGAGCTTTTCCAGCACAGCATCAAACACGAGCATACGATCAGCCTCGCATCGGGGAACCAGAAGGCAAACTACCGCACTTCGCTCGGTGCTACCTTCGATCCAGGATGGTCCAAGTTCCAGAACTCTCAGAGCTATTACTTCAACCTCAACGCCAACTTCAAGCCGCACAAGGACTGGACGTTTGGCATCATCGCTAATGCTTCCTACCTCAAGGAGCGTGGCTACGGGGACTTCAAGGCTCTAGACTACGCTAAGACCACCACGCGTACCATGGATCCCGACACCTACTATGCCTATCAGTACACGCCCTTCAATATCAAGCATGAGCTGAAGAATAACTATACGGACTACAAGACGGGGGATATACGCTTGCAAGCCACCCTCGATTGGCAGCCTATTCGTCAGCTTCGCTTCTCTACGCTGGCCGGTATCCGCTACCAGAATCAGTACAGCGTCACCAACCGCACTGAGCGCTCGAATGCTGCTGAGGCCTATCGTAATGTCAGCAAGACCTACATCAGATCAGGTAACTCGTACCTCTATAAGCCCTTGGATGATCCTACGGCACTTCCTCAGATCGTCATGCCTTATGGGGGCGTACGTACCACGCAGGAGAATGCTTACGAACGCTTTGACCTGCAGGCTAAGGCGAACTACAACGACTCGTTTGCTGATGGCAAGCATACCCTCTCGGCTCTGGCTGGGATCGAGTTCTATGATTCGAACAATATGAACGAGTGGTATGATGCCTATGGGGTCAACTACGAGTTGGGTTATCTGACGACCTACTCTCCATTGCTCTTCAGACATCTGCGTAATCAGAATCTGCAGTACTATAAGATTAGCCCTACGGTAGACCGCTCTGTCTCCGCTGTCGGAAATATCGAGTATGCCTACCTGGGGCGCTATAAGGCCAATGCCTCCTACCGCGTCGAAGGAACGAACCAGTTCGGTCGTTCGCGCTTGGTACGCTGGATCCCTACGTGGAATGCTGGTCTCTCTTGGGATATCTCGAGCGAAGGCTTCTTCGCAAACCTCAAGCCACTCTCCTCGCTCTCGACGAGTATCTCCTATGGGATGTCGGGGACGGTGCCCTATGTGCACAACTCATATGCTCGTCTGCTCACCCTGGAACCCTTCCTGGGCGATGCCGACCTGATCGAGCCCGGGCTGTACATCTATGAGCCAGCTAACCACGACCTCACCTATGAGAAGATGTACGAGCTGAACTGGAGCATTGACTTCGGCCTTTGGGATCGCATTAATGCTTCGGTCACCCTCTTCAGTCGTGAGGGGCGTGACCTGATCGATATCGTACGCCCTCAGGGTACGGGCGGCTTCGTTAACGATGTCTATGGGAACGCAGCTGCGATGACGGCTAAGGGGGCAGAAGTCTCCTTGACGACGCAGAATATTCACACGAAGAACTTCTCCTGGTCGACGACCTTGACCTATTCGCATAGCACGAACAAGGTAACTAAGCTCAATACACGCCCTGATGTCACGGCACTGACCTCCTCTTCGGGGGCTGCTCGTCTCGGCTATCCTCTGGGATCGATCTTCTCTATCCCCTTCTATAAGCTCGATGGAGATGGCTTCCCTCACTTCTTCTATCCTAATGGTGGAGAGACGCTCGCTGATGGTCGTCGCATCACTTCGCTCAAGGGTGGTGGTCAGGTCTCGTGGTCTGCTACCGATGATGATCAGATCAGCTATCTGCTTTACTCAGGGACGACCCGACCAACTGACCTCGGTGGGCTGAGCAACTCCTTCCGTATCAAGAACGTTAGCTTAGGGGTCTACCTCGTCTATTCCTTCGGGGCTGTGAAGCGTCTCCCTGCGCAGTTCGCTACGAGCTACAATGACTACTCGGTACTCGGTAAGGAATTTAATCGTCGCTGGGTACGTCCAGGGGATGAAGAGCGTACCAATGTCCCTGCTATCGCTAACGACAACGCTCGTCAGAACAATAAGTACCTGTCCGAAGCGTACACCTACTACAACAATTCGGATGTACGTATCGCCAAGATGGACTACGTCCAGCTCCGTGATATATCGCTCAGCTATGCGGTGCCTCAGTCCTTCGCACGTAAGCTCAGCCTCTCGTCTCTGAACCTCAAGCTGCAGGCCTCTAACGTCTTCCTTATCTACGCTGATAAGAAGTTCAATGGAGCACTGCCCTATGGGCATTCGCCTCACTCTTACATCTTCACCTGTACGCTTGGGCTGTAGTCTTCCCCTCAATCATTATGAATATGAAGAAGTCTATTATCAAGGGAGTCTTTGCGCTGGCTACGCTTGCACTGACGATGACCTCCTGCAATAAATTCCTCGACGAAAATCCCAACCCCCGATATGTCGATGGAAATAACCCCTACCTCATCAGTCGCTTCCTCACCTACTCATATCCATTGTCTTCGGTAGCTTATATCTCGGAGCTCGCTTCGGATAATAACTACGAGGACATCGAGGGTAATCCCTATCGTGACCGCTTCCTCGACGAAGCTTTTCAGTGGAAGGATATCTCTCAGACGGGTGGCTTCGCTGACTACGATGGACCAGCAGCTCTGTGGGAACAATACTATTACCCCATCGCTCAGGCCAATGAGGTGCTGACCCTCATCCTGGAAAGTGGTGACGAAGGCCCCCGTAATCTGGCCTCTCGAGGAGAAGCCTTAGCCGTACGTGCTTGGGCGCACTTCCAGCTGGCGAACGTCTTCTGCCTCCCCTACAACTTCGATGGTCAGGGAGGGGCTACGAACCTCGGTATCCCTTACGTCAAGGAGCGTGTGACGACGCTACTCCCAGACTACCCGCGTGGCACACTCAAGGAGACGTATGAGCTGATCGAGCAAGACCTCTTGGCAGCTATCCCCCTCTTGGAGAAGTATGCGGACTACAAGGAAGAAGTCAAGCGCTTCCACTTCACCCCCGAAGCAGCCTATGCCTTCGCTGCACGCTTCTACCTCTATTATAATAAGCCCGAGAAGGCTAAGGAGTACGCTGACAAGGTGCTCGGTGCTGATCCTCAAAGTCGCCTCCGCCAGTGGGAAAGTATCTTCGCTAATATCAATGCGGAGAATGTCAATGCGAAGGCCTTAGCTTATTCGAGCCTCGCTGAGCCTGCCAATCTCTTGGTCGTCTCGCTCAAGAGTAACTATCCTTCTTTGACGACCTCTGGGGAGTACTTCACTGCTACGCGCTATGCACACCAGAATCGCACCGCCGATGAAGAGACCCTCTGGGCCAACATCTGGAACAAGGGAGGGGCGCATGACGAATACAACTTCTCGCCCTATATCTTCAACAAGGTATATACCGACAAGGTCTACCAGCCTAAGATGCCTGATCTGGGAAATGGTCGCACCAAGGAAGTATTGCTGACCACGGATGAGCTCTTGATCAACAGAGCCGAAGCCGAAGTGCGCCTGGGGGATTATGAAGCTGCGCTCCGTGACCTCAATGCCTGGACGGATGTCTACCTGCGTAAGTCTGTCGCTAAGCGTACTTTCACCGAGGCCGAACTCAAGGCTTATTATGATAAGCTCCCCTATGCGGACAAGACGACTATGTCGCCTAAGAAGCACATCACGGGGGCACACTTCACCCTCCACGACGGCTCGAAGATCACCGAAGGGACGCGTGCCGAGATCCTCCTGCAGTACGTACTACAATGCCGCCGTGTACTCTCCCTGCACGAAGGATTGCGCTGGCAGGATATCAAGCGCTATGGTATCACCGTCTACCACTGGCGGAAGACCGACTTAGGTGCTGGCACCTATGAGGTGAAGGATGACGGCATCCTCAAGGGCAACGACCTTCGCCAGGCCATCTTCCTCCCTGAGCAGGCTGTCACGGGTAAAATCAAACAGAATCCTCGCTAACATAATATGGCTATGAATATCATAAAGAAGCTACTCATCGCCCCCTTAGCTCTCCTCACTTTGGGCTCTATCGTATCGGGGTGTGCCTCCGATACCGATGAGATCGACCCCTCTCGTACGCTCTTTTTGGCACGCGACCGTAGTCGTATGACGGAGGTGGAGCGCTATATTGAGGATTACTTCGCTGCGAAGTACAATGTCAATATCCGCTACCGCTACGAAGACCGCTTTGCAAGCAATCAGTATAAGCTCGGACCAACGGATGAGATGAAGGCGCTGAACTACGTCAACCTCATGCGCTATACCTTCTTCGATGTCTACGATAAGGTCGCTCCGAAGGGGTTCACTGAGAAGTATACGATCAAGCTCCTCGTCCTCTTCGGAACACGTGGCTTTGGTCCGACGCAGAACCTCCTTGGGGAAGCTCCTAACGGATGGATCCAGGTCTATAACATCAACAACCTCTCAATCCCTGACTTCAGTAACTATTCTTCTTGGGATGGCTTCAGGTATGAGTATCTGAATGCTCGTGACAACTACATTCAGACGCTCTACCACGAGTCCGCGCATACTCTTGATGAAGAGCATCCCGTCCCACCAGAGTATGCTAAGCTGACGCTCGCTCAGTACAAGCAGGATGATGCCTTCAGCTTCTGGTATCTGAAGAATATCTCCAGTCTGCATGCCGGCTTTATCTCCGACTACGCCAGCAAGAGTGCTGCAGAAGACTTTGCTGAGCTCTTCGGCTGGTACATCGTCTTCCAGCCAGAGGAATGGGAAGCTAAGATGCAGGAGGCAGCTACTGGTCGATACCCTGCAGATAATCCGCTCAATGGGCGTCAGCTCATCGAGAAAAAGATTGCGATCATCAAGGAGTATATGCTTAGTGAGTTCCATATCGATATAGAAGTCATCCGAGCTGAAGCCCAGCGCCGTATGTCTGTCTTGACGGCAGATCCTAAGTATACAGCTGCAGATAAATGGGATGCCTACAATGAGTATACGAAGGCTGACTTCTCTCGCCTCCCTGCTTCCTACTATTCTACTATCCCAGCAACTAAGTAAGACTATGAGACTCTATTATATATTGGCCTTTGCAGCTCTCTCGCTCTTCTCTTCCTGCCAGCTCTACGAAGATGCACCAACAGGAATGGGTCGCCCTGGGGTAGTACTCGATGACGAGATACTCTCCCTCTATAAGCTGTTGGGAAGTAGCCCACATGGTTGGCGAGGTGTGATGATCCCTGGTAGCTATCAGTATGGTGGGATCAATTTCTGCTTCAAGTTCGATGATAAGACGATGGTAGATGTTTCCTCCGAAGATGGTGGTGCCGTACGATCGACCTACACGCTCTCTCAGAGTGATGGTGTCCGTCTGACCTTCGACTCGTCGAATAGTCGTATCGGTCGCTATGCTTCGCCTGACTACACCCTCCTGCAGGGCTTAGAGGGGGACTTCGAACTTCGTCTGGAGAGTATTTCTCCTGATGGTAAGCAGGTTGTTTTCACTGGGATCTATAGTAAGAACAAGCTCGTCTTGACCCGCCTCGATGAAGAACCAGAAGAATATCTCGCTAAGGTCAAGGCCGTACGTGATGCCCTCTATGGTAAGGCCCTCTCTCCACTGAAGCTCGGTGGTAAGGAAGCGAATATCTCCGTCTTTGGTCTGGCGCGCCAACTCCATGTCACGGTGGATGGGGTGTCGAAGCTGATGCCGATCTACTTCACGCCAGAGGGGGTGAACGTCATCGCTCCTGACGATGTGATGGATGATAAGCCTGCCGAACGTGTCGGTCAGATCGGTACCGAAATACTGCGCAGCCTTCAGGTCAAGAAGGAGGGAGATGCCTACAAGGTGCTCGCTCCCGATGGGACGCAGCAGCTGGATATCCAGGAGACCTTCTATGATCTGACTCAGGGAAAGATTAAGATGTACTTCTATGAAGGTTGGGCTTCTAAGGACTTTGTTGACGTGCTTACGAGCATCAATGGGACACCTGCCAGCGAAGGTAAGGAGGCTATTCCTGGGCTGATCTCCCGAGATCGCTGGTATCAGGCTGGAACCACCTTGAGTGAGTTTGCCTATATGGGGCGTACCGATGGTGGTGATACAAAGGTGTCTTTCCAGGTGTTTGCTCCCACTAGCCAGGCTTGGGCAAGCTATTATCTTGACTTCGCTGCGGTGACGGGAGATCCGAATCAGCTGTTGGTGAAGAAATTCGTTCGTGTTGGCTATGACTGGTATCTCCATCAGCAGGCACTCTCTCCGATTATAGATTATCTGGTTGAGAAATCGCCTTATCGCTTCAAGTACTGGACGAATTCTGCTGGTAAGCCCACTGTTGAGATGAGCTCGGTTAAGGATCCTAACTCCTATATGAAGACCTCCTTGGTCTACACTCCAGGTACTCCTCTGGATGAGATGGTCGTGAACTAAGTGCCACTCGTCTATATCTTTATGCGCCTCGGCCTTCCTCCGCAATGGGGGAAGGCCGATGCCTTTTATTTGCTCTGTCAGAGTGAATAAGCGCTATTCAAATCCAATGCTGTAGGAGGTGGAAAATCGGACCAGTATTGGTCAGCGAGTGAACTAGTAGTGGTTAGCAGTAGTAACCAGTACTGCTTTGCGTCGTGACCACTACTGGTCCGAGCACGAACCACTATTGGTCGAAATACCATCTTATATTGGTGCGCACAGGGCGCCTATAAGAGGGACGAGTCTCCGCTGTGATGGTGCTGGCTCACCCCGTGCTCTTGTCGGGATTTCCCAGCGGAGGAAAGTAGACGATTCCAAGTATGGAAAATTCATTTCCCTCCTTGGGAGCGTTCGCTTCCCCATGCTGGGGAGAGGAACGACATCGGCGTCCTTCCCATACCATGTCATAGGGGAAGGTAAGATAGACCTATATTGGTCGCTGGGTGGAGCTATATAGGTCGCAAACGCAAGCTATATAGGTTTGCACATTGACCAATATAGGTCGAGTCAGTGACCAATATAGGTTCATGCCGCCTATCCGTATCGCTCTCTTTTAAGGGGGCGTATTAGTGTGGGGATAGAGCTCTTGAAGAGGAGCTAAAAAGCCGAGGGGCAGGAGATGCGTATCTCCTGCCCCTCGAGCTTTATTGGGGGAATGGGGTAGGGTGCGAGTTACAGCGTGAAGGAGGCTTGACCGATGAGGTTGCCATCGGCGAAGAGCTTGACGCGGTAGGTGCCACTCTGCAGGCTCTCTTCGACGGGCCAATACATCGTGACTGCGGTGTCTTCGCCGTTGTACTCGATCTCGCGACGAATCGAATAGGGGATCTGCTTGCCTTCGAAGGGGAAGGTACCTGCCCCAGGCTTGACGAGAAGCTCCTCGTTGGGCTGCGTGATGCGGCAGTAGAAGGTCTTCTCCCCGACGGCAGCGGTGACGTTCTTCGCTACGGTGAAGTGGATCTGGATGTTTACCGCCTTCTCGAGCTTCTTGCTGAGCTTGCCACGCTTGTCCATGGGCGTGATGGAGATGCGCGTAGCATCGAGCTTCGCAGCGAGCTTCACACGGTCGGAGAGCTGTGCCTTCTCGTTGGAGAGCTGCTGCGCCTCATTGGTCGCACGGGCATAGCTGGCGCGTACCTCACTATTCTCCTGACGCAGGCGGTCGTTGGCCGACTGAAGGGAGTCGATCTGTATGACGTAGTTCTTGAGGACATTGCGCAGGGTAGATATCTCTTGGGTGAGCTGGCCGATGCGCTTGGCGCTGGTGGCCTTGTTGCTCTTGAGCTCCTTCTGCAGCTGCTCGACCTTAGCACGCTCGGAGAGGAGCTGGCTGATGAGTGAGTCGGTAGCCAGGGAGATTTTCTGCTCGCCCATACCCTGAGAGAGCTTCTGATACTGGATGTCGTACTCGGAGGCGAGCTTCTGCAGCTCCTCCTGCATAATCTCCTTCTGCTCGCTGGCGAAGAGGTCCTTCTCCTCCTGGAGCTGGGCGCGCTCATTGCGCAGGACGAAGTAGAACGCTGCGACCAGAGCGATGATGACTGCCGAGGCGGCGATGATGACGTGCTTGACTTTCATTTATGCTTAGGGGTTTGTGGCGCGTACAAAGGGGGCGAAGGACTGACCGCCCCAAGTCGTGGTGAGTGCGGGGAGCTGGGCGATAAGGGCCTTGAGCTCGTCGCTTTGCTTGTCCTCCTCCGAGAGTAGCAGGGTGGGGCGGACGATGAGGGTGGGGGCAGATGTGCCCTGTGCCCAGCTGAGCTCATAGTGTAGCGGATAGAGCAGCTCACGCAGGCGATCGCTGGCCGTGCTCATAGGGAGCTGGAGGCCGCGGAGGAAGTCTTCCGAGCTGGGAAGGCGAAGGAGTGTCGTAGACGGAAGGGCTTCGCCACTTGCGCTGAGGAAAGAGATGCGGGCATCGACTTGCGGAGAGCTGACGGTCTCGATGAGTGCTGTGAGCGGACCCTGACCGCTGGCGAGCGGAAGGAGGCGCAGCTCTGCCGTACCTACCGGGCTGGTCTGCAGGCGAAGGCTATGCTCTGAGACCGCGAGGAGCTTAGCGCCGAGGTCAAGCTCCAAGGGGAGGCTGAGCGCAGAGTCTTGTGCGAGGAGCGTCGCCAGCTGAGTACGGCGGTCTTCGTCCAAGAGCTCGGTCTGTCCGAGAGCCTTGATGATGGCGGCATACTTCGTCGTCTGAGCACTCAGTGCGAGCGAGGAGACGAGGAGTAGCGCGGTGAAGAGGAGGACGCGGAGCTGCTTCATAGGGCGGCACGTAGACGGACAAGGCGCTCCAGCAGGCCTTCAAAGAGGTCAAGAGGGAGCATGTTAGCCCCGTCGCTCTTAGCGGAGGCGGGATCGGGGTGCGTCTCGAAGAAGAGTCCATCAGCACCGACCGCGATGGCGGCCTTAGCGATCGTTTCGATGAGCGCAGGCTTGCCACCGGTGACACCGCTGGCTTGGTTGGGGCGCTGGAGTGAGTGGGTGACGTCCATCACGGCAGGGAAGCCCGTGGAGCGCATGGCGGGGATATTCGTGAAGTCCACGACGAGATCGGAGTAGCCGAAGCTATTGCCACGCTCGGTGAGGATGACTTGGTCGTTGCCACACTCGGTGACCTTGCGTGCGGCGTGCTCCATACCCGAGGCAGAGAGGAACTGCCCCTTCTTGATGTTCACGATCTTGCCCGTGCGTGCTGCCGCAGCGATGAGATCGGTCTGACGGCAGAGGAAGGCGGGGATCTGCAGTACGTCTACGTACTCGGCAGCGAGTGCAGCCTCCTGCGTCTCATGGATGTCGGTGACGACGGGGATGTCAAAGGTCTCCCGTACACGGCGTAGGATGCGCAGTGCCTTCTCGTCGCCGATGCCCGTGAAGCTGTCGACACGCGAGCGGTTGGCCTTGCGGTAGGAACCCTTGAAGATATAGGGGATCCCGAGGCGGGTGGTCATCTCGACGATGCGCTCAGCGATGAAGAGGGGTGTGTCCTCGTCTTCGATAGCGCATGGGCCAGCCATGAGGAAGAAGTTGGGGCCAGCGGTAAGGTCTTTATACTGGATCATAATGCAGTAGGGAGAATGGGACGGGCTACTTCTGCTCCCATGCCTCGAGGTACTCTAAGGCCTGGCTGAGCTGCTCCTCACGGGGCAGTAGTCCGTCGATATAGTGAAGGGTGAAGCCTCGGCGCTCCATGCCTCTGAACCACGTCATCTGTCGCTTGGCGAACTGATGGATGGCCGTCTCTAAGGCGGTAAAGAGCTCGTCGCGGGTCAGCTCTCCGAGGAGGTGCTGCGTGACGAACTTATACTCCAGCCCGTAGTAGATGAGGTCTTCGGGTGCGATACCCGAATCGATGAGGCGCTGGACCTCCCCGATGAGATCGCCTTCGTCAAGGCGCTGACGGAGGCGTGCGGTGATGCGCGCCCTGCGCTCCTCACGGGGAAGGGTGATGCAGAGGATGAGGCTCTCTATGGGCTCGTACTCGGTGTGGTCAGCTCCTGCGAGGTGCTCCCGCTGGATATAGTCCGCGATCTCGATAGCACGGATAGCGCGCTGGGGCGAGTCGAGGTCCGTATCATTGTGCAGGGGGCCGTAGGAGGTAAGACGCTCACGGAGAGAGGCGAGCGAAAGCCCTTGTAGGCTCTCTCGTAGCACTGGATTGGGTGCTACGTCGGGTAGATGATAGCCTCGGAGGACGGCTTCGGCATAGAGCCCTGTGCCGCCACAGAGGATGGGGTGCTGGATGCCTCGCTCGCGGATGGCAGCATACGCCTCGTGGAAGGCGTGCTGCCATGCGAAGAGGTTGTACTTCGTCCCGGCAGGGACGATGTTGATGAGGTGGTAGGGGATGGTCGTCCCCTCATAGGTGTACTCGGAGAGGTCCTTGCCGGTGCCGACGTCCATACCGCGATAGACTTGGCGCGAGTCCGCACTGAGGATCTCTGAGCCAAGTCTATGCGCTAGACGGACGGCCAGGGCAGTCTTGCCCGATGCGGTAGGTCCGAGTAGGGTGATCATCCGCGATCCTTGAGGATCACATCATGCGCGCCCCCTTCGACGATGGAGGTGCTGGAGACGAGGGTGATCTTAGCCTTCTGCTGGAGCTCGGGCAGGGTGATAGCACCGCAGCTGCACATCGTGGCCTTCATCTTGCCGAGGGTCTGTGCGAGGTTGTCCTTGAGCTTACCAGCGTAGGGGACGTAGCTGTCGACACCTTCTTCGAACTTCAGAGCTTCGCTACCACCGCTGTCGTAGCGCTGCCAGTTCTGAGCGCGGTTCGAGCCTTCGCCCCAGTATTCCTTGACGATGTTGTTGCCGATCTTGAGCTTGCGCGTGGGTGACTCGTCGAAGCGAGCGAAGTAGCGACCCATCATGAGGAAGTCGGCACCCATAGCGATAGCCAGCGTCATGTGGTAGTCGTGTACCAGACCGCCGTCGCTACAGATGGGGACGTAGATACCCGTCTCCTCGAAGTACTTGTCACGAGCCTGAGCGACATCGATGATCGCCGTAGCCTGACCGCGACCGATACCCTTCTGCTCACGAGTGATACAGATGGAGCCACCACCGATACCGACCTTGATGAAGTCTGCACCAGCCTCAGCGAGGTAGCGGAAGCCCTCTTCGTCGACGACGTTGCCAGCGCCGACGAGGACCTTGTCGCCGTACTTCTCGCGGATCCAGCGGAGGGTATCGTACTGCCACTCAGAGTAGCCGTCAGAGGAGTCGATACAGAGGACGTCTGCGCCAGCTTCGACGAGGGCGGGGACACGCTCAGCGTAGTCGCGGGTGTTGATACCAGCACCTACGAGGAGCTCCTTCGTAGCCTTGTTGGAGAGCTCGACGGGATTGTCCTTATGCGCATCGTAGTCCTTGCGGAAGACGAGGTAGACGAGGTTGTCGTTCTCATCGATGATAGGCAGGGTATTGAGCTTGTGCTCCCAGATGATGTTGTTGGCTTCCTTGAGGGAGATGCCGAGGCGACCGACCTTGAGCTTAGAGAAGGGGGTCATGAAGTCCTTGACGAGGGTATCCTCGGGCGTGGTACCGATGCGGTAGTCACGGCTGGTGACGATACCGAGCAGACGACCGTTGGGCGAGCCGTCTTTGGTGACACCGATCGTCGAGTGACCCATGCGGGCACGCAGAGTGAGGACATCACGCAGCGTAGCGTCGGGGCGGATGTTGGAGTCGCTCGATACGAAGCCTGCCTTAAACTTCTTCACGCGGCGTACCATCTCAGCCTGCTCAGCGATGGGCTGCGAGCCGTAGATGAAGGAGAGCCCGCCATTGCGAGCCAGCTCGATGGCCAGCGTATCGTTGGAGACCGACTGCATGATCGCCGAGACGAAGGGGATATTGAGGCTGATGCGGGGCTCCTGGCCACGAGCGAAGCGGACCAGTGGCGTGGTCAGAGAGACGTTCTGTGGGGTGCACTGACGTGTCGTGAGCCCTGGGATAAGGAGGTACTCCCCGAAAGTGCGGGAGACTTCGTTGACGAATATTGCCATAAGCTATATGGATGAAGTGGGTGATTACTTGTTGAGGTGGGGGAGGACGTGGCCCATGCGATCCTTCTTCGTCTGCATGTAGAAGGCGTTATGCTCATTGGGCTGGATCTCCAGAGGAAGCGTCTCGACGACTTCGAGGCCGTAGCCTTCGAGGCCGACGCGCTTGATGGGGTTGTTGGAGAGTAGGCGCATCTGCTGGATGCCGAGCTGCTGGAGGATCTGAGCGCCGACGCCGTAGTCACGTTCGTCAGCCTGGTGACCGAGGTGGAGGTTCGCATCGACGGTGTCTAAGCCCTCTTCCTGAAGCTTGTAGGCGCGGATCTTCTCCATAAGACCGATGCCACGGCCTTCCTGATTGAGGTAGACGACGACGCCACGACCTTCCTTCTCGATGAGCTCCATAGCCTTGTGCAGCTGCTCGCCACACTCGCAGCGCATCGAGCCGAAGATGTCGCCCGTGGCACAGCTGGAGTGTACGCGTACGAGGACGGGCTGGCCGTTAGCGACGTCACCCTTGATCAGCGCGATGTGCTCGAGACCATTGCTCTTCTGCTTGAAGGGGATGAGGCGGAAGTCGCCCCACTGCGTGGGCATGGCGACCTCTTCACCACGCTCTACGATGCTCTCCGTGCGGAGGCGGTAGGCGATGAGATCCTTGATGGTGATGATCTTCAGGCCGAAGCGCTGAGCGACCTCCCACAGCTGGGGAAGGCGAGCCATCGTACCATCCTCGTTGATGATCTCGATGAGTGCGGCTACAGGCTGCAGGCCAGCCAGACGGGCCAGGTCAACGGCCGCTTCGGTATGCCCCGCACGGCGCAGGACACCCTTGTTGCGAGCACGCAGTGGGCAGACGTGACCAGGACGGGCCAGATCGCCTGGGGTGATATTGGGGTCAGCTAAGGCGAGGATCGTCTGGGCACGGTCATACATCGATACACCGGTGGTGCAGCCATTGCCGAGTCGGTCGACGGTGACGGTGAATGGGGTCTCGTGGACGGAGGTATTGTTGGGTACCTGCATCTCGAGCTCGAGTTCACGGGCACGGTCTTCAGTGATAGGTGCGCAGAGGACACCACGGCCGTAGCGCATCATGAAGTTCACCTTCTCGGGGGTAACCTTTTCAGCGGCGATGATGAAGTCGCCTTCGTTCTCGCGGTCCTCATCGTCGACGACGATAAGGAATTCACCACGGCGGAAGTCTTCGAGGGCTTCCTCGATGGTGTTTAGCTTGATTTCGCTCATAGATCTTGTGTGTGTATAGCTACCTCCCAGGAGTCTGGATCGGTAGACTGTGTAGTGGATAATTCGGGGGCGGAGCGATGGACTCCCTTAGCGGCTACAGCGACTTCTTCGGCGATCTGCGTGAGCACCGTGCGTGTCGTGCGAAGGTCAGCCTTGAGGTGGGTGCGTACTCGCGAGAGGAAGAGTCCAGACGGAAGAGATATGGGGAGGATAGCCCCAAGGATACGGCCCCAGCGCGGCTCCTCTGGGAGGAAGGGCGAGAGGCGTGTGGGCAGGAGAGGGAGGTCGCAGAGCTTGCTGACCAAGAGTCGTGAGGGCGTGTGGCGCAGGCTCTCGGTGATAGCGTCGAGCTCTTCGCTGAGGGCTGCCAATGCCTGCTGCTCGGCTCCGTGGCTCCAGATCTGCCAGATACGTCCTGAGAGCATAGGGCTGCGGAGGAGGGCATCAGTATGCGCGATGGCTTGTGCCACAGCGACGGCACCAGCCTCATAGTCGGCTTCTTCGATGATGAGCTCTTGATACTCGACCTTACGGACCCCGCGGAAGCCGAAGAGCTTGCGGAAGAAGATCACGTAGGCCTCGACGTTGAGCGCCGAAGAGTCTTGGTTCGCCTTGTATGCGAGGAATATCCCGACGGGGAAGAGGAGGATGTTACTCAGCCACATCCCCAGCCAGATAGGTATCGACTCGCTGCGTAGCATGTTCGTGCCGAAGGAGTCGATGATGAAGTAGACGACGAAGAAGAAGATGGAGATGATGATAGGCATCCCGATCCCCCCACGGCGTACGATGGCGCCGAGGCTGGCGCCGATGAGAGCGAAGATGATACAGGAGACGGGGAAGGTGAACTTGCGATGCCACTCCTGATGGAAGGTGCGGTAGTGATAGAACTCTGTGTCGTCCGTACCCGTATAGATCTGGGCTTCCTCCGTGATACGCTTCGCCTTGTCGAGGGCGGAGCCGATAGCCTCCAAGCTGTCTTGTGCAGTGAGTGTGAGTGATGCCTTGGCTTCCTCCGGCTTCACTCCGCTGGTCTCTTTCACGAGGGTAGCGATACGCTCCTGCTGGCGGGCGAAGACCGTGGTGTCCTCGTAGGCATAGGGAGAGAAGCCGTAGTGGCTGGTCAAGAGGTCGGACTGCACGATGCGAGCGTAGCTATTGCGCGTGCTATCGAGGATGGGGCGGATGGAGTCAATGGATACCTGCAGCTGATGAAGATTCTTCCCGACGTACATGGAGCTGAGCTCTCCCTCGTCCTGCATCTTGATATTGGCATCGAAGGGGATGAAGGTCTCACTGTAGTCAAAGTGAGGGAGCATGTAGGGGACAGGCTCGCTGGCGGTATTGTAGCTCTGCGTCTGGATGTTCTCAAAGCTCTGACCTTGATAGAGCTTGAGGACGAGGAACTTCTTACTCTTGTCCATCACCAGACGGCCTGAGTCGGCACGGATGATGCGCGGATTGAGGTAGCCACGGCTCATGTCGTAGACCATCATACGGTGCATCAGCCCCGTGCTCGCATCGCGGCTCTTGGCGTAGAGGCTGTAGCCTGGGATACCAGTATAGAATACCCCCGGGGTGATCTCCATCTCGGGGGCTGCATACTTGGCTGTGATGACCAGGGTCCACATGCGGACCTGGGCACGGATCATCAGATCGTTTTGGAAGTAGAAGAGCCCGCATGCCATCGCCACGACGAGGAGCATGATGGGGCGGATGATGCGGTAGAGGCGGATACCCGAGGCTTTCAGCGCAAGGAGCTCAAGGCGCTCACCCAGATTGCCCAGCGTCATCAGCGACGCCAGCAGGATACCCAGCGGGAGCGACATGGGGATGAAGGAGAGGGCTGCATAGAAGATAATCTTTAGCAGCATGAAGCCACTCAACCCCTTGCCGACCAGCTCATCGATGTAGCGCCAGAGGAACTGCATCACCACGATGAACCAGCACACGGCGAAGCTCATCACGAAGAGCGGGATGAAAGTCCGGAGGATATACTTATCTACGATCTTGGGCACGTCTACTATCGCCAATTTATTAATCGCAAAGATACACTTTTTAGGGCTATAGAGGGAAATGCACCTTCGGGGGGAAGTCGCACTTCCTGCAGGGTATTTACACTCTTCCTATGTGGGATTTGATGGGCTTGCCCCTGAGGCGGTGATGCTCCCCGTCGTAGAGGGTAGTACCAACCTATATAGGTCGGCGGGTGAATCTATATTGCTCGTGATGGCGACCTATATAGGTCAGAGCGCGTACCTATATAGGTTCACCCAGCGACCAATATAGCTTTGCGCACCTTCTCTTTCGGGAGCTTTGCTCTTCTCTAAAAACGGCATCTCCCCCCGCCTCCTCTATTCGAGTGACGGGGGGGGATGCTATAGTGGGGTTACTTCAGAGCGGTGGGCAGTGCCCACCCTCTAAGAGGCTTAGTAACCAGGGTTCTGCTGCTTGCCCAGCGTAGCGTTCGCATTGATTTCGCTCTCGGGGATGGGGAGGATCGTGCGGAAGTACGTGTGGTCGAAGGTGCGAGCTTCGTTGATCAGCGCACCGTGCCAGCCGACAAGACCCTTGTAGAAGCGTTCGCAAGTCTGACCATTACGCATCAGGTCATAGAAGCGGTGGCCTTCACCGACGAGTTCCTTACTACGCTCCTTGAGGATGCGAGCGAGGGTGAGGTCGCCTGCAGCGACGCTCTTGGCGGGGTTAGCACGCTTGACGATGACGTTGAGGTAATTCAGGGCGGTAGATGTATCGCCGAGCTTGAAGGCAGCTTCAGCAGCATTCAGATAGACTTCAGCCAGACGGATGACGGGGATGTCGTTGGTACGCATATCCTTGAGGGCTGCCTTACCAGGGTACTTCCCGATGAACATCTTCATGTCAGGCGTAGCGTCAGGGAGATTCTTTACGACCCCTTCAGCCTTCGTGCCTGTGCTTGCCCAGAGGACATTCCAGCGGATATCGTTGTCGTCTTCCTTCATCTCTTCGTAGAACTTCTTCGTGATGAAGGCGTTGTAATACCCATTGACGTGGAGCACGTAGGCAAGCCCTTCGCGGTCGGCCCAGTCCTTAGAGTCGAAGTTCACGATCGAGAAGATCATTTCCTTCGAGCTGGCTTCGCTCCAGACCTGCTTGTAGGTCGTGACATCGGTAGCGAGCTCATAGAGATGGCTGTCGATGACTTCCTTGCTCAGGCTGAGTGCCTTCGTATTGCCCTCGGTGTCTCCCTTGTAGAGGTACACGCGAGCTAGAAGTGCCTTAGCTGCAGACTTGCTGATGTAGCCATAGCTGGTATCCTCAAGGGCATTGCTGGAGATAGCCTCCGTGAGGTTCTTGATGATGAAGTCATAGCATTCCTTGAGGGTGTTACGACCTGGCGTAGCAGCATTGTCGGGGATACCCTCGATGAGGGGAACACCCAGCGCAGCCCCATCATTGGAGTAGGGATAGGGCGTAGCGTAGACACGGCAGAGGTCGAAGTAGCAGAGTGCACGTACGGCCTGAGCTTGTGCCTTGGCGTTGGCGATCTCCTTCTGCAGGCTGGCTGAAGCTCCCTGAGAGAGCTTTTCGCACATCTGCAGGAGGCGGTTAGCGCGACGGATCGTATTGTAGATCTTGAACCAAGGCCCCGTGATATTGCTACGGGTATAGTCCATCTTGTAGTAATTATTCCCGCGGGAGCCTACGGTGGGGCACTGCATATCATCCCCTCGTACATCCCCTATGATGGTGAAGGATTGACCGTAGTATGAGGTGCTGGATCTTCCTCCCTGGAGGCCGTCAAAGAGACCACGGAGGGAGGGCTGTAGGAGGCTTTCTTCCTTGAGCGCCTTCTCCGTGCCAGTGGAGTTCGAAGGCTCGGTGTTGAAGTAACCCTTACAGGACGAGATGCTGGCCACGAGGCCCAGGGAGGCCATGAGGCCTATGATGATCCTTTTCATAAGACTTGAACTGTCATTTGTGTGGTTAGCAATACACTAGATACCGACCTGAAGACCGAAGGTGACGGTGCGCAGGGGAGGCGTGCCGTAGGCTACGAAGCCACGCTGCTCGGGGTCGACGACGAGCATCTTATCCTTCCACGTGAGGAGGTTGTTACCTGCAGCGTAGAGGCGCAGGGTGTTGACACCGATCTTCTCAGTCCAGCGCTTAGGAGCAGTGAAGCCGATGGTGAAGTTCTTCAGACGCAGGTGGTCGGTGGGGCGCAGGAAGCGGGTCGAGTACGTATACGTATTCGTAGGCTCGAAGGAGGGAAGCTCCGTCTTGTCACCGACCTTCTTCCAGATCTTATTGATGTCGTAGTACTTGGGGATAGCCAGGTTCAGCACTTCTTCGTTACCGTCCTGGTAGAGCGCGGTAGCGCTATCGTAGAGGTAGCCACCGAGGGAGTAGCTGAGGGTGAAGTTGATGTCGACGGGGCCCCAAGTGATGTTGTTGATAAGCCCGCCAGTGAAGGTGGGGTCAAAGGGCTTGTCATCGATACGACGACGGTTGGCCTGAGAGCCCTCCGTGACGATGGAGCGGTCGTAGGTCTTCGTGGCTTCGTCGTACTTATTGGAGTAGTACTGTACCTTACCCGTCTTGGGGTCGATACCAGCGTATTCAGCCAGATAGTAGGCGTTGTAGGGGTGACCAACTTCGTGGATCCAAGTGCGGTCTACACGTGTGGTTTGTATGCCGTCGTAGCGCAGGAGGGTATTCTTGTTGTGGCCGAGAGAGAAGGTCGTGCTCCAAGAGAACTTGTCCGTAGAGATATTGGTCGAGCGCAGTTCGACTTCAAAGCCCGTATTGCGCATACTACCTACGTTCTGCAGCTCGCTGCTGAAGCCCGTCGTACCTGAGATGTTCTTGTAGAGGAGTAGGTCGGTAGTCAGACGGTTGTAGTAGTCGAAGGTAACACCGACACGATTGAAGAGGCGGAAGTCAAGACCGAGGTTGAAAGCCTTGTTCTTTTCCCAAGAGAGGTTGGGTGATCCGAGATCGCTTTCCGAAGCCCCCGTACCCCCGTTGTAGTTGTAGCCGAAGCTGTAGAGGGAGAGGTGGTCGTAGTAGCCGTAGGGGAGCGTACCGTTAGCACCGTAAGAGAGACGCAGACGGGTGTCGGAGAGGATGGGCTCGAGAGACTTCATGAACTTTTCCTTACCGATGTTCCATGAGCCAGAGAGTGACCAGAAGAGCCCCCAGCGGTGAGCTGGAGCCAGGCGAGAAGAGCCGTCCCAGCGGGCTGAAGCACCGAAGATGTAGCGGTCATCATAAGCGTAGTCCCCCTTGACGAGGAAGGAGAGCATGCGGGTCTTGTCGACTTCGGTGCTACCGCTTGAGTTCCCTGCATTCCCCAGTTCGTACTTGAGGTAAGAGGGGAAGTCAGTACCCCAGATATAGACGTTCAGCCGGTCGAAGGCTTCGGACTCGAAGCTGGCTACACCAGAGAGGTGATGCTTGCCGAAGTCATGGTTAGCGTAGAGCTGTGACTGCGTGGTGAGGGTAGCACGCTCGAGGTTGGAGCGCTGGAAGACCCCGTTAGCAGCTTCACCGTCACCTTGGCGAGGGTCCCACCAGACGGCTTCTTCGGAGTTGGTGTAGTCGTAGCTTACGTTCTGACGAAGCTTCAGCCAGGGGAAGACGGTGAACGTAGCTTCGAGAGAGGGGTAGACGCGCACGAGCTGCGTTTCGGAGAAGTTCTGCGTCGTGGCGAAGAGGGGGTTGATGTTGTTGTTCCCCGAGAAGCTGTTGTTGTAAGATCCATCTTCCTTGAAGGGATAGTTGGATGGGGTCAGTGTAGCGGATACGCCGAAGATAGGGTTAGCGTAGGCGCCACCTTCACTGCTGGTGTGCTGCTTGGTCTTAGCGAAGAGCATGCGAGCCTTCAGCTCCAGACGGCGGTCGGTGTGGCTGACGTTGAAGCTACCGGTCAGACGGTTGAAGTCAGAGGCCAGCGAGATACCCTTCTGGTCTGCGTAGGACATTGAGGTGTAGAACTTCGTCTTCTCACCACCACCCGAGACGCTGAACTCGTAGTTCTGTGAAGCACCATTGCGGAGGAGGATCTTGCGCCAGTCCGTGTAGCCAGACCAAGGCTTAGCGATGGCGGTACCGATGGTCTTCTCTACCTGAGCAGCTACGTCAGAGGCGTTGGGGTAGAGGAGCTGATTCGTCGTCTTGTCGCGGAGCTCGCTGTAGTACTTGGTGTACCCGTGGCGGATCAGCTCGTTACGCTTCTCTGCACTGAGGGTAGGGCGGTAGTCGATAGCCATATCCGAGCTACCCCAGTCAGCCTTGAAGTTGTAGTGCGTCTTCCCAGCACGACCGCTCTTGGTCGTGATGACGACGACCCCGTTAGCTGCACGTGAGCCGTAGAGGGCTGCAGCACCAGCGTCCTTGATGACGGTGATATTCTCGATGTCGTTGGAGTTGATCGTAGAGAGTGGGCTCATCCCCCCCTTAGCGTAGTCGAAGACTGAGGCGCTGGAGTTATTGACCGGTACCCCATCAATGACGTAGAGTGGGTCGCTACCAGCGTTGATAGAGCCGAGACCACGGATACGCACCGTAGCGATGCTACCGGGCTGACCCGAGTTGGAGTTCACTGCTACCCCTGCGATAGCCCCAGTGAGCTTATCTTCGAGGGATGTGGTGGGCACGTCCTTCATGTTCTTCGTGGAGATGGTCGTAGCAGACCCTGCGAAGGCGGACTTACGGGTGTTCCCATACCCCGTGATGACGACGTCCTTGATCACCTGCTCTTCAGCCTGCAGGGTGATCTTCATCTCACCCGAGGCGATGGGCAGCTTGAGCTTGTTGTAGCCGATACAGCTAATCGTAAGGTGCTTAGCTGCATCTGGTAGCTTCAGCGTGAAGCGTCCGTTGACGTCGGTCATGGTCCCTGTGGTGGGGAACTCGACGCAGGACACGCTGGCTGCGATGACGGGCTCCTTATCCGCAGATGAGATGATGACCCCCGTGACGGTGATCGTCTTCTTCTGCGACCAACCCACTCCTGCGAAGAGGAAGAGGGCGAGGAGGAAGAAAAGTGCTCTTCTCATGAGAATAGTAGTTTTAGTGTGATATGTGGGTACTTGCTTTGAGCCGTAACTTGGGATTACTATCTATTCATGGGTTACTCTGGAGGTGTCATCCTCGCGGTCTTTCACGTCATGTCTTTCTCCTAAAGGGAGGGTTGCCCCACCCGTGCTCCAGCGTATCCTTTTTTCAAATGTAGAGATTTTTATTTCCTATCCAATAGCAGGGTGCTGGCTTGGGTGGGGAGAGCCGCTATTTATAGCCCTTTAAAGTCGAGTGTTTCATCGCTGTTTAGGTGCCCTATGGATGGAATAGGTCTTCTCTAAATACCTGTGTATTATGTATATGCGATGTTCATGATGCTCCCTCTTTTTTGCTCTCTTAGTCCTTCTTTGTGTGCGCTTTTGGAGGGCGAAATTTTCTTCCTCGGAGGGCCTGTAAAGGGGTGTTTTCCAGGTCAAAATAACCTTAAATAATTTAGGAAGTTCGTTTGGTTTTCGACGTGTATCAAAGGAATGTGGCGCTTTTGGTTTTGGTATTTAAGGATGGGCCTTCGTGGAGGTGGGTTTTTGTTCCTCTCGTCGTTGTGCTTTTTATTCAGCTTATCGCTTCCTCACTTCTCGTGCTGACGCGGTATGCCCCATACGACTCCTTACATAATATATGTAGGGGGAGGGACTCCCTATCGTGGGAATTTCTCGGTGGGAATTTCTCGCCGAGTACTGCTATCCTCTCGCTGCCGCCTTGGCGAGATGTGGGTTCCTGATTATAGTGGCTTGTAGGCGAAGCTCGGGAGGTCGATGTGCAGACGACTACTGGTCTGGAGTTAAACGACTATTGTAGCCGTTGCTACGCATAGGAATAAAAGTTGCGGACGAGTGGTAGATAAGTTTGGGCTACGTACGTGGCTCTAATATCTACGTACGTAGACTTTAGGGTTTTCGTGCCTGGTCATTAAGACTATGTACGTAGACAGAGGAAAACCACTACGTGAAGGCGCTTTTTCCTTCGCGAGAGCAATGCTTTTCCTTCCGCTGGATGAGAGGAATACTTGCGATAAGGCGAAGGGCTTGTGTGTCACTTCGGAGAGGTATATCGGGGGGGGGGGGCTGGGCGTGCGATGCCTTAGCAGAGTAAATAGCGGGCAGGACTCGCGGCAATAGGCTCGGGTGCAAGTGCCGCGCTAAAGGCGATGCATCGGCTTCGCATCCTCAGGGTGGCAGCGGGTGGATACCGTGTGGTGTAACGTCGGTAGGGTGCTGCTTCGTGAGCGAATTTTATGGTGACATATCTTTACCTTATCGCCGGGTGAGTGAGGAAGAAAGGGGGTATCTTTGACGCTTTGAAAAGGAATTAACGGTGCGAAGGGCGGAAATGCTTATCTTTGCATATAATAACAGTAATGTGTCTCTTTAGTCGTCACTCCCAATAGCTACTGCATCGTTCATGAGAAAACGAGTCATCTGGATCATCGTCATGGCCCTTGTCTCGGCCTATGGACTCCTCTCATGGGTGCAATATGAATACTATGGTCGCGTGCTTGAGCTGCGCACCGAGGGGATTCGCAATCAGATGAAGGAAGCGATGGGCGAGGTGGCAGAAGAGCTACAGGTACGTGAGCTGATACGCTACCTCAATAAGGGGCTCAATCGTAAGAATGACCGCTTTGAGGACAGCGAGTTCCTACCGACCTCTGTCGCTTCATTCGATATCTGGACGCGCACCAAGCTCGATACCCAGATCGTCCGGCGGGCTCTGGATCGGGAGAACATCTACCTGAAGATGCCACACAAGGGGAATACGAGTCGTGTCGACTACCGTCCGTCCGACCGCCTTGTACACGCCTACTTCTCCAACGTCCATGCGCTCGACCGCTACATCCTGAAGTATCTATATGATAGCTACAACAAGGATAGCATCCCGCAGATGGTGAATGTGCGTCTCTTGAAGAGCCTCATCCGTGAGCATCTGGACAACAAGGATCTCTGCGGGCCCTACATGATGTCGCTACATGACTACCAGGGGCGTACGCTCTATGAGTACATCCCCCCGGCGATGGTCAATGCCAAGCGATGGGAAGAGCGCAATACCGTGGTGCAGTATCTCTTCGTGCCGACTGATGGCTCTGAGATGGACCGCCCCTACATGAAGGTCACGCTTGACGCCACCCCCACGAAGTCGGAGGTGCTTCGGCTGGCATTGCCCAGCTTCATCTCCACAATCATCGTGCTTGTCCTCGGCTTCTCCGCCCTCGGGGTCCTTCTCAAGCACATGAGCTTCTCCTCGCAGCGCACGAGCTTCATCAACAATATGACGCATGAGCTGAAGACGCCTGTGAGTACCATCCTCCTCTCCAGTCAGTCGCTGGGACAGTCACTTGCCGAGCGAGGCGACCTCACGCCGCGAGCTCAGAGTGCACTGGATATCATCGGGCTGGAGGCACAGCGTATGAAGTTCCTCATCGACAAGGTGCTGCAGTTCTCGCTGCTGGACGGAGCTTCGGGGCGCTTCTCACTGGAGCCCTTGGACGTCAATGAGCTGCTCCTGCCCGTAGCGGAGATTTATACCTTCCACGCCCAGCAACGTGGCGGAGACTTGGAGCTGGACCTGGATGCCCTGAATACGTGGGTGCAGGGAAATCATATTCACCTCTCCAACGTCTTCTTCAACCTCCTCGACAACGCGGTCAAGTACAGCCGCCCCGATATGCCCCTGCGTCTGGCGATCCGTACTGCTGACGAAGACGGCAAGATCCGTATCACCATCGAGGATAATGGGATCGGGATGGAGAAGCGCGAGCTGAAGCGTGTCTTCGACCGCTTCTACCGCGTCACCTCCGGCAAGCGCCACGACGTGCGTGGCTTCGGCCTGGGTCTGGCGTACGTGACCTCCGTCATCAACCAGTGTGGCGGTACGATCACTGCCGAGAGTGAGCTGGGTGTGGGGACTAAGATGATCATTCGCCTACCGGCCTCTGAGCCGGAGTAGTGCTACCAAGCGGTTTGCGTTACCTACCTATATAGTATATAGATTATAAACTACGACAGCTAATAGATTAAAGACTATGGACGAACCATTAAAGATCCTCCTCTGTGAGGATGAAGAGAATCTCGGGACCATCCTTCAGGAGCTCCTGCAGAGTAAGAAGTTCGCCGTCACGCTCTGTACTGATGGTGACCAGGGATGGGAAGCCTTCAAGAGCGCTAAGTACGACCTTTGTCTCCTGGATATCATGATGCCCAAGCGTGATGGTCTCACCCTAGCAAAGGATATTCGTAGCCTCTCGGCCGACGTGCCCATCATCTTCCTCACCGCCCTCGGTATGCGTGAGAACATCCTCGAGGGCTTCCGCTCTGGGGCTGACGACTACATCACCAAGCCCTTCAGCATGGAGGAGCTCCTCCTGCGTATCGAGGCGATCCTGCGCCGCACGATCAAGCACGAGGGCGAGAAGGAGCCCCAGCGCGTGTACCAGCTCGGGCGCTATATCTTCAATACGACGACTCAGACGCTCTCCCTCGGCGAGACGTCACGTCGCCTGACGACCAAGGAGTGCGAGCTGCTCTCGCTGCTCTGTCTCTTCGCCAATCAGACGCTCGAGCGTAGCCATGCGCTCAACGTCATCTGGGGGCTCACCGAGCCTACTGGCGGGCATGAGAACTCCTTCAGCCAGCGTAGTATGGACGTCTATGTGACGAAGCTTCGCCGCATGCTCGATGCTGATCCTCGCGTCGAGATCAAGAACGTCCACGGTAAGGGATACAAGCTCGTCATCCCCACTGAGGCGTAGGCACGCCCCCTCTTGGGCTCCGCCCACTACTCATCAGACAGCTACACATCACTTACCTCCCCCTTGGCCGCCTTCCTTCGGCGGGTATCCTCCGCGATATCTGCCGTAGGAGAGTGGCCTATTATCCATAAAGAATTGAATGATGAGTAAAAAGAATAAGCCCATCTCTGCCAAGAAGGGGAAACCCTCCAAGCAAGGCACAGACAAAGGGCAATCCATAAGTAAGCGGGATATCCTCCGCATCGCACGCCTGGTATTTGAGCAGAATGATGGGCGTGTACTGACCTACAAGCAGGTCTGCCATGCCTTCGGTAAGACGAATATGGGGCAGAAGCGTGCCATCTACCAGACGCTCGTCTCGATGGCTGAAGGTGGCGAGATCCAGGAGCTGGAGCCTGGGCGCTTCGTCCGTGGTGGCCTCTCGAAGGAGCGCCTCGAAGGGCGCTTCGACTACCGTGCAGGCCGTGCTTCCTTCATCCCCGATGACCCCGAGATCGATACCCTTCCCCTCTCTGATCGTGCGCTCGCCAATGCCCTGCATGGCGACCGTGTCGCCGTATCCTTCGTGCGTACCCGCCGTGGGGAGTACAAGCGTGTGCAGGTCGTCGAGATCCTGGAGCGCCGTGAGGCGACCTATGTCGGGCGTCTGCAGATCTCTCGTGGCTATGCCTTCTTCGTCTCGCTCAATAAGGAGCTACGCCAGGATGTCTTCATCCCCGAGGATAAGACCATGGGTGCGACGGGCCATGATAAGGTCGTCGTGCGCATCACTGACTGGGATCGCAAGAGCAAGAACCCTCGCGGGGAAGTCGTCGATATCCTCGGTAAGGCCGGTGACAACTCTACGGAGATGCACGCCATCCTCGCTGAGTTCGGCCTCCCCTATAGCTATCCTGAGGCCGTAGAGAAGGCTGCCGAAGCACTCTCTACCGAGATCACCGAAGAGGAGCTCGCACAGCGTGAGGACTTCCGTGGGGTGCTGACCTGCACCATCGACCCGCGTGATGCGAAGGACTTCGACGACGCCCTCTCCTTCCGCACGCTACCTGAAGGGGGCTATGAAGTCGGGGTGCATATCGCCGACGTCAGCCACTATGTCCAGCCTGGTAGTATCATCGATGATGAGGCCTACAAGCGTGCCACCAGTGTCTACCTCGTGGACCGCACGATACCTATGCTCCCCGAGCGCCTGAGCAACTTCCTCTGCTCGCTCCGCCCCGACGAGGATAAGTATGCCTACAGCTGTATCTTCTCACTGGACGAAGAGGCACAGCTCCGCTCAGCACGCATCGCTCGCACCGTCATCCGTAGCCAGCGTCGCTTCACCTATGAGGAGGCACAGGAGATCATCGAGACGGGGAAGGGCGACCATGCAGAGGCTATCCTGACGCTTCACCGCCTGGCGCAGAAGCTCCGTGCTCGCCGCTTCGAGGTGGGGAGTATCGCCTTTGACCGCCCCGAAGTCCGCTTCGAGCTGGACGAAGACGGCAAGCCCCTCTCTGTATATATCAAGGAGAGCAAGCCCGCTCACCAGCTCATCGAGGAATTCATGCTGCTGGCAAACCGTACGGTCGCCGAGCGTATAGCCGAGCCTGCTCGCAAGGATATCAGCCCCGCCCTTCGCTTGGGGCGTGGCGGTAAGCCTGCCTTCGTCTACCGTATCCACGAGGCCCCCGATGAGGAGAAGCTCCGAGGTCTCTCCGACTACGTGCGTCGCTTCGGCTACAAGCTCAAGGTCGAGGGCGGAAGCTCCGTCATCGCTAAGAGCCTCAATGCCCTGCTCGCTGATATCAAGGGTAAGCCCGAGGAGGATATGCTGACGATGCTCGCTATCCGCTCGATGGCTAAGGCACGCTATACCACGACGCATATCGGTCACTACGGCCTTGGCTTCGATAGCTATACGCACTTCACCTCGCCTATTCGCCGCTACCCTGACTTGATGGTGCACCGCCTCCTCACACGCTACCTCATCGAGGGTAAGCCTTCGGCGGATGCCGCTGCGCTGGAGGATCAGTGTGACCATGCCTCTGAGATGGAGAGTGTGGCAGCCAATGCCGAGCGCTCCTCGATCAAGTATAAGCAGGTCGAGTACATGATCCCCCGTCTGGGTGAGGCCTTCACGGGTGTCATCACGGGGCTGGCTGACTGGGGCTTCTACGTCGAGCTGGAGGAGAATAAGTGCGAAGGGCTGGTACCTGCACGTGACCTCTCCGACGACTACTACGTCTATGATGAGGCGAACTTCCGTCTCGTCGGGCGCCATACGGGCCGCACGTTCACCCTTGGTCAGCGTGTCGAGGTCGTCGTGGCGCAGGCCGATCTGGCACGCCGTCAGCTGGACTTCGCTCTGGATGAGCCAGAGATGAAGCGCCCTGAGCCCCGTCGTGCGCTGCGCCGCTATTAGTCTCAGAAGGCGCACCGACTCCACTATAAAAGCTAAGGCTTGGCCCCACTGATGTGGAGCCAAGCCTTATGCGTATATGCCTTCGCCAGGTGAAGGCTATGGGAGTCTGTCCGCTCGTGGACTACATGTTCATCCCACCGCAGACGTGGATCGTCTGACCGGAGACATAGCTGGAGAGGTCGCTCGCGAGGAAGGTAGCTACGTTAGCTACGTCCTCAGGCGTACCGCCACGGCGGAGGGGGATCTGTACTTCCCACTGCTTGCGCACTTCTTCAGAGAGTGCACCCGTCATATCGGTGATGATGAAGCCAGGGGCAATAGCGTTAGCACGGACACCGCGAGCGCCGAGCTCCTTTGCGATGCTCTTTGCCAGACCGATCATACCAGCCTTAGAAGCGGAGTAGTTCGCCTGACCTGCGTTGCCAGATACACCGACGACGCTGGCCATGTTGATGATGCTACCGCTACGCTGCTTGACCATGACGGGGGTGACAGCGTGGATGAGGTTGAAGGCACTCTTGAGGTTGACGTTGATGACGAGGTCCCACTGCTCTTCGGTCATACGCATCATCAGCCCGTCACGGGTGATACCAGCGTTGTTGACGAGGACGTCGATACGGCCGAAGTCTGCGACGACTGCTTCGACGAGCTTGTGAGCATCTTCGAAGTTAGCTGCGTTAGAGGCATAAGCCTTAGCCTTGACACCGAGCCCTTCGAGCTCCTTGACGAAGGCTTCTACAGTCTCGTCGATCTTGAGGTCAGTGATCACTACGGAAGCACCTTCCTGTGCATACTTGAGTGCAATAGCGCGGCCGATACCACGGCCTGCGCCGGTGATGATGGCTACCTTGTTAGCAAGTAGATTCATTGTTTATCGTATTAAGAGTTGGATTCGTTGGGTACCTCTTCACTCTGGCGGATGCCGAAGAGCAGGAGGTGGCGTACTGCTGCGCGGATCTCCTCGACCGTGCCCTTGGAGCGGTAAGCCCCGCTGATGAACGGGACTTCCATGCCCTTGACGATGTTCTGCAGGAGGTAGGCCGTGAGGCGCGTGTCGGGGACGTGGAAGAGTCCACTTTCCTTCCCCTCCTCGAGGAGCTCGCGAAGCTGGCGGATCTCCTTCTCGTCGAAGGCTGCGCGGGAGTTCTCTACGAGCCAGATGTCACGGAAGAACTCGGCACGGAGCGAGCCATTGCGCAGGACCAAGTCCTTCATCTTGTCCAGATGCGTCAGGAGCATCGTCAGGATCTTGTCCTCGGGTGAAGCGGGGAGGCGGCGGATCAGCTCCAGGTCGTGCCATAGGCGCTCGAGCTCGCGCTCGATGACGGCGTGGAAGATCTCATCCTTGTTGCGGAAGTAGGTATAGAGCGTACGCCGGCCCTTCTTCGAAGCGTCGGCAATATCGTTCATCGTCGTGTTGGTGAACCCAACCCGAGCGAAGAGCTGCCGAGCCACCTCGATCATGAGGTCTTTTGTCTTGACAATAGTAGCCATGCGTAGCTGTCTCTGTATCCTTATCTATATTAATTTATGGTGTACCTCGTGAGGGTATTCCCCTCTGAAAGTACGGACAAAGTTATGAAAAATTGCGCAAAAGTGCCCGATGCGTGCAATGAGGGGGCTGTGCCTCACTTGGCATTTCCCCCTGAGAGGTAGGGGAGTGCGCCCCGCATTCTACCCCTTTGCTACCACGTCTCTATATTGCTTGCTCCTCGACTCTGCGAGGGGTGAAAACGTAACCTATACGGGTCGGTGAAGCAACCTCTATGAGTACGTAGGTAGAGCTATATAGGATGGCGAAGAAAGCTATATAGCTTTGGATCGATTCCTATATAGCTTTGTGAAGTGACCTCTATTAGGTTGTTGCTCTGCGTAGGGATAAAAGTTGTGGACGCGTGGCAGATAAGTTTGGACTACGTACGTGGCTCTAATATCTACATACGTGGATATTTGGATTTATGTGCCTGGTCTTTAAGACTACGTGCGTAGATAAATGAAACCCACTACGGGAAGGCGCTTTTTTCTTCACGAAAACAGTTCTTTTTCCTCCTCTGGATAAGATGAATACTCGTGATAAGGCGAAGGGCTTGTGTGTCACTTCGGAGAGGTATATCGGAGAGCTGGGCGTGTGATACCTTAGCAGAATAAATAGCGGGAAGGACTAGCGAAAACAGGCTCAAATAGTTAGCGCGTGACCCTCCCCCGAGGGGGAGAGCCACGCGCTAACTGTATCGTATCGTCGGGCGGACTTAGGCTCAGCGCTTGCTGAAGCGGACGACACCCTGGGGCGTGCGTGCGAGGTACATACCTGCGGGGAGGTTGCCTACGGGGATGGCCTGCCCTGCCGTGTAGTGCTCGATGGTGAGCATGAGCTGACCTGTGAGGCTGAAGATATCTACGCGTCCGCTCACCGTGAGATGGATCTCCGTGGTGGTGGGGCTGGGATATGCCTTTAGTTCGCCATCCGCCTCGGGGGTAGGCGTGGGCTGAGGTATAGGCTGGGGCGTGGGTTGGGGCACGGCTACCGTGAGAGGTAGGCGGAGGTAGACGGTCTTCCCTCCCTGACGCTGGCTGATGATGAGCGAGGTCGAGCCCGTGGCCTTCGCTGTGAGGCGGAGGTTGCTCCCACTGAGGGTCGCCATCACAGTCTCTTCGCTCCCAGCCGCCATGAGGGTATAGGCAGGGCGAGGGGAAGCGCTGGGCGCAAGACCTGCGTCGGTGAAGACCTTCGTCAGGTCAAGGGTCTCCGTGCTCTGTGGGACGAGGGTGCGGGGTGCGATGTCCTTTGCAGGTACTTCACTCCCGAAGTCATCAAGACAGAAGTAAGCTGGGATGGTCGTGCCTCCATTGGCTACACGTGAGCCCTTCATCGTGAAGCGCACGACATCGGTCTCTCCGAGAGCAGAGAGGTCGACCCATTGCCAGGTGTCTATCGTGTAGTGCTCCTTCGGGTCGGTGCTACGGTAGTCGATGAGGGGGATCTCAAGGCCCTTTGTGCCCGTGCTATTGCTGGCGATGAGGAGCAGGTAGTCCCCCTGATGGAAGGGCGCATCTGGCTCACTGCCCATCTTCGTACCTGTCTGGGTGACTTGCTTGACCCAAGCGGTATTCGTGACATAGGTGCCAGGGATGACCGCAGGCCCTGTGTGGGTGGTGCGGAGCTCGGCTGGCTGGCGATAGGCATAGGCTACGGCATAGTTCTTGGAGCCATTCACGCCATGCCCGACTGCACTATTGAACTGGTCGGGGAAGAGTGAGGTGAAGGTCGTCTTTGTCTGGTCGGAGTAGGCGAAGCCCATCCACGTGCGCAGTGCGGGTGCATTGCTACAGGCGAAGGAGTAGCTCCCGCTATAGAAGGTCGAGGAGATGAAGTCGGAGCCCCCAGCTTCCAGCTCGCCGTACCACGCCGTCTCAGGCTCGAGGCCGAGATCGTCGAAGGTAGCGATAGCAGGCTTCCCACCCGAGACCTTGAGGAGGAGCTGGATCTTCACCTTCTGCTCCCAAGCATCGGTCACCTCGAGCGTCAGGTGCTGGGTGCGCTCAGCCTTCATGCTGTAGGTCGCTTCCTTCCCTACGACCTCCCCTGCTGCGGTACGCCATACATAGGAGTAGGGCCATACACCGCCCTCGGCATCATGCTGGAGAGCGATGGTCTCACCAGCGCGAGAGGTGAAGGTCTTGGGGGTGAGGTGGAGTGGCTGTGGCTCGGCGGTGAAGTCATCGATACCTGCCTTGCCTTCGCTCTGGATGGTGAGCTCGGTGAGTTCGCCGAGGTCACGCAGACTGACGTAGCGCCATACACCGCCCGTCGAGGGAAGGGTCTTCGTCTGATCGCCATCGGCTCCACCCTTAGCGGTGAGGCGTACGGGTGTATCACTCTGTAGGTAGAAGCCCGAGAGCTTGGTGGGTACTGTAGTGTGCGTGGGGGTGATGGTCACCGTACCACTACATTCGAGGGCGCGATGGCTACCCATCGTGTAGGGCTTCTGAGGCTCGTAGACCTTCCCACCTACGAAGCGATAGGTACCGCTGACGAAGTCACTCGTCCCGACGGCTACGCTCTCAAAGTCTGCCACCTCCGAGGGGAGGGCATCGGTAGAGAAGTCGTAGGTGAGGGCTGCTGAGGCGAACTGCCCCGACAGATCGCGGGGGAGGAGGTAGAGGCGATAGGCCGAGTGCCCATCGAGTGCGGGAAGGGTGAGGCGGCTGACCTGATTGGGGTAGAGATTGACCTGTAGCGTCGAGGCCTTGAGAGCCTCCAGCGTAGGAGCCGTATCCGACTGCTTGAGCGCCAGGCAGAAGAACTGCCCGAAGTCGGTCGCCTTGATCTCCAGCACGGGATGATCCGCCGTGAGGTTGAGGGGCTTGGGATAGCCCGTGGCCAGTGCGGGGAAGCCGTGCGTCGTCGCTTCGTAAGCCCCGACGGCGGCATCCGTAGCGGGGTGCTTCGTGCCGACGATATCGGTAGGTACCTCGGGGAGAGCACGCGCGAAGGTCAGCGCACTGAACTCCTGTGGGAGGAGGCTCTCACGAGGAGCTGCGAAGTCCACTCGTGCGATGCGGCTCGAGGTGTCCTTCATGCGGCTCGTCCATTCGGCGAGGTCAAGGGCGCTATCTCCGAGTAGTGCGAATTCGCTGCCTGCCGTGTAACTTACGTTGTCCGTGAAGGTAGGATCGACGAGCGTGATCTTCGCCGTGGTCTTGTAGATAGAGCCAGGGGTGAGGTTCTGCCAGAGGTTGTTCTTCACCTCGAGCTTTGAGATGGTACCCTGCTTGCGCGACTGGAAGTAGACAGGTGCCGTGGACTTATCGGTGCGAGTGCCTGAGATGAGGACGGAGTTGTGCAGGAGCTTGATGTCCGTGAGGTCCTCATCGGTGAAGTAGAAGGCGTAGACCTCACGGAGGCTCTGCGGTGCATCGAGGATGATCTCATTCGAGGCGAAGAGGCTGGACTTGTGCTCGATCTGCGCATGCTCCGTAGTGCGTCTGAGGTAGATGGCTTGTACAGCGGTCGTCGTCTCGGAGAAGTCCGTGAGGTGGATGCGGTTCCCGACGACGCTCACCCCTTCGCCGAGAGTGAGGTCCATCGCCTGATAGTCGCGTGCCGCCTTGCCCGAGGCGAGGATGCGGTTGGCGCGTACGGTCATGTCGGGGATACAGCGCAGGTAGATACTCTTCGAGCCCTGACCCTCAAGCGTGTTGCCCTCGATGGTGATGACGCGCTGTGTGGGGAGTGCGACGTTCGACAGTCCGTCGGCATAGATCGCGCTGTACCCACCGATGAGGTGCGAATTGCGCAGAGTTAGGAAGTCGTTGTTGGGCGAAGGCTGGTTGCCGCGTGCCGTACGGATGAGTGCCATGTCGCCCTCGTTGTACAGTGTGGTGCGGGGAGCAGAGAACTCACAGTCGTCGATGGTGAGATGCTGGCTACCATTGCGGACGAGTAGGAGTGCTGGCGCATCACTCTTCTCTGACGTGAAGGTAAGTGCGCGGAGTGTGACGTAGTCTGCCCCTTCGACGTTGAAGTAACCTGGCTTATTGTCGCCGTAGTCCACCTTGCGGTAGTGGGTGTTGGTGAGCGTCACTTCGCCACGACGCCCCGAGATAGGCTCGATGGTGAGGGTGTTCGTCTCGGACAGCCCTGCGATATCGGGCAGGGAGAGCGCCTCGTCATAGGTGCCAGCACTGAGGAGTAGGCGTACGGGACCATCGACACCACGGCTGACAAGATCCTTGATGGCGGCGGTGAGGGTGGTATAGTGCATGCCTCTGCGCTCGCCGATGGTGAAGTCCCCGTGCATGCCTTCGTGGAGGTCGATGGCAGCTGTCGGGGGCGTCGTGATCGCACGCTCCTCACCGCCTGCGGTGATGCTGCGGGGCGTGATGGTGATGCGGGCGCCTGCTGGAGCGGTGGCGTCTACATCAGCTGCGAGGAAGAAGTAGTACGTACCAGGCTTGTGGTAGTCTGTCGTACCCGAGAAGCGCTCCCCACCCGTGGCGTAGAGCTTCGCTGTAGAGAAGGCTTCGGAGGTCTCAGTGGCGTAGAGGTTGAGCTTTGCCCAAGCGCTGCTTCCCTGAGCAAAGAAGGGGGCAAAGTCAATGTGCTCTATGCTCAGCGCGCCTTGGTCTCCCGTGACGGTGACGGCGAGCTTCATCAGAGGGACGTCCTTAGCACCCCTCATCAGGCGGGTATCTTGGATCGCCTCGGCCTTGACCTCCGTGACGTGCAGCGGGATGGGGCGCTCAGAGCTGACCTCGATATCCCAGCCATCATCGCTGGTCTTGCTGGTGAAGGTCACCGTCATCGAGCCGTCGGGTGCAGTGGAGATGAGCTCGGGGAGGTCGCGCTTGTAGCCTGAGAGCTTGGTGATGAGCTTGTCTTCGTTGGCCTCCTTCCCGTGGTAGAAGCTGAGGTAGTCTACACGGCCGAGGCGGAGCTGGCGTATGTGGCAGTGGATGACTTCACCCGCACGAGGGACGAAGTGCACAGTGCCCTTGAAGGAGCGTGGGTACTTCCCCGTGGGTCCGCCATTATCATAGAAGGAGAGTGGGTTGGTGACCTCGATGGTCGTCTCACCGGCTGCCATCGAGAGGAGATTGCGGGTGATGCGTCCTCCTTCGGGGTCGGGGCTCTCAATCGGGACGGTCTCTCCTGAGAGTGTGATCTCGGGGAGAGCAAGGTCAAGCGTCAGACCTGCTGCGACGCCCTGGGCGATGTCGGCAGCTATGTAGTAGTAGCTCTTGCGCTCGGGGAGTGTCTGAGCTACCGTAAGAGGCAGGGTGACGGTCGTCTCACCTGTGGGCGTGACGGAGCCAAGGAGCTTGGCTGAGCTGTAGGCCTTCGGGCTGGAGAGGGCGTAGAGGTAGAGCTTGGAGAAGGCTTGAGGTGCGCCCTTGAGCTGGAGCTTGATGGCCTCCAGCTTCTTGGGCTGCAGGCTGCCCTTCGTCTCAAGCGTGAGATCAAGGAACTCCAGACCAGTAGCGCCTACGGGTGCTTCGGCTGTGGAGGCCTGCGCGACCATAGCCGAGACGAGTACCATAGGCTGGGGCTGCTGGCTGCGTACGGTAGCCTGCCAGCCTGACTTCTGTCGACCTGGGATGCTCTCCTTGGGATTGAAGACGACGGTCAGTGCACCGTCCGAGCTCGTCGAATGGATGAGCTTAGGCCCGCCCCCATTCATCGTCTCTTCGTCAAGGCGCCATAGGAGCTTGCCCGTACGCCCCTGACCAGCATAGATCTCGAAGACCGCCTTCGTCCCATACTTACTCTTCTCGTAGAGGACATCGAAGGACTGGAAGTCCAGCTCGACTACCTCGCCTGTCTTGGCTGGGAGGAAGGTCGTGACTTGGTCGGTATTGCCTGGGGCATAGCGCCCAGCGCTCATTGTCGGAGCGAAGGTCCAGTCCGAATATACGGTGATGACCTGGGGTTGACCCTCGCGGCTGCGGAAGACGTTGTCGAGGATATATGGGGTAGGAGTGGGGAGGTTGAGCTGCTTCGTCTCGCCTGAGAGGACTGCGGTGCGTGCGGTGAGGCTGAGCTGATCGCCCGTGTGAGCCTTGGTAGAGATGTCGCCCGTGAGGAGGAAGGTGTTGTCTCCGTAGTTCAGCTCAAGGGGAGCGGAGAGCTGGAGGCGTACCTGATCGCCCGTGACGGTCGCCTCGCCTATGCGGTTGGTGGTGAGGGCTTGCTCGCCACGATAGAGGATAAGACGCTCCAGGGCGCCTGTGCTCGTGCCTTGGGTGGAGAGCTCCAGCTCTGAGAGTGTGAGGGCAGGGCTCACGCCTTCGGTGCGGAGGGTGAGAAGTAGAAGGGGCTTGTCGTGCTCACCTGCCGCGCTCTTTACCTTCTCTGTGGGAGAGGTCGCCGAGGCTGAGGCGAAGGTCATCGGGCTGGGGGTGATGGCCTCGACGCGTGCGACGAAGCCGTCCTGCGGAGTCCCCGTGACGCTCTTCAGTGAGACGGTCAGTGAACCATCGTCCTCGCTGGAGATGAGGCTGATGGGCGTCTGCTCGTTGAGGAGCTCGCGCAGAAGCTTGGTTGAGGAGGTGCTGCGTCCGTTGTAGACGCGTAGTAGGTCGTTCTTCGGCTTGTAGGTATGGAAGAGCTTAAGGCTGGTGAAGGTCACCCGTATGCGCTGTCCCGCTTGCTTGGGGGCGAAGGTCACGTAGCCCTCAAAGTTGGGACTGATCTTCTTCGTGGGGCCACCATCGTCGTAGAAGTCAAGTCCTGTGCTGCCTACTATGACCTCACGAGGCCCTGGTACCATATAGACGGAGCCCTCGGGCTCGGCAGGTACGGGGGTATCATCGGAGGTCTTGGCTACGCTCTTCACTTCGGCAGTCCAACCCTTACCTGCGGGGTTGGCTCCGATGAAGACGAAGGTCAGTACCCCATCAGCTGTCGTGGAGTGGAAGACATGACGGGAGAGATCACTGCCTCGGAGTACATAGAGCTCGTGGACATTCGGCTTGGTGTAGGTGATCTCATCATCATCTTCGTCGCCCCCTTCGCTCTTGACGAGCTCTTGCTTCCCCTCGTAGACATAGAGGGTGGCTTGCTTGAGGTCAAGCTCGGAGAAGTCGACCTCGATAGCTTGCCCATACTTGGGGGTGAAGGTGACGGCGGCGATGCCCAGAGGGTGGGCATTCTTAGTTGGCCCGCCTGAGTCATAGAAGGTCTCTGTCGTCACGACTTGCTTCGTCTCGTGCCGCCCGTAGATAGCTGGCATGTGCACCTGGGCACTAAGTCCCAACTGAGAGAAGAAGACGCACAACAAGAACAGCGGTAAAAGACGTCTCATCGGCGTTGGTTGTAAGGAGAGTTAATCAAGTATCAAGGCATAGACTTGGGTAAGCCTGGTCTTGGTCTTTGGTTTTATACGGAGCAAACTTACGGAGAATCGTGGAGATAGTCAAAGGGGCGGGCTTCTGCAAACAGCCCCGAGGAGGATATCAAGGTGCCATCCTCTCGATACAGCCCTTGCGATATGTGGCCTCATGATTGTAGAGGTGTGTAGGCAAGGCTCGGGAGGTCGCTGTGCAGATGACTACAGGTCTGTGCTCTGACGACTATTAGTCTGGAGTCGAACGACTATTGTAGGCCGTTGCTCCACGTAGGAATAAAATTGTGGACGCGTGGCAGAAAAGTTTGGACTACGTACGTGGCTCTAATATCTACGTACGTGGATATTGGGATTTACGTACCTGGTCTTTAAGACCACGTACATAGATAGAAGAAAACCACTACGTGAAGGCGCTTTTTTCTTCACGAGAAGGACTCTTGTAGTCCCGCTTCTTATCACTGCAAAGCAGTGGAATGTGGCATGAAAGGCGTCAATAAGAGAGCTAAAGTTCTTAAAAATAGTGTACCTTTGTAAGCCTTCATCCAGCCGTATGCATAGCGGAATGGGCGGAAAGAGTGCGCAATAAGTATTAACAATCATAGATTTATAAGGAACTAAATGAGCAAGTACGTAGGGAATCTTATCCCCCACACCTTCTTCGTGACGAAGGGTAGCGGTGAGTCGGATCTGGAGCTTCACGCTGGGTCATACCACATGGCTCTGCATGATGCTGGGATCTCTGACTTTAATATCATGGTCTATTCGTCCGTGCTGCCCGCTACGGCACACATCGCTTCGATGGATGAGATCGACCTGCCTCCCTTCGGCTCTGAGCTGAAGACCATCCTGGCTGTATCGCACGGTCAGCAGGACGAATTCGTCTCTGCAGGTGTCGTCTACGCCTGGATGTATGCTGATGAGAACTTCGATAAGAAGGTCGGTGGTCTGGTCTGTGAAGTCAGCGGCCGCTACCGCATCGAGGAGCTCGAAGCTCGTCTGATCCGTGTGATCAACGACCTGCACCAGAAGACCTATGGTCACTACTACCTCGGCGAACTGAACTTCGTCACCGAAGGGATCACGATCGAGAAGCGCTATGGTACGGCTCTGGCTGGTCTGTGCTTCATCGACTTCCAGCAGCCCGAGGTAGAGCCCGTAGAGCGTCACTTCTAAGCGTCCTCTCGCTCTCGCCTGCGACTTCACGATAGAGTCGCACGGACATAAGAGCCACGAGCTTCAGCATCCCACACTGGTGGGGCTGAAGCTCGTGGCTTTTCTATGTAGTCGGGTAGCGAGGGCTACCGCAGAATGGCTTAGAGGATGTTGAGCACCTGCTCCTTGATCTGCTCAAGCTCGTCCTTCATCTTGACGACGAGCTGCTGCATCTCGGCTTGGTTGCTCTTCGAGCCCATCGTATTGATCTCACGGCCGATCTCCTGTGCGATGAAGCCGAGGGTCTTACCCTGACCAGGCTGATCGGCATTGAGTACCTCGATGAAGTAGCTGAGGTGGTGTGCCAGACGTGACTTCTCTTCGTTGATGTCGAGCTTCTCGATGTAGTAGATCATCTCCTGCTCGAGGCGGGAGTTGTCATAACCACCCTGAGGGGCGATCTTCGCGAGACCCTCTTCGAGACGCTGACGGATAGCGGCGATACGCTCAGCTTCGGGGAAAGTGATCTCCTCCAGCAGCGAGCTGATCTTCGCGATACGTGAGGCACAGACCTCGTGGAGCATCTTCCCTTCCTGCAGGCGGAAGGCTTGTAGCTCCTCTACGGCCTGACGGGTGGTGGCACGGACGACGTCCCACTCCTCCTTGCTGACCTCGGTCGTGCGGCTACTTTCGCTATCCATGACGCCAGGCAGACGCAGCAGGGCGACGGGGTCAATGGAGAAGTCCAGCCCCGACTCCGTGCGGAGCGTCTGGAGCTGATGGACGTACCCGAGGAGGGCTCCCTTGTTGATGGGGGTGGTGTTGCCCTCGAGGGCGTCATCCTCCATCGTGATGGTGAGATCAATCTTACCACGCTGTAGGCGGTCGGTGATCAGCGAGCGGAGCTCCAGCTCGCCCTCGCGGTAGATGGAGGCAATGCGTGCCGAGAGGTCGGCCTGCTTGCTATTGAGAGACTTGATGGCGACGGTGATGGTGCGGCTACCGAAGCGTGCCGAGGCCTTCCCGAAGCCAGTCATGGAGTGTATCATACGGGTCTTTGCTTTTATTCGCGGGCAAACATACGAAATATTCGTGAGTTAGCCCGCCCAGACTCACGCTGTGAGCGCCTTAGAAGAGAATACCGAACTTGAGAGATACCCCGCCTGAGCTACCCCAATACTTGTCGAAGTAGCGGCTGGAGTTGAACTCCTGATAAGCGTAGCCCAGGCTGATCATGAAGCGGTTGACGACGATACCCCCTGAGAGTGCGAAGTAGAAGCCGTGCAGCCCCGAGTGAGTAAGGCCGATGGAGTACCCAGGCTTGATGTCGAGGAAGGGCTTGACGACGGAGTTCGTGGGGAGCGTCGCACGGAAGTTCACAAAGAGGGGAAGCATCCAGAAGGCGTCGCGGTGCTTGTGAGAGAAGTAGCCGTTGAAGCCCAAGCCCCCGCCGAGGAAGATCGTGGCGCTGACGAGCGTACCGAAGGAGCCGAGTAGCTCCATACGCCCGAGACGCTCAGCGGAGGTAAAGCCCAGCTCCAGCGTCCCGGAGTAGTAGGGGGCTGAGCCGCCACCATAATAGCCTCGGCGACGTGGTGCGGCCTCGGCGAAGCTCATGAGGTAGTCGCTCTCCGTGCCGACGGGAGCTTCGGTGAGCTCTACAGTAGGCTCCTCGTGCTGTGTGCTGATGGTCGTGAGTGCTTGGCTCTCGACGGACTGCGCCTGTGCCCCGATGCTCATCGAGCTGAAGAGGAGGGCAGCGGTGAAGATCATCTTCTTCATGTGTGGTGTCTTGTTAGCAGTGAAGTGTCTTACGCTCCCTAAATGCCCGAGCAGAGCGAAGGCTGGAGCGGGAGACACGTGTACCATTAAAACGAGGGCACTTCCTCGCTCGGTATGTGAGCCTCCCTCTTACTCTTGTCTTTGAGGCTCTTGAATGCCCTCGGTTAATGCTGCTCTTACGGTGCTGGAGCGGTAGCACGGGGGATTGTTGTACTTTTGGGCACCGCTCCCACGACAGGAGACGGCAGTAAACTACTTCATCCAAGAGTAAGTAAGCCGATGGCAAAGCAACAAAAGTGGTACGTCGTCTGGGCGGGACATGAGCCAGGGGTCTATGAGACCTGGGCGGAATGTCAGCGTCAGACGCAGGGCTATCCCAAGGCCCTCTTCAAGTCCTTCGAGAGCCGTAGTGAGGCTCTGCGAGCCTATGAAGAGGGCTTTCAGGGCTTCTCCCGTCGCCACCGTGCCCCCTCGGGGATGGAGAGTAGCACAGAAGCTCCCATCGAGGAGGCGCTCGCTGTCGATGCTGCCTGCTCGGGCAATCCAGGTGTGATGGAGTACCGCGGCGTGTACCTGCCCTCGCGTCGGGTCATCTTCGAGATGGGGCCCTTCCCCAAGGGAACGAATAACATCGGGGAGTTCCTCGCCATCGTGCATGCGCTAGCACTCATCGAGAAGCAGGGGCTCTCGCAGCTCGTCATCTACTCCGATAGCCAGACGGCCCTCGGGTGGGTGCGCAAGAAGCGCTGCAAGACCCTTCTGGAGCGCACGGCTGAGACGGCTCCGCTCTTCGACCTCATCGAGCGTGCTGAGCGCTGGCTCCAGACACATACCTACACGACACCCTTATATAAGTGGGATACCGTCCGCTGGGGCGAGATCCCCGCTGACTACGGTCGCAAGGGCTAAGCCCCTTATTTCTTCCAGCACTATTTATACCTTTGTAGGCGAAGTCCATGGACACTTCGCCCGTGGACGTATGGCTTGCCCCTCTATAATACCAAGAGGAGCGCCCCTATGATGCGCATGAATAGCTCAAGTATTCGGCTCTTTTCCCGATCGATACCCCTGATAGGAGCATCCACTTCTACGTGTAGGTGCCCTGAGCCCTACGCATCTACTCCTTAGGTCTAAGCTACAATTTACAATACCTCTAACACTAACTCACAAAACTCACAGCACATGGATGTATTAGGGTTCGTCAAAGAGTTCAACGGGATTCTTTGGAACAGCTTCCTGATGTACGCCCTCCTCGGCGTCGGCATCTTCTACACCATCTACCTCGGCTTCCCTCAGATCCGCCACTTCAATCTAGCGATGAAGTATGCCTTCGGCCCTGCTATGCAGCGGAAGAAGGGCGAGGAGGGTAAGTCCAAGGTCAACTCCTTCCAAGCTCTCGCCACCGCCGTAGCTGCCCAGGTCGGTACGGGGAACGTGGCAGGTATCGCCACCGCTATCTCTATGGGCGGCGTCGGATCGATCTTCTGGATGTGGATCTCCGCCATCCTCGGCATGGGGACGATCTTCTCCGAAGCCGTCTTAGCACAGAAGTATCGTGAGGTCCGTCCTGGTGGTGCCATCGGGGGGCCTGCCTTCTATATCCGTGAAGGTCTCGGGCTCAAGTGGCTGGCGCTCTTCTTCTCGATTGCCTTCATTACCTATGTGGGCTTCACGGGAAGTATGGTGCAGGCGAACTCCATCACGGTCGCGCTGACGACGGCCTTTGATATCAAGCCTTGGGTCGTCGGTGTGGGTATCGCACTCATCGTCGGTATCGTGATCGTCGGGGGGCAGAAGCGCATCACCACGGTCGCTGAGCTCGTCGTGCCCTTCATGGCTATCGCCTATATCTTGGGTTCGCTCGTCATCATGTGCATCTATTTCGACCAGATCCCCCAGGCCTTTGCTGAGGTCTTTAGAGAAGCCTTCTCTACGAAGGCTGCTGCTGGCGGTGCTGCTGGTATCGCGATGAAGTATGCTATCCGCTACGGGGTCGCTCGCGGCCTCTTCTCCAACGAAGCCGGTATGGGTACCTCGCCCCACGCTCACGCTATGGCCGAGGTGAAGGATCCTGCGATGCAGGGCTTCGTAGCCATGTCGGGAGTCTTCATCACGCTCCTCATCTGCACCTCTACGGCACTGGTCATCCTCCTGACGGGTGCGCATAAGCAGGCTGGGCTCGAGTCGACAGCGATCACGCAGGAGGCCTTCGATATGGTCTTTGGTAAGGCGGGTATCATCTTCCTGCAGGTGAGTATCTTTTTCTTTGCCTTTACGACAATCATCGGGAACTATATCTTCGGTGAGATGAATGTCCGCTCGCTCTTCGGTAAGGTCGGGGTCTATATCTTCCGTGCAGTGGTCATCGGCTCGGTCTTCGTCGGGGCGATCTTCGCTGTGACCTTTGTGTGGGAGATCACCGACACAGTCACAGGGCTGATGGTCATCCCGAATATCATTGCCCTCATCTTCCTCGCTCCACAGACGAAGGCAGCCTACAAGAACTTCCTCAAGAAGCGCTCTGCAGGCGAGCTCGACTAAGAAGCAATTCACATAAACAGCGAGCGGGCACCCCTCCATCGGTGGGGTGCCCGCTCGCTATTTATAGCTATGCGTGGAGTGCGCTATACGATGAGCTGCCTAAGGCAAGCCGCGCAGAGGCGGACGTCACGCAGGCCCTTGTGGCGGAAGCGCACGTGGACGGCTGGCTGGTGTAGGTAGAGGTAGCCGAAGAGTTCGCTGAGCTTGGGGTAAGCAGCCTCGCCCGAAGCGCGGCGCTTGAAGCCTAAGACTCGCCCGCGCTCCATCGTGCAGAGGGTGGGTAGTGCCTCCAGCGAAGCTGTCGGTAGCCCTACGGCTTCCAGCTCTGAGAGGACAAGGGTGCGATGGAAGCGGACGTTGTGTGCGACGAGTACTTTCGCCTCGCTCACGGCTTGGAGCAAGCGCTCCAGCACGGGGCGTAGCTCCTCGCCCTCACACTCCATCTGCTTCGTCGTGATGCCGTGTAGGGCGGTAGCCTCCTCTGTTATGGAGGCGCTACGACGGATGAGGTGCGTCTCTTCGGAGAGGCAGGTACCTGTAGCGTCCAGCACCTGCCACGAGAGTAGGATAATTGGTGAGGGTGCGAACTCTATCCCCACCTCCTCTTCGTGGAGGATGTCCTGCGTCTCGGTATCGAGGACGAGGTAGTGGGGGAGGGCTTCTCTTGGAGCAGGGCTGTCAAAGAGTGGGGACGAATCGACATCGACCTCTACAGCGATAGGTGCGTCCTGTCGCTGTAGAGGTCGATGTGTATGTGCCGAGCGGAGAAGCTCCGAGCGGCGCTGAAGGCCCCATCTCAAGAGAAGCTGCAGGAGTACCAGCGCAAGAGGTACCAAGAGCAGAAGGAGTGGGGCAAGGCGCATAAGGCTTACTTCTTAGGGAAGAGGAAGGCACGGCTACGCTCTGCGGCGGCCTTTGCCCAGTCCTCGGGGAGGAAGCGCCAGTTCTTCGGGTCTACGGGGCGGACGACCTTGTGACGGCGGAAGAATTCTGCTAAGTAATAGGACTGGTCGTGCGAGGTAGCACCGACGATACGCTTCGGCAGGTCTTCCTTCGCGATGCCAGAGCCCGTGGTGAGCATCCCACCAGCACCACCAGCACGGTAGGAGTTGACGGCTACACGATAGGTGCGGTCGAGGTCGAAGGGCTCGCTATGCCCCGTGAGGCGAAGTATTGTCACACGCTCGCCCTCAGGCTTGGAGAGATCGACGGTGTAGTCGATGCCTTGCGCCGCGCTGTAGTTGTAGGGCGGTACGAAGGTCTTATACTTGTCCGTCGGCTGTGCTCCAGTGCGCAGGCGGATGAGCCCGCCATCTTCGGTGATGGAGGTCGCTGCCCAGCCTGCATAGGAGTGCTCGAGGTAGCCACGGATCTCACGACCCGTGAGCTGCATAGCGTAGAGGAAGTTGGAGAAGGGACAGAACTTAAAGAGGTCGCGTACATAGACCTTGCCAGCGGGGAGGACGGCAGAGGTCTTCAGCGGTGCGGCAAAGGAGATCTCTGCATTCACTGACTCGAGCTGCATACGGTGGATGACATCCATATAGGGTGTCGTACCGAAGAGCGCATCTTCGCCACGCACCTCGCAGGCCAGCTCACCGACTTCAGTAGCCAGATAGTCGTTCACTGCAGCGTACTCCTGGGCGAAGTGGCGGAGGAAGACCGAGTCTGGCTCTACACCCTCGAGTGAGATGAAGGAGGGGACAAGCTGCTTGGAGATGATGCGGCCACCTTCCTTACGCACAGTGATCTGGATGTCCGCGACACGATCGAGGTGGTTAGCGGGATTGATGAGGAGGACAGAGTCCGTCGTGCTTCCCTCAGGGCGGATCCACTCCATCTCCTGACGGTGGTCGTGGCCAATGAGCAGGAGGTCAATACCCATACCCTTGTTCGCCAGCGCACGGCCAGCATTCTCGAGGTAATCGGGGTTGTCATTCTCCAGCCCGGAGTGCATCAGCACTACAAGGAGGTCGGGCTTCTCGCGCTGCTGGATGAGGGGTACCCAGTGCGCAGCTGAGGTCAGGATATCGTCAAAGTGCAGGCCTTCCCAGAGATGGGCTGGTACCCACTGCGGGATAGCAGGCGTCGTGAAGCCTAAGACGGCTACACGGAGCCCAGCACGGGTGAAGACGTGATAGGGCTTGAAATAAGGCTCGCCCGTCTTGTCGGAGATGATGTTCGCTGCGATGAGGGGGAACTTACACTCGCGCCCCCACTTGTCGAAGACGCTATGCCCAGGCTCGATGTCGTGGTTGCCCATGGCGACCGCATCGTAGCCGAGGTAGTTCATCGCCGAGGAGACGATGTGCGTCGAGAGGGTGTCGACGTAGTTGTAGTAGTACGTCGGGGGCTCACCCTGCAGGAGGTCACCAGCGTCCAGCAGCAGGGTCTCGGGATCGGTACGACGGATCTCGCGCAGTACCGTCGAGAGACGTGACATGCTCCCCGTGCCTGGGCGGTCATTGAGGAAGTCATAGGGGAAGATATTCCCGTGGACGTCTGTGGTGTGGAGGATACGGAGCTTGTGCTGCGTGACACGGGGTGTCTTCTGTGCCCATGCTACGGAGCCTAAGAGGAAGAAGAGGACGAGTACCCCTGCCCAGCGCACTGGGCTAAGGATACTCGTCTTGAGAGAGCTATTCATGTAAGTGGTTTCTTGGTCTGAATAAACAGGGGAGGGGCGAAGCCTTACTTGACTTCGCTACCAGGGGTGATTGGGCTCTGAGGCGTGATCACGCGGAGCTGCCCCGTCGTGCGATCGGCTGCAGAGAGGATCATCCCCTGCGACTCGATGCCACGGAGCTTACGTGGAGGGAGGTTGGCGATGAAGCAGACCTGCTTGCCTACCAGCTCCTCGGGAGCGTAGTGCTCAGCGATACCTGAGACGATCGTGCGGCCACCCAGACCATCGTCGATGCGGAACTGCAGGAGCTTGTCGGCCTTAGGCACCTTCGTGCACTCGGTGACGGTACCCACGCGGATGTCGAGCTTGAGGAAGTCCTCGAAGTCGATATTCTCAGCGATGGGGGCAGCGTGATCTTCGGCAGCCTCGTTGGCTTCCTTTGTCGCCTGCAGCTTCTGGATCTGAGCCTCGATGACGTCATCCTCGATCTTCTCGAAGAGGAGGCTGGCCTCGCCGAGCGTGTGCCCAGCTTCGATGAGGTCGCTACGGCCGAGGTCGGTCCAAGCGGGGAGGTCGATGGCGAGCATCTTGCAGAGCTTCTCGCTGCTCATCGGGAGGAAGGGCGCGAAGGCGATAGCGAGGTTAGCCGTGATCTGCAGGGAGATATTGAGGATCGTGGCGACACGCTCCATATCGGTCTTCGCCAGCTTCCAAGGCTCGGTGTCGGCGAGGTACTTGTTGCCCAGGCGTGCCAGATTCATCGCTTCCTTGAGGGCTTCGCGGAAGTGGAAGTTGTCCAGCTCACGCTCGATGGCGGCACGCACGGTGGAGAGCTCTGCGAGGGTCTCGCGGTCGAAGTCGGTCAGTGCACCGAGAGCGGGAACCTTCCCGTCGAAGTACTTCGAGGTGAGGACGAGGGCACGGTTCACGAAGTTACCGAAGACAGCTACCAGCTCATTGTTGTTGCGTGCCTGGAAGTCACGCCACGTGAAGTCGTTGTCCTTCGTCTCGGGGGCATTGGCCGTGAGGACGTAGCGTAGGACGTCCTGCTTACCGGGCAGATCCTCGAGGTATTCGTTGAGCCAGACGGCCCAGTTGCGGCTCGTGGAGATCTTGTCGCCCTCGAGGTTGAGGAACTCATTGGCGGGGACGTTCTCGGGGAGGATGTAGGAGCCTTCGGCACGGAGCATCGCAGGGAAGACGATGCAGTGGAAGACGATGTTGTCCTTACCGATGAAGTGTAGGAGGCGCGTGTCTTCGCTCTTCCACCACTTCTCCCAGCTGTCGGGCAGGAGCTCCTTCGTATTGGAGATATAGCCGATAGGCGCATCGAACCACACGTAGAGCACCTTGCCCTCGGCACCCTCTACGGGTACGGGGATGCCCCAGTCGAGGTCACGGCTCACAGCACGGGGCTGCAGACCTCCGTCGAGCCAGCTCTTACACTGCCCGTAGACATTACTCTTCCACTCCTTGTGGTCCTCGAGGATCCACTGCTTGAGGAAGGGCTCGTGCTTGTCGAGGGGCAGATACCAATGCTTTGTCTTGCGGAGCTCAGGCGTAGCGCCGGAGATAGCGCTCTTGGGGTGGATGAGGTCGGTGGGGTTCAGCGTCGAGCCACAGGACTCACACTGGTCACCATAGGCGCGCTCATTCTGACAGCGAGGGCAGGTACCCGTGATGTAGCGGTCCGCGAGGAACTGCTTGGCCTCGGGGTCGTAGTACTGCTCGCTCTCTTCTTCGATGAAGCCGCCCTTGTCGTAGATGGTTCGGAAGATCGAAGAGGCAAGCTCACGGTGCGTGGCGCTCGTCGTACGGCCGTAGGTATCGAAGGTGATACCGAAGTCAGCGAATGACTTGCGGATGATCCCGTCGTAGCGGTCGACGATATCCTGTGGGGTCACGCCTTCCTTCTTAGCCTTGATCGCGATGGGTACACCATGCTCGTCGCTACCACAGACGAAGAGCACCTCCTCTCCACGGAGGCGCAGGTAGCGGGCATAGATATCAGAGGGGATGTACACACCCGCCAGGTGGCCGATGTGTACGGGGCCGTTCGCATAAGGCAGGGCGGCGGTGATGAGGGTACGCTTGAAGTTCTTCTCCATCTATATTCTTTCTATCTAAGCACCATACGAAGGGGTAGGACGGATAAAAGTCCTACCCCTCGGCGCGCATGATGCGGTATATTACTTATTCTTCTCAATGAGGCGCTCCTGCCAAGCCCAAGCAGAGCGGAGCGTGTCGGCGAGGGATTCCTTAGCTTCCCAGCCGAGGATGGTGTTGGCCTTCGTCGGGTCAGCCCAGACCTTCTCGATGTCGCCTTCGCGGCGGCCGACGATCTTGTGGGGGACCTTCACGCCCGTGACAGCCTCGAAGGTGCGGATGAGCTCCAGCACGCTGACGCCACGGCCGGTACCGATGTTGAAGCTCTCCAGAGGCTCGCTGCCCTTGGAGTCGTCCAGCATACGCTCGATAGCGATGACGTGGGCCTTAGCCAGGTCGACGACATTGATGTAGTCGCGGATGCAAGAGCCGTCGGGGGTGTTGTAGTCATCACCGAAGACGCTGAGCTGCTGACGGATACCAGCGGCGGTCTGCGTCAGGTAGGGGATGAGGTTCTGAGGCACACCATTGGGGAGCTCACCGATGAGTGCAGAGGGGTGAGCACCGATGGGGTTGAAGTAGCGCAGGCGTATGACCTTGTAGGGTACACCAGCATAGACTACATCGTTGAGGATCTCTTCATTGATCTGCTTCGTGTTGCCGTAGGGCGAGAGGGCTACTTGGATAGGAGCTTCCTCGGTGACGGGCAGGATCTCGGGCTGGCCGTAGACGGTGCATGACGAGGAGAAGACGATCCCCTTGGTGCCGTGGCGCTGCATAGCCTCGAGGAGGACGATCAGTGAGAGCAAGTTATTCTTGTAGTAGAGCAGAGGCTTCTGTACGGATTCGCCGACAGCCTTGCTCGCAGCGAAGTGGATCACGCCCTGGATCGAGGGGTGAGCCGTGAAGATGCGCTCGATAGCTGCTTCGTCATTGCAGTCAGCTTCGTAGAAGATGGGGCGAATGCCGGTGATCGCTTCGATGCCATCAAGGACCTCGATATTGGAGTTCGACAGGTTGTCAATGCTGACGACCTGATAGCCAGCCTGGATCAGTTCGACGGTGGTGTGAGAGCCGATATAGCCGGTACCGCCAGTGACGAGAATGGTTCCTTTCATTGTCTTACTTTGTGGAGTCTATTATAATGTAGTGTTGATCTCTTCGATGTAGCCGAGGAGCTCGTCACGCCCCATACGCTCCTCTGAGGAGGTGACGAAGATCGGGGGGAGTTCCTCCCACTCTTCGTGAAGCTTGGCCTTGTAGGCCTCGACGTTGGCTGCGAGACGGCCCTTGCTGAGCTTGTCGGCCTTTGTGAAGACCAGAGCGAAGGGGACGCCTTCCTCGCCCAGCCATTGGATGAACTCCAGGTCGATCTTCTGAGGATCGTGTCGGCAGTCAAGGAGTACGAAGAGCAGTACCAGCTCCTTGCGCTCCAGTACGTAGTCCTCGATCATGCGTCTGAGGCTATCACGGCTGTCCTTGCCGAGGCGGGCATAGCCGTAGCCGGGGAGGTCGACGAGGTACCATACATCGTTGATGATGAAGTGGTTGATGAGCTGCGTCTTCCCAGGCTTCTGCGAGGTCATAGCCAGCCCCTTGCGTGCGGTGAGCATATTGATGAGCGAAGACTTCCCGACATTGGAGCGCCCGATGAAGGCGTATTCGGGGAGTCCCGTCGTCGGGCACTTCTCCACACGACTATTGCTGATGACAAACTCTGCAGACTTGATGATCATAGGCTTTATTACGCTTATCTAGTGGCTACAAAGATACGGCTAAAGAAGCAAATAGCTACATCTCGGACAGCTACCTTGTGCTGTAGGCTCTAAGTCGCTCCCGTAGCCACTACGTGAGGCTTTCCATACCCCGTACTCCCATCTTCATCGTAGAGGGTGGTGCGAACCTATATTGGTCGGCGGGCTGACCTATATAGGTCGCTGAATCGACCAGTATAGGTTCACTCTCGGACCAATATAGGTCAGCCCGCCAACCAATATAGGTTCGTCAAGGCTCCTCGGTAGGAGCGATGAGCAGACCAATAAGTAAGGGGCACGAACCGCAGTCGGTTCGTGCCCCTTACTTGTGTGACTCTTTTTGGGAGAGCCTGTGATAGGGAGGCTTGTGTATGCCTTAGGCCTTCTTCACGACCTCCAGACGATCGCCAGCCTGCATCTGGGGCAGGCGCAGGCGACCTTGGTGGAGGAGTGACTTCGCGTCTAAGAGACGGCCGTTGAGGCGGAGCGTGTAGCCACGACCTTCGCCAGGCAGAAGGAGCGTGTGGCGATAGGCGTGGTGTGCTTCGAGGACTAAGCGGTCGAGCTCGCCAGCTGACCAGCTGAGTGAGCAGGTGGCATTACCGATGACGCGCAGGCCTTGGATGCTACCGGCCTTCCATGCCTTGGGCAGTGCCGGCAGCGGGATGATGCAGCCCGTCTCACTGCTGAGGAGCATCTCCATGATGCCCGATGAGCCACCGAAGTTCCCGTCGATCTGGAAAGGCGGATGTGAGCTGAAGAGGTTGGGCTCTGTACCACTGCCGTAGGGTTTATTCGTCTTGGGGTCAATGGCATCTACGGGGCGGAGGAGCATGTTCAGCACCTCATAAGCACCCTCAGCATCGCCCAGTCGTGCGTGGAAGTTTACCTTCCAGCCCATGGACCAACTGGTGCTGCTTGAGCCACGTGCGATGAGCGTCTTCTTCGCGCCTTCAGCCAGCTCGGGCGTGCCGTGTGGCGTGATCTCGCTCCCAGGGAAGAGCCCGTAGAGATGCGATACATGGCGGTGGTGTGGCTCGACCTCCTTGTAGTCCTCCATCCACTCCATGATACGCCCGTCAGGGCCGAGGGTAGTGGGCTTGAGCTGGCGCAGTGCCGTGGAGAGACTGTCGACGAAGGTGCGATCACGACCGAGGGACATCGCTGCCTCGCGCGTCGTGGAGAAGAGCTCGCGCAGGATCTGATTGTCCATCGTCGAGCCTGCTGCTACGGCGACAGCCTTGCCTTGGGGCGTGTAGTAGCTGTTCTCAGGTGAGGTCGTGGGGACGTTGACGAGGTAGCCGCTCTTGGGGTCCTTGACCAGCGTCGTGAGGAAGAAGCGTGCAGCTCCCTGCATCACGGGGTAGATGCGCTGCAGGTAAGCACGGTCTTGGCTGTAGCGATAGTGATTGTAGAGGTGCTCACAGAGCCAAGCGGCGGAGGTATTCGTAGCGCCCCAGCTGGGATGCTCGCCAGGGGCAGTGAACTGCCATATGTTGCCGAGGACGTGCGTGACCCAGCCCTTAGCACGGTAGAAGGTGCGTGCTGTACGCTCACCCGAGGGTACGATGCTCTCAACCCAGTCCGTGAGCGCCCCGACGGTCTCGGGGAGTGCGCCCTTCTCGGCAGGCCAGTAGTTCATCTGTAGGTTGATGTTCAGGTGGTAGTCCCCGTTCCAAGGAGCTTGGATGGTTTCGGTCCATATCCCCTGCAGGTTGGGGGGCAGAGCGCCAGGGCGTGTGCTGGAGATCAGGAGGTAGCGGCCCAGCTGCATATAGAGGGCGGCCAGTGCAGGGTCACGCTCAGGGTGCTCGTAGTAAGCGATGAGACGGCGCTGGATAGGCAGCGATGAGCATGCTGGGTCGGAGCCGAGGAAGCGAGCCTGTACGCGGTCCATCTGTTCGGTGAAGCGCTGTACGTGCTCAGCGAAGAGGTTGGCTTCGCCCACGGCTTTCGCTTGGAGCGTCTGTTCGATGCTGCGTGCCATGACGGGCAGGCGCTTGTCGTAGTAGTTGGTGTTGTGCGCGATATAGAGCTCGATCGTGGGGGCATTGACCACGAGTAGCTCATCGCCACGGGTGATGAGCGTACCGCCCTGAGGCAGGACGGGGCGCACGACGATGGCGTAGCTCAAGCCACGACCGCCCTTACCGTCGGGGAGCTGACCCGAGAGCGTCAGGAAGCCTGCTTCGGCTGCGGGGTGCCCGTTCTCGGGGCGTGAGAGGGAGAGGCGCAGCGTGTCACGACGTGCCTCTTCGCTGTGGTTCGTCAGGTGTACGACCTGCATCTCACGGCCGAGGACGCTGTATAGACGCTTCGTGCGATAGGCTTGCCCGTCGACGACGAGGCTCTCTCTGCTGACGCCTTCGCTGAGGCTCAGCCCTCGGTAGTAGCCGCTGAGCTCGGGAGCCTTGTCCCAATTGAGGTGAAGGAAGCCGCCGACTTGGTAGCTACCGTAGGGGGTGTTCGCTCCTTGTCCGCGTCCGCTCCCTACGCCACCGCAGACGAAGGTGCGATAGATGAGGTCTTCGGCTTCCTTAGCACGCCCAGCAAGGAGGAGCTTACGGATAGCGGGGAGTTGCTTGTAGGCCTCGACGTTCCAAGCCGTGGAGTCGACCGAGCCGCTCCACATAGAGCTTTCGTTGAGGGTGATCCTCTGATGCTGTACGCCACCATCGGAGAGCATCCCCAGACGGCCATTGCCGAGGGGGAGTGCCTCCATCATGCTCGTGGCGGGGCGATCGAAGAAATAGGTGAGGCTCTCGCGGTAAGCCTGGTCTACGGAGGTCGTCGTCTTAGCCCGCGGTGCCACCGTCGTGGGGCTGGCGAAGGCGTTGCCTGCGCTGAGGGCTGCTGCGACGAGGGTGCAGCGAAGTAGGGTAGTATATGCCATAGGACTTGTGCAAGCGATATGGAAGCATCGGCGCTCCCGTTTGCTCGCAAAGATAAGCCATTCTTCCGCCCAAGCATCAGTCTCGCCTCTCAGCTCCCTCCTCTCGGCCGTTCGCTGGGGCTATAAAAAAGGCTCAGCCCGCATTCCCCGAGCGTGGGGAATGCGGGCTGTAAGCCTTATGAAACTTGAGGGAAGGGTCGCTTCTTAGATGACGCCCTGCTCGAGCATTGCCTGAGCTACCTTGAGGAAGCCAGCAACGTTAGCACCCTTGACGTAGTTGATGTAGTCTCCTTCACGGCCATGAGCCACGCACTGCTCGTGGATGTCGCTCATGATCTGGTGGAGCTTAGCATCGACTTCTTCGTTGGTCCAATAGAGGTGCATAGCGTTCTGAGTCATTTCGAGACCAGAGGTAGCTACACCACCAGCGTTGACAGCCTTACCAGGAGCGAAGAGCATCTTCTTTTCTACGAAGTACTCAGCAGCTTCGGCCGTACAACCCATGTTCGACGTTTCAGCTACGATGGTTACGCCGTTAGCGTGGAGCATCTTAGCATCCTCTTCGTTCATTTCGTTCTGCGTAGCGCAAGGCATAGCGATGTCTACCTTCTGCTCCCAAGGCTTCTTGCCAGCGAAGAACTGAGCGTTGGGGAACTTCTTAGCGTAGTCAGAGACGACGTCGTTACCGCTGGAGCGGAGGTCGAGCAGCGCCTGGAACTTCTCGGGGGTGTTGATACCGTCTGGGTCGTAGACGTAGCCGTCAGGACCAGAGATGGTGACGACCTTAGCACCGAGCTCCGTAGCCTTCTGAGCTACACCCCAAGCTACGTTACCGAAGCCGGAGATAGCTACCGTCTTGCCCTTGAGGTCGATGTTGTGCTGCTTGCAGATGTGCTGTACGAAGTAGACAGCACCGAAGCCCGTAGATTCGGGACGCAGGCGAGAGCCACCGAAGGTGAAGCCCTTACCAGTCATCGTACCCGTGTGCTCGTTAGCAAGGCGCTTGTACTGACCGTACATATAGGCGACTTCGCGACCACCTACGCCGATGTCCCCTGCGGGTACGTCGGTGTCAGGGCCGATGTGGCGCCACAGCTCGCGCATGAAGCTCTGGCAGAAAGTCATGATTTCGCGGTCGCTCTTACCCTTAGGAGAGAAGTCTGCACCGCCCTTACCACCGCCCATAGGCAACGTGGTGAGTGCATTCTTGAAGGTCTGTTCGAAGCCGAGGAACTTCAGGATAGAGAGGTTGACAGAGGGATGGAAGCGGATACCACCCTTGTATGGGCCGATAGCGTTGTTGAACTGTACGCGGTAGCCAATGTTTACATGGACTTTACCTGCATCGTCGATCCAAGGTACACGGAAGGTGATGATACGGTCGGGCTCTACGAGGCGTTCCATGATAGCTGCCTTTTCAAACTCGGGGTGCTGGTTGTAGACTTCTTCTACAGAGAGAAGAACTTCCTTCACAGCCTGGAGGAATTCCTTTTCCCCAGGGTGCTTTGCCTCGAGCGAGGCCAAAATCTCAGCGGATTTCATAACTGATCGATCTAATAGTTTTGCGTGTACGGCTCGTGTGGGAGCCTTGATTTCACAGCAAATATATGCAATGATTTTTACCTTGACAAATGTAGTAGCTTCTTTTAATTTCTTAGGAAAGAAGCGCATCTACACGGCTTTTCTGCTATGTGTAAATAGTGGTGTGAAAGGCAAAATAGCTGGTGAAAATCGTGTGTTATCCCTCGGTATCGTGGCAAATCTTTTGCTTTTCACTTCACCCTCCTTCCCCGCATTCATGAGCACAGTATACCGCCCTATATATAATAATGTATAGGGGAGAGGTGAAGACGATGGGGCGGAATGCGCCTAACCGCGGTGGAAGAAGCGGGTGGGGTAGAGGGAGATGAGGAAGGAGAGCGCCGTCACCGAGACGAAGATGAGGAGCATATCCAGCGGGCGTACATCCACGGGGAGCGCCATCGCTTCGATACCGCTACCAGAGCGGATGATGCCGAAGCGTGCCTGCAGGAGGCAGAGTATCCAGCCGAGGAGCATGCCGACGCTGGTCCCCGTGAGGGCGATCAGTAGGCCCACACGGCGGAAGACCTGCTGCGTGAAGCTGGGTGGTGCACCGAGGGCGGTGAAGATACGGCTGTCGTCCTGCTTCTCGATGAGGAGCATAGCCAGCGAGCTGGCGACGTTGAAGGCCGCCAGGAGGAGGATGAAGAGTAGGATGAGATAGGTCATGACCTTCTCCATACGGATGAGGTAGGAGAGGTCTGGGTGCTGCTCTTCGCGGTCGAGGGCGGTGAGGCGGTCGCCGTAGAGTGCCTTCACCTGCTGCTTGAATTCGGAGGTCTTGACGCCTGAGCGGAGGTGGATGCCGAGAGCCGATACTTCGCTCTCCTCATAGTCGAGTACGTCCTGCAGGTCAGCTAAGGGGAGGTAGATCGCAGCATCCGTCTCTTGGCTCGTGGGCTGATACTGCCCGATGACCCGTGCCTCGAGGCTCTGGAAGGACGAGGCAGGGGCTAAGGGATTGGTGAAGCCGAGGCGCTTGGGGAAGAGGACTTCGGCAGCGGGACCATTGTGCTCGGTGCGGCTACTATCCTGCGGGAGCTGAATCGCTGCGCCGAGCTGGATGGGGGTGATGGGTGCACCTTCGGCGTCTACGAGGGTCGTCGCCGAGTGGAGCTCAGGCACATCAGCTGCACGCCCCATCGGGTAGACGGAGGCAAAGGCCGAGTCCACCCCGACGGCATCCACGACCCACTGCTGCTCCCCTACACGTAGGAGTCCCTTGCTCTCCAGGCGTAGGGCAATCGCTTCGGCACCAGCCTTCGTGAGCTTGGTGCGGTAGTCGGGGAACTTCTTCAGGTCGAAGACTCCGCCCTCGGTGTCTCTTAGGACGATGTCGGCATCGACCTGCTTTGTAGCTCCGAGGATCATCGCCACATAGCCATTGTACACGCCGACGACAGCCACCAGCGCCATAGCGACGACAGCGATGGCGACGGCAGAGAGTGCCGTCACATAGTTCACTGCATGCAGGCGGGTGCGGCTGAAGAGGTAGCGGAGGGCTATGCGGAAGCTGAGCACGGACGAGGGGCGGGGAGTGTGGAGGTCGTTACTTGTCGTTCAGCCCGAGGAGGCTATCGATGCGCTCGAGGTAGTCGAGTGAGTCATCGATGAAGAAGGTCAGCTCGGGGAGCTTACGCAGCTGCTTACCTACGCGCAGGCCGAGGTCATAGCGGATGGTCTTTGCGCTGGAGCGAATTGACTCAAGCAGCTCTTCGGCCTTCTCCGAGGGGAAGATGCTCAGGCGTACACGAGCGATGCTGAGGTCGGGGCTCACGGTCACCGATGTCACGGTGATCAGTGTGCCGGGGATGCTCTGGGTCTGTATGCGGAAGAGGTCGCTGACCTCCTTTTGGATGAGTCGATTGATTCGGCTCATTCTTGTATTATCCATTGTCTCTGTCTTTTTGAATTACGCTTACAAAGTTAGTCAAAGCTCGCCTCATCTCCCGCCTCTACGCGGGCGGTCGGCGAAGGTCCGATAGCTGACTACCTATTATATAGTACTTCATTCGGTGAGAAGAGTGCTCGGCAAAGCCACTTCCTCGAAAAGAGAAGATCCCACTTGATGCACCCTCGGATGGAGCGGTATCAAGTGGGATCTTGCCTGAGGGACTATGTGCCAGAGAGCGTGCCCCTCCTAAGTTGGGATCGTTTGGCTAGTTACCGTTAGCCTCGACTTTGTAAAGTTCATTTGATGATGAGTGTGAAGGATCCGAGGTAAGTGTTACTTCCTTCTCGTAGGTCTTGAGGTACTTATTCCCTCTATACAGCTTCACGCTCGTCTTTACCTTGATGGATGCAGGACCATTACTATTATCGGGTCTGTGTACGATAATGCCGACATATAGCCCCGAACCCTTGTGGGTGAAGGTCGTGCGATAGGACTTTGCAATGGGGTCCCTCCACTCGGAGTTGTAGATCGTCTGAGCAACGAGCTTGCCGTCACGGTAGATGTCAGATCCCCCTTGGGTGTTGGCTGTGAAGTGGACACTGATCGGAGCGGATGCACTGATCGATACCTCTTGCTTGAGGTCTGCGCTGCCGAAGCCGCCGAATTCTCCGCCTGGCAGGTCACTCTTGCCACCGCAAGAGCTGAGCACTAAGGCAAAGGAGAAGAGGAGAAGAGATAGGATGCCGAGTCGGCGAATTGATTGTTTTGTAGCCATTTTACTTGTAGTTGATGATGAGGCGGAGGGAGGGTAGACCGAGCTATCCAGCTCCGCAGTAATGGTTCCGTTAAATGAATTGTACTTAGGGAAGGAGTGTAAGACGGGCTTCTTCTCCTACCTTAACTACAACGAGAAAATGTATGGATATGTTGTTTTCTCGCGGAAATATGTTCGTGTATAATAGTATGTAGTAAATAAAGGTAAACTGTCTTCGCATCGTATATACCCCGAATTCGCGGAGAAGCAGCCTCAGGATAGCTCACTTTTGGTGTAGGGAAAGTGGGTGTATGGTGAGCCCTCCTGTGAGATGTAAGTCGCTCATGGATGCGGTGTTGCTTGCTCGACAGCGGGGAAGTTGCTACATTTGTTTCAGTACTACGGCTGATCGTAGTGGCCTGACCTCTCGGTCTGATCACAAAAAAGAAGGGTGAGAACCTCACTTAAGAGGCCCCACCCTGGATGTTCTCACAACGGAATAAATCCTTATTGTGATTAGCTTTCAGATTTCGTTACTGCAAATGTAGCCATTTTTCTTAATATCAACACAACCAATGCTTATGAGCAAACATGTACTTGGTCTTGACCTCGGAGTAGGATCAATAGGGTGGTGCCTTATCGCCCTCGATGCGCAGGGAGATCCTGCCGAAATCTTAGGTATGGGGAGCCGTGTCGTCCCCTTAAATAATGCTACCAAAGCAATTGAAGCCTTTAACGCAGGGGCAGCCTTCACGGCGAGCCAAGAGCGGACGGCGCGCCGTACGATGCGCCGAGGCTTTGCCCGCTATCAGCTGCGTCGCTACCGCCTTCGTCGAGAGCTGGAGAAGGTCGGGATGCTCCCCGATGCTGCACTCATTCAGCTCCCTCTGCTGGAGCTGTGGGAGCTCCGCGAGCGGGCGTCTACCGCTGGTGGGCGCCTGACGCTGCCCGAGCTGGGGCGTGTGCTCTGCCACATCAATCAGAAGCGTGGCTACCGGCACGTCAAGAGCGATGCCGCTGCCATCGTCGGTGATGAGGGCGAGAAGAAGAAGGACTCGAATAGTGCCTACCTCGCTGGCATCCGTGCAAATGACGAGAAGCTACAGGACGAGCACAAGACGGTGGGCAGTACTTCGCCGAGCAGCTCCGTCAGAATCAGAGTGAGAGCCCCACGGGCGGTATCAGCTACCGCATCAAGGATCAGATCTTCTCCCGTCAGCGCTACATCGATGAGTACGATCAGATCATGGCAGCTCAGCGCGTGCACTATCCCGATATCCTTACAGACGCATTCATCCGGATGCTACGCGATGAAGTCATCTTCATGCAGCGCCCGCTGAAGTCCTGCAAGCACCTGGTCTCGCTGTGCGAGTTTGAGAAGCAAGAGAAGGTGATGCGCGTCCAGCAGGACGACGGCAAGGGCGGTCGGCAGCTCGTCGGGCGTAAGGTCAAGTTCGGCCCGAAGGTAGCCCCGAAGTCCTCACCCCTCTTCCAGCTCTGCCGTATCTATGAGGCTGTGAATAATATCCGTCTGACCCGTCCCGACGGCTCGCCACGTGACATCACACTCGAGGAGCGTGCTAAGATCGTCGCACATCTTCAGTCAAGCGCTTCGCTATCCTTCGCTGCGCTGAAGAAGCTTCTCAAGGAGAAGGCACTCATAGCAGACCAGCTTACCTCGAAGAGTGGGCTGAAGGGGAATAGCACGCGGGTCGCTCTCGCTGCTGCTCTACAGACCTATTCGCAGTATCACCACCTCCTCGATATGGAGCTGGAGACGCGTATGATGACCGTCCAGCTCACCGACGAAGAGACGGGCGAGGTCACCGTGCGAGAGGTCGCTGTCGTCACTGATAGCTACGTCCATCAGCCCCTCTATCGCCTGTGGCACATCCTCTACTCCATCGAGGAGCGTGATGCGATGCGCCGTGCTCTCATCACGCAGCTCGGCATGAAGGAGGAGGACCTGGACGGCGGGCTCTTGGATCAGCTCTATCGTCTGGACTTCGTCAAGCCTGGCTACGGGAATAAGTCCGCGAAGTTCATCTGCAAGCTCCTCCCCCAGCTACAGCAGGGGCTGGGCTATAGCGAGGCGTGCACAGCCGTCGGCTACCGCCACTCGAATAGCCCCACCAGCGAAGAGATCACCGAGCGCATACTTCTGGAGAAGATACCGCTGCTGCAGCGCAATGAGCTGCGTCAGCCCCTCGTTGAGAAGATCCTCAACCAGATGATCAACCTCGTCAATGCGCTCAAGGCCGAGTACGGCGTCGATGAAGTCCGTGTCGAGCTGGCACGCGAGCTGAAGATGTCGCGTGAGGAGCGTGAGCGTATGGCTCGAAATAACAAGGATCGGGAGGAGCGTAATAAAGAAGTCGCTGCGAAGATCCGTGAGTGTGGGCTTTATCCGACGAAGTCTCGCATCCGCAAGTACATGCTGTGGGAGGAGGCTGGACGCCAGTGTCTGTATTGTGGTCGGTCAATTGAAGAGGAGCAGTGTCTCAATGGGGACGATATGGAGGTCGAGCATATCATCCCGAAGTCCGTCCTCTATGATGACTCCTATGGTAATAAGACCTGCGCCTGCCACGAATGTAATCAGACGAAGGGCAATCGCACCGCTCTCGAGTACATCCGAGCAGAGGGTAGGGAAGCCGAGTATATGAAGCGCATCAATGACCTGCTAAAGGAGAAGAAGATTTCCTATAGCAAGCACCAGCGCCTACGCTGGCTGAAGGAGGATATCCCCTCCGACTTCCTCGAGCGTCAGCTGCGTCTGACGCAGTACATCTCGCGCCAAGCTATGGCCATCCTTCAGCAGGGGATCCGCCGTGTGTCTGCGAGCGAGGGTGGTGTGACAGCTCGGCTTCGTAGCCTCTGGGGGTATGGTAAGATCCTCCATACGCTCAACCTCGATCGCTACGACTCGATGGGCGAGACCGAGCGCGTATCTCGGGAAGGTGAGGCGACCGAGGAGCTTCATATTACAAATTGGTCGAAGCGTATGGACCACCGGCACCACGCTATCGATGCTCTCGTCGTGGCATGTACTCGTCAGAGTTACATCCAGCGACTCAACCGCTTAAGCTCTGAGTTTGGGCGGGGGAATAAGAAGATGGAAGATCTGGAGGCCCAGGAGCAGCAGGCGAAGGAGACCGGTAGGTTCTCTAACCTGGAGCGCTGGCTGACGCAGCGCCCTCACTTCTCGGTGCGGACAGTCAGCGATAAGGTCGCCGAGATCCTCATCTCCTACCGCCCTGGGAAGCGTGTCGTCACCCGAGGACGCAATATCTATCGTAAGAAGACGGCTGATGGTCGAGAAGTCACCTGCGTACAGCGGGGCGTGCTGGTACCACGAGGAGAGCTGATGGAGGCATCACTCTACGGGAAGATTCTCTCCCAAGGGAGGGAGCGTATTGTCAAGCGCTATCCTTTGCATGACCTTAAGGGGGAGGTCGTAGATCCGCGCCTTCGTGAGCTTATCGCAGAGTACAATCAAGAGATTACATCCAAGGTAAAGGCGAAGGGAGCTCCCCTCTATCTCGATGCAGCTGAGAAGCAGGAGGTGCGCTCTGTGCGGTGCTATGTTACTCAGCCTTCCGTTGCAAAGGCTATTCCTATTCGCTTCGATGAGCGTGGTAGAGCTATTACATTCGTAAAGTCTGGGAATAACCATCACCTTGCTCTCTATCGGACCCCTCAGGGCAAGCTTGAAGAGTCTATTGTGACCTTCTGGGATGCTGTAGACCGTGCACGCTATGGTATCCCTTTAGTCATCACGCATCCGCGTGAGGTCATGGAGCAAGTCCTACAGCGCGGGGATATCCCAGAGTCGGTACTGCGCTTGCTCCCACCCTCCGATTGGGTATTTGTTGACTCCCTCCAGCCGGATGAGATGGTCATCATTGGTCTGTCGGATGAGGAGCTTCAGCAAGCCCTCGAAGTGCAGGGTTATCGCAAGCTCAGTGAGCATCTCTACCGTGTGCAGAAGGTGTCTTCGAGGGACTACTGGTTCCGCTACCATTTGGAGACGAGTGTGGCAGATGATAAGAATACTTCGGGGCGTATACCGAAGTTCCATCGTGTGCGGAGTTTGTCTGACTACGAAAAGAGGAATATCCGCAAGGTGCGTGTCGACCTCCTCGGACGGATCTCTCTGCTCTGATGCTCCCCTACTACCATGATGAAGCAAACGATCTATATCGGCAATCCTGCCTACCTCTCCCTGCGTCTCAAACAGCTGGAGGTGCGGCAGCCGTCGGATGATCGTGAGACGATGGTACGGACGATCCCGATAGAGGATATCGGGGTCGTCCTCCTCGACCACCCACAGATCACGATCACTCATGCCCTCTTAGGGGCTTTGCTCGAGAATAATTGCGCTGTCGTGACCTGCTCAGCGACGCACATGCCCTCGGGGCTACTCCTCCCGCTGGACGGGCACACGCTCTGATCTGCCTACGGGTACGCCTAAGGAGCGCAAGACGGCTAACAGCTTCCGCCAAGAACTCCTGAAGGATGGCTTCACAATGTTTCAGTACTCCATCTATATGCGCCATTGTGCGAGTATGGAGCAGGCACAGACGCATATGCGGCGGGTCAAGGCGATGCTCCCCGATGAGGGCGAGGTGGTGATCATGACGCTTACCGACAAGCAGTTTGGTATGATGGAGCACTTCTCTTCGCGCAAGCCTACCGATGCTATTCAGCTCCCAGGACTCTTCGATATGCTGTGAGATCTGGGATCGGAAAAGTCGCTAAGTAAAGGAAAAGCCCGTGGATATCCACGGGCTTTTCTCTTTCTAAATCCTCCTGCTAAGTACTTGTCCCATAGACTCCTTTGCGGGGTCTGCTGTATTAGCAAGTATGAAGGTACGAAATCTGAAAGCTAATCACAACTTGTCGGTGGCTATAGGCGTAATATCCCTCGCTGTATTAGCAAGTATGAAGGTACGAAATCTGAAAGCTAATCACAACAAGATAGTGATGTTGTGCCACTCGGTGCGGGCTGTATTAGCAAGTATGAAGGTACGAAATCTGAAAGCTAATCACAACGCTTCTTTGCGGTGTTCGACTCTGCGACGCGCTGTATTAGCAAGTGTGAAGGTACGAAATCTGAAAGCTAATCACAACGGTGACATCATCAAAGCCCTACGGCAGTACGCTGTATTAGCAAGTGTGAAGGTATGGAATCTGAAAGCTAATCACAACTCCCCTGCAACGACGCTGCGTGAGGTGTAGGCTGTATTAGCAAGTATGAAGGTACGAAATCTGAAAGCTAATCACAACGATACGAAGCGGTTTCTTTGGGGGTATGGGGCTGTATTAGCAAGTATGAAGGTACGAAATCTGAAAGCTAATCACAACAGAGCCTTATTTACTACTGCACATTTGGTGGTTATAGCGATAGGTTGTTGCTCCGCATAGGGATAAAAGTTGCGGACGAGTGGTCGATAAGTTTGGGCTACGTACGTGGCTCTAATATCTACGTACGTGGATATTTGGATTTACGTGCCTGGTCTTTAAGACTATGTACATAGATAGAAGAATACCACTACGGGAAGACGCTTTTTTCTTCACGAGAACGATGCTTTTCCCTCCGCTGGATAAGCGGAATACTTGCGATAAGGCGCAGGGCTTGCGTATCACTTCGGAGGGGTATAATCGTGTAAACCACTTCTGTCTTCCCGGCTGGGTATTGCTTGCCAATCAGATGGAGATGTGAAGCTATATAGGTCGCTGGGTTGACCTATATAGCTTCGCTTCGTGACCTATATTGGTCACGCCGCCGACCTATATAGGTTGACTCGCCGACCAGTATAGGTTGGTAGCACCTCCTTCAGTAGCTGTCTGAGAGAGGGCAAGGTCTTCGCCAAGAAGTGGCGGTGGCTAATGCTGGTAGACGTGCGTAGAGGCGGCGATGGGAGTGCGGGTGGCTATGGATATTGTTGCGGGCAAGTGGGAAGGCATTTGCGTATATGAAGAAGTTGTATTACCTTTGCAACCGCAACAAAGAAGGTGGCAATACTCTTCCTTAGCTCAGTCGGTTAGAGCATCTGACTGTTAATCAGAGGGTCCTTGGTTCAAGTCCAAGAGGAAGAGCTTCTCCCGAGTATGGGCGTGGTGAATAAGCCCCTTCTGACGCTGCATTAAGTACTCTTCCTTAGCTCAGTCGGTTAGAGCATCTGACTGTTAATCAGAGGGTCCTTGGTTCAAGTCCAAGAGGAAGAGCTTAGAGAAGGAATTAGATTCAGGGAGATACCCTCAGGTTCAATTAGGAGAACTTGGGGGTATTTCCTTTTATGTCCCCCCATGGAGTGGGACGAAGGCTATATAGCGACAGCGCCCCTGCTCACCGATGGTGGGCAGGGGCGCTGCGCGTATAGGGGAGTGGGACTTAGAGCCCGTGTTCGCCGAGGTAGCGCTCAGCTTCGATAGCTGCCTTACAGCCTGAGGCCGCTGCGGTGACCGCCTGACGATAGAGGGGGTCTGCGACGTCGCCAGCAGCGAAGACGCCAGGGACGCAGGTGCGTGGCGTAGGCCCTTCGGTCTTGATGTAGCCCACCTCATCGACCTCGACGTAGTCAGCGAAGAGCTCGGAATTGGGGTGGTGACCGATAGCGAGGAAGAAGCCATCGATGGGCAGGTCTACACGCTCTTCATCGGGCTGGCCGAGGCGCTTGACGAGATGTGCGCCTTCAACGCCATCTTCACCGTAGAGGCCCACGGTATTGTGCTCGTAGAGGACGGTGATCTTCTCGTTGGCTGCGACGCGCTGACGCATAATGTCAGAGGCGCGGAGGTAGTCCTTGCGCACGATCATATAGACGTGCGAGGCGAGGCTCGCCAGGTAGAGTGCCTCTTCGCAGGCCGTGTCACCGCCACCGACGACAGCGACCTTCTTATTGCGGTAGAAGAAGCCGTCACAGGTAGCACAGGCCGAGACGCCCATACCAGCGTACTTCTCTTCGTCGGGCAGGCCGAGGTACTTAGCGGAAGCACCCGTAGCGATGATGACCGTATCGGCTTCGACCTCGACACCTTCCTCGAAGGTGATGACGTAGGGAGCCTTAGAGAGGTCAGCCTTCGTCGCCAGACCAGAGCGGATCTCCGTACCGAAGCGCAGAGCCTGATTGCGGAGGTCCTGGGTGAGCGCTGGGCCGGTGACCCCCTCGGGATAACCAGGGAAGTTCTCTACATCCGTGGTCTGCGTGAGCTGTCCTCCAGGCTGGATGCCTTCGTAGAGGAGTGGCGAGAGGTTGGCACGTGAGGCATAGATGGCTGCAGTGTAGCCAGCGGGACCGGAGCCGATGATGAGGCAGCGGCGATGTTCTCTACTCATACTTGCGTAGTCTATATGTGATGGTGATAGAAATAGGGGCGAGTCTTAGCGCATGTCGCGGAGCTTCTTCTGGAGCTCTTGGCGAGCGAAGAAGATGCGGCTCTTGACCGTACCGAGGGGGATGCCGAGGGTATCGGCGATCTCGTTGTACTTATACCCAGCGACAAACATGGAGAAAGGCTCCTTGAGTGAAGGCTGCAGCTCGGCGATAGCACCCGTGATCTCCTTGATATCCATGGAGCCCTCGGGAGTGTTGTGCCCGCCTTCGCTAAGCAGAGGTACGTTGTAAGCGTCGACGTTGGGGTCGATGAAGCTCTGCGTGCGCACGAGCTTGTGGTAGTTGTTGATGAAGATATTACGCATGATCTTCAGCACCCACCCCTTGAAGTTGACGTTGTCGACGAACTTATCGTAGTTGTTCAGGACGCGCAGCGTAGTGTCTTGCGTCAGGTCTTCTGCATCGGCTTCGTCCTTCGTCAGCGTACGCGCGAAGTTCTTCATATAGTCCTGCATGCCGATCAGGTCCTTCTGTATCTGTAATACGTCCATGTCTGTAATGCTCTATTTTGTATAGTGAGGCGGTGCGCCGAGGGGCAATGTGGCGAGCCGTTTAATATCTTTTTTACAAAGATACTATTAATTCTTCCACAGAAAGCACGGAACTTGATATAGGTATATTGATATACTCAATATAGAGCGTATCACCAGCGGATGGGTGCCTTGCCCCACTGGGTGAGGTAGGCATTCGTCTGGCTGAAGTGACGGCATCCGAAGAAGCCACGATGGGCCGAGAGCGGGGAGGGATGGGGGGCTTCGAGCACGAGATGGCGGGTGCGATCGATCATACTTCCCTTGCGTCGGGCAGGGCTTCCCCAGAGGAGGAAGACTACGTGGTCGCAGCTGCGGTTGATCGTCTCGATGATCGCATCGGTGAAGGTCTCCCAGCCGAGGCCCTGATGGCTCGCTGCCATGCCGGCACGGACGGTGAGGGTGGTGTTGAGGAGAAGGACGCCCTGCTCTGCCCATGGCAGGAGGTGCCCATCGGGGATGATGGAGGGCTGACCGAGGTCGGAGGCGATCTCCTTCTTGATGTTGATGAGGCTCGGAGGTATGGGGACGCCCGCCGGTACGGAGAAGGCTAAGCCCTCAGCTTGCCCTGCACCGTGGTAGGGGTCTTGACCTAAGATGACGACGCGTACCGTGGGGAGGGGGCAGGCGTCGAGGGCGCGGAAGATGAGCCCTCCAGGGGGATAGATAGGGCCTTCGTACTGGTAAGCCTGGCGGATGCGGTCGGTGAGGATGCTGAAGTAGAGCTTGTCGAACTCAGGCGCAAGGGCGGTACGCCAGCTCTCGTCGAGGCGGATGTTCATCGTGTGGTCGGGAAGAGGGGTGGAAGGTCTGCGGAGAGGATCTGATGGACGAGGCCACGCAGGCCTCCGTGCTGTGCGGTGTAGAAGAGGGCATGCCCTACGGCGGCGAGGGCGTCGAGGTCATTGGCACCATCTCCCGTATAGAGTGTCGAGGCGAGCGCCCCTGCAGTCCACTCCTCGAGGAAGGCGCGCTTGCCCTCGGCATCAATGATAGCCGCGGGGTCGAGTCCGTCGAAGTCGCCGTCAGCGGTATAGCGTACGGCACTCCCTACAAAGGTGGAGAGACCCACTCGCTCACAGATATCTTCAACGAAGGGCTGGTAAGCCCCCGTGACGATAGCAGTGGGGAGAGAGAGCTCGCGGAGGAGAAGCGTGGTGTCAGTGGGGAGGGTGATGCTTCGGATGACCGAGTGAAGGGCCTTACGCGAGAGCCCACGAAGGAGCTCAGTGCGGTGCATGAAGCTCTCACGGAAGGGTGTGGCGCCTGCCATAGCCGCTTCGGTCAGGGCAGTCATCTCCTCCGAGCGATCTGAGAGACGTGCCAGCTCGGGCAGCAGCTCCGTCGTCGTGAGCGTGCCGTCGAGGTCGAAGGCGACGTGCGTGACCTCGGCTGTGGCACTCGTGGAGGGGAGGTAGAAGGCGCCGTGCGTAGCGCGCCCCCAGGGGATGAGGCGGGTGAGGAGCTCACGGCGTAGCTCCGTCTCACTCACGCTTCGCTCCGTAGGATAGCTGTAGAGCCTGCCCTGTGGAGTGTCCGTGATACTTGCCTTCGGTGTAGCGCCTATCGTCTCAGAGAGGAGAGCTCTGAGCTGCTGATCCTCTCCGTCCGTAGGGCGAGAGAAGAGATAGAGGTGCTGCACGTGGGGCATCGAGGCGGCGTGAGGGTATGTGTATATATAAAGCAAGAGTGCTTGACTTCGATAAGCCAAGCACTCTTCAGTTTTGGGGGTGGAAGATGGGATTCGAACCCACGACACCTGGAACCACAATCCAGTGCTCTAACCAACTGAGCTACAACCACCATATAAATGCTCTGCTTTTCGCTTGAGCACTGCAAAGGTAATACTACTTTCTCAATTCACCAAACCTATCGCACGATGGCGGCTTCGAGGTCGTGCCACAGTCGTTCGTCGGGTACGGGAGCCGTGAGCGTGAGGGCTTCCTTGCTCACGGGGTGCGTGAAGGATATCTGTCTGGAAAGTAGGCTGATACTCCCGCCGGGGTTGCTACGAGGTGCGCCGTACTTCAGGTCGCCCTTGATAGGACAGCCGAGGGCAGCGAGCTGGCAACGGATCTGATGATGACGGCCCGTGTGGAGCTCGATCTCGAGGAGATGATAGTGTTCGCCCGAGGCCAGTAGGCGGTAGGAGAGGCGGGCGAGCTTGGCGCCACGCGTCGCAGCGCCTTGGCGAGCCACGTAGCTCTTGTTCTGCGACTCATTGCGCACGAGGTACTGCTCGAGGGTATCGGAGTGCTTCGGTGGGCGAGCAGTGACGACGGCCCAGTAGCGCTTCGAGACGTCTCCCGTGCGGAAGAGCTCGTTCATACGGCTGAGTGCCTTCGACGTCTTGGCGAAGAGGACGAGGCCACCCACGGGGCGGTCCAAGCGATGGATCACGCCGAGGTACACGTTGCCAGGCTTGTTGTACTTCTCCTTGAGCCAAGCCTTGAGGGCTTCGCTCATCGGCTCATCGCCCGTCTTGTCGCCCTGGACGATTTCGCCGGGGCGCTTGCTGACGCAGAGGAGGTGGTTGTCTTCGTAGACGACGGTAGGCTTATACATACGGGGATATGGGGCGGGGAGACTTAGTCCCCGATGAAGGTGCAGTTGAGTACCTCGCGGTAGCTATTGAAGATCGCGCTCTTGCTGATGAAGCCGAGGTAGCGCCCTTCCTCATCGACGACGGGCATCTTCCACGCCTTCGTCTCGTCGAAGAGGCGCATGACCTCCGTCATCGGGGTGGCTGAGGAGACCTTGACCTCGGGAGTGACCATGATCTTACGCACCTTGTAGCGCTCATAGAGTTCGGGGCGGAACATGATGTTGCGCACATTATCCAGCTCGACGATGCCGACGAGTACCCCGCGCTCATCGACCACGGGGAAGGAGTTGCGGTGGCTTACCGAGATGACGCTGACCATCTCACCGAGGGTCATGTTGGGGGAGACGACCTCGAAGTCACGCTCCAGCACGCTCTCCAGATTCATCAGCGTCAGTACGGCCGTATCCTTCTGATGTGTGAGGAGCTTGCCCTGCTCTGCCAAGCGGAGCGAGTAGATACTGTGGGGCATGAAGATGCGGATCGTGGCGAAGGAGGTCAGCGACACGAGCATCAGTGGCAGGAAGAGGTTGTACCCGCCCGAGAGCTCAGCGATGAGGAAAACACCCGTCAGTGGGGCGTGCATCACGCCAGCGATCAGCCCTGCCATACCGAGCAAGATGTAGTTCTTCGGGGAGATGAAGACGTTGAGCGAACTGAAGTAGTTCACCAGATAGGAGAAGATGAAGCCCGTGAGCCCGCCCATGAAGAGGGTGGGAGCGAAGAGCCCGCCACAGCCACCGCCCGAGTTCGTCGCTACGGAGGCGAAGACCTTGAAGAGGACGGTGAGGAGGAAGAAGGCGAAGACCACCCAGTAGGAGTTCGAGAACGCCTCGAAGATACTCCCGTCAAGGAGCTGCGTGTACTGCCCATCCAAGAGGATATTCACCGAGTCATATCCTTCGCCATAGAGCGGAGGGAAGACGAAGATGAGCAGGGAGAGGATAGCTGCCGAGATGAGGTAGCGCAGGCGGATGTCCTTGATGCGCTTCAGCTCGCTCTCGAAGCGGAACATCGTCTTCGAGAAGTACAGCGACATCAGCCCGCACACCACGCCCAGCAGGATCATCAGCGGGATGCGCTCGATATGATAGGGGTCGGTCTGGATGAACTGGAAGAGGATCTCCTTCCCTGAGAGGACGTAGGCCACGGCAGCAGCCGAGACGGAGCTGACCAGGAGAGGGAGGACGGAGGCCATCGTGAGGTCAAGGAGTAGGACCTCGATGACGAAGACAAGCCCTGTGATAGGTGCCTTGAAGATGCCCCCGAGGGCACCAGCGACACCACAGCCGATGAGGAGCATAAGGTTACGCTGCTCGAGGCGGAAGAGACGTCCGAAGTTCGACCCCACGGCTGCACCCGTCATTACGATAGGGCTCTCAGCCCCTACCGATCCCCCGAAGCTAATGGTCAGGGCACTGGCTATGATGGAGCTCCAGGTGTTGTGCGGCTTGATACGGCTCTTACGCTGGGAGATGGAGCTGAGCACCTTCGTCACCCCATGGCTGATGTCGTCCCGCACGATGTAGCGGACGAAGAGCAGGGAGAGGAGAATCCCCAGCGCGGGGAAGAGCAGGTAGAGGTAGTGATGATCCTCGATATTCTGGAGGATGAAGGTCTCGACGACGTGGATGATGAACTTGAGGAGAGCAGCCACAAGCGCCATCGTCACCCCGATGAGAAGGCTCAGGATGAGGAGGAAGTAGCGCTCGCTGATGTGGCGCTCTCGCCAGCTGATGAGTCGGTCGAGCAGAGGTGTGATGGCTTGACTGAAGGCAGACATCGGCGTATGCAGCGGCTATGGGCGTATGACCTTGACCTCGCCCGTGGGACCGAGCATGATGATCTGAGAGGGTTCATGAGGCGTCTCGTCGCTCTGACGGTACTTGACGACATAGTCTACGCCAGCGACGATCTCGGGGCTGATGCCCGAGAAGAAGAGCGGGGTAGGCTCCCCACTGATGTTGGCGGAGGTGGAGACAATGGGACGGCGCAGGCGCTTGCAGAGGGCGGAGGAGAAGAGCTCACGGCTCTGGCGGATACCGAGGGAGCCCCCTTCGCCGAGGAGGTTAGGCGCTACGCCCGTGGCATGGGGATAGATGATGGTGATGGGGCGCACGGCGAGCTCCATGAGGTCATAGGCGACCTCGGGGACTTCGCTCACCAGACGCTCGACTTCGTAGGTCTCTGCTACGAGGACGAGCATACTCTTGCTGTCTTCGCGACGCTTGAGCTCGTAGATACGGCGCACGGCTTCTTCGTTGGTGGCATCGCAACCAATACCCCACACAGTATCTGTGGGATAGAGGATGATCCCACCGCGGCGCAGGGTCTCTACAGCTTCGTCCAGGTCGGCTTTGTCGTAAGGCTCTTGAGTAATCTTCTTTGTGTCCATCTCCATATATATAATAGGTAAGGACAAAGGTACGACCTTTTCCCCGTAGTCGCTCTGCCCGAAGAGGGTAATATTAATTATAGCGCTTTGTAGAGGAAGCTCGCGAAGTCGATGTGTAAACGACTACAGGTCTATGTACGGACGACTATTGCTTCGGGGTGCAAATGACTATTGCTTTTCTCTTCGCTCTCCTACGGCTTCACTCCACTTCCTCACGGACACTCGGCTGAAGTGCTGTATCAAGCACAAATAGCCTACACCTTGATGTGGGCGCCGTGTGGGCTTGTGGCTTAATAAAATCGATATAATTAACCGTACCTTTGCTATATACCTGCATATAAGGGAATATCAAGTTGCTTCCGCAGCTCCTCAATATCCATCACAAGTGTGGGGCGGTCTGTCCCAGCGAGCTTGTAACCACCACCACTAAAGCAATGAATAGATTTACGCTAAGGCTCTTCTTGTTTTGTATGGCGATAGGCTGTGCTATCTCGGGAAGTGCGCAGACAAAGGTCACGGGGAGAGTCCTCGACGAGAACCGCCAGGGAGTGGATGCAGCCGTCGTCATGCTGGTAGCTTCTCCAGGAGATGTCCTCGTAGAGTCTGTACTCACTGATGCTGCTGGGCAGTATTCGATCCTCCAGCGCAAGGGGGAGTTCCTCCTTTGTATAAGGGCACTGGGCTATAAGGAGGTGAAGAGAAAGATGGCTATCGCCTCGGCCGATACACTTCCCGATATCCAGCTGGAGGTAGAGGATGTTTCCCTAAAGGATGTTGTCGTCACCGCTCGCAAGTCCCGCTCGCTGACCAGCGCATCCAATGGGAAGATTCGGATTCGCGTCGCTCAGTCTTACCTCACAGATATAGGGACTGCGCTGGATGTGCTGAAGCATTCTCCGGGCATCTTGGTGAGCAACAAGGGGGATATCTCCTTAGCGACCATCGGGGGAACAGCGATATATGTCAATGGGCGGAAGCTGATGCTAAAGGGGGAAGAGCTATCGGCTTATCTACGCTCGCTCCCCTCCTCAAAGATCTCCAGCATAGAGACTTCCCCGAGTCCGAATGCCAGCTTTGGGGCTGATGGAGCTGGTGGCGTCATCAATATCATCACGAAGGCATCCGTTCGCTCTGGCTTTTACCTCACCACCTCACACAGCCTTGCCTATTGGGAGAACCTTCGACAGAGCTCGGACCTCGCTCTATCCTACAATACAGATAAGTGGCAACTGGGGCTCAATTACAACCACGCCATCGGGCATCATGCGATGGACTACGGCTATGAGAGGCTTCAGGATGGGAATAAGTATCTCTCCGAGACGGTAGATACCGATATGCGTAATACCTATTCGGCGGGGATTGATTTCTCTTGGCAGGCCACTTCGACGAGTAAGCTCTTCGTCAATAGCTCGGTGAATCTACTCGCTGGTCCTGGGGTCACAGCGACGGAGACCCAAGTCTATCAAGGGACAACTACGCTGGATGGCATCCTTCGGGCGCGTAATGACTATGTGGAGCAGAAGACTCTCCGCTACAGCAATAGCTTGAACTATCTCTATCGCCCATCTGACAAGCACCAGCTCTCCATCACTGCGTACTGGACACGCTTTGATGGCACAGCGCGCTGTGAGCAGCCCAACACCTACTACTCTGCGACCAACATGCTGGTGCGCTCGGACTTCTTCTACTCACAGCCCGACAAGGATATCGATATCTATGCGCTCCTGACGGACTATAAGTACAAGCCCAATGATGAGGGTGAATGGCTCGCTGGTGCTAAGACCTCCTTCATTAGAAGCCACAATACCTTCCTCTTTAAGAAGAATGGAGCTATCGATAACCAGCGCTCAAATACCTTCCACTATGACGAGGGGAATATCGAGGGCTATACGCAGTACACCCATACTCTGGGGAAGCTGGAGCTTAGTGCGGGGCTACGTCTGGAGTATATGCACACCTCCAGCAAGCTCAATGCTTATTCCAGTCAGGACGGGGAGGAGCATAGCGATAGCCACCTACGACTCTTCCCCAACCTGAGTATCTCCTATGCCCTCAATGAGCAGAGCAAGGTAGCCCTGCTGTATAGTCGCCGCCAAGATAAGCCCCGCTACGAAGATCTTAACCCCTTTGAATACCTGCTTGATGAGTTGTCCTATTGGAAGGGAAACCCCTTCCTCAAGCCACAGATTAGCAATAAACTTATCCTGAGCTATGTGTGGAAGAGCCTCTCTCTTAACCTCTCTTACTCCAAGCTCGACGACTACTTCACCTCGATCACAGATGCGCTCGGGACGACGAAGACCGTCATGACCACGAAGAATATCGGGGCACAGCAGCAGGTGGGACTGGAGGGACTCTTCTCCAAGTGCCTTACCCCGTGGTGGGACTTCAGTGCAAATCTCGGCCTGTACTACTTCGTGAATAAGCTGGACTACGAGACCTACAAGGAGGAATACAAGCGCCCCTCATACCTTATGTCGGTGAGCAATAGTATCCTTCTTCCCCTTGGGCTTAACCTTGAATTGTCGGGTCGCTATCACTCCAAGCGCCAGGGTGGGAGCTACGAAGTCATCAAGCCCAATGGTAGTCTGGATATCGGGCTTAGCCGTATGTGGGCTGATGATCGCCTGCGCCTCTCGCTCTTGATGACGGATATCTTCCATACCGATCGCTGGGACAACTATGGGCACAAGGGGGCATTGGACCTGACTACATGGTTCGGTAGCGAAAGTCGTAAGGTGATCCTTCGCCTTAGCTATAGCCTCGGTAAGCAGAAGTTTAATAAGGTGGAGAGCAACCTCGGCGAGCTGGATCGACTATAGCTTGGGCAAAGGGCTATGCACTTCTATAGGGGAGGGTGGTATGAACCTATATAGGTCGGTGGCGTGACCAATATAGGTCTGTCGCGTGACCTATATAGGTCCGTGAACAAACCAATATAGCTTGACTCGCTGACCAATATAGGTTCATATCACCTACCGCGCGATGTCGCTGTGGTAGGTCTTCATCTGGGGACTGTGAGTGATCCTATGGTAGTGTTTTTCTTTTTCCCTAAATACATTGTGGGCTACCCTCAGAAGGAGAGGGTAGCCCACGATGTGTTTGATGTGAGGAGGAGCGGATGACCTTAGCTCATGCGCTGGCTGACGTGGTCAATCCAGTCTTGGTGCTCGAGGTACCACTTCACGGTCTTCTCCAGACCTTCCTCGAACTGAAGGCTGGGCTCCCAGCCGAGCTCTCGGTGCAGCTTCGATGAGTCGATAGCATAGCGCAGGTCGTGCCCCGCGCGGTCGGTGACGAAGGTGATGAGCTCCTCGGAGTGGCCTTCGGGGTTGCCCAGGAGGCGGTCGGTGACCTTCACCAGCAGGTGGATGAGGTCGATGTTGCGCCACTCATTGAAGCCCCCGATATTGTAGGTGTCGGCGGTCTTCCCCTCGTGGAAGATTAGGTCAATGGCGCGTGCGTGGTCTTCGACGAAGAGCCAGTCGCGGATGTTCTCTCCCTTGCCATAGACGGGCAGGGGCTTGCGCTTGCGGATATTGTCGATGAAGAGGGGGATGAGCTTCTCGGGGAACTGGTACGGGCCGTAGTTATTCGAGCAGTTCGTCACGATCGTTGGCAGGCCATAGGTATCGTGGTAGGCACGGACGAAGTGGTCGCTGGAGGCCTTGCTGGCGGAGTAGGGGCTGTGCGGGGCGTACTTGGTCTCCTCGGTGAAGAAGCCCCCGCCGATCTCCAGTGCGCCATAGACTTCGTCGGTGGAGATGTGGTAGAAGCGCTTCCCCTCAAAGCGCTCGGGCGTAGCACCCCACGTCACGCGGGCAGCTTCGAGTAGGCTCAGCGTACCCATGACGTTGGTGCGGGCGAAGGTGAACGGGTCGGAGATGCTTCGGTCTACGTGGCTCTCTGCTGCCAGATGGATGATGCCGTCGATGGCATACTCCGTGATGAGAGCACGCATGCGCTCGTAGTCACAGATGTCCGCTTCGACGAAGGTATAGTTGGGGAGGCTTGCGACATCCTCGAGGGTCTTCAAGTTGCCCGCATAGGTGAGCTTATCCAGGCAGACGATGTGGTACTGTGGATACTTATTGGCCAGAAGTCGGACGACATGCGAGCCGATGAAGCCAGCGCCGCCAGTGATGAGTAGGGAGCGGTGATAGTGCATGAGTGGGTGGTGAAGAGGATTATTCGGGGAGTGAGGCGGTGAGCTGCAGGCATTCCTCCAGCGCGGTGCGCCAGTGGGGGATGGTGATGCCGAAGGCTTCGCGCACACGTGCCTTGTCGAGGACAGAGTAATGGGGGCGCTCCGCACGTGTCGGGTACTCGCTGCTGCGTATGGGGTGGAGCTGCGTGTCGTAGCCCGAGAGGCGGAAGATGGCTTCGGCGAAGTCGTACCAAGAGCACACGCCTTCATTGGAGAAGTGGTAGAGCCCAGTCTTATCGAGCTGTCTGTGCTCAATGATCCCCACGATGCAGCGTGCCAGATCAAGTGCCGAGGTTGGGGTGCCGACTTGGTCGAAGACGACGCGCATCTCGGGGCGCTCCTTGCCGAGGCGAAGCATGGTCTTCATGAAGTTTGCCCCATAGGGAGCGTAGAGCCATGAGGTGCGCAGGATGATGTGGCGGGGTGTGAGACGCTGTATTGCCTCTTCGCCACGGCGCTTCGTCTGCCCGTAGACGCCGATAGGCTCCGTGGGCATGTCCTCCGTGTAGGGCATAGAGCTGCGCCCAGAGAAGACGTAGTCGGTGGAGATATGGATGAGGAAGATGCCGAGGCGCTCGGTGAGCTCCGAGAGGCGTGCTACGGCAAGGTGGTTGACTTCGTCCGCCTGCTTGGGCTCGTCTTCGGCACGGTCGACGGCGGTGTAGGCCGCACAGTTGATGATGACTTCGATGCCCTCACGGGTAGCGAACTGCTCGATAGCCGAGGTGTCGGAGAGGTCCAGCGTCTCTCTCGTAGCGAAGTGATAGTGGTCGGTAGCACCCTGAGCGACGTGCTCAATGCAGCGCCCGAGCTGGCCAGAGGCTCCGAGGACGAGGATCTTCATAGGCGGCTGGTCGGGCTGTAGTCGAAGAGCTGTGGCGCTTCGGCGAGGCGGGGGTGCTTGCTATCCTTCTCGGATAGACAGATGGCTTCGGCGGGCAGCTGCCAGTCGATGCCGAGTGCGGGGTCATCCCATGCGATAGCTCCCTCAGCATCGGGTGCGTAGTAGTTGTCGCACTTGTACTGGAAGACGGCCTCATCGCTGAGGACGCTGAAGCCGTGTGCGAAACCACGAGGCAGGAAGAGCATCCGATGATTGTCCTCCGAGAGCTCGACAGCGACGTGCTTCCCGAAGGTCGGTGAGCCGGCGCGCACGTCGACGGCTACATCAAGTACCCGTCCACGGACGACACGCACGAGCTTAGCCTGTGCGTGATGTGGGAGCTGGAAGTGCAGGCCACGTACCACGCCATAGCTGGAGCGGCTCTCGTTGTCTTGGACGAAGTGCGTAGGAGTGACGAGCTCGGCAAAGCGCTGCTCACTGAAGGATTCGAAGAAGTAGCCCCGCCCATCACGGAAGATGTGCGGCTCGATGATGACGACCTCGGGGATCGAGGTAGGGATGATCTGCATGGAGAGGTGAGGCGGATGGGGATTACTTCATGTCTGCTATACGCAGTAGGTATTGCCCGTACTGGTTCTTAGCCATAGGAGCAGCGAGCTCGATGAGTGCCTCACGAGTGAGCCAACCAGCACGGTAAGCGATCTCCTCGAGGCAAGCAATCTTCAGCCCCTGACGCTTCTCGATGACCTCGACGAAGGTCGAAGCCTCAGAGAGTGAGTCGTGTGTACCGGTATCGAGCCATGCGAAGCCACGGCCAAGGGTCTGCATAAGGAGCTGCTCACGGTGGAGGAACTCTTGGTTCACACTCGTGATCTCCAGCTCGCCACGTGCAGAGGGACGTACACCTTCGGCGACCTCGACGACGGAGTTCGGGTAGAAGTACAGCCCCACGACAGCGTAGTTGCTCTTGGGTTCCTTGGGCTTCTCCTCGATAGAGATACAGCGGCCGTCAGGAGCGAACTCCGCCACGCCGTAGCGCTCAGGGTCGCTGACCCAGTAGCCGAAGACGGTAGCCTCATTGCGCTCCTCGGCATCCTCGACAGCCTGACGCAGGGTCTGCGTGAAGGACATGCCGTAGAAGATATTGTCGCCGAGTACGAGGCATACGGAGTCGTCGCCGATGAAGTCCTTGCCGATGAGGAAGGCCTGCGCCAGTCCCTCGGGGCGAGGCTGCTCTGCATAGGAGAAGTGTACGCCATAGTCGCTACCATCGCCGAGGAGGCGACGGAAGGCGGGTAGGTCTTCGGGGGTAGATATGATGAGGATATCCCGTATCCCAGCGAGCATGAGCACCGAGATAGGGTAGTAGACCATGGGCTTATCATAGATAGGCAGGAGCTGCTTGCTCACGCCCTTGGTGATGGGATAGAGGCGCGTGCCTGCACCCCCGGCTAAGACTATTCCCTTCATAGATGGATCGACAATGTAGGAGGATCAGTGCTACTGCACTGTTATCGTTAGATAAAGGTATAAAAAAAGGGTGAGCTACCCGTCTGGGAGCCCACCCTCTATATCGTGATCTCGGCGAGATCTTAGTTGCGTCTGCCGAGGATGCGGAGCAGGTAGAGGAAGAGGTTGATGAAGTCGAGGTACAGGTGGAGTGCACCGAGAAGGGCAATCTTCTTCGTACGCTCTTCATCGCCGATAGACTCCGCGACCAGTGACTTGATCATCTGCGTATCGTAGGCCGTGATGCCGACGAAGACGAGCACACCGACGTAGCTGATGATCCACATCAGCGTATCGCTCTGGAGGAAGAGGTTTACTACGGTAGCGATGATCAGCCCGATGAGCGCCATATAGAGGTAGCTACCCATCTTCGAGAGATCGCGCTTCGTGAAGTAACCGAAGGCTGCCATCACACCGAAGGTCGCCGCTGTGATGAAGAAGGTCGAGGCAATAGAAGCACCCGTGTAGACGATGAAGATAGGGCTTAGCGTGACGCCACTGAGTACGGAGTAGAATACGAAGGCCCCCGTCGCTACTGGGATAGAGAGCTTCATGATGCTACGTGAGAGGTACCATACCAGAGCAAGCTCACCGATGCAGAGACCCCAGAAGAGCCCTTGGTGCTCAAATAGGAAATCCAGAAGGGTGGAGTCGGCGACGAAGAGAGCAGTAAGCCCCGTGATAGCCAGACCGAGGGTCATCCATACGAAGGCACGTACGACAGACTGACGCACGAGTGCAGGGAAGTCATAAGCGACGCGTGATGAGCTGAGTGGTTCGTCCTGGAAGGGGAATCGAGAGTTGTTCATGCGATGTGTGTAATGGAGATTTTGATATCAATATGCGGGGCAGGTGCCGAGACACCTGCCCCAGGTTGGTTCCTTAGAATCGGATAGAGAGGGTAGCTACTGCCTTATGACGCTGGTTCGTCTCCTTGATAGCTTGCATACCTACGAGTTCATCGGGCTTGACCTTACCTGCACGGATGTCAGCATCCGAAGCATTGAGGTAGGGGCCGTAGTCGTTGACGTAGGGGAAGGCGAAGGTGCGAGCCTTGGTGTCGGAGTAGACGTACGCCAGATCCAGCGAGAGGCTGGGGGTGATGCGGAAGCCTGCACCGAGCGAGTAGCTATTCTGGCTGTCGGGGAGGGTGTAGTGTACCGCAGAACCCGATACGAGTACTTCGGTCGATGCCATGTCACCCTTGAGACGAGCGTTCTTGACGGGCGAAGAGGAGTAGCGATAACCGGCACGCAGGGCGATGCGGTCGCTAAGCATAGCTTCGGCACCGAGTCGGACGGTGTGGACTCCACCAAAGTTCGTCTTCAGGCGAGCGTTGTCTTCCTCGAAGCCAATCTCACTGCCATCATATTCGTCATAGGTGCTGTTGCTGAGGCGCAGAGAACCACTCGTATAGTCATAGTCAGCACTGATGAAGCCATGACGACCGATGAAGTAAGCACCACTGAGTCCGAAGCGCCAGTTGCCACGCAGGGCGTAGGAGTTAGCTGCACTCTTAGGCGTGACGACCTCGTTGGCCTTGTTGTTATACCTGCCGAGGCTACCTGCCTGGAAGTCCATCTTCATCGAGTAGAAGGTGGGCGTATAGAGCGAAGCACCGAGGCGCAGCCCTTCGACAGGCTCGTAGAGCAGTCCGAAGCCGACGCTACCTCCGAAGCCTGATACACTCTTAGTGTTTTGCAGCTTCAGGTAGTTGTTGCCACGGAACGCCTCGTGGTAGTACGAAGCCATCTCATAGTCCAGCGAGGAGAGGGTGAGGGCTGCCCCGAAGTGCAGGGCATCGTTAGCCTCGAAGCCGAGGGCGATATCGTAGTCGGTGATATTCCCCTTCTCGCGTAGTACGAGGTTAGCGTTGTCGGGTAGGCCGATGCTGGGCTGTGGATAGGGCGTCCCATCGGGAGCGGTGCTATACATATAAGCCGAGCGATAGCTTCTGCTGCCATTGTCGATATCGATCCATCCTGCGCCAGCACCGAGGATAGACATCCAGGGTATATAGTCGTTCTTAAAGGCTGCAGTCGTGGTGATGTAGCTCTTCTCGAAGTATCTATCGACGTTAGGGGATCGCTGGTTGTCGTAGCGAGCGTTGTTCGTACGCGCAGCAGAAAAGTCTGCCAGTGAGGAGAAGTTCGCACTCTGAGGCAGCGTGGCCGAAGCGTGGAGCTCGCGGTCGAAGCGTCCTGCATTGCGGATGCTGAAGGCGAAGGACACGGGGCCACGTGAGGCTCTATTCGTCCCAGCCTGATAGGCGAACTCCTCAAAGAGGAACTTCCCCTTCATGTCCTGAGAGGTTGATGTGCCGTACCAGACACCACGGTCGGCGCCGAAGCCACCACCGAGGGTCAGCGAGAGACGGTTGTTCCCACGGAAGAGGGAGATCCCCGCAGGGTTGCGTGCGAGAGAGGAGACGTCAGAGCCCACGGCACCCATAGCGCCCGAGAGGGCAGCATAGCGTGCTGATCCTACAGGCTCATGAGGAGAGCCAAGGCGGAAGGCCTCCATCTCACTCTGTGCACTCAGTGATAGAGGTAGGAGGCTCAGTGCCACTACGCCTAAGATCTTATGCTTGATGTTCATGAGTTATCCAATCTAATAAAGGTGGAGTAAACGATATACCCTTAGGGCAAGTCTTAGCGACGGCGTGGGGGAGCCGTGTAGCCACCGCCACCTCCAGAGTTGGAGTTGTTCGTCGAGTTTGAAGAGCCCTGGTCATAGCTGCGCTGAGGATAGCTGTCGTAGCTACGCTGCTGCTGTACAGGGCGGCTCTGCTGCGTGCGGGGATAGTCGCTGTAGATCGTTCGACTCTGCTGTGACATACTACCCTGATCGTAGGAGCGCTGTGGCCCGATGTAGCCCTGATCGCGTACGCTGGAGTAGGCTGAGTAGCCACTTGAGCGGCGAGTCGTCGAGCGAGCCCCGTGCGAGTAGGGATTGTTGTAGTAGTGCTCGTTGTAGGCACGCGTAGCAGCCCCTGCGGCATAGCCATAGTAGTAGCCAGGATAATAGCCACCGTAGTAGCCGTCATACCAGCCTCCATAGCGAGAGCCGTAATACCCACCATAGTAGCCACGGGTGTAGCCATAGTAGTAGGGATCGTAGTAGCCCCCATACCAGCTACCGTAGTAGCGGGGATAGCCGTAGTAGTAAGAGGAGCTGTAGAAGGGATCATACCATGAGCCCCAGCCCCAGCTGGCACCCCAGCCGAAGCGACTTCCCCAGAAGGGGTCGCTGCTGCCTACACGTACATAGACATCGGGTCCCGCATAGCGGTAGTCGATATCGCTATACCAAGGGTCTGCGTCGATGTAGACGCGACGGGCTCCCTGGATCGTCATCGAGCCATCTCCGTAGAAGCGGCTGAGACGAGAGGAGTAGGGGCCGTAGACCTCTGCACCACCATCCTTCTGGCGCTGCTCCTTGAGCAGACGGCCCAGCTCGCTGCGGGTCAGCGTGATGGTGTCTTCGGGCAGGGAGAGGTGCCCATTGTATGCATCGATCTCACGATCGGCCTGCTTCTTCTTGTAGTTGGCGATGAGTGCAGCCTGTTCCTTTTCCCAGGCTTCACGCTCGGCCTTCTCGGCGGCGCGGCGTAGCTCGGCCTTGCGGCGCTCTTCCTTATCGATCTTCTTGAGGTCGCTGCGGCGATAGTAGGCGTCGTCAAGGTACTTGTTGTCGGTCTGCGCCAGGGCAGCCGTACCTGACAGGAGCCCCACTCCCATCAGGAGGAATAGCTTCATTGTCTTCATAAGTCCAGTACGTCTTTATTATTCTATATATCCGTTGTCTTAGGCCCACGCTGCGGCTTTTCACTCTCCTGGGTGGAGAGGCGCATTGTAGGGGTTTACAGCGGTAAAGTTAGCATTTATTTACGAATAGCAAAGCGCGTGCCAGTGCTCCCGACTTCTGGTTATTTGTCCATAAATGTCCGCTATCCTATGTCAAGATGACGTGATATGCGGTCGGAGTACTGCTCTTAGATATGCTTCGTAGTCTGCCGAGAGACCCTACGAGAGGAGGTGATTAGTTGGGGAGAGTGGTCGTCGGAGCGATAGAGTTGTTGGTCTCGCTATCGTCACCATTCTCCTTATTGTACTCTTCTACGAGCTGCTTGAGGGCGCGATGGTAGAAGGCGACCGTAGAGGCCAGAGCGTCACTCATGCGGAGCGCGAGGCGGTCGATGGGCGTACCAGGCATGATGAAGGCTTCGACCGAGAAGACGATATCGCCCTCTTCATCGACATAGGCCTTACTGACCTTCTGGTCGAAGTCCGTCTTAGCGCAGGCCTTGTAGAGGAAGGCTTCGTGCACGTCATCGAAGGCTGCACGCTCAAACGTGGCACGTACGAGGAGGAACTCAGGGTCATCCTCACGGTAGTAGAAGCAGCAGAAGATGCCTTCGTTCTTATAGACGATGCGGATCTCGTTGTCGCGCTCGGGGCGATAACCTTCCTTGGAGAGTGCTTCTAAGATCGTAGGGAGGACAGATGAGGGTGCGAGAGTCGCTGCCTCGCTATTCTTTTTAGTAAACTTATCAAAAAGTGCCATTGCTCTAACTAAAATTGGTTTGTATTTGACAAGGGCCCATGCAGCTTGCGCTATACGGGCTTCTACACAAAGATAACCTTTTGGGGATTAATAGCCTTTTAGGCTCCGTGTGGAAGCAGGGCTTACGCATCAAAATCGGTGGGCTCTATCGAGGAAGTAGCTACCAGCGTGAAGCGGATTCTTCAGCAAACTTGCCCTGTATTGAGGCTGTTTCGCAGTCTCTTGCCCTCTATTTATTCAGCTAAGGTATTGCACGCCCAGCTCCCCGACATCCCTCTCCGAAGTGATACACAAGCCCTTTGCCATATCGCGAGTATTCCTCTTATCCTGCGGAGGGAAAAGTGTCATTCTCGTGAAAGAAAAAGTGCCTTCCCGTAGTGGTATTCTTCTATCTATGTACGTAGTCTTAAAGACCAGGTACGTAAATCCCAATATCCACGTACGTAGATATTAGAGCCACGTATGTAGCCTAAACTTATCTGCCACTCGTCTACAACTTTTATCCCTACGCGGAGCAACAACCTATACCTATATTTACCCTTTTAGATCAGCGGTACTGCACACTCTCTATATAAGGAAGAGGTCTGCTCCGCTGGGCTGTGTAGCCTCGGGGCAGACCTCGGTAAGAGGGCGGGATAAAGTAGGGAGAGGCAGGCTTAGCGTTTGCGGTCGATGAGGAAGCGCAGGTGCTGCAGGACGGTCGTCACGAGTCCGTAGTGGTGGCGCATGACGTGGAAGCGCTCGATGAGCGAGGCGCGATGGTTGGCTGTCGTCGTCCCTTCGTTGAGGTAGAGTGCTATGGGCTCGGGGTAGAAGGCTGTGGTCTTGGCTTCTTTGAGTACACGGATGCACCAGTCGACGTCGGCAGAGAAGCGGTAGTGTAGATCGTAGTGGGGTGAGATGCTTCGCTTAGCGACGAAGGCCTGATGACAGACGAGCATCCCCGCGCGGAAGCTACGCCAGTCGAGCTGGTGAGGGGGGCGCAGGCGTCTTAGGCCGAGGTCGTGGTCTTCGGCATCGATGAGGCGCGTATCACCGTAGAGTACGTCGGGGAGGCTGTCGCCCGTGCAGGTAGCTTGGATGAGATCCTCGACGGTCGTGGGGCTGGCCAGGGCATCGCCTGCATTGACGTACCACACGTAGTCGCCCGTGGCTCGGTCGAGCCCCTTGTTCATCGCATCATAGATCCCCTTATCACGTTCGCTATAGATCTCGGCCTCGGGAGCCAGCTCGCGGACGAGCTCCAGCGTGTTGTCCTTAGAAGCTCCGTCGATGATGAGGTACTGGATGTTTGGATAGGTCTGTGCCGAGACGCTGCGGAGCGTGCGGGTGATCGTGCTGGCAGCGTTGTAGCAAATCGTGATGATGGATATACGTGGTAGCATCGTAGCAGGCAGGGTATAGGTGATTATTCAGCGGAGCTACCTCGGTCAAGTGCCGTGCGGTAGAGCTCCACAAGGCGGGAGGCTACGGCAGGTGCTCCGAAGCGCTGGGCACTCTCGCGGCAGGTGCGGGGGGAGAAAGCTCCTGCGTCGTCTCGCTCTCGTCCAAGGAGGGCAGCGAGGCGATCGGCATAGACTGCCGTGTCATAGGCGGGGACGAGGTAGCCATTGACCCCGTTGAGGATGATATCTTCGGGTCCCGAGCAGCGGAAGCTCAAGGCGGGGAGGCCCACGGATAGGGCTTCGACGAGCGTCTGCCCGAAGGTCTCATAGACGCTCGTGGAGATGAGTACGTCCGAGGCGGCATAGAGGCTCGCCAGCTGTGCGCGGTCACGGATGCTCCCGAGGGCGATGTGGGGAAGAGCGAGCCTGTCGAAGTAACCTTCACGGCGGATGCCCCCTACGAGTAGGAGTGTCGTGCGCTCGGCGATCTCAGGATGGCGGAGCTGGAGCTGCTGAGCGATCTCCATCAGGAGGTGTGGCCCCTTGACTTCATCATCGAGGCGGGCAGCGACGATGGTGACGTAGTAGCGCCCAGCCTCGCGGGTGAAGGGTGGGGGTGTCGCAGCCGCTGTCTCGGGAGAGAAGAGGCTGAGGTCAATGGGATTGGCGAGGATAGCCGGCGCTCCGTAGCGCTGCATCAGCGGGCTTCGCTCAAAGAGCTTGGCTTCGGCACTGCTGACGGCGATATAGCGGAAGGGCTTCTCTGCGAGGAAAGCCTTCTTCTGAAGAGTTGTCCGTGAGAGGTCGTGCTCTCGCTTACTCGCCAGCAGGGGGCAGCAGCCACAGCCCGCTTGGTAGCGTGGACACTCCTTAGCGCCCTCGCGCCCCAGCTCCAGAGGGAGGTGACAGATGCCCGTGGCAGCCCACAGGTCGTGCAGGGTAGAGAAGAGGGGCTTACCGAGGGCAGCGAGCTTCTTGAGGGTGGTGAGGGAGAGGAAGCCTTGGTTGATCCAATGCAGGTGAAGGATATCAGCTTCTCTTACCCATGGGTGCGAAGCGATATCACAGCCCCAGCGTGCCGTCGAGACGCGGAAGAGGTGCTGACGTGAGCGGCCGTTGCGGAGGTAAATCTCCAGTCGCTCGAGGAGGAAGGCTGCCTTGGCCCAGAGGCGTCGTGAGGTGGTATCAGCGACGGAGGCGATACGCTCATCCTCCGTACCCTTATTCACGACGAGCATACGTACCTCGATGCCGACAGCCGTAAGGGCATCGAGGAGGCGACGACAAGCCTCTGCCGCTCCGCCTCCCTCATCAGAGGTGCAGAGCAGAAGCACGCGAAGGGGCGCTTTGCCTTGGGGACTTGTCGGGAGGCTCGTCACGTGTCGGTGGGATTAGCGGCGTAGGCGCTTGGGGAGCTTGCCCTCGAGCATACTCATCAGCTCAGGCGTGATGCGCAGAGCCAGGAGCGCAAGGAGCAGACCCAGCCCCACGAGAGCCGAGCGAACGAAGAGGTCGATCCATACCGAGCTGAAGGTGGGGAGGAGGGCATCAATGCCCCATGCCACGGCAGCGATCGGTATCAGAAGGAGCATACGACTGGTGAATGGGCTGACGTGCATCTTCACACTCAGCAGGAGCTGCTGTAGGCCGTAGCTCACGATATTTGTGAGGAGCATCGCCAGCGCTGCGCCGAGTGTGCCGTAGGCTGGGATGAGGAAGACGGTGGAGACGAATGACATCACGAGCACGCTGATCGTGTAGTAGATATTCCACTTGTAGTAGCGTGAGGTGCTGACGACCGTATGGCTACAGGTCAAGGTCAGCTCGACGAGCTTCGCCAGCCCGAGGTAGAAGAAGATCCACTTACCGCCGGTGAACTGCTCGCCATTGGGCATGATACCGAAGATGTTGTCGATATTCACCCAGATCATCGCGAAGATCAAGAGCCCCGAGAGGAGCTGATAGAAGGCTACGAGGCGGTAGACCTCCTCGACGCGCTTCGTGTCGCCGTGCTTCGCTGCCTCGGCGATCTTCGGAGCTGCCACATTGAGGATGGCGCGCATCGGGATCTCGATGATCGAGACCATATAGAAGGCCATCGTATAGACCCCAGCGGAGGAGAGCCCCCCGCGGTCGATGAAGGCCACCATGAAGAGGTCCATACGCCCCGCCAGCGTGATGCCCACCGAGCTCAGCGTATAGAGTGCCGTATAGCGATAGAAGCCACGGCGCATCTCGGGTGAGACGTAGCTGGGGTTGTGGCGAAGGCTCAGCGAGGTGATCTGCCCGAGGTAGACACCGCTGGCGAGCATACACACGCCGAAGCTCCCGATGAAGCCCCAGACCATCGTCGTGAAGTCGATGTACCCGAAGGCGTAGAGCAGGTAGGCAGCGAGCTGTAGTACACGCAGGAGTACCTCCTTGATGCCCTTCGGTACTGCTACACGCATCAGCTGATAGGTGTAGAGCTCGAAGATCGTCCAGCCCATCGTGAAGAGCGTCAGCGGTATCACGGCATAGTAGAAGTCCGCGAGCAGTGGGCTTCTGTCGCTGTAGAGGGACATCAGAGGCCCCTTGGCAAGGATATAGAGGAGTGTCATCAGCACGGCACCGATCGCCCCGACGACCGTCACGTAGTAGAAGAAGCCGTGGTTCGGCCCGTCCTCAGCGCGGTAGGGGTTGGTCTCGGAGTCGCGGAAGAAGGGGAAGTAGCGACTGAGTGAATAGGTCATCCCGAGCATGCCCAGCCCCGAGAGCTGTGTCGCCAGCTCGGGCAAAAGGCGCGTCAAGCCAATCTCCTCGGGAGTGAGGAACTTGGCCAAGATGAAAAAGGTCGTCAGGAAGCCTATCCCAACGCCTATGTAGGTCACGATGGTACCAGTGATACTTTCCTTTGCTGCTACGCTCGCCATGTATAGTTGTCTATCCTCGCTCCGCAGTAGAGTAGGCGCGGTGGAGGAGATAAAAGTCCATAAGGGTAAGGGCCGTCATCGCCTCGACGATGGGTACGGCACGCAGGGCGACGCATGGGTCGTGGCGCCCCGTGATAGAGAGGGTAGTGGGGGTGCCATCAGTGCGACAGGTCGTCTGCTCGCGTCCGATGGAGGAGGTGGGCTTGAAGGCCGTGCGGAAGGTGAGTGGTGCACCTGTGCTGATGCCACCGAGGAGACCACCGCAGTGGTTGGTCTGCTGTCCGATAGCCCCTGCTTCGGTGGGGACAAAGGGGTCGTTGGCCGCTGATCCGTACTCCGAGGCGAGGGCAAAGCCATCGCCTATCTCGAAGCCTCGAGCTGCATTGATACCCATCATCGCTGAGGCCAAGCGGCTGGAGAGCTTGTCATAGAGCGGCTCGCCTAAGCCTGTGGGCAGGCCATCGACACGGCAGGAGATGACCCCGCCGATGCTGTCGCGCTTGTCGCGTGCCTCGGCTACGGCTGCTGCCATGCGCTCTGCTGTCGCCTTGTCGGGGCAGGGAACGACCTGCTCATAGCGACTCAGCAGGAGCGCCTTATCGCCCTCGGTGAGATGAATCGCCTCATACAGGTGGCTGTCGTCATAGCGGACTGCACCGACTTGACTGAGGTAGGCGGAGATGTGTACGCCTTCGGCTCGTAGCCACTGCTCACAGAGAGCACCTGCGACGACACGCACGACGGTCTCGCGCGCTGAGGCTCTCCCGCCACCTCGTGGGTCGCGGTGTCCGTACTTCGCCTGATAGGTGAAGTCGGCATGCCCAGGGCGGTAGAGGTCGCTGAGCTGTGAGTAGTCCTGGCTTCGTGTGTCGGCGTTGTCGATGACGAAGGCAATGGGTGTGCCCAGCGTCCGCCCCTCATAGATACCCGAGAGGAAGCGTACCTTGTCGCTCTCGCGCCGTGGGGTAGTGAGGTCGCTTCGTCCGCCTTGTCTGCGACGTAGAGCTTCCTCGATAGCGGCTTCGTCAATGGTGAAGCTTGCAGGGAAGCCGTCGAGCACACCACCGAGGGCGGGTCCGTGGGACTCACCGAAGGAGGTTAGGCGAAGGAGTCTGCCGAAGGTATTCATCGTGATGGGCGTATGAAGGGGGTGATATAGCAAAGCACGGATGCCCACGAGCCTTAGGCTCAGGGTATCCGTGCTCTATGATTACGCGTGCTTAGTGGCAGCCACAGCCACCGCCGCAACCACCTTCTTCGTGGCCTTCGTGATCGTGGTCGCAGCCACAGCCGCAGCCACCATCATGCCCGCCGAAGAACTGCTCGATCTCCTCGGGCGTAGCATCGTGGACTTCCTTGATAGCGCCGATGAAGTGGAGGTCTTCGCCTGCCAGGGGGTGGTTGAAGTCGAATACGACGACTTCTTCCTTGATCACGAGGACGCTACCACGGATGATCTGCCCGTCGGGCGTGTGCAGGGGCAGCGTAGCACCTTCGACGACCAGAGCATCAAGCTTGCCTTCGCTGTCGACGAAGATCTCACGGGGCAGCTCCTGGACGGCTTCGTCGGAAGGCTCACCGTAGGCATCTTCGCACTTGAGGACGAAGTCGAACTTGTCCCCTGCCTTGAGGCCGAAGAGCTGCTTCTCGAAGGCGGGCAGCATCATGCCCATGCCCTGGATGTACTCCAGAGGACGGTCGGGGGTGGTCTGCTCCATCAGGATACGCTCGTTCTCATCACCGACGTACAGCTCGTAGTCGAGTGCGACGAACTTATTAGGTGCTATCGTCATAATCTACACTATGATATTTAGGATGTGAATAATGGGATGTTCCTACCTCATGCAAGGCGGGAGGCATCGCCGAACTGGCGCAAAGTTAGCTAATTCTCACCGAATAGCTTGAGGTGTGCGCTGCCACTGCATAGAGCTTCGTCGTTACCGCGAGTATTCCTCTTAGTCAACGGAGCAAAAAGCATCGTTCTCGTGAAGGAAAAAGCGCCTTCCTGTAGTGGTTTTCCTGCATCTATGTACGTAATCTTAAAGACCAGGCACGTCAATCCAAATATCCACGTACGTAGATATTAGAGCCACGTACGTAGTTCGAACTTATCTGGCACTCGTCCACAACTTTTATGCCTACGCGGAGCAACAACCCAATATAGGTCACTTCACAAAGCTATATAGGTCGTGATGCGGACCTATATAGGTTGACTCAGCGACCAATATAGGTTCGTACCCCTTGCCGCTATGGGTCTGGGGTAGCACCTTCGTGAAGATGAGGGAAGGAAGAGGGGTAGGTGCCTTTGCCGTAGCAGCTTAGAAGGGGTAGCCGATAGCCAGATGGAAGCCTAAGGCATCGCGGAAGCTGGGGATATTATACCAGCCACTTCGTGTCGTCTTGTAGGGGAAGTGGAGACCCACACCGACATCGAAGCGCACGACGAGGAACGAGAGGTCATAGCGCAGACCTGCTCCCGTACCTACGGCGACTTGGTCGAGGAACTTACCCAACGACCCTGCTTCGCTGAGTGCAGCTCCAGGACGAGAGGAGTCGGGGCGCAGGAGCCATACATTCCCTGCATCGAGGAAGACAGCGCCATAGCAGCTACCGAAGAGGTGACGGCGGAACTCTGCGTTCGCCTCGAGCTTGAATTCGCCCACGCGGTCCATGAAGGAGTAGGCATTGACGGTCGTAGGATTGTAGCTCCCTGGGCCAAGGCTTCGTACCGTGAAGGCTCGGATACTATTGGCGCCCCCGACGTAGAACTGCTCGATATAAGGCGCCGTAATGGCATTGCCATAGGGATAGATAGCTCCCGTAGCGAAGTGCGTAGCCAGCGTCTGCTTGCGGTCGATGCGGTAGGAGTAGCGGAGGTCAATGGCAGCCTTGACGAACTGTGCGAAGGGCACACCGAAGAGCGTCTTCGTGTCATTGTACTCACGACCGAAGGCCCTCATCGTAGCATTGACGAGATTCCCTGCCTCACTGATTTCGCCCGAGAGCTGCATGTAGTGTGGGCTGTCGTCCTCGCGGTGGGTATAGGTGAAGCCGTAGCCGATCTTGGGAATGAACTGATTGCTCAAGCTAAGCCCAAGGGCGGGGTTGGCGAGGATGAGCTGGTCGAAGCGCTCCGTCGTGCGGGTCAGCCGAGTGAAGTTCAGGCTGAGCGGCGTGATACGATGGCTCCATCGGCTCGACGGCTGGAAGTTGTAGTCCATCGTGAAGGAGAGGGAGCGTAGGGTATAGTAGCGCGCGTGATTGACACTCTGCAGAGCGACCTTGAAGCTCGTCGACGTCGGGTACTTGTAGTACGCATCGATGAGGCGAGGGAAGAGGATCGAGGGGAAGGTGAGGGAGAGGTCGGCACCGAGCTGATAGCTATTGATAGACACCGAGTAGGAGTCTGCAGGGCTACGCCCCGTCTGCCACTCATAGGAGCCAGAGACGCTGGCGGAGAGCTTCTCTCCTCCGCCGAAGACGTTGCTTCGCTCGATAGCTGCCGAGATACCTGGCCCGATGAAGCCCGTCGACTTACGCATGAAGGCCGCCCCGAGGTAGGTGCTCCAGGGCTTGTCCTTCTTGAGGAGGATCATCAGATCGAGCGTGCCGATGCTGTCTGCGACGCTCGAGAAGGTGGGGCGCTGTACGGCGGTCGAGTCGCTCGTGCTACGCATCGCTGTGCTATCTACCGCTGTGGAGTCCTTGGGTAAGGTCTTACGAGGGGTGAAGTAGAATTCTACGGAGGAGAAGGCATTGAGCCCCGTGAGTGCCGATAGTGTGCGCTCCTCCTCGAGACTGCTGTAGAGCTTGCCTGGGCGGATGCGGACACGGGTCTTCAGCGTGCCGGGGTGGACGATGGGGCGGCCCGAGTAGTACAGAGCGATGCTGTCGGTGAGGGCTACGCTATCCGTCGTGGTGAGGTTCGTGGGGGCTTCAGGATCTTCGGGGAGCTGGCGGAGCATGATCTTCCCCACACGCCACTGGCGCAGTGCTTCGGGAGGCGTGCTCGTAGAAAGTACTGTGCGTAGGTGCACACGCTGTGGGGTGATGAGGGTATCAGCTTCGTAGCCGATGTGCTCAGACTTGAGGTAATAGTAGCCGTGCTCACGGAGGAAGGCACGGGTGATGGTGCGGTCATCCTCGAGTGCAGCGATGGAGAAGGGGCGTCCCTTCTGCAGGGCACTGAGGCGGTGATGGTAGAAGTATCTCCCAGGGCGGATGTAGACACGAGGAAAGTACTGCACGCTGTCTAAGAGGAAGAGCGGACCCAGCTGCATCTTGTAGTCCACACGAGCCTGCATAGAGTCTGCGGTGGCGGGGATGATCTCGGAGCTGGTCGTAGCGCGGAGGTAGCCGTGCTCACGGAGTGTCTGCTGGGCGACCTTGGCACGCAGGCTGGGGCTGACGTCTCGCATCCAGACGGGCTTGGCCGTGAGGCGACGCATCACGCGCCCCGCAAGCGTAGAGTCCGCAGAGAAGTGCATGTAGATAGCAGGGCTCAGGAGAGCAAAGGGGAAGCGTATAGAGCTACTACCGAAGACCGATCCGTTGGGCGCATAGTTGAGGCGCTCCTCGGCAGCAGCTATCGCCTGCTCAGCGTAGGAGTGCTGCGGACGGTCGGAGACCTCGATCTTGCGGATACCTATATAAATCTGGTCATCTGGACCCTGATATTTCCTTATGGAGCACGCCCCGAGAGTGAGGAGTGTGAGGGCGGTAAGGAGGCGGGTAGTGAGACGGATATGCATAAGTGGGATAGGTATAGGTAGGGAGGGCTGGAGGCCTTACTTCGCTTGGTAGCGGAGGGTGGGCATCGAGTCGCCCGTGAGGCTCGGCTGGGTCGAGAGCGTATCAAGACGGGGCTTCCATACTTGACGGAAGAGCGTCGTCGTGGTGTCGGTCGTCGTCTTCTTGCGCTTGCGGCGGAAGAGGTCGAGTAGGCTGGACATCTTGCGGCGTATGACGTACCCCACACCCGTCTCAGAGAACTCCCCTTCGAGGACGTTATCGGTGACGAGCTTGTGGTAGAGACTGAGGTACTGCTCACCGCTCTTATCGAGCTGGTACTGCAGCGATACGTTGTCGAGGAAGGTCTGCCCCTGGTTCGTCACGCCTGCGCCACTCTGCACCTTACCCCCGACGATGATACGTATGCGGTCATTGTAGAAGCGGCGGCTGAAGCTATAGGTGAAGTCCGTGTGAGCGGCCTCACCCGAAGAGCCATCGTAGTGGTCGACGCCGAGGTTGAGGTCGGTACCTTGGAGGAGCTTGCCTGCGGTCTTGTTGATCTGCGACTGCAGGAGTGAGGTCAGTGCGGAGTTGAGGTCCAGATTACCTGCCCCCGAGCCACCTGCCAGATACATACCTGTCGCCATGAGGGCGATGGCTTGCTTGCTCTGCTCTTCCTTGGTCATCGTCGAGATGCTATTTTGCACGGAGAGGTTCTCCGGAGCGGAGATACCGAAGCTGAGGTCCATCTTGCTGACGTAGTCCTTGATGAGGATGCTGACGTTGAAGTTCACACGCTGGGAGTTCTCCGACGAGCTGGATACGGTGGCCTTGACCTTATTGACCGCGGAGAAGTTGAGGTAGGGGTTGGATATCGGTCCTGTCCACGTGAGGGTGCTGGTGGGGTCGATGGAGAAGCGCTTATTGCCTACGACGGGGAGGGTGTAGCTCAGCTCGCCACCACCACTCATCTCGTAGCGCCCCGTCATACTCATCTCGCCGTAGGGCGGATAGATGAAGTGGAGCGTGCCGCCCCCCTGAGCATGGACATAGTCCGTGCCGCCAGCCGTGAGGTCGGCGCCGATGTGTACCGAGGGATCTACGTTGATCGTCAGATTCACATCAAGCCCACCAAGGGAGGTGGGGGCGACCTCTACCTTCTTGGTGAAGAGGGTATCGGAGAAGTCGATGAATTGGACGAGCTGATCGGTCTGCTGGCTGGCTGTCAGCGGGTCTTCGCGCATGACGTAGGTGCAGTTCGTACCGCTGAGTACGTTCACGCTACCGCGGATGCGCAATGAGGTGAGGGGACCCGTAGCCACCATACGTGTCGAGGCGATGATCTTACCATAGAGGAGCTGGTCGTCGCGGGTGGGGCGAGGCTCGTTGAGGAGGGTCAGCTCATCAGAGGTGATGCGTAGCGAAGCCGTAGCCTGTGGTGTGGTACTCTTACGTATCGAGCCATCGATATAGATTGCCTTCTTCGGATCTCCTGAGGGACGTAGCGCATAGTGGTCGAAGAAGATATCTGAGCCCTCCATGCGTACGGGGATAGAGTCGAGAGCAAGGTGTGTCCCGTAGGCGTTGAGGTTCAGCATACCCTTGTTCAGGTGCATCTGCCCCGAGAGAAGTGGCTCGGTGAGCTTTCCTGAGAGTCTGATACTTCCGTCGGCAGTCCCCGCAAGCGTGGTGCTATTCTCCACGAGGAAGGGGTTCGCAAGCTCCAGCGGGAAGGAGGTAAGTGTGAGTGTCCCCTTGAGCGGAGAGACCTTCTCATGGGGGTAGTAGATCCCATCGATGCTCATCGCAGGCTGACCGTTGTAGCCGATCTCCCCTGTGATGTAGTGGGAGTCGCCGCTACGTGGCTCGTAGAAGAGGGAGGAGGTGAAGTGGCCGAGCTTCTTGTCCTCGTAGCGTAGGTCGTTGATGGAGAGGTCGCCTGAGATCGTAGGCTGCTGGCTGAGGTCGCCCTTACGCTGATAGTGGACGTCGCCGAAGAAGATACCACCGACATCGGGTAGCCCCAGACTGCGGTAGTCCTCAAGATGGAGGTTGCTTATGCTGAGTAGGATGTCCTGTACTCCAGGTGTCTCTTCGGTGCCCTGCAGGGAGAATTCGCCTCGCTTCTCGCCAGTGAGCTTGAGTGAGCCGAGGAGGAAGTTGTCCCGCTTGCGCAGGCTAAGCTGGTTGTCGGGGTTGATGGCGTAGTCATTGGAGGCGATACGCAGGCGGTCACCGAGGAAGTGCAGCTGGTAGGCTTCGCCCGACCAGCTGCCCGAGGCCTCGGCTGCATGTACCGTTTGTCCCCGCTCATCCTGGTAGGAGACGTCGAGGTGCCCGCCCTGTAGGCTTGTGCGCAGGTCGGTGCTGATGGTGAAGCCCTCTTGCTCGCGGAAGTGCGACTTCATCACCGTGCCAAAGAGGACGAGCGACATGCTGTCGCCACGTGAGATAGGCGTGCGCTCGGTAGAGATATTGAGCTGGGCGGCGTTGATGCGGAGGGTGTCGATGCGGAGGTCAGAGAGGGCTATGTTGCCACTGACTCCATCTTGGGGAGAGGTGGCGAGGTTGGCTGTCAAGGAGCCCACGGCGATATGCAGCTCAGCTAGGTAGTAGCGGAGCGGATTGTCCTTGCCCATGGAGAGGCTGAAGGTCGCCTTAGGGAGGTGGACGGCTAGATCCTCGAGGTACTTCGTCGCGGACTTCCCTGAGGTGATGAGCTCGATCTGACGGAGGGTCTCATCGAGTAGGTGAGTGACGTCCTTCTGTGCTACAGTAGGGCTGCTCCCGACGTAGAGGGAGGCCTTCATATCTCCCGAAGTGAGGCCAGCGTGGATGTCTTGTGGCGACGTGGATACATGAAGCTCAGCCTGTGGTGGGGCGATCTTCTCATCGCCCATAGTGAAGCTCATACCATCAAGCACGGCCTGTATGGTGTGCGTGTCCTTGAGGTCGGAGCGGAGCTCACCCTCCAGACGGAGCTTCCCAGCAAGTGGTGTCTCGGAGAAGCCCAAGCGCTGGAGGTCGAGGTCAACGAGCTCCAGCCCGATGCCTGTATTGATGCCTTGGCGGGAGAAGATCCCGTCAAGCTGGAGCGTAAAGTTTGCCCCGGGGTTCATGCTGTTGAGGGAGAGCCCGAGGTTCCCCGACTGGAGGGAGCCGTCGAGGGTGATGTCTTGCAGATGCATGCTACCCCGATTTGCCTCATGCAGTCGGCCTCGGATAGAGAGCTGTGTATGCGGGCTGAGTGGATCGAAGCCGCGCCCCTGAAGAGCTACGTCAAGGCTAACCAGCCCGATCGAGTCCTGAGGCATGAAGTGACGCCCATCAATATCCTGTGCCTTCAGCACGAGGTCATAGGTCTTGGTGGCCTCGGTGAAGTGGCCCTTTAGCTGGAGCTTGCCTGTGCTCTCCTCGGCTGTGAGGTCTCCCACATAGCGACCTCGACGGATGTCGATGTCGCCAGAGAGCGTGAGCGGGCTAGGGATGCGATAGGTCTTGGCTTGCTCGGGAGCAAGGAGTCCGAGGAGAGTGTTAGCCTTGGGGCCTACACGCCCACGGAGCTTGAGACGGCCCGAGCGGTGCATCTCAAGGACTTCGCTGAGCGTACCCGAGAGATTGAGGTCGAGGATGTCGGGCCACTTGAGCTCGGCCTGACGAATCTGTATTGCGGTGAGTGTCCCCGTCAGCTCAGCCTGCATCTTGAGTGGAGCGAGGAGGCGGTGGCGGGCAAAGGTGTTGAAGAGTTCGCGCCCATCACGGGTCTCTTGGAGCGTCTTTCCTGCGAAGAGGAGGATGTCCTTGATGCCGAGAGAGGTGTTGGTAGATAGCTCCAGCTGTGCCTTGCGGTCGGACTGCAGGAGGCTCCAGGGCATGGAGAGATAGCCCTTGATGGAGGAGGCATCAGTGATGAGGTCAAGCCCATCAAGGCGCATAGCAAGGCTGTCCATCTGATAGCGTCCGCTGAGATGGAGGAGCTTCAGCCCCGATTGCTCACGGAGCTGTGCGTGCCGTAGAAGGAGGCTAAGTCGCATACCCTCAGAGTCAATGTCCTCACCCTCGAGGTGGAGGTCATGGAGCTGGATGTGCTGGGGATCGAAGAAGGGTAGCTTGGAGAAGTTCTGGTCGACGGAGTAGCGTAGGCTCTTCGCGTCGATCTTGGTGTGGGCGACCTGGAAGCGCATCTTATTGAGGTCAGCTTCTCCGCGGTCGATCTTGAGGCGGTCGACATCCGCATCGATGAGTAGTGAGTCCAGCGGCATAGTGATCTCAATGCGAGTCTTCTGCAGGTCGATCTCGCCAGCATGGATGAGCCACTTCAGCGGCTCACTCTCTTCCTCAGGCTTCTTCGTGGTGTCGGTCGAGTAGTAGCGGATGTAGCCCCCCTGGGTCGTGAGGCGGTTGAGGTCAACGCGCTCCTTGTTGAGATCGACGAAGAGCTGCTCGGCAGTGGCTGCTGGGAGGTGTACTTGCAGGAGACTCAAGCCGAGGCTGTCGCGCTGATTGTAGGTCAGGCTGTCGAGAGCAATACGAGGGACCTCGACTTGACTGTCGAAGAGAGGACGTAGGGCAGGGGAGAGGCTGAGTGCCCCTACCGAGATGAGGGTGTCGCCAGGACTGCGGAGGACCTGTAGCTTCTGAAGCGAGAGGTCGAGGGGGAAGGCGAGATGAATGTTCCCGACAGATACCTGCATCCCTGTCTTCTCCGATAGGTAGGCAGCGGTGCGCTGTACGATAAAGCGCTGCACGGGTGGTACGTATAGTAGTACTGCTACAAGAAGAATTAGGACGAAGGGCGTGAGGAGGATTCCCCACAAGATACGCTTGATATACTTGGAGCGTCGGGACATCTCAGACGAGGTCGCTTCGGGGATGCTATTAGTGGGTGCGGTACCAGTCGAAGAGGCGCTGTACGCCGTCCTCGATCTCTACCTGATGTTGCCAGCCAAGGCTGTGGAGCTTCTCTACGGAGGTGAGCTTGCGCATCGTGCCGTCGGGCTTGCTGCTATCCCACTCGATGCGCCCCTCAAAGCCGATGGTGCGGGCGATAAGCTGTGCCAGCTCACCGATCGAGATCTCCTTCCCAGTGCCGATATTGACGTGGCAGTTGCGGATAGGGCTACCATCTTGGGGGCAGAGTGAGCGGAAGTCCGTATTGAGAAGGATATGTACCGAGGCATCGGCCATATCTTCACTCCAGAGGAATTCTCTCAGCGGGTGGCCTGAGCCCCAGAGGTTGACTTGGCCAGGGTGGATGCCGAAGCGCTCAAGGAGCGTGAGGATCGTCGCCTCATCTCCTGTGCCACCTTCGCCAGCGACGGGGCGCTTGCTGAGGTCTATGCGTACAGCCTGCCAGTCCCCTTGCTGCAGACGATCGGCAAGGTAGATCTTGCGGATCATCGCGGGTAGAACATGGCTATTCTCGAGGTGGAAGTTATCGTTGGGGCCGTAGAGGTTCGTCGGCATGACTGCGATGTAGTTCGTGCCGTACTGGAGGTTGAAGCTCTCACACATCTTGAGCCCTGCGATCTTGGCGATAGCGTAGGGCTCGTTGGTGTACTCCAGAGGAGCCGTGAGGAGGGCTTCTTCGCGGAGGGGCTGCTCGGCTTCTCTGGGATAGATGCAGGTACTGCCGAGGAAGAGGAGGTGCTTTACGCCGTGGCGGAAGCTCTCTCCGATGACGTTCTGCTGTATCTGGAGGTTGTCGTAGATGAAGTCAGCGCGGTAGGTGTTGTTCGCCATGATCCCCCCGACGTGCGCTGCCGCGAGGATCACCGCCTCGGGGCGCTCCTCATCGAAGAATGCACGTACAGCGACGGGATCCGTGAGATCCAGCTCACCGTGGGTACGGCCGACAAGGTTGGTGTAACCACGCTGCTCGAGGTTGTGCCAGATAGCGGAGCCTACGAGCCCACGATGTCCTGCGACATAGATCTTGGTCGAAGGGGAGAGTTTGGGTGAGTCCATTAGGCATGCTTGTGGGATTGGACGTAGGCGACATCATGGCGTACCATGATGCGTACCAGCTCTTCGAAGGAGGTCTTGCTGGGATTCCAGCCGAGGAGTTCCTTGGCCTTTGTAGGGTCGCCCAAGAGGGTCTCTACTTCGGCAGGGCGGAAGTACTTCGGGTCAACCTCGACGAGGACCCGACCTGTGGCGATATCGATACCACGCTCTTTGACGCCTTCACCCTCCCAGCGCAGGTCGATACCTACCTCGTGGAAGGCGCGCTCGGTGAACTCACGTACGGAGTGCTGCTCACCAGTAGCGATGACGAAGTCCTCGGGCGTGTCGTGCTGCAGCATGAGCCACATGCACTCGACATAGTCACGGGCATAGCCCCAGTCGCGCAGGGCACTGAGATTCCCGAGGTAGAGCTTGTCCTGCTCGCCAGCGGCGATGCGAGCGGCAGCCAGTGTGATCTTACGGGTGACGAAGGTCTCGCCACGGCGCTCACTCTCGTGGTTGAAGAGGATGCCGTTGACGGCGAACATACCGTAGCTCTCGCGGTAGTTCTTGGTGATCCAGAAGCCGTAGAGCTTAGCCACCCCATAGGGCGAACGGGGATAGAAAGGGGTCGTCTCACGCTGAGGCACCTCCTGCACCAGCCCGAAGAGCTCCGAGGTCGAAGCCTGATAGATCTTCGTCTTCTTCTCCAGCCCGAGGATGCGGACAGCCTCGAGGAGGCGCAGCGTACCCGTGGCATCGGTCTCAGCGGTGTACTCAGGTACATCGAAGGAGACCTTCACATGGCTCTGAGCAGCGAGGTTATAGATCTCGTCGGGCTGGGTCTGCTGGATGATGCGGATGAGCGAACTGGAGTCGGTCATATCGCCATAGTGCAGGTTGAGTGCTCGACCACGCTTCATATCACGCACCCACTCCTCGAAGTAAAGGTGCTCGATACGCTCCGTGTTGAAGGACGAGGAGCGTCGGATGATACCATGGACTTCGTAGCCCTTCTCGATGAGGAACTCTGCGAGGAAGGAGCCGTCCTGGCCCGTTACCCCAGTGATGAGTGCGACCTTATTCACGCGCTATATCTATTGGTCTTATCTATTCGGTATGCAGTAGAGGTTCCTACCCCTCCTTAGAATGGAGAGTAGGAGCTTGTGGAGTCGGGATTGACACCCTCGTAGATCTCGACGGCCTCGTCGCTATTGCCTGCGTCGTAGCAGGGCGAGAAGCCCTCGGGGAGCTGGAAGGGTATGTTGGAGAGATAGCCGAGCTTGCTATCTCCGTAGACCTTCTTGAGGAACTTCCCGAAGATAGGTAGTGCCGCAGCAGCCCCCTGACCGAAGGCCATAGAGTTGAAGCGCACGCTACGCTCTTCACCACCTACCCAGCAGCCAGCTACGAGGTCGGGAGTGAAGCCCATGAACCATGCATCACTATTATTCTGCGTCGTACCTGTCTTACCGCCCAAAGGCATCTGCAGGCCGAAGGAGGAGCGTAGGCGTCCCCCCGTACCGCCGTTGACGACGTTCTGGAGCATGTAGAGCATCTTGTGTGCGGCATCGGCGGTCAGCACCTCGGTCATCTTCGGAGCGAAGGTCGCGACGATATTACCGTGCATATCCTCGATCTGAGTGACGAGGATGGGATCCACACGTACGCCGTCATTGACGAAGGTGGTGTAGCCCGAGACCATCTCGCCGACGGTCGCTTCGGGAGTACCGAGCGACATAGCCATCGTAGCCTCGATGGGGCCACGCAGACCATAGCTCTCCAAGAGACGCTTGAAGGTCAGCGGAGAGGTACGGCTCATCAGCTCAGCCGTCACCCAGTTGTCGGAGTTCTGAAGCCCCCACTGGATGGAGACCATCTCACCGACGCGGCGGTGGTTGGTATTACGTGGAGTCCAGGTCTGCCCATTGTCAAGGCGGTAGGTACGCTGTACGTGGAGTACCTGATCGCAGGGAGAAGCCCCGTCGATCATCGCCAGTGAGTAGAGGAAGGGCTTGATGATAGACCCCGTCTGACGGCGCCCGTCAGACACCATGTCGTACTGGAACTGGGAGAAGTTAATGTCACCCACATAGGCCAAGACGTGGCCGTTGTGAGGGTTCATCGCTACAAAGCCCGAGCGGAGGATCCCCTTCATGTAGCGGATCGAGTCGAGGGGCGTCATCACCGTATCACGCTGACCACGCCAAGACCAGACCTGCATCTTCGTCTTGCGGTCGAACTGTGCACGGATCTCCGAATCCGACAGTCCGTCTTCCTTGCCCAGACGCCAGCGCTCAGACTGGCGGATGGCACGCTCAAGGATCTTCTTACGCTGGTCTGCAGAGATCGAGGTGCTGAAGGGGTCGCCACCACGAGCACTTCGCTCGCGGTCAAAGGCAGGCTGGAGGTGCCCTGCGAGGTGCTCCTCTACGGCCTCCTCAGCGTAGCGCTGCATGGCGGGGTTGATCGTCGTATAGATCTTCAGCCCGTCCGTATAGATATTGTATGGGGAGCCGTCAGGCTTGCGGTTCTTATTACACCAGCCGTAGAGCGGGTTGGTCTCCCACTGGATGCTGTCGTCGCGGAACTTATCGTACTGCCACGAAGCATAGTCGCTGCGGTCGGGCTTGTCTGCCATCATGATCTTACGCAGGTGCTCACGGAAGTAGGGGGCTATACCCTGCTTGTGGTCCATACGGTGGAAGGACGTCTTGATGGGGAGGCGTGAGAGGGAGTCGACTTCGCGCTCTGTGAGGTAGCCAGCCTTCTCCATCTGCTGGAAGACGGTGTTGCGTCGCTCCATGGGGAGGGGGCTATTAGCTCGGAGGATGGGGTTGTAGATAGAGGGGTTCTTACACATCCCGATCAGCATCGCTGACTCCTGGAGGTTAAGCTCAGCAGGCGTCTTGCCGAAGTAGGTGAAGGCAGCCGAGCGGATCCCTACGGCGTTGTAGAGGAAGTCGAACTGGTTCAGATACATCGCCAGGATCTCCTCCTTCGTGTAGTAGCGCTCGAGCTTAGCTGCGATGACCCACTCCACGGGCTTCTTCATCATACGGGTGAAGAAGTTGGAGCTGGGAGGAGAGTAGAGCATCTTAGCCAGCTGCTGGGTGATGGTGCTACCCCCCCCTGCGCTCTTCTGCTGCAGGAGACCCGTCTTGAAGATGGCACGGGCGAGCGAACGGAAGTCAATACCCGAGTGCCCCTCGAAGCGGACGTCTTCCGTAGCGATGAGGGCCTTGACGAGGTTGGGGGAGAGGTCCTTATAGTCAACGAGGACGCGGTTGGAGCCCCCGTGGGCATAGGAACCGATGACCTCACCATCAGCGGCGAGGACCTGTGAGGCGTATTTGTCGATCGGGTTCTGAAGCTGCTCGATCGGGGGCAGGTAGCCTATCCACCCCATGGAAATAGCGAAGATACCGCCTAAGATGCTTATCCAGACCAGTGCAAAGGTCAGCCAAAGCAAGGACTTGATCTTATGTTTCATCTAATAATTTATCATCTGTCACCCCTTCATTGGTGGGCTATGCAATCGCCCTGAAGAGGTGCTGTGGAATGCCCGTTCTCCGTCTGGATCCACGGGCGCATACTCGGCACAAAGTTATTAACTTTTCCCTACTTATCGCGGAAGTAGGCTTATCGCTTAGCGGTAGGAGGGAGGTCGATGAGGGGAGAGGTCCTATACGAGCCGTCCCCAGATGAGCGGTATCTCGCTCGTCTGGGGACGGTGTCATATATATATATTATGGTATAGCCGCTGTGGCTATCGGGAGGCTTAGTGCACGATGATCTCGTCGCAGAAGATGAAGTGACCAGCCGAGCGGTTGTTGCTTGCCTTCACGCGGACATAGCGCGCACGCTCCTTCATCGGGAAGGAGAAGGTCTCGAAGACGGGCTTATAGATATCCTCAGAGGTGAGCGTCTTCTGGAGAGCTACGCTACGGAAGTTCACGCCGTCGTCGCTTAGGAGGATCTCTACATCACCGGGCATGTAGACCCACTGGACGCGCTCCTGCATGAACTTGGCGAAGATATGGCTGAGCTCCGTCACGGCACCGAGGTCGATCGTCACGTCCATAGGTGAGGTGAAGCCCTGCCAGCGACCATCGAGGTAGGTGGGCGTACCACGCACACCGTCGATGAGGGCGCGTGAGCCACCTGCGGGGTAGCGCTCATTCCACGTGCAGTCATTGTAGGTGATCTTCTTGCCGATAGCCTTGTGGTAGTCGGTGCGGAAGGAGATCATAGGAGCGGCCTCGATCATCTTGTCGCCCTCGAAGAGGCGGGCTTTGACGATGAGGGAGTCGCGTGAGGTAAGAGGCGTACCCGTGTAGCGAGGTGAGCGAGCTGTGGGCTCTGTGCCGTCCGTCGTGTAGCGGATGTCGGCTGTGGGGCGCTCACTGTCGAGGCTTACAGAGACGAGGTGCTTCACGGTGTCGACCTCATTGATGGCGGCGATACGGCGCAGAGGATAGACGTTGATGCCACGCTCCTTGAGTGCAGGGACGTGGTAGTTCACACGCGTTAGGAAGCTCTTATAGTCACGATCCTGCTGAGGCGTCCATGCGACTTCCGAGAGTGCCAGGATACGGGGGAAGAGCATGTATTCGGCATGGGGCTCATCGAGGACGTACTCCGTCCAGAGGTTGGCCTGCACACCGAGGACGTGCTTGGTCTCGGCAGGCGTCAGCTCCTTAGGTACGGGGTTGTACGAATAGATCTTCTCCAGAGGGATGAAGCCGCCATTAGCGCGGGGCTCGTGGTCGGACTCACGCTGATAGAGGTCCAGATAGACGTGGCTATTGGGGGTGAGGATGACATCGTGGCCTTCCTTGGCAGCCTGGATAGCGCCCTCTTCGCCACGCCAGCTCATGACCGTAGCATCGGGAGCGAGACCACCCATGAGGATCTCATCCCAGCCGATGAGCTTGCGCCCCTTGCTGTTGAGGTACTTCTCGATACGGCGGATCATATAGCTCTGGAGCGCGTGGTCGTCCTTGAGACCTTCGCTCTTCATGCGTGCCTGACACTTGGCGCACTTGCTCCAGTGCTGCATCGTAGCTTCGTCACCACCGATGTGGATATACTTCGAGGGGAAGATCGCCATGACTTCGTCGAGGATATCTTCAAAGAACTTGAAGGTCTTCTCATTCCCGATACATACGTCGGAGTTCTCGAATGCCGATTCGTTGAGACAGCTCAGCTCGGGATAAGCAGCGAAGATCTCGTTGCTATGTCCAGGGAGCTCGATCTCGGGGATGACCGTGATGCCGAGGCGGGTGGCGTGGTTGAGCACGGCATGGATGTCCTCCAGGCTGTAGTAGCCGCCGTAGCTCCCAGGGGTGCCTTCGTCGACAAAGCGGCGATCCTTCTGCCACCACTGGTCCCAGTCACTTACTGTGCGGAAGGCAGCCTTCTTCGTCAGGAGGGGGTACTTCTTCGAGGGGAAGCGCCAGCCCCCACCGTCGACGAGGTGCCAGTGGAAGCGGTTGAGCTTATAGCGAGCCATCTCATCCAAGAGACGGATGATCATATCGCGGTTCATGAAGTGACGCGAGACGTCGAGCATCACCCCGCGGTAGGCCAGGCGTGCTGAGTCAGTGATGGTGAGGTAGGGTAGGGCTCCTCCGTACTGCTGGGTGATCTGCAGGAGGGACTGCGTACCCTGTCGGAGACCCGCTTCATCACGAGCAGTGAGGGTGATCCCCTGCTTGCCGATCTCGAGGCGGTAGCCTTCGAGGCCTGGGACGGAGGCATCGAGACGGGTCGTGATAAGACCCTTCATGCGGCCCTTGGCAGCGGTCGTGGTGAAGGACTGCTTCTTGAGTCCGTCGCTGAGGGAGGCAGGTGCTCCAGCGGAGAGACGGAAGGTGCGGGGCAGACGGAGCGTGCCCGTGCCATAGGTGACGCTTACGGGGCGTGGGATGAGCTGAAGGCTATCCACAGCCGCCTCTGTCTGAGTCGCGAAGAGGCTCGTCAGGGAGAGGGACAAGGCGAGTGCCGTAGAGCGTAAGCCCTGGTTAGTCATTCGCATAGTGCTTTCGTATCTAACTATTTAGAGGGTGAAGATATTCCGAGTATCTGCAAAGATAGCTCTTCCATAGTGCCCTGCAATAATAGGGAGTGGTGGTAACCTATATTGCTTTGCGCTCCGACCTATATAGGATGGCGAGGAAAGCTATATAGCTTTGGATTGATTCCGTATAGCTTTCGGTGCGAAGCTATATAGCTTTGTGAAGGGACCTCTATTAGGTTGTTGCTCCGCGTAGGGATAAAAGTTGCGGACGAGTGGGAGATAAGTTTGGACTACGTACGTGGCCCTAATATCTACGTACGTGGATATTTGGACTGACGTGCCTGGTCTTTAAGACTACGTGTGTAGATAGAAGAATACCACTACGTGAAGGCGGTTTTTTCTTCACGAGAACGATGCTTTTCCCTCCGCTGGATAAGAGGAATACTTGCGATAAGTCGAAGGGCTTGCTCGGTCACTTCGGAGAGGTATATCGGGGGGCTGGGTGCGCGATACCTTAGCAGAATAAATAGAGGGCAGGACTCTCGGTAGCAGGCTCCACTATTCATTCGTGTACCAAACAAATAGTGGTTTGCAGATCAACTTTGCCTCCATACGGCTTGCCGATGAGGAGGCGATTTTGATGCAGGAGCCTCGCGCTCCAAGCAATGGGCGGGGATAGTTTGTATCTTTGCTACTGAACCACGGCGAAGGTCTTCGCCCCTAATGATACGAAAGATTTGCTCCGATATCACAGCGTTGTCCCCGAGGGTGAGGCCCTTCTGACCCAGCTCCTCGGCTATATTCACCTCCACGAAGGGGGGAGCAGCGAGCTCCCTCCTGCGGTGCATATCACCGAGATCTACCGCGGGCGCAATGTCCTCTATCGAGTCGAGTGCCCCGAGGGGGACTTCACGATCAAGCACTTCGGGCGCTTGTCGCTCCTGCGTCGCCTCTACTACGGCTGGACGAACTCCAGCAAGGCACGGCGCTCCCTGCTGAATGCCGTACAGCTCTCGGCCTATGGTATTGCTACGCCCGAGCCTATCGGCTATGCCGAAGAGCGGAGCGCGCTGGGCGGTCTCGAGGACAGCTATTACGTCATGCGCTACCTCGCCTTCACGGGGGCTGATCTTCAGCATGAGGCTCGCTCGGGTGAAGTCAATGCGTCGCTGACGTGTGCGCTGGCTACCTTCCTCGCCGAGCTCCACGAGTGCGGCATCGTGCACGAAGATCTCTCGCCTGGGAATATCCCCTATGTATATGTATATGATCGCGCGAAGGAGGAGTACACCTTCATGCTCGTCGATCTGAACCGTATGCACTTCACCGCTACTCCGCTGAGCCTGCGTGCGAGTATCCGCAATCTCGATCGCCTCTTCGCCCATCCGCGTGCTACTGAGGCTCTTGGACGTGCCTATGCTGAGGCGAGAGGCTGGGATCCTGCTGTAGTACAGCCAGCCCTCGAGGCCGCCTGCGATAGCTTCTGGCTTCACCGCCTACCGAAGCTGGCACTGCGCTATGCCCAGCGCACTGAGGGGATGAGTGCTCCCACCTTTCTCCGTCACTACAATGCTTATCTCCGCTGGCGTCGCCTGCGCCATCTCTGCCCCGTCGGGAGCTGGCAGCGTGCACTCCATGCCCGCGAGTCCGCCTTCTATACCCGCTATCTCGAGGTAGAGGACGTGCGCCGTGCACTCGCCAAGCGTGAGAACTATCCCCATACCCCCCTCTCTTAGTCTATGGATCTCAAGACCAGTCTCGTCTATCAGGTGGCGAAGCTTCGTCTACGCCGTATCGAGCAGTATGCCACACGTGCCGAAGAGCTTCAAGCTGAGCAGCTCCGCCATATCCTCGCCCGTGCAGCCCGCACTGACTTTGGGCATCGCTATGGACTTACCCGCAAGACTACGTACAGCTCCTACTGCACCGATGTGCCCATCGTAGACTACGAGGGGCTGAAGGACGATATCGAGCGTATGACCCATGGCGAGCGTGATGTCCTCGTGCCTGGGTCTTGCCAGTGGTTCGCCAAGTCCAGCGGTACGACAAGCGACCGCAGTAAGTACATCCCCGTACCCTATCTCCATCTGCAGGACTGCCACTATCGTGGTGGGAGCGATGCGCTGTGGATCTATCTGAGGAACTACCCCGACTCCCGCTTCTTCTCGACGAAGGGGCTCGTCCTCGGGGGGAGTCACAGCCCTATGCCCCTGAGCGGAGGCAAGGCTTTCTCGGGTGACCTGAGTGCTATCCTCGTCGAGCACATGCCACTTCTCGGAGATATGCTCCGTGTGCCTTCGCGCGAGACGCTCCTGATGAGCGAGTGGACAGCGAAGATGCAGGCCATCGTGCAGGAGGTCGCCACCGCACGTGTGGGCAGTCTCTCGGGTGTGCCTTCGTGGATGCTCGTCCTACTGAAGGAGGTGCTCCAAGCTACGGGGCGCGAGTCGATCACCGAAGTATGGCCCGACCTGGAGGTCTTCTTCCACGGGGGGATTAGCTTCACTCCCTACCGCAGTACCTACGCCGAACTTATCCCGTCTGAGCGTATGCGCTACGAGGAGACGTACAATGCCAGTGAGGGCTTCTTCGCTATCCAGGATGACCCAGCTGAGGCGGGGATGCTCCTGATGCTGGACTATGGGATCTTCTACGAGTTCATCCCGCTGGATGAGCTACCCGCCTCGGGCGACTACTCGAGCTGTCGTGCTCTCCGTCTGGAGGAGGTCGAGCTCGGGCGTGACTACGCCATGGTCATCTCGACTCTGGGTGGTCTCTACCGCTACATCATCGGCGATACGGTGCGCTTCACCTCGCTCCACCCCTACCGCATCGTCATCACGGGGCGCACGAAGCACTTCATCAATGCCTTTGGTGAGGAGGTGATGGTCGCCAATACCGATGCGGCACTGAGCGAAGCCTGCCGTCGTGATGGCCGTGCACGCGTGAGCGAATACACGGCTGCGCCACGCTTCTTCCTCGACGAAGGGAAGGGCCGCCATGAGTGGCTCATTGAGTTCGAGGAGGCTCCCCGTGACCTCGCGGCATTTACCTCCGACCTCGATACTGCTCTGCGTGCACTGAACTCCGACTACGATGCTAAGCGCTATGAGGATATGACGCTCCTTCCGCTCACGGTAGACGTTGCTCCGAAGGGACTCTTCCACCGCTGGCTCGAGAGCGAAGGCAAGCTCGGTGGGCAGCACAAGGTGCCACGTCTCTCCAATAGTCGTCACTACCTCGAGGCACTCCTTGCCCTCGTCACGCCTTCTTCCACCGAACTTTAATCTTCCCTCAGCAGTATGAAGTCGATCAAGCTCCGCGTCCTCCTGCTCCTCCTCTATCTCGTCGTCCTCGGGGTGTACCTCTATCCCAAGGGTGCATCACTCTCGGATCCTGCAGGCGTGCAGTGGCTCGCTGTCATGGGCGGTACGCTACTGGTCATCGTCCTGCTCTTCCTCGTGCTGCGCTACCGCGAGCGACGCCGTGATCATGCCGAGTACGGCTATTACCCCAAGGACGAAAAGGATAAGACGGAGCGCTAACGCCCTCGGATCCATCGAATAAATAAAGGCTGAGCCCTCCCACAGCGGGAGGGCTCAGCCTTTATCTTATGGAGTCGTGATGCCCGTCTACGAGAGGAAGCGCCAGAGACCAGCCACGATGACCGTCGTGATGATCCCGAGGCCGAGGGGAAGGAGCACCGAGAGGAGCGTCCAGCGAATGCTGTGGGTCTCCTTGTAGATCGTGTAGATCGTGGTGCTACAAGGGTGGTGCAGGAGGCAGAAGAGCATCATACAGACACCCGTCATGAGCGTCCAGCCACCACTCTGTAGGATAGCGAAGGTCTCTGCATCGCCGCCCTCCATCAGTACGCCAGCATCGCCCCCAGCACCGCCGATGATCAGCGTCGTCAGCATCAGCACTGTGGGTATGACGACCTCATTCGCGGGGATAGCCAGCAGGTAAGCCAGCAGGATCACGCCATTGAGCCCCATGAAGTAGCCCGGCGTGTCGAGTAGGCGGATGAGGTGCGCTGCTATGCTTTCGCCTCCGATCTGCACATTGCACGTCAGCCAGATGAGGGCTCCAGCAGGAGCGGAAAAGACGAGGGCACGCCAGAGGACGATGAGTGTGCGGTCGATGACCGAGGTATAGAGTGTACGCCAGAACTGCGGTGGACGGTAGGGCGGTAGCTCGAGGTGGAAGGTCGATACTTCGCCTCGCAGCACCGTGTGAGAGAGTACCCATGAGGAGGCGAACATGACCCCGATGCCGAGCAAGACGATGGTGAGTACCGCACCGATGCTCGCCAGTCCAGCGTAGGCTGTCGGCACGGCAGCCCCGATGAAGAGCGAGGCTAAGAGGATCTGTGTCGGCCAGCGACCATTACACAGCGAGAAGTTATTCGTGATGATAGCGATGAGGCGCTCGCGCTCACTGTCGATGATGCGGGTAGAGACGACGCCAGCAGCATTACAGCCAAAGCCCATGCTCATCGTGAGGGCCTGCTTGCCGTGGGCGCCACTGCGACGGAAGAGTTCGTCGAGATTGAAGGCGACACGGGGGAGATACCCGAAGTCCTCGAGGAGGGTGAAGAGCGGGAAGAATATCGCCATCGGCGGGAGCATCACCGAGACGACCCATACCGTGGAGAGGTACACGCCGTCGATGAGGAAGCCCGTCAGCCACCAGGGACTGCCCCAGCCAGCGAGTGTGGTCTTGAGGAAGGGATGGAGCGTCCCGACGAGGATATCGCTGAGGAGTGAGGAGGGATAGTTCGAGCCGATGATCGTGAGCCAGAAGACACCACCCAGCAGGAGCAGCATGATGGGGAAGCCCCACAGGCGGCTGGTGAGGATCCTATCCAGCCGCACGTCGAGTGGTAGACGGCCCGAGGCGTAGGCTTGCACGACGACCTCGGAGCAGATACGATAGGCATCAGCATAGATCGCTTCAGTGAGCTGGTCGTGGAAATTCTCCCCGATCTCGATATGCACGCGACGGGCTAAGTCGAGTAGCTCAGGCTTGTCGAAGCGGCTGATGATCGAGGGATCTTCCTCGATGAGGCGGTAGGCTACCCAGCGACTATTCGGCACGGTGGGATAGAGCTTCTGTATCTCGGCCTCGAGCGCACTGATGGCTTGCTCGGTGCGCTCGGGTAGGCGGCTCTTGCGGTAGGGCGTGCAGGGGATCTCGCCGAGGGCTACTCCACGTACCGTCGCGAGAAGCGTGTCGATGCCCTTCCCTGAGCGTGCACTCGCCCCGACGACGGGGATGCCGAGGCGACGGGAGAGGCCGTTGAGGTCGATCTCGATCTTGTTGCGCCGTGCCTCATCGAGGAGGTTGACGCAGAGTACAGCCTTGTCGGTGATCTGGAGCACCTGCAGGAGGAGGTTCATATTGCGCTCCAGGCGGGTCGCATCCGCTACGACGACCGTCACGTCGGGGCGTGAGAAGAGGATGAAGTCACGTGCGATCTCCTCATCCTCCGACGTGGAGGAGAGGGAGTACGTGCCAGGGAGGTCGATGATGGTATATACGTCGCCGGCGTAGGCGAACGACCCCTCGGCCTTACCTACGGTCTTGCCGGGCCAGTTGCCCGTGTGCTGCTTGAGGCCGGTGAGGGCGTTGAAGACGGTGCTCTTCCCTGTGTTGGGGTTCCCCGCTAGAGCGATGGTGAAGCGCGCATCCTCGGTGTGCTCGCCACGGCGCTGCAGGGTAGAGGCGGGGCAGGCGGCGCAAGAGGCGCAGGCGGAGTTATTCGGTTGCTGATGCATGGGGACGTTGGATGAGGATGTATCGGGCCTGATCATGGCGTAGAGCGATAGCGGCTCCACGCACGATATAAGCCGTGGGATTGCCTAAGGGACTGTGCATATCGATGCGGATCGAGCTGCCACGTACGAAGCCGAGGTCCATGAGACGGCGGCGCATAGCTCCGCGGCAGGAGGGGGAGAGGCCGAGGATTGTGGCCTCCGTGCCCTCGGGCAGTCGGGTCAGGCGTATCGTGTCTTCGGAGTGGCTCTCCTTCAGCTCTTCCTCCTTGGCGGGGCGAAGGGTAAGAGCCACAAAGGCGAAGGTCGGGAGCTCTAAGGCTTCTCCCTCGTAGTAGATCTGTGAGCGGGCGCTCTCGAGGCGATTGAGTCGGAAGAGAGAGTCACGTGTCAGTCCTGCGTCGATCAGTAGGCGGAAGCTCTCGGGCTCGTCGTCCTCGATGTGCTCGACGTAGTACCACTGACCTTCTGTTAGCTCTTCGATAGAGAGGCTGTGCGGTATAGCAGGCTCGGTTCCTTGGCTCGTGGGGATGGGGTCGCCGTGTGGGTCGAAGAGTGGGTTGCCCAGCAGGCGGGCGATACGCTCATGCTCACGCTCGGTGAGCTTGTGCTCCTCGGTGTGGGCGATGCGGTGCCAGTCCTCGGGGGTATAGCCCGAGTGCTCGGCGAGATAGAGCTCATAGAGGCGGTGGGCACGTGTCAGCTCGAGGGCACGCTGTCGGCCTGCTTCGGTGAGGCGCAGGGCTCCAGGCTCGGTGAGTCCCTCACGCTCCAGCTCACGCTGTAGGGCTTCGAGTTGCTCGGGTGAGAGGTGAAGGTCGCGCGAGGTGAGGCGGTCGGGAGCCTTACCTGTGCTCTTCTCGTGGTCGTAGAGCTGCTTGAGGAGGTCCTCCGCCTCGGTCTTGCGCGTGAGGCGCTCGGGCAGGAGGTGCAGGCGCTGGAGGTAGCTGACCAGATCGAATGTACGGCGTCGCTTCATAGATCTTGGTATGAGGAGGAAGGTGTGCCCTGTGATGTAGGGCAACGAATGGGCTAAAAAGAAGAATGGCTACGCACGAGAGCCCGTGCGTAGCCATATAGATGGGCGCTTTGCTTCTCCTGCCTTAGGGGGAGATGGGCGTAGGCGAATGTGAGGCGTTAGCCTAAGTAGGGCTTGAGGGAGGCGCAGAAGCTCTCCTGACGTAGACGGCGGATAGCCTTCTCCTTGATCTGGCGGACACGCTCGCGAGTGAGGCCGAACTTCAGACCAATTTCCTCGAGGGTCATCTCCTGACCACCACCGATACCGAAGAAGAGCTTGACGATCTCAGCTTCGCGCTCGGAGAGGTTCATCAGCACCTGATCGATTTCCTTCGAGAGGGATTCGTTCATCAGGGTGCGGTCTGCGTTGGGGGCGTCTTCGTTGACGAGCACGTCGAGGAGGCTATTGTCCTCACCATCGACGAAGGGAGCGTCTACGGAGATATGGCGACCAGATACCTTGAGGGTATCGGTGATCTTGTCTTCGGGGATGCCGAGCTCCTTAGCGAGCTCCTCGCTGGAGGGCTTACGCTCGTTCTCTTGCTCGAACTTTGATAGGGCCTTGGTGATCTTGTTCAGCGTACCGACCTGGTTGAGTGGCAGGCGGACGATACGGGCTTGCTCTGCGAGCGCCTGCAGGATGGACTGACGGATCCACCATACGGCGTAGGAGATGAACTTAAAGCCTCGGGTCTCATCGAACTTCTCAGCGGCCTTGATCAGCCCGAGGTTGCCCTCGTTGATCAAGTCAGGCAGGGAGAGCCCTTGGTTCTGGTACTGCTTAGCTACTGATACGACGAAGCGGAGGTTGGCACGGGTCATCTTGTCAAGAGCCTTGCGGTCGCCACGCTTGATGGCCTGGGCAAGCTCTACCTCTTCTTCGATAGTGATCAGTTCTTCTCGGCCGATCTCCTGGAGGTAGCGGTCCAGGGACTGGCTCTCTCTATTAGTAATCGACTTCGAAATCTTTAGCTGTCTCATTCTTCTACTTCTTAATTGTCCGGCTCATTCTGCTCATCGCCTCTCCTGCATGTGGAGTAGGGGACAAGACGACGAAGCCCACGTGGCCCGCTCGGGGAGTGTAGCACGTGCGACGGTTTACTATTCCTACTTATGCTTGCGAAGTCCGTGAAGCACTCATGGCATCCTATCCCTATCTCTATAATATATGGTGCTCCCTGTGTTGTCTTCAGTGGGGCACACCGACCTTACGAGTCCCGTGTCGTAGGGATGGATGGTGGAGCGCATCAAGGCATGCGCGCACGACACCCGAGAGAGCATCGTGCACCTAATCAACTACAAAGATACCACATTTGTTTTATTTTGTGATGAGATTTCCAGGGGCTCCGCATCAAAGTACCCTCCTAATCTGCAGGTCGTATTCCTCTTATCCAGCGGAGGGAAAAGTGTCCTTCTCGTGAAGAAAAAAGCGCCTTCCCGTAGTGGTATTCTTCTATCTATGCACGTAGTCTTAAAGACCAGGCACGTCAGTCCAAATATCCACGTACGTAGATATTAGATCCACGTACGTAGCCCAAGCTTATCTGCCACTCGTCCACAACTTTTCTCCCTACGCGGAGCAATAGTCTCATATTGGTCAGTGGGTGGATCTATATAGGTTCACTGGCTGACCTATATAGATTCGTCGGGCGACCAATATAGGTCCACCCACTGACCCATATAGGTTCATATCACCCCCTCGATGAAGTGGTGCTACCACCCTTCCGGAGCCAAGGTGGATGACACTATGGGAGGGTAGGGAGATCTCGCGCTTGGATGGGCTGGATGCTGCTGCGGGGAAATGGGCGGATGTTGTACCATATTACGCTAAGAATAGTTCATTCTTCGCTATTTGTATCTTTGTGTGAACGAACGTATCTCCCCTGTGTTGTGAAGGAGAAGTGCACCTCGTGTATGCGCGAGGACCTATTACTATATAATGTATGAGTAAGATAAATTCCCCGAAGCTTTGGCAGCCCAGTATGTGGGCCTTAGCACTCGGGATCATTGCCCTGCCTGCGACGCTACAGGCGCAAGATAAGCCCGCTGAGACGGAGATGATCATCACCAAGGATCAGCTCTCCCTCACGCTCAATGATGCTGTACGCATCGCTCTGGAGAAGAGCCCTACGCTACAAGCTACCCTCCTCGGTATCGACGGGGCGAAGTATGATCAGAAGAAGAATCGTGGCTCACTCCTGCCGAAGGTCAGCCTCTCGGGCTCCTATAGCTATATGCTCAAGAAGCAGAAGGTCTACTTCGGTGATATGGGCGGCTCGGGCTCTCCCATGGGGGGCTTCTTCCCCGATGACGGGATCGAGATGGGGCAGACGCACTCTCTGCAGGGCGGTGTCAATGCGGGTATGGTGCTCATCGCTCCGCAGCTCTGGGCTTCACTCAAGCTGGATAAGGAGGCCGTGGCGCTGGCCGAAGAGAAGGCACACGGCTCGAAGATCGATCTGGTGGCTGAGGTGAAGAAGGCGTATATGGCCGTCCTCCTCGCACAGGAATCCCTACGCGTGCTGGAGGCGAACTATGCCAATGCGCAGGCCAACTATAAGGATATCGCGAATAAGTACCAGCACGGGCTCGTCGCCGAGTACGACAAGATCCGTATGGAGACGCAGATGAAGAACGTCCTACCGAATGTCGTGGCAGCCCGTACCGCCGTGCGTCTTGCTGAGGCGAAGCTGAAGGTCGTCATGGGAGTGCCTCTCGAGACCCCCATCACCGTCACCGAGCATCTGGCCGACTACAAGGATCGTGTCTATCAGCACCTCCCTACCGAGAGCGCTGCGATCTCGCTACAAGACAATAGTACGCTGCGTCAGCTCGACCGACAGGGTCGCCAGCTTGATGCTGCACTCCACGTCAAGCGCATGGCCTATATGCCGACGCTCTCGCTGAGCTTTACCTATCAGTATAGCTTTGCTTCGGATAAATTCCATCTTGACGACCGCAAGCGCTGGAGCCCCTTCTCTACGATAGGCCTCTCGCTCGACGTGCCTATATATAATGGTGGTGCGCGTGGCAATGATGTCCGCTCCACCGAGGTTCAGATCCGTCAGCTGACAGCTCAGCGTGTAGCTGCAGAGAGCCAGCTTCGTCTCGGGCTGATGAATAGCGTGAGTGAGCAGAAGACGGCCCTCGAGCAGTTCGTCTCCGCGCAGGACGCCGTGGCTACGGCAGAGCGTGGTCATAGTATCGCTGAGGTACGCTACAAGAGCGGTGCGGGTACCCTTCTCGAACTGAATGATGCCGAGACCGCCCTCCTGCAAGCTCGTCTCAACTACAGTCAGGCCATCTATAACTATATGGTCGCTGTCTACTCCCTCGATGCTCTCAAGGGCGAGGGCCTTCCTGTGGAAGTGAAGTAACATCCCTGCCTTCCCTCTTTCCCATTGTACAAACTATAAGAATAAGATAAGAAGATGATCTCGCAGAAGACCATTAAGACCCTGAGCCTTGCCCTCTTGAGTGCTGGGCTCCTCGCCAGCTGCTCCTCCTCGTCCTCGAGTAAGGCTACCGAAGAGCAGAGTGCTGACACCATTCGCCTCGTCGAGGTAGCTCCCGCAGAGATGCGTGCGCTGAGCCTCTCGGAGGAGTTCACCGCCCAGCTCGAAGCTAGGGTGATCAATAACATCACCGCGCAGGCTGGCGGTCGCCTCAAGCAGCTCCTCGTCAAGGTCGGTGACCGTGTAGGCGCTGGTCAGGCCGTGGCTCGTATGGAGGCTACGCAGGCATCACAGGCACAGATCCAGCTCGCTGACGCTAAGACGAACTTCGCCCGTATGGACGAGCTCTACAAGGTCGGTGGCGTGTCGAAGGCGCAGTGGGAGCAGGCTAAGAGTGCTGTCGATCAGGCGAAGCTCGCCTACGGCAACGCTGCGGAGAACACCGTACTGCGTAGCCCTATCAGTGGCTTCGTCACGGCGAAGAACTACGACAATGGGGATATGACTTCTCCCCAGCTCCCTGTCGTCGTCATCCAGCAGATAGCACCGGTCAAGGCTGTCATCGGTGTCTCCGAGCAGTACTACTCCTACCTGAAGAAGGGGGCAGCAGCGACCCTCTCCGTCGATGCCCTCGGCAAAGAGACCTTCAGCGGTATCGTCACGAATATCTTCCCCACGCTTGACCCCGTCACGCATACGGTATCTACCGAGATCGAGGTAGCGAACAAGGATCTCAAGCTCCGCCCAGGGATGTATGCCCGTGTACACCTTGACTTCGGTACGAAGGAAGCCCTCACCGTACCCGACAAGGCTATCGTCCGTCAGGCTGGTAGCGGTGCACGCTATGTCTATGTCTTCTCTGCTGGCAAGGCCGTCTACCGTGCGGTAGAGCTTGGTCAGCAGCAGGGTGATCTCTATGAGGTCGTCAGCGGGCTCAATGCTGGAGATCAGGTCATCACCTCTGCGCCCTCTAATCTCAAGAACGGGCTCTCTGTCAAGCTCCGTAAGTAATTCAGCTAAGCGTCTGCTATGAGTATTTACGAAACCGCCGTACGGAAGCCCATCACTACCGCCCTGATCTATGTGGCGATAGCGGTACTTGGGCTCTTCGCACTCTCTCGACTCTCCGTCGAGCTGATGCCGAAGACCGAGACGACCAACGTCATGGTCGTCACCTCCTATCCCGGTGCCAGCGCTGCGGATATCGAGACGAACATCTCCAAGCCCCTTGAGAACTCGCTCAATGGTATCGACCGTCTCAAGCATATTACCTCGAAGAGTCAGGATAATTCCTCGGTCATCACGCTGGAGTTCCGCGCTGGTACCGCCATCGCTGAGGCTACGAATGATATCCGTGACAAGCTCGATGCGATCTCGGACTATCTGCCTGCGGGGGCTAAGAAGCCGACGATCTTTAAGTTCAGTACGAGCTCGATCCCCGTGGCCATCCTCTCGGTCGAGTCCGAGGAGAGTGCCTCGGGGCTGTCGAAGCTCTTGGAAGACCGTGTCAGTAACCGCCTGCAGCGCATCGATGGCGTCGGTACGGTGAATATCTCCGGTGCCTCTAAGCGAGTCGTGCAGGTCTACTGTGACCCCACGAAGCTCGAGGCTTACCACCTCACTCTGGCGCAGATCTCCCAGCTTATCGGTGCAGAGAATGTGAACATCCCTGCGGGGCAGATTGACCTCGGCTCGCGTACCAACTCCATCCGTGTGCAGGGGGAATTCACCGATCCTATGCAGCTCGGCTCGATCATCGTGACGAGTGTCGGCGGGAAGGACATCTATCTGCGCGACGTCGCAGAGATCAAGGATACCGTCGGGGAGCGCCGGCAGGAGAACTTCGTCAATGGGAAGAGCGGTGCTATCGTCATGATCACAAAGCAGGAAGGCTCGAACTCTGTCGAGATCGCCCGCCAGATCCGTGCTGCCCTCCCTGAGATCCAGCAGAACCTCCCCTCGGACGTCAAGATCGGCTACCTCATCGATACCTCGTGCTTCATCGTCAATACGATCGACTCGCTCCAAGAGACCATCATCATCACCTTCGTGATCGTGGTGCTCGTCGTCCTCTTCTTCCTCGGGCGCTGGCGTGCGACCTTCATCATCGTCCTCACGATCCCGATATCGCTCGTCGCCTCGTTCATCTACCTCCTCATCTCGGGTAACTCACTGAACGTCATATCGCTCTCCTCGCTCTCCATCGCCATCGGTATGGTCGTCGACGATGCTATCGTGGTACTGGAGAACGTCACGACGCACATCGAGCGTGGGAGCTATCCCAAGCAAGCAGCTGTACATGCTACCAATGAGGTCGGTATCTCGGTCGTCGCCTCTACGCTGACGATGCTCGCCGTCTTCCTGCCGCTGACGATGATGCCTGGCGAAGCAGGGCTGATGTTCCGCCAGCTGGGGTGGAGTATCAGTATCGTGATGATCGTCTCTACGGCAGCTGCTCTCTCGCTGACGCCGATGCTCACCTCGCAGCTCCTGAAGCGCAATGAGAAGAAGAGCCGACTGTCCGAGAAGATCTTCGCTCCTATCAATGCCTTCCTCGGTAAGCTGGATGCGCTCTATGCTCACCTCTTGGGCTGGGCCGTCCGTCACCGCCGTGCGACTGTGGCTATCGCCTTCGGGATCTTCGCTCTCAGTCTTGCGAGCCTCACCTTCATCAAGACCTCGTACATGCCGAAGCAGGATGTGGGCTTCATCGAGGTTACGGCCGAGCTCCCCGTCGGTACCCGTGTCGATGAGACGCGTCGTCTGAGCCTCGACCTCGACAAGCGTATGCGTGAGGAGATCCCCGCCATCCAGACCGCATCCATGACGGTAGGGCAGGCTGGTGACGGCGACTCTTGGTCGCTCATACAGGACAATGGCTCCAATATCATCTCGGGCTACATCGGTCTGCGTCCCCGCTCTGAGCGTACGCTCTCACAGGACGAAGTGTCTGATAAGCTCCGTAAGCTCCTCGCCTCCTACCCCGAACTATCTTCGTATAGTGTGACGACGGGCGGAGGTGCCAACGGTAATAATACAAGTGGCGTCACGCTCGAGATCTATGGTCAGGACTTCTCCGAGACCGATACCTATGCGCGTCAGCTCCGTGAGGAGATGGAGAAGAGTAGCACGACCTCGGGTGTCACCATCAGCCGTAAGGACTACGTCCCTGAGATTCGCTTCGTCTTCGACCGCCAGAAGCTCGCCGAGAACGGGCTGAACTTAGCCTCGGCATCCTCCTATCTGCGCTCTGCTGTCAATGGGACCATCGCTTCGTACTTCCGTGAGGATGGGAATGAGTATGATATCCGTGTCAGCCTCGCTCCTGGGGCGCGTCAGTCTCTGCAAGACCTCTCCAGCCTGCAGGTCTATACGCCTCAGAGTAAGACTCTTCGCCTCTCTGATCTGGGGCATATCGACGAAGCCTTCACGCCTCCTACCATCGAGCGTAAGGACCGTAGCCGTGTCATCACGCTCTCCCTCACGCCTACGCCAGGTGTCCAGCTGAGCGAGCTCGTCGGGAAGCTCAACGAAGTCCTCGCCGTTCACCCCGTACCCTCAGGCAATGTGAGCTACAAGATCACGGGGGCTTATGAGAGTCAGCAGGAGACCTTCGGTGACCTCACGACGCTGATGCTTCTGATCATCATGCTCGTCTTCATCGTGATGGCGGCACAGTTCGAGAGCCTTGTTGATCCCTTCGTCATCATGTTCTCCGTGCCCTTTGCCTTCTCGGGGGTCTTCCTTGGTCTCTTGATCACACAGGTGCCCCTCGATACGATGTCGTTCATCGGGCTGATCATGCTCATCGGTATCGTGGTGAAGAATGGTATCGTGCTCATTGACTACATCCGTCTGTGCCGCGAGCGTGGTATGGGCGTCGCTAAGGCCGTGACGACCTCCGGTAAGTCCCGTCTGCGCCCTGTGCTCATGACGACGGCTACGACCGTCCTCGGTATGGTGCCTATGGCCCTCGGTATAGGTGAAGGCTCTGAGATGTGGCAGTCCATGGGTATCACGGTCGCTTGGGGGCTCTCGATCTCCACGCTGGTGACCCTCGTCCTCATCCCCACGCTTTACGCTGCTCTCGAAGCTCGTCGTATCGTCCGTGAGCGCAAGAAGCTCGAGAAGAAGCTCGCTACGCGCGCCGCAGAGAAGGCGCTTGCCGCCCAACACTAATCCCTCCACCACGCTATGGATAAGTATCAAATGTTCGTCCCCGAGCAGCCGATGAAGACCGTTTTCATCACCTACAATCAGGCCTATCACGATATCATCGTGCGCCTGCTCACTAAGATGAGCCTCCGTGGTTACACCTCCTTCGAGCGGGCTCAGGGCCGTGGCTCGAAGACGGGGGAGCCGCATATCGGTGACCACGCCTGGCCTACGATGAACTCGGCGATGTACGTCATCGCTCCCGAGACGCGTGTGCCCGAGCTACTGGAGCGCCTGCGTGTGCTGGACGAAGCGACGCCTGACCAAGGGCTTCGTGCCTTCGTCTGGGCCGTCGAAGCGATGATCTAAGTTCGCCTCTTCGGCTGGTTACGGCCTCGCTTCCTTCCCATTCTTACGATATATGCCCCGCGTTGTGATCGTCCGATCCAGCGTGGGGCGTGTCGTATAGATACGGGAGGGAAGGGGCGGCTATTAGAGCTCGCAGCTTCGCTTCTATTGAGAGGGAAGAGACTGTTGCCGAGAGTCCTGTCCACTATTTATTCTGCTAAGGCATCGGCGCCCAGCTCCCCGATATGCCTCTCCGAAGTGACACACAAGCCCTTCGCCTTATCGCGCATATTCCTCTTATCCAGCGGAGGGAAAAGCATCGTTCTCGTGAAGAAAAAAGCGCCTTCACGTAGTAGTTTTTCCATATCCATGCACGTAGTCTTAAAGACCAGGTACGTCAATCCAAATATCCACGTACGTAGATATTAGATCCACGTACGTAGTCCAAACTTATCTGCCACTCGTCCGCAACTTTTATCCCTACGCGGAGCAACAACCTGATAGAGGTCACTTCACCGAGCTATATAGCTTCGCACCGAAAGCTATATAGGAATCGAGCCAAAGCTATATAGCTTTCTTCGCCATCCTATATAGCTCTGCCCACGTACTCATATACCTATATACGGAACCAGTACTGGTACGATAGGGTGAGTAGTACTGGTTCGCTCGCTGACCAGTAGTGGTCGCTTTTTTGATCAGTGGAGGTAGTGTCTATGGTGCTGTGGGATAGCTTGTTGATTTGGTGTGAAAATGGTGGGTATTTCTCTGCTGATAGTAGCTGTCTGTAGGGGACTTGAGGGGCTCATAAAAAAGGGCTATGTTTTCCACTTTCGGCAGGTGGATATTTTCCCTTTCGAAGGGGCGAAAAACCTTCCTCCCTCTCTCGATGTCGAGAGATAATTTGGCATATCGGTCCGTAACCGCTGATTGATATCGGGAGCAATACCCCGATGCTTAGCGGGCTGTAGAGGTTGTGGATAACTTTTCCCTTTGGATGTGTGTAACCCTATGGATAAATGCATACATTTGTCCCAGTACCCGACGTTGCTCCCCCGAAGAGATCAATCACCTTGATCAGGGAGGAAGAAAGGGTCGGCCAACCACAACCTAACTACACAACTACTTAAGATCCTATGGGACAAGAGTCGATTTACATCCTCAAGCGGGATGGAAGTCAGCAACCTTATGACGGCGAGAAGATCCGCAGTGCTGTCGATAAGGCCTTCCGTGCCGCAGGCCTCATCGATGAAGAAGGCTATGCTCTCCGTATCGAGTCACTCATCCAGAGCGAGCTCTGTCATCGCAATGCTCAGGTCGCTGTCGAGGAGATCCAAGACCGTGTCGAGGCTGAGCTGATGAACCTCGCGCCTCAGGTCGCCAAGAAGTACATCATCTATCGTGAGTGGCGCACCGTCCAGCGTGAGAAGCGCACGACCCTCAAGCGCACTATGGATGGTATCGTCTCCATCGAGAAGAATGATATCAATCTGGGCAATGCGAACATGAGTGCCTACACGCCCTCGGGGCAGATGATGACCTTCGCCTCTGAGGTGACTAAGGACTATGCGATGAAGTACCTCCTCTCGGCACCCTTCGCTCGTGCCCACGCTGCGGGAGATATTCACATCCACGACTTAGACTACTATCCTACGAAGACCGCTACGTGCGTGCAGTACGACCTGGCGGATCTCTTCGAGCGAGGCTTCCACACGAAGAATGGGAGTATCCGTACCCCACAGAATATCCAGAGCTACGCCACACTTGCGACGATCGTCTTCCAGACGAATCAGAACGAAGAGCATGGCGGGCAGGCTATCCCAGCCTTCGACTTCTTCATGGCCCCTGGCGTGCGTAAGACCTTTATCCGTCAGCTCGCCGACCGCCTCCTCTATGCGCATAGTCTCCTCTCGGGGAGAAGCTTTTCTGACGAAGAGCGTAAGGGCTTCGTCGAAGCACTCCGTGACCTCGAGCCCCCTCTCGCTCATACCGATGCTGCAGCCGAAGCTCTCGCTGCCGGCCTTGAGCGTATCGGCTGTCAGCTCCCCGCTACGGCCGTGCGTCTTGCCCTCGAAGAAGCCTATCAGCGCACCAAGCGCGATACCCATCAGGCGATGGAGGGCTTCGTACACAACCTGAATACCATGCATTCGCGTGGCGGTAATCAGGTCGTCTTCAGCTCGGTCAACTATGGTACCGACACCTCCGAAGAGGGCCGGATGGTCATCCGTGAGCTCCTCGCTGCTACCGTCGAGGGCTTAGGCCAAGGCGAGGTGCCTATCTTCCCCATCCAGATCTTCAAGGTCAAGGAGGGCGTGAACTACTCCGAGGCAGACTATGCGAAGGCACAGGCAGACTTCGCTGGTGCGCTGGCTGGGAAGTACACCTTCGAGACGCCGAACTTCGACCTCCTGCTCTTGGCGTGTAAGACGACGTCGCACGCCCTCTTCCCGAACTTTGTCTTCCTCGATACGCCCTTTAACCAGCACGAGCTCTGGCGCGCTGATGACCCGAAGCGCTACCTGCATGAGATCGCTACGATGGGCTGCCGTACGCGCGTCTTCGAGAATGTCTGTGGGTCCAAGACCTCTGTCGGGCGTGGGAATCTCTCGTTCACGACGATGAATCTGCCCCGACTGGCTATCGAAGCCTCTCGCCGTGCCCAGCGTGAGCTCCCTACGGCTCCCGTGGAGCAGCAGCAGGAGCGTGCGAGGGTACTCTTCCTCGAGTCGGTGCGTGAGATGGCTACCTTCATCGGCGACCAGCTGCATGAGCGCTACCTCTACCAGCGCTCGGCCTTAGCTCGTCAGTTCCCCTTCATGATGGGCAATGACGTGTGGAAGGGTGGTGCAGCCCTCGCTCCACAGGACGAAGTGGGCTCGGTCTTCGACAGCGGCACGCTCGGTATCGGCTTCATCGGTGGGCATAATGCGATGATGGCACTCTACGGTGATGGCCATGGACGCAGCGACCGCTCTTGGCAGACGCTCTATGATGCCGTGCAGGTGATCAACGAAGTGGTGCGCGAGTACAAGCAGAAGTACCACCTCAACTACTCCGTCCTTGCTACTCCTGCCGAAGGCCTCTCGGGGCGCTTCACCCGTATGGATCGCAAGCGCTACGGCATCATCCCTGGGGTCAATGACCTCGACTACTATGTGAACTCCTTCCACGTCGACGTGCGCGAAGAGATCGGTATGCACGACAAGATCCGTCGTGAAGCCCCCTTCCATGCGATCACGCTTGGTGGGCATATCAGTTATATCGAGCTCGACGGTGAGGCGAAGAAGAATGTCTCCGTCATCCTCAAGCTCGTCAAGACAATGAAGGATACGGGTATTGGCTACGGCTCGATCAACCACCCCGTAGATACGTGTCAGGACTGTGGCTATCGTGGGATCATCTACGATAAGTGCCCCGTCTGTACCAGCGATCGCATCGCTCGTCTGCGTCGTATCACAGGCTATCTCACCGGTAGCCTCGAGAGCTGGAACTCTGCTAAGCAGGCAGAGGAACGCGACCGCGTGAAGCATCACTGATCCTCCCAACTCATACTATTAAGCAGCTGACGAAGAGCCTGGGTCCCGAGGCGGCTCCCCGCCGACGGACTCCAGGCTTCGTCTTATCCATCCCACTCCTCACCCCCGTCTCCGTGCGCCTCCTCAACGTCTATCGTGAGAGTATCAGCGATGGCCCCGGCCTTCGCTACTCGATCTATCTGGCCGGTTGCCGCCACGCTTGCCCGGGATGTCACAATCCTGAGAGCTGGTCGGCCGAGGCGGGTATTCCCCTTACCGAGGAGGTGCTCAGCGATATGATCGAGGAGATACGGGGCAATTCTCTCCTGGACGGTATCACTGTCTCGGGGGGAGATCCCTTCTATGACCCCACGGCACTCGCTAAGCTCTTAGCACGCCTACGACGTGAGACGGGGCTCTCGATCTGGTGTTACACGGGCTATACGGTGGAGTACCTCCTGCAGTCAGAGGCGCATCGCCCTGCGCTCGAGTTCATCGATGTGCTCGTCGATGGCCCCTTCGTCCAGAGCCTTCTTGACCCGCGCCTCTACTTCCGTGGTAGTCGTAATCAGCGGCTGGTGCATATTGATCACAGTGTGCCCCTGTCCGAGGCGGCACTCTCGTTCCTTGACGATGCCTTCTAAGGCGCACTCTTGCTGTCTCGAGCCTTCTCCTTATCTTTATATCTCACGGGGGGCTTCCCCTGCTGACACATCCACTTACCTTCCTATTAGACGATGATCTACTTCCTTGGGGCACTCTGCCTCGTCTTCCTCGTGCTCTTCCTCTACGCAGGGAAGCGCATCAAAGAACTGACTGATGTAGCTGCAGCCGCTGAGCGTGCCGAGCATGAGAAGGCGCTCGAGCTCAAGACGCTGGAGACGAAGCTCCAGACGACCACCGAGGCGCATCAAGAGCTTCGCCAGCGCTACGACGCCCTCCAGCAGAAGGCTGATGAAGCCGCTGTGAGCCTTGCTGCCCTCAAGACCGAGCGTGCCAGCCTCGCCTCCGAGCTGGAAAAACTCCAGGCAGAGAAGGGCAAGCTCGCCGAAGAGCTGCGCGATAGCTTCCGTGCTGTCGCGAATGACATCATGCGCGAGCGTACCGAAGACCTCGACAAGCGCACGAAGGAGACTCTATCTCCGCTGCGTGAGGATCTCAAGCGCTTCGGTGAGCAGGTAGATAAGACCTATCAAGAAGAAGCCCGCGAACGCTTCAACCTCAAGGACTCCATCGAGAAGCTCATCCTCCGTAGTCAGGAGATCAGTCAGGAGACCACCAGCCTCACGCGTGCCCTACGTGGTGATAGCAAGGTGCAGGGTGACTGGGGTGAGTTGGTCCTCGAGCGCATCCTTGATCAGAGCGGGCTCATCCGTGGCGAGCATTACTTCGTGCAGGAGACGCTGCGTGATGAGTCGGGAGCGGTCATCACGACGGGAGATAACCGTGGTGGACTTCGCCCTGACGTCATCGTCCGCTACCCCAATCGGGGTGCCATCGTTATCGACAGCAAGGTCAGCCTCACCGCCTATGCGCGCTATGTCGCCGCTGAGACAGACGCAGAGCGTGACCAAGCACTCAAGGAGCACCTCCTCAGCCTGCGTAAGCATATCAATGAGCTCTCAGGCAAGCGCTACGAAGAGTACACAGAGGGCTCGCCGAACTTCGTCATGCTCTTCATCCCCAACGAGCCGGCCTACACCATAGCGCTCGCCCACGATCCCACGCTCTGGGAGGAAGCCTATCGGAAGAATGTCGTCCTCATCAACGGTACGAACCTCATCGCTGCCCTGCGTATGGCGCAGGATATGTGGCAGCGTGATAGCCAGCAGCGCAATGTCTTGCAGATCGTCGATGAGGCGGGTAAGCTGTATGATAAGTTCGCCACCTTCTCCGAGACCTTCCTGAAGATCGAGAGCAAGCTCGAGGATGCGCAGAAGGCGTTTGGCGAAGCTAAGGGTCAGCTCCGTGATGGTCGTGGCGATATCCTCGGCCGCTTTGATAAGCTGAAGGCACTGGGAGCCAAGACGAAGAAGGCACTGCCAGGCGGTATCCAGCCTCCAGCATCAGCCTCCGAAGACGAATAGACTCCGCTTCTCTGCGGAGATCGATAGACCTAACTAAGTGCGACAGCCAGTTATCCAATAAGAGGATAGCTGGCTGTCGCGCTCTTGTCGGGGAGGGGTATACTACGAGGCTTCGTATTGAATTCGTAAATTTGTACTCATCAGGAATAAGATCACTTACTTAAACGACTATAAATGGCTAAATCTAAGGACGAGAAGAAGCGCAATGGGATTATCCCCGAGCCGACGCTGCGCCGACTCCCTTGGTATCTCTCCTTTGTAAAGCTTCTCCAAACAGAAGGACATAAGTACGTCTCCTCACCCCGCATCGCTTCGGGTGTCGGGGTCGATGCTGCGCTCGTGGCGAAGGACCTCTCGTATGTAGAGCTCCAGGGGCGTACACGCGTCGGCTATGAGACGGAGGCTCTCATCAACTACCTCGAGGAATTCCTCGGCTTCACGAAGCGTCATCAGGCCTTCCTCGTCGGTGTCGGGAGCTTGGGCTCTGGGCTCCTTTCGGACAAGGGGCTACGGCAGTTCGGCCTTGAGGTGACCGCAGGCTTTGACGTCGCAGAGGATATCATCGGTACGGAAGTCTCGGGGATCCCCGTCTATCATATTGATGAGCTGGCGACACGTATCGAGAGCGAAGGCATAGAGATCGCCATCCTCACCGTACCTATCCTACAAGCGCAGCTGATGACTGACCGCTTGGTGCGTGCTGGTATCCGTGCGCTGTGGAACTTTACGCCCGTTCGTATCCAGACGCCCGACCATGTCGTCGTGCAGAATACCTCGATGTATGCGCACCTGGCACTGATGTTCACCCGCATGAAGGCACTCCAGGAAAGTCAACCTACTACCCCCAGTAGTAAGCCTCGCTCCAGCCGATGAAGATCTTAGGCGTAGGCTTCAATTACCGCCCGCACGTAGCCGAAGCACCTCAGCTCGGCCTTCCTAAGCAGGCGGTAGATACTCCTCCACTCTTCTTCCACAAGGGCGATGCGCTACTCAAGCCCCGTACGCCCTTCTTCCTCCCCGATATGGGTTCGTCCATCGAATATGAGGCGGAGCTGGTCATCCAGATCAGTCGGGTAGGGAAGTGCATCGCTGAGCGCTTCGCCCATCGCTACTATGATCGTGTGACGGTGGGTATTGACTTTACGGCACGCGACATCCAGCGACGCGCTATGGCTGAGGGCCGTCCGTGGCTGGAGGCTAAGGTCTTCGACGGCTCGGCTGTCGTAGGCGAGTGGCTGGATAAGACGGAGCTGGGCTATCCCGAGCGCCCCATCGCCTTCTCGCTACGGCGTGACGGAGAGGTGGTGCAAGAGGCCGATAGCTCAGAGATGATCCATAGCTTTGATGCGCTGATTGCCTATGTGAGTCGCTTCCAGACGCTACGTATGGGCGACCTCATCTTTACGGGAACCCCTGCAGGTGTCGGACCTATAGCTATCGGGCAGACCCTCGAGGGCTTCATCGGCGAGCGCAAGGTGCTCCACGTCCCCATCAAGTAGCTGGCTACCCTTTCGTGTAGACCACACCCCATCGCCCCACGGATCCGCTTGTGATCGGTGGGGCTTTTTTGTGCCTTGCGCAATGGTCCCATATAATAGGTGTATAGGTGCTTCGGTAGAGCTATATAGGATGGCGAAGAAAGCTATATAGCTTTGGCCTGATTCCTATATAGCTTTCTCTTGATTCCTATATAGCTTTGTGAAGTGACCTATATTGGGTTGTTCCTCCGCGTAGGGATAAAAGTTGCGGACGAGTGGCAGATAAGTTTGGGCTACGCACGTGGCTCTAATATCTACGTGTGTGGATATTTAGATTTACGTGCCTGGTCTTTAAGACTACGTGCATAGATAGAAGAATACCACTACGGGAAGGCGCTTTTTCCTTCACGAGAAGGGTGCTTTTCCCTCCACTGGATAAGAAGAATACTCGCGATAAGGCGAAGGGCTTATGTATCTCTTCGGAAGGGGCATATCGGGGAGCTGGGCGTGCGATACCTTAGCACAATAAATAGAGAGCAGGACTCTGCCGCAGCAGTCTCATTAGATGTGGGGAGAGTTAACGCCGATAAGTTGTGTCTATACCTACATATAGGTTGTCTATGTGGGGGCAAATAACTATTCATAGGTATTTACTCGCCTCCTTGTAGCCTATAACTTTGCTTGCTAATTTCCACCCCTGCGTCTATGCGGGTCTGTGGGGAACATGAAGCAGAGATAATATATAAGGTATAAGCTATATGAGTGACATGAAATCGGCATTCCGTAGTAAGCGCCTGCGTCGCTTCCTCTTCGGCGGGATTGCCCTCGCCCTTGTCGCCCTCGTCGCCTACTTTGTTTGGGGACGCTATGGGTCGACGACGCGCATCGCCCTGGTGAACTTCCCCGGCTATCAGTCTTCGGGGATCATCCTCTCCAATGACACTAAGCACGTCCGCTATGACGAGCTGGAGCAGGGGGATATCGATAAGTTCGACAGCTACGACTGCGTCCTGGCCTTCGGTATGGGCCTCAAGTGGAATGATGAGCAGCGTGCCGAGATCAAGAAGCTGGGTGATAAGGGCCTCCCTATCAAGGTCGTCTATGCCACGACGAAGGAGAATGAGATCTCCAGCCTCGATGCAGCTAAGGATCAGCGCATCAGCGAGTATCTCGACAACGGGAATAAGAAGAACTACCGCTCTCTGTCACACTATATCCGTCGCTACATCGATGGGAAGAAGTGGTTCGCTCCCGAGCCTGATTCGGTAGCTCCCAGCTCGGCCGACGTCTACTACCATATTGATGAGAACGTCGCCTTCGATAAACTCGCCGACTACGAAGCCTATATCAAGAAGCAGGGCTTCTATCATGAGGGGGCGAAGAAGGTCCTCGTCATCGGGGGGCTCAACGATCCCTTCAGCGGCAATAAGCAGAACCTCGATAGCCTCATCACCAGCCTCGACCGTGCGGGGCTCAATGTCTATCCCGTCTCTTCCTTCTCTGACCGCCTCCGCTTCATCCAGGAGGTCTCACCTGACCTCATCATCCACTTCCCTCACGGGCGTATCTCGATGATGGGGGGGGATCGCGTCGTCGAATACCTGCGTGAGCGCAATATCCCCGTCATCGCTCCCCTGACGCTCATGACCAGTCGTGAGGAATGGGAGGCTGATCCGCAGGGTATGATGGGGGGCTTCCTCTCACAGACCCTCGGTATGCCCGAGCTTGATGGAGCTATTTATCCCTACGTACTCACTACGCAGGAGAAGAATGACGACGGGCTCTACGTCCTCAAGGCTGTACCCGAGCGCCTCAAGAAGCTCACCGAGCTGGTGCAGCGCTTCCTCACCCTGCAGACTAAGCCCAATAGCGAGAAGAAGCTCGCTATCTACTACTTCAAGGGCCCAGGGCAGGAGACGCTCGCAGCGCAGGGTATTGAAGTCGTGCCCTCGCTCTACAACCTCCTGCTCCGCCTCAAGGCTGAGGGCTATAACCTCACGGGACTCCCTACGGATGTGAAGGCCTTCGAGGCGCAGCTGATGCGTGAAGGTCCCGTCATCCAGTCCATTGCTGGCGGGCAGATGGAGGAATACCTCAAGACGGGTAATCCGGCTTGGGTCGATAAGGCAGACTTCGATAAGTGGATCGCCGAAGACCTGACGCCCCTTCAGATCAAGGAGCTGGAGGAGACCTACGGCCCCACGCCAGGGAGCTACATGACCCGTACCTCTTCGGCTGGTACGCCACAGCTTGCTGCTACGCGCATCCAGTACGGCAATGTCGTCCTGCTCCCTCAGCCTGTAGCGGGTATCGGTAGTGACAACTTCGCTATCGTGCACGGTGCCGCTTCGCCTCCCCCTTATCCCTATGTCAATGCCTACCTCTGGGCTCGCCACGTCTTCGGGGCAGATGCCTTGATGCACTTCGGTACGCACGGGAGCTTGGAGTTCACCCCGAAGAAGCAGGTCGCACTCAGCGCCAATGACTGGGGTGAAGCACTTATCGCACCTTACCCACACTTCTACTATTATACGATCGGGAATATCGGGGAGAGCATGATGGCTAAGCGTCGCTCTTACGGTAGCCTCATCTCCTATATCACCCCTCCCTTCGACGAGAGCAAGACGCGTCATACCTTCACAGACCTGCAGCAGGCCATCGAGAAGTACTACGAGCTGAAGGAGCCTGCGGCAAAGGACACGCAGAGCCTGGCGGTGAAGAAGCTCGCTGTCGGCCTCGGTATCCATCGTGAGCTCCGCTTAGACTCGATCCTCACGAAGCCCTATACCGCTAAGGATGTCGAGCGTATCGACAACTTCGCTGAGGAGATCGCCTCAGAGAAGGTCAATGGTCAGCTCTATGTCACGGGCGTGCGCTATACCCCAGCGAAGACGACCTCCACGGTGCTGGCGATGACGGCTGACCCCATCGCTTACGCCAAGGCTCGACTGGATCGCCTGCGTGCCGCTCAGCCCATCGACAATACAAGCAATAAGCACCGCTTCTATAAGGAGTACCTCCAGCCCGCTCAGCAGCTCGTCCGTGGCATCCTCGCCTCGGGCTCGGTGAGCGAAGCTACTGTCCTCTCCTATGGTGGTATCACGAAGGAGCAGCTGGAGCGTATCCATGCACTCGCTGCTCCTAAGAAGCCCATGGGGATGAAGGCGGCTATGGCGGCTGCCAAGGGCGATAGCAGTAAGTCGGGAGGTAAGCCTACCCGCCTTGATCAGATCCGTGGCGGTAGCCTCAAGGATAAGCCCGCTGGTCATCCTGGCGGTCATCCTGGTGGGCACCCAGGGAGTAAGCCTCAGGGACACGCTGCCGACACGCCCGAGCCATCGAAGAAAGAGCGGGATGAGATGGAGGCCGTCACCGAGCTGGAGCGTGCTATCCTCAACGTCATCACCTATCGTGATGCCCTGCAGAATAGCCCTCGCCTCGAGCTCGATGCTACGATCAATGCCCTCAACGGGGGCTTCACCGCACCCTCGTCGGGTGGTGATGCCGTCGCCAACCCACAGGCTGTGCCTACGGGTCGCAACCTCTATTCGGTCCGTGCTGAGAGCACACCTTCGCAGCGTGCTTGGAGTCAGGGTGTACAGCTCGCTCAGGCTACGCTGAAGGCCTACAAGGAGCAGCACGGCAAGTATCCCACGAAGGTCAGCTATACCTTCTGGAGCAGTGAGTTTGTCGAGACCGAAGGGGTGACTATCGCCCAGGTGCTGTATATGCTCGGGGTCGAGCCCGTGCGCTCGCAGTTTGGCTCGGTCGAGGATGTTCGCTTGATCCCCACCTCCGAGCTGGGTCGCCCACGTATCGACGTGGTCATCCAGACCTCGGGACAGTTCCGTGACCTCGCAGCATCGCGCCTGGCGCTGATCACGAAGGCCGTCGATCTGGTCGCTTCTCTCGGCAAGGAAGATCAGGAGAACTACGTCGCTGCAGGCTCCGTCGCCACAGAGAAGGAGCTCGTCGAGCAGGGCCTTTCGCCTAAGGAAGCCCGCGAGCTGGCGAACGTCCGCATCTTCGGTGGTATCAATGGTATGTATGGTACCGGCATCCAGGAGATGGTCACCGCTGGAGACAAGTGGGAGCAAGAGAAGGAAATCGCAGATGTCTATCTGAATAATATGGGTGCTGCCTACACCGGTAAGCAGGAGGACTGGGGTCGCTTCGTCAAGCCTCTCTTCCGTGCTGCACTCAAGAATACCGACGTCGTCGTGCAGCCCCGTCAGAATAATACTTGGGGTGCACTGAGCCTCGACCACGTCTATGAGTTCATGGGCGGTCTCACGCTCTCGGTACGTAATGTCACGGGGAAGGATCCCGATACCTATCTCGCCGACTATCGCAACCACAGCAACATGCGTATGCAGGACCTCAAGGAGGCTATCGGTGTCGAGAGCCGTGCTACCGTCCTCAACCCTGAGTACGTGAAGGAGGTCCTCGCTGGTGGCGCTAACAGCGTCGCCAACATCACCGAGGTCGTCACGAATACTTACGGGTGGAATGTGATGAAGCCCGAGGTCATCGACAAGGAGCTCTGGGATCAGCTCTACGATATGTATATCCGCGACGTCAATAATCTCGGTGTCGCTTCGGCATTCGAAGGGAAGAGCCCCGCAGCCCTCGAGGAGATCACTGCTGTGATGCTTGAGACAGCTCGTAAGGGGATGTGGAAGGCTTCACCCGAGCAACTCTCTACGCTCGCTCAGCGTCATTCGGAGCTCGTCGCTAAGTACGGCCCCTCGGGTGGTGGTATGTCGGCAGACAATAAGAAGCTCCGTGCCTTCATCTCCCAGCAGCTCTCTCCCGAGGCCGCCAAGCAGTACCAGGCTCAGATGAAGCAGATGGACGAAGGTTCTTCGGCCGATGCACCCAGCCAGAATGGTATGGTGATGAAGAAGGAGACGGTCGCTGATCAGGCTGGTGCCCTGACGCGTAGCTTCAATGGTCTATGGATCGTAGCTGGGGTAGCTGTCCTCTTCATTGGCCTCCTCGTCCTCCTGCGTATCAAGCGTCGCCGTGATGCTGAGTAGTCCCCTGATGCTAACCTCTATCTTCTCGGTGTAGCTGATGGAACTCGTCGTCCAGATCCTCCTGCTCTTCATCATCGTAGCCTCCGTGCTACGCCTCTCCTTTGAGCGGGGCTGGATCATCCCCACACTCTTTGCTGTCGTGGCAGCTGTCTTCGTCTACTTGACCTATCCCTATGCGATCGAGCAGACGAAGACCGGCCTCGCAGCCTATATCGCCGACCGCTCGCTACGTGAGTATGCAGCCATCTTCATCTCGCTGGATGTGGCACTCATCGTGGCCTACAGCTTCTCCCGTCTGAGTCACCCACGTGGTCGAAGGGGTAGGGTGATAGCCTTCCTCCTGCGCCTCTATCCAGGGGTGCTTATCTTCCCCGTGCTCTTCTATCTGCAGTCGACGCTGATCTTCGCCCTGCCTGGGATGGACTTCGGGGTTGTCTCCCTCCTCCTTGCCGCAGGGACGGTGGTGCTCCTGCTGGGGCTTACCTTCCTCTTGCGCTTCCTCCTGCCCGAGGAAGAGCAACGTCTGGAGGTGCTCTTCTTAGTAGAGCTCTTTGTCTTCATCCTCGGGATCATCGCTTCGGTCGATGAGACCATCCGTATGGCACCCACCGAGAGCCCCATCCAGTGGGGTGGGCTGGTGCTGACCCTTGGCATCGGACTGCTGTGCTTTGCCGTGGGCTACTTCGCTCCCCGTATCCGTCGATCACTTAAACACAAATAATACATACCCGCACTTATGGATCAGATATCCAAGGTACTCTTCGTCATCTCGAATAGCCTCCTCATCCCCGACATCCTCTTCCTCATCATCCTCTTTATCCGTTCGCTCATCCTCGTCGGGGGCTTCTATAATAGCTTCATGCAGCGCCGCCGCATGAATGCGCTCCTCGGCGATGTGCGTGCTCTCAATGCTGGGAACCTCTCCGAGCTGTCGGGCCGCCTGCCTAAGTCCAACCGCTCTCCCTTTATCGATCATCTTGATGACTTGCTCACACGCGAAGGCCTCACGGAGGACTATGCGAACTACGTCATCAGCAGCTACGAGAATATCTGCGAGAAGGACCTCTCCCTCTCTAAGCTCCTGACGAAGGTAGGTCCAGTGCTCGGTCTGGTCGGGACGCTCATCGCTATGAGCCCTGCACTTGTCGGTCTCTCCTCGGGGGATATCGGCGCGATGGCCTATAATATGCAGGTCGTCTTCGCTACCACCGTCGTCGGTCTGGTAATCAGCTTGGCTGGTCTGGTGACCCTGCAGTACAAGCAGCGCTGGTATACCAAGGATGTAGCTCTCCTCGACTACATCTCTTCGCTCCTCCTTGATAGCCGTACGAAGTAACTATGGGACGCAAGCCACGCCGCCCGAGCAAGCTCATGCAGGGCGAAGATACCGACCCTCTGACCGTCGTCGTCAACCTCTTCGACGTATCCATGGTCTTCGCCGTCTCCCTCATGGTCGCTATGGTGATGAACATGAATATGACTGAGGTCTTCACGCAGGAGGACTTCTCCGTGGTGAAGAATCCAGGGAAGGAGAATATGGAGATCATCACGAAGAAGGGCGGTAAGATCGAGCGCTATACCCCCTCTGATGAGAAGACCGATAAGTCCAGCTCCCGCGGTCGCCGTGTCGGCGTTGCCTATGAGATGGAGGATGGTCAAGTCTACTACGTCCCCGAGGACGCCCTACCTGCTGAATCAAAGTAGTTTCATTTATCCTCATATATGCCGCAGACCAAGCTCCTGCTGACCCTCTTGACGAGCCTGACGCTTAGTGCTGAGCTCGCTCTACCTCCTCTTGCTGCTGCACAGACCACTCAGCAGACGACGGCCTTCACCATCACAGGCACCGTCGTTGAGCGGGATGGTAGTCCCCTCTACGGGGTGATCGTCCGAGCTGGGAATGCTAAGACGATGACCAATGCAGGCGGTCACTTCACGCTCACCCTTGCCACACGGCCCGAGGGCGGACGCCAAGCTCTCACCCTCTCCGCTGTCGGGAAGAAGACCCAGCAAGTGACCTTCGTTGAAGGCCATCCGCTACGTGTCGTCCTCGAGGATGCCGTCGGGGAGATCAAGGAGGTCGTCGTCCGTGCTCGCCCCAATATCAATGCCCTTGACCTACGTGCCCGCTCGGGTGTCGTGGCACAGGTCGATATGAAGCTCCTTGCGCAGAAGCCGATGATCGACCTCTCGCTGGCGCTGCAGGGTGCTGTGCCTGGTCTCACTGTCGTCAATCGTGGTGAGCTCGGTATGAAGCCAGAGATCCGTATCCGTGGCAATAACTCCTTCACCAAGGGCGATGCTGCCAATGAGCCCCTCTATGTGCTCGATGGGAAGATCATCTCTCCGCAGGCCTTCATGACGCTCAATCCGCTCGACATACGTGAGATCAAGGTGCTCAAGGATGCTGTAGCGACAGCGCTCTATGGGGTGAAGGCTGCTAATGGCGTGCTGGAGATCTCCTCACGTCGTGGCGTCTCGGGCCCTATGTCGATTAGCCTCAGTACGCAGGCGGGTGTCACGCTACGCGGTCGTCAGACTACGACGATGATGGATACTGATGAGAAGCTCGAGCTGGAGCGCCGTATGCAGGTGACTACGGCGCCAGGCTACCTCTTCTCTCCGGACTTTATCTCCTCGGCGACGCTCAGCGACCTCCGTCAGAGCTATCAGTCGACACTCGGTATTGCCCCGACGTGGACGCGAGAGGAGTATCTGGCTTACGGGAGCAGACAGCTTGATTCCCTGCGTCAGATCCATACAAACTGGTGGCACGACCTCATTCGCCCCAATTCCTATCAGAGCCACAACCTCAGCTTGCGTGGTGGGAGCCAAGATGTGACCTACTACGTCTCGGGCAACTTCTCCCGCCAAGGTGGGCAGCTGGAGGGAAACGATACCAAGCGCTTCACTCTTACTAATAGCCTCGACTGGCAGAGTCGCCTCGGCTTCGTGTCGCTTGGCCTCACGGGAGGCTATGCTAAGACGAATAGCCCGAATAGCAGTGACTTCAGCCCCCAGCAGCTGGTCTATGAGCTCAATCCCTATGAGACGAAGAGCTCACAGCAACTCTTCTCCTACCCTGGGCGCAAGTACAGCGACCTCACGGGGCAGTTCCGTCGCTGGACGAAGGAGGTTCGCTTCGGTGCAAGCCTGAGTGCTAACCTCCGTCCCTTCGAGGGGCTGCAGCTGGATGCTGTCCTCGGTCTTGACTACGTGCTCAATGAGAGCGAGCAGATCACTCCCGCCACGGCTTATAGTGAGGTGACGCGTCGCCGTCCCATCGAGCGAGGGATGATCTCCGTGGGCAAGAACACCGACTTCAACTACTCGGCCAATCTTCGTGCGACCTACCAGCGTCTCTTCGCCGAGAAGCACGATTTCAGTATCTCTGCCAATACCGACTACTACTACAGCGAAGGCCGGCTGCTCTCGGTGACGGGGCATGGTATCGGCCTGCAGGAGTATCTGGCAGGGGTGAATAAGGGCCTCACGTCAGCAGACCTGCGTCCCGACTTCTCTGGCTCTAACGCCACATCCGCTCAGCTGGGCTTCGGCCTGGCTACGGGCTATACTTACGATAAGAAGCTTGATCTCTTCGCTGCCTATAAGGCGGATGCCTCAAGCCTCCTGCCCCGTGACAAGCGTTGGAATACCGCGTGGGCACTCGGTGGAGGCCTGCATCTTGAGGAACTTCTCCCCTTCCTACGTGGTGGAAGCCTACTGACGGGGCTTGGACTAAAGGCTTCGTGGGGGCTGACAGCAAGCCTCGGGGGGATTACCTCAGCCTCAGCTGTGCCCATCTTCTCCTACCAGCAGAGCTCTTTCTACGCAGATCAGTATCGCCTCGTCCGCCTCTCCACTCTCTACAATGATCGCTTGAAGCCCGAGCAACTCAAGAGTGTGGATCTCGGGCTCTCCGTGCAGCTGGCTCATGCCCATACGCTCGACGTGAACCTCTATCGCCGAGACACTGAGGACGCCCTGATCATGACGGATATCCCAGCGAGCAATGGCTTCCTCTCGATGCTGGATAATGTCGGTAGTCTGCGTAACGAAGGTGTGGAGCTCTCTGCTTCCTCTCGGCTTCTTAGCGGTGAAGACTGGCGCCTCTCGCTCCGTGCAGCCTTGGCCTATAACCGCAGTAAGGTACTCGACCTCTATGGGAAGACCGCCATCTATTCGGGCGACAATGTCTATCCCGACTACGAGGTGGGTCGCTCTTATGACTATGTCTATGGGCTGGATGCCCTCGGGGTCAATCCACTCTCGGGCGAACTGATGTTCCGTGACCGACAGGGGGCGGAGCAGAGCTTCGGTAAGACGATTGTGCGCGATGACCTCGTGGGTATCGGCTACCGCACACCACCCTATACGGGTACCTTCGGCCTGACCTTCGGGTACAAGGCGCTGGAGCTGGATGCTCAGTTCTACTACGTCTTCGGGGGCTTCAAGGCCTACTCGATGACCTATGTGCGTGGGGTCTCCGATGTGAATAAGAATGCCATCGCGGGGCAGGTCTCTCGTACGTGGTTCGCCCTCGGTGATGAAGATCGCCTCTATCCCAACCCACGAGCGGGGACGCAGACCTTCAACAATCTCTCACACTATCCCAATACGCGGATGATCTCGCGCAGTGACTACCTGCGTCTCTCGATGCTGAGCCTGCGCTACCGCCTCTCCTCATCGCTGCTACACCATATGGGCGACGTCGTGAAGTACGCTACGATAGCCCTGCAGGGCTCGAATCTCTTCACGCTCACACCATACAAGGGCGGTAGCCCTGAGTCGGGTACCTATGACCTCGGTGTGCAGCCCGTCCTTACCCTTCACCTCAATCTCAACTTCTGATGTCCTTGCTTCTCCGACGCTCTGTGCTACGGATGCTCTGCTCCGTCCTCGCGGTGGTGCCCTTCCTCTCGGCCTGCTCACTGGATATCCCCGTGGAGAATGAGTTGACCGACCCGAAGGCAATCTCCTCCGTGCAGACGGCTTATGAGGCGCTTGCCTCCGCCTATAGCTCCTATCCGAAGGTGGAGCTCGAGCTTAGTCTCCTCTCTGACGAACTGGTGCCCACGCATCGTGCCAGCCAAAGCCCGCAGATGGCACAGCTCTATGCCTATACCGACTATGCCCTGCAGAGTCTGGCCTCTGACCTCTGGTCGGGCTACTACGAGACCATTAAGGATGCGAACGCTGTGCTCGTTCGCCTCCCCGACCTCCGCTCACGACTCTCCTCTGCTGAGCAGCTCCAGCTCGACTACCTCGCAGGCGAGGCGAAGACCCTCAAGGCGCTCTCTTACCTCCAGCTCCTCCAGCTCTTCGCTACGCCCTATGATGATGCCGAGCATACGGCAGGGATCATCCTCAAGGACCGTGTGGAGCGTGAGGAACTCCCACGTAGCACAAAGGCCGAGACGGTGCAGGCTATCGAGCGTCTGCTGAAGGAAGCCCTCACGGCTTTCGACACGACGACGCGCCCGCCCTACGGCTCTGCCCCAGGCTTCGTCAATGCCGCTACGGCTCGTGCACTCCTTGCTCGCCTCTATCTCTATGCTGGCGACTGGGCTAAGGCCGAGGAGGTGACTCGCACGCTCGTCCCTACGACGCTCCCTGCTTCGATGATCCCCACGACACCTCTTGCTTGGTCGCAGGGCGCATCTACTATAGCCCTCTTCGCCAGCTCGGTGCCCGTGACCTACTATAATAGTATCTACGCTCAGGCGAAGTCGGCTACTAATGCGACCTACCAGCTCCCCCAGCGAAGCTACTTGGCCTCGACGGACCTCCGTCATCGCAGCTATGCCCTTGACAGCACCCTGCAGGTCGATGCTACGACGACCCGCTCGCTGCAGATCGTCGGGAAGTATGCCGCCCTCCTCTTCGCTGGCGGACTGCCTTCTTACAACTGTGTCGTGCGTACGACGGAGCCCATCTTCCTGCGTGCTGAGGCCTTGGCTCGCAGTGGTGATCAGACGGCTGCACGCGACCTCCTCAATAGCTACCTCCGTCTGGTCGGTGCAGATGAGGTCGCTTTGACCGTGACGGGCAGTGCTCTTATCGATGCTATCATCGCCGAGAAGGCGAGAGAGTTCGCCGGCGAAGGCCTACGCTTCTTTGACCTCAAGCGTCTGGGACTACCTATAGAGCACTATACCCCCAATGAGGAGCGTGTCTCCCTCACACTACCAGCAGGGAGCTATAAGCGCACCCTGCCACTGCCCGCCTCCGAGCGCTCAAATAAGAACCTCGGGGCACAGAACCCAGGGTGGCCTGAGCTCACCCATTGATCTCATCCTTTTACTATCGTATCTCCATTATGAAGACTTCCCTTTATCATCGCTTACGGAGCATCGGGGCCATCGGGCTCTTCTCGCTGCTCCTCCTCGCACTCCTTCCCTCGTGTGCGAAGGATACCCCCGACAATAAGTATCGTGGGGAGAATAAGATCCAGCTGCGTCTGCCCGACGGCTCTCGCTCAGTCCTCATAGCTGCGACCTCTACCTCTCCTATTAAGGTGACCGTCCGCCTGACTTCTCGTCGCACGGACGCGGTCACGCTACAGCTCAGTCTCACGGGTGAAGCTGCCTCATCCCTCACCCTCTCCTCGAAGACGCTTACGATCCCCGCAGGTCAGCTCGAGGGAGAGGTCGTCATCACACCTTCGGCTAAGGCAGTGACGACCCAGCAGCAGGCCAAGCTCTCCGTCACGTCCACCGCCTCGGGGCTTATGGTCGAGGGCGATCTGACCATCACGATCTCACCCTTCCCCGTGTGGACGCCTACGGCTGCTCAGCAGGCGCTCATCGACGGCTATCGTGCCAAGGGGATCGACCTCTCCACGATCCTCGGCTATCATACGGTCGAGGGTAGTGTCGACTGGGCTGGCTTTACCGACTACGACTATGGTACGGATATCCGTTCGAAGGCCACCTGGCGCATCAGCGGTGCCACGATGCTTGTCGAGCTGAGTGACCGTGCTACGGCCGACCAGCCCGTACTGAAGTTCTCATACAATGCCCTTGGTTTGAATGATATCTATAAGAAGCTCTGGGACGGCTACACGGTCGATAATCTCCTCTACTTCTATGCCGAAGGGAGATCAAGTCTGGAGGTGATGAAGGCGATCAACTGGACGCGATCCTCTGCGGAGACCTTCAATGTCGTGCTGGATAACGTCCGTGTGAATGCTTCCACGGGTACGCTCACCTTCACGGGTAAGCGCCTCTCGGGTATGCCTGCGACTTATCCGCTCCGCGAAGAGGAGTCAGACAGCCCCATCGTCGTACCCTTCACCTACGAGTCCTCGGTATGGACGCGTGTGATGGCGAAGATCGCCGCTGAGCCGACCTTCAAGGAGACGGTCGAGACGACCGAAGAGATGGAGCTGTACAGCATCCTCTCCAACACGGGTATTGACGAAGACCGTACGGCCGAAATCGAGGCTACCGAAGGCCACTACGTGAAGCCCGAAGGGAGGATCGACCTGAAGAAGGGTACGCTCTCCTTCACGTTCCCCTTCCACGGCCACAACTCGGATTACTATTCGGTGGTGAAGGTGACTTCGCAGCAGCGCAAGTAAGCTCCCGCATTACCGCTCTGAATACCCGCCCCCGAGGCTGTCTGACTACGCCGTAGTCAGCGGCCTCGGGGGCGGTCTTTTATAGGGTAGGGGAGATACTGTTCCTTATGAGACCTTGCACAATAGTCCCATATCGGTATATGGGTGGATAGAGCTATATAGGGATGGCGAAGAAAGCTATATAGCTTTCGGTGCGAAGCTATATAGTTTTGTGGAGTGACCTATATATAGGTTGTTGCTCCACGTAGGGATAAAAGTTGTGGACGAGTGGCAGATAAGTTTGGACTACGTACGTGGCTCTAAAATCTACGTACGTAGATATTTGAGTTTACGTGCCTGGTCTTTAAGACTACGTGCGTAGATAGAAGAATATCACTACGTGAAGGCGCTTTTTTCTTCACGAGAATGACGCTTTTCCTTCCGCTGAATAAGAGGAATACTCGCGATAAGGCGAAGGGCTTGTGTTTCACTTCGCAGAGGCCTATCGGGGAGCTGGGCGTGCGATGCCTTAGCACTCTAAATGGAGGACAGGAATCTAAAGCAGCAGTCTTGAGTGTGGGTGTTATTTTTTCATATTTGTAGTGGAGTACGCAATCTCCATTAAGACGCATGCTACGTAGCCGTAGAATCTAAATCATCGTATGAAGAAACTCCTCTTTTCTTTGCTCTCTCATCCACGAGACTTGGCAATGCCCCCACGCACCTGTACCTCCCTTCGTCATAAATGTGTTGAAGCCAGTATCCTATTGGCTGGCATTTTATTTGTCCTTATCTCTTGCCCTACGGCCTTTGCTCAGGAGGTGTCCTCGCTGGGTAAGCTTGGTACGGAGCGAGTCGACTCCGTGAAGAAGATAGTCGTCGATACTGCAAAACTTCGACTACTATATAAGTGTACCTACCGCCCCGACACGGCCAACCTGAAGCGAGAGGGTGAGGCCTGGCGCCTTCTGCAGGTGGAGTCGCATGCGACGAAAGAGTGGACGATGGGGGCAGAGCGCATTGATTCACTGCGTGATACCTCGGCTGCTCAAGGGCGGACTTGGATGGAGATCTTACCGCTCTACATGGGCGCACTCTCTCAGCAGGCGCGGGACTATCAGATGATCCTTGCGGATATGAGGAGCGGTGTGCTTACGGAGCAGAACAACATAGTCGTAGATGAGTACCTCTACGAGGAGCCTATTCCTACACAAAGGTGGGAGTTGCTTCCTGGAGATACCACGCTACTCGACTACCCTTGTCGCCGAGCAAAGACCCACTTTCGAGGCCGTGACTTCATCGCTTGGTATAGCGATGAGTTACCCTTTAGTGTCGGGCCTTGGAAGTTCTCGGGCCTTCCGGGACTGATCCTCTGTGTCTATGATACGCAGCGTCACTATGTGTACGAAGCCGTGGGGCTGGAGTATGCTAAGGTGGGCGAACTGATTTACCTCAGTCCTCGCTCCAGCGAGCAGCGGGTGAGCCGACAGGATTATCTCAAGGCCAAGGCGGCCTATGCCTGTGATCCAGCTGCTTATATGCGACAAATCCCTGGGGTGATTTACTCCAAGGAGACCTTTCGTCGGATGAAGCCTCGCTCGTACAATCCGCTGGAGCGCGAATAGCGATCTCTATTCTACCTCTCTCCGAGGGTGCGGAGCAAAGCGGTAGAAGACAAGGATAATAACGAGTAGTCGGACTCCCTGAGCTTCACCCATGACGCACTCTAATTATGAAGTCGCGAGCTGTTGGGGGGCAGAGGTAAGGCTACAAGGGCTCTTGACTCGGGGCAGTCTTACAGAAAGAGGGTGGATGTTACCTTAGTATGAGCCTCGGATTTGGAGGCGGGAGCACAGGTGAAATCCTCTTGCAGAATCAAAAGTTCTTCCTATCTTTGCGGACAAGAAAACCCCTTGAGGGGTCTTAACCCTGCGGTAGTAGCTCAGTTGGTAGAGCATCAGCTTCCCAAGCTGAGGGTCACGAGTTCGAGCCTCGCCTACCGCTCACCATGTGAGGGGGTATCCTTCTTTCCAGAGGAGGGATATCCCCTCTCTATTTGCTACATACACTACTCTCTAAGCTCATTCACGTAATGATGACTACTCCACTTCTCGGGGTAGACCTCGGTCAGATCGCCTCAGCGATAGGGCATGAGTTTACCCTCTTCAGCCTCGACGAGCTCTACAAAGCGTTCTTCACGCTCTTCGTCACCATCGACATCATCGGGGCTATCCCCATTATCCTCTCACTCAAGTCCAAGGGGAAGACCTACCACTCCGCACAGGTCGGGATCTATTCGGGGATTATCCTGATTGCCTTCCTGCTCGTAGGGGAGCCACTCTTAGGGTCTTTCGGTGCGGATATCTCGACCTTCGGGGTCGCTGGGGGGATCGTACTCTTTGTGATGGCCGTCGAGATGATCTTCGGTATCGAGATCTTCAAGTCCGAGGACGACTCAAGCGGCAATACGACCTTCGTACCGCTGGTCTTCCCGCTCTTTGCGGGAGCAGCCTCGTTCACGACGCTCCTGACGCTGCGCTCGGCTGGTATCGCGATGATCAATCTGGCACTGAGTATCGTGCTGAACATGGTCCTCGTCTACCTCGTCCTGCGCTATGTCTCGCTCCTCGACCGTATCCTCGGTAAGAACGGGGTCTACATCCTACGTAAGTTCTTCGGGGTTGTCCTCCTGGCGATCTCGGTGAAGTTCATCACAAAGAATCTGATCGAAGTCATCGCCATGGTACAGCATGGGGTGGCCGCTCTCGGACAATAATAGTAATCACCATCCTCCCCGCGCAAGTGGGGAGGCCTCATAGGCGACATGCGTGTATCCTCGATAAGGGGCTGCACGCATATCGTCTCTATAAAAGCAATGTAATATGAAGCATGGATTTGTCAAGGTCGCAGCCGCTGTCCCCTTCGTGCGGGTCGCTGACTGCGAGTACAATGTCGAGCGAATAGAGGCTCTGGTACTGGAGGCTGACGCCAAGGGCGTAGAGATCATCACCTTCCCAGAGCTCTCCATCACGGGCTATACGTGTGGAGACCTTTTCCTCCGCCCTTTCCTCAACGATCAGGCTGAGGCTGCACTGCTTCGCCTTGCAGAGCGTACGGCACATACCTCGGTGCTCATCATCGTCGGTATGCCTATCCGCATCCAGTCACAGCTCTTCAATGCGGCTGTCGCCCTTCAGTCGGGGCAGATCCTCGGGGCTATCCCCAAGACTTATCTGCCGAACTACCGTGAGTTCCAGGAAGCACGTTGGTTCGCTGCTGCGCGTGACCTCAAGCTGGCTCACGTACAGATCGGCCGCTTCCAGGTGCCTATCGGGCACAACGTCCTCTTCCGCTCAGGCAAGCTCGCCATCGGTATCGAGATCTGCGAAGATATGTGGACGCCCTACACCCCAGGGACGCGCCTGGCACTCTACGGGGCACAGATCATCTTCAACCTCTCGGCGAGTAACGAGCTGGCAGGGAAGAATACCTACCTGCGTAGCCTCATCAGCGGGCTCTCCTCGCAGAACCTCTGCGGCTACGTCTATGCCTCCGCTGGCTATGGTGAGAGCTCTACGGATACCGTCTTCACGGGTAAGGGCTTCATCGCCGAGGTCGGTAAGCTCCTCGTCGAGACTCCGCGCTTCACCTACGAAGAGCGCCTGATCATCAGCGATATCGATGTGATGCGTATCGACAACGACCGCATGACGACCAATAGCTTCAATGACTCGATCGTCGACCATACGGAGCGTGGCCTCCTGACGGAGATCCCCTTCCGCCTACGCACCCACGAGGAGTCGCATGATGTCGATCGTCAGATCGAGCAGAATCCCTTCCTCCCCGAGAGCCGCAAGCGTGATGAGCGCGCCGAAGAGATGTTCGACATTCAGGTCTGTGGCCTCTCACAGCGCCTGCGCTTCATCGGGGCGCGTCATGCCGTCCTCGGTATCTCGGGTGGCCTTGACTCGACGCTGGCGCTTCTGGTCACCGTGGCAGCCTTCGATGCGCTGGGCCTTCCCCGCGAGGGTATCATCGCTGTGACGATGCCTGGGCTGGGTACGAGCGACCACACGAAGAACAATGCTATCGAGCTGATGCAGGGCCTCGGCGTCACGTCACGCACCATCGATATCACCGAGGCCTGTATGCAGCACTTCGCTGCTATCGGGCACGATCCCGAGGTGCAGGACGTCGTCTTCGAGAACACGCAGGCTCGTGAGCGCACGCAGATCCTCATGGACCTGGCGAATAAGTACAACGCTCCCGTCATCGGCACGGGTGACCTCTCCGAGCTGGCTCTCGGCTGGTGTACCTTCAACGGTGACCACATGTCGATGTACTCGGTGAATGCGGGTATCCCTAAGACGGCTATACAGATCATCGTCTCGCGTATGGCTGAGATCGGGAAGTTCGGTGCTGAGCTCTCGAAGGTCCTGCGCTCCGTCGTCGATACGCCTATCTCTCCCGAGCTGAAGCCTACGAATGCTAAGGGCGATATTGATCAGAAGACCGAGGATGTCGTCGGCCCCTACGAGCTGCATGACTTCTTCCTCTACAACTTCCTCGGCTACGGCTATCCACCTCAGAAGATCTTCTATATGGCGAAGGTGGCCTTCAAGGATAAGTACGATGCGAAGTCCATCAAGCGCTGGCTACGCGAGTTCTATCGCCGCTTCTTCGCCCAGCAGTACAAGCGCAACTGCCTGCCAGATGGACCTAAGGTGACGGCTGTGAGCCTCTCGCCACGTGGGTACTGGCGTATGCCCAGTGACGTGTCTTCCAATGCTTGGCTTGCTGAGGTCGATGCTTTGTCCGAAGAGTAGTCAGAGGGCATTGTACATTGAATAGTATTTTTTTGTACGTTTGTAGCCAGTTCGAGTTCCTGATATGTCAGCATGGTGCTGGCGGGGCGCTCGACTAACCAACACACATAGTACGATTATGAAGAAAGTATTTGTTTCATTCGCAGTACTGGCACTGGCTCTTGCCTCTTGCCAAGGTAACACGGAGGCATCGCAGAGCGATAGCCTGAATCAGGACTCTGTAGCTGCTGCAGTAGTAGACTCTACCGCTAACGTAGCTAACGAAGCTGCACTGGGTACCTACGAAGGTACGATCCCTGGTGCTGACGGCTCGGTGAAGACGACCATCGTCCTCAACGCAGACGGTACGTACAGCAAGCACGAAGAGTTCTCTAAGGCAGGCGCTGAGCCCATCGATGAGAACGGGACCTACAAGCTCGCTGCTGATGGTCTGCTGACGCTCATCACGCCTTCGTCCAACCTCGAGACCTACTACAAGGTAGGTGAAGGCAAGATCACGCTGCTCGACCAGACGACCAAGCAGCTCCCCGAAGGTGAGCTCGCTGCCCAGTACGACCTCGCAAAGAAGTAAGTCACCAACCGATACCCGCCCTCAGGCGGGAATAACCCTCAGGGGCTATGCCCTACAGCGTAAGCTGTGCAGGCGTAGCCCCTGCTGTTTTGGCCCTGTCGTGGTCGGTGATCTTGCTGGAGAAGCGGCTTGGCAGAGCGGAAGGATGCGAGTTTTTAAGAGTTTTTATACTTTTGCATCCGATAAGATTGTATTCATTCATCCTAAGAAGTATATGGCAAAGAGTAAGTTCCTCACCATCCTGGGTACCGTCGCTTCAGTGGCTGCTATCCTTATGTATGTCTCTTATATCAGCACGATCCAGGGCAACCTCAATGGTCAAAAGGGGGACTGGATCCAGCCTCTCGTCGCAGCGATCAACTGTACCCTCTGGGTCTTCTACGGCCTGCTCCAGCAGCCTAAGCGCGACTGGCCTATCGTGATCGCTAACGCTCCCGGTATTGTCTTCGGTCTGGCAGCTGCCATCACGGCACTGATGTAGTCCGACTCCCTTGGAGTAAAGACTCCCCGATATAGCCTTCGGCCCCGCCACATATCTACCGCTCTAAGGCGTAGTATGTGGCGGGGCCGAAGTGTATCTGTATAGGGCGGGATAGAGTGGGGGAATATAGGGCGGTGCTGCGACCAATATAGGTCGATGGGTTGACCAATATAGGTCACGACGCGAAGCAATATAGGTCGCATAGGGGGACCTATATTGGTCCGAGCAGTGACCTATATAGGTTGATTTGCCCGCCTCGTGCAGTCGCTCGGGAGTGTGCCGTATGACCTTGTGCTGGAGACTGCCGTAGAGCTTGCTTCATCCCCCTGCTTCCTCCAGCTCTCTGCCTGCTTTGCAACCATACAAAAATGACTAACTTTGTCCTCTGATATGCATTTGTATCTCGCTACGAGATGCACTCCCCACATCACAGACAACAACTATATAAGTACAATGAATAAAGTAAGCTATGCCCTCGGGCTGAGCATCGGCCAGAACTTCCGCGCCTCTGGCTTCGATGAGATCAATCTGGAAGACTTCCTCGCTGGTGTACGTGACGTACTCGAAGGCGCTGAGCCTCAGATGACCTACGACGAAGCTAAGGTCGTCATCAATGACTACTTCCAGGAAGTACGTCGCAAGGCCGTCGAGCAGAACAAGGAAGCAGGCGAAGAATTCCTCAAGATCAACGGCCACAAGACGGGTGTCGTCACCCTGCCCAGCGGTCTGCAGTACGAGGTCATCAAGATGGGTGACGGTCCCAAGCCCGAGCTCACCGATACGGTCGAGTGCCACTACCACGGTACGCTGATCAATGGTCAGGTCTTCGATAGCTCGATGGACCGTGGCCAGACGGCTAAGTTCCCCCTGCAGGGCGTCATCAAGGGTTGGACGGAGATCCTCCAGCTTATGCCCGTAGGCTCGAAGTGGAAGGTCACGATCCCCTCGGATCTTGCCTATGGCGACCGCGGTGCAGGTGAGATGATCCAGCCTGGTAGCACGCTCATCTTCATCATCGAGCTCATCGCTATCGTCGGTAAGTAAGGGATGAAGCAGCTTACCAAGCACCTCGCCCTGTCGGCAGGCCTTCTCGTCGCACTCGCCTCCTGCTCGCCCAAGCTGAGCAAGCAGAAGAGTGCTGCTCTCACTACCCGTCAGGATAGTGTCGCCTATGCCTTCGGCGTCCTCAATGGGCAGGCCTTCTCCGAAGTCCTCTCCCATATGCCTGGCGATACGCTGAGCCGTCAGCAGATCCTTGCTGCCTTCGGTGACGTCCTCCTTGGGCACTCTACGAAGGTCTCGGCATCCGCTGCTAAGGCGATCTTCGACGAGTATGCAGCGGGTCTGCAGCAGGCCGAGACACGTCGCACGGCAGCTTCGGCTGACTCCGTCCTCGCAGCCAACAAGGCTAAGGAGGGTGTGAAGGTCACCGAGAGCGGTCTGCAGTACCGCGTGCTACGTGCTACGCAGGGCGTCCGCCCTATGGCACAGGATACGGTCGTCGTCCACTACAAGGGGACGCTTCCCTCGGGGAAGGAGTTCGACAGCTCCTACAAGCGTGGTGAGCCCGCCGTCTTCCCCCTCTCTCAGGTCATCGCTGGCTGGACGGAAGGTATCTGTCTGATGACGAAGGGCTCGAAGTATGAGTTCCTCATCCCTGCCTCCCTCGCCTATGGCGATCGTGGTGTCAGCGGTGTCATCCCAGCTGGCTCGCCCCTCTTCTTCGAGGTCGAGCTGATCGACGTGCGTCCCTTCAAGGCTGCTCCCTCGAGCGAAGAACACGTCTCAGAGGCTTCCTCCTCTACTACCCCCAAGGCTGCTAAGCCTCGCAAGGCAGTCAAGCGTAAAAAGTAACAACAGAATATCAATCCAATATCTATCAAAAGAAAAATGAAAAAGATCTCAATGCTCCTGGCTGCTTCAGCTATGGCTCTCGGTATCTTCTCTTGCTCTAAGAGTGGCTCTGCTGACCTTAAGGATGGTGCTGATAGCGTATCTTTCGCTGTCGGTTTCGGTAATGCTACCGAGCTCGTCAACGCTATCCAGGGCGCAAAGGCTCAGGGTGAAAACGTAGACTCTGCACTCTTCTTCAAGGGCTTCGAAGAAGGCTTCAACAGCGACACGACCAAGCTGTGGTACTACGTCGGTCAGATGCAGGGCGTCCAGGCTGCAATGCGCTTCAAGGACGACTCTACGCTGAAGAAGGCTGCCTTCATGGCTGGCTTCAAGAAGGCGCTCGGCCTCGACTCTGCTGCTCGTGCTAAGCAGGCTGACAGCCTCGGCGCTATCGCTCAGTCCTACTATGAAAAGAAGCAGGAAGTAGAGCGTGCTAAGTACGAAGCTGAAATGGAAAAGCAGATGGAAGAGCAGTACGGTGAGAACAAGAAGAAGGGTGCTGAATTCATCGCTAACTTCAAGAAGGAAGCTGGCGTGAAGACGACTGCTTCTGGTCTGGCTTACCAGGTCCTCAAGGAAGGTAACGGTGCTACGCCTAAGGCTACGGATATGGTCCAGGTGAACTATGTCGGTAAGCTCATCGATGGTACGGTCTTCGACGAATCAAAGGGTACGCCTGCTGAGTTCCGCGTTGACCAGGTCATCAAGGGTTGGACGGAAATGCTTCAGCTGATGAAGGTCGGTGAAAAGGTCAAGGTCGTCATCCCTCAGGAGCTGGCTTATGGTGCTCGCTTCGCTGGTGAAAAGATCCCTCCTTTCAGCACGCTGGTCTTCGAAATCGAGCTGCTGAAGGTCTCTGCTGCCAGCGCTGCACAGCCCGACTCTCTCTAAGCTATCGGCGCCTCCCCGCGCTAATCACTTATCTCCCCATGTGGCTGCACTCCTCGAGCGAGGAGTGCAGCCACATGGCTTTTTTTATGCTACCTTATCTCGGCTGTGTTCCTACTGATTATAGATCCTTGTCTGTAACGATTGATTTCTCTACTTTTATGTGTGTAAATCCTTCCCGTAAGGACTTTCCTAGATACTAGACACCCCATGACATTAGACAAGCTGAAGAATATCATACAATCAAGCCACATCAACTTCTTATTTGGAGCTGGGCTTTCACTTCCCTACCTGAAAGCTTTGGGTAACATTGAGACGTGGCTAACAGAATGTGCGACGATTGAGAATGAGAGCGTAAGGAAAATCACCGAGGATAATCTAAAGATTACCTATGTGGAAGGTGTCATGAAGCCTTGTCTCGACGCCATCTCTATGGATGAGAAGCCTGAAAAGCTCCAGAAAGTAGAGTCTGCCTATCAAGACTTCCTGAAGATCTGGAATCATATCATCTCTCGCCGAGGTAGTACTCTCTTGAGTAAGCAAGTCAATATCTTCACGACCAATATAGATCCATTGCTTGAGGGGGTGGCTGAAGATCTGGGGATAGAGTTCAATAATGGCTTCAAGGGCGTGATGAGACCTGTCTTTCGAGAAGAAGCGTTCAGTACGATAGTTTCTAAGGTGAGTCCACTCTATCAGCGAACCTCGGAGCTACCTACATTCAACTATCTGAAGATGCACGGCTCGGTTAACTGGCGGCATAAGGAGAATAGTGCTGAAATATTCTATGATGGGAGTTTGGATACATTGAAGAAAGTCGTCGGTTGTATCAAGGAGTATCCAGACCAATTTCAGGTTATAAAGCGACGACAGGATGAACTTGATAAGGAGAACGAAGGAAAGGATGATGCCCAAAAAAGGGAGCTGCAGTTTGATGATCTAGTGAACGCTGTGGGATATGCTATTGGTAAATCCCAGTCTGTGCCTGTAGAGGAAAGTGCTGTAGAGAAAGAAATACCTACCGAACCTCTGAGCATCGACCCTGCCTCTGATAAGCTGATGCGATCATTCCGAGAGGCATACGATGAGTTAGTGATGATTAACCCGAGAAAGGCAAAGTTCAGAGAGACGGTCTTGGACTTGCATTTCTATGAGCTGATGCGCTTGTATGCAAATGCATTAGAGAAGCCGACTACCTGCCTCTTTGCAATGGGCTTTTCCTTTGCCGATGAGCATATAGCTCAGATCACGCGTCGAGCGGCATCATCTAACCCAACTCTACTCATCATTATCTTTGCCTATGATGATGGGGCAAAGGAAGCTATACAGCAATGTATAGGAGAGAGCAACCATAAGAATATCATTATCCTATCGCCATCAAAGTTTAAAAAGGATCAAGATTTGTTAGATCAAGAGGCCTGTAAAGAGTTGGATGTGTTCGATTTGGCATCTATTAATAAGTATGTCTTTGGACAGATCAGGAATCGTATCAATTGAATATGGGGAAATCTACAATGGATCACGACGATTATCTACTTAAGAAATCGATCTTTCGTATTGGGGAGGTCTCCAGTGTCGATGGTAGAGAAATCTCCGTTCGTGTCGATCAGGAGAAGAATCGTTCGCACATCCTCTACCGGGGAGAGCTACTGTCTAATGTGTCCGTGGGTGGATATGTCAAGCTCATCAAGGGATTCAATAGCCTGATCGGTAAGATCGAGAAAGAGTATATCAAAGAAGATAAGTCGACTTCCCAATCTCCTGAGTATACTCAGCCTGAAGAGCGGTTCATTCGTTTCCTATCGGTTAAGATGCTTGGCTACTTCTCGGGGGATAAGTATCGTAAGGGGATCAAGGAGCTTCCCTTAATAGGTAATGAATGCGTACTCTTAGATTTAGACGAGTATAAGAAGATTCATAGCTTTGCTCAAGAGAAAAAGTCTACGATACGCTTAGGCTCGTTGATGACTGATGAGCGTGTCTCCATTGACATATCAGTTGATCGACTCTTTGCAAGCCATATCGGCATCTTTGGGAATACGGGGAGCGGTAAGAGTCATACATTAGCCACGCTCTACAAGAACCTATTCCAAAAGTTTGGAAATCAAATGAAATTCCAAGAGAATGCACGTTTTATCCTTTTTGATTTCAATGGAGAGTATGCCAATGCAACCACTATAACTCCTCTCAAGAAGGTATATAATCTATCCACTAAAAGCGATCAGGCTGATAAGATTCAGCTGTTGTCAGAGGATATCCTTACACCAGAACTCTTCTTTATCCTTGCAAGTGCCACAGAGAAGACACAACAACCTTTCATCCGGAGGGCATTGAAGCTATATGGAAAGGCACAAGAAGCACGGGATCCCTTGGAATATACCAAGGGTATTCTTAAGAATAAGTTGAAGCAAATTCTCAAATTAGGCAATTGGGGGCTTGCTGATTTAACCTTAGGGTATATGGAAAGTATATTAGATCATCAGGATGATCTTCGTTCTAATTTAGGATGGTTTTCATCTACTCCTTGTTTCTATATTGACAGAGTACAACCTTCAAAACGCGTTTATGCGGATAACCCGAGCGAATTTGATCTTGCTATCCCTGAAACGAAGTTCTACCAAGCGCTAGAAGCAATGACAGTGGATAAGGACTTTATTTCGTGGATTACCAAGTTCCTATACATTCAACTGATTGATGATGTATTGTCAAATCGTGCGCAGAATGAGCATGTCGCTCCTGCGATCAATAAGCTGAAAAGCTTGACTAAGGAGTTCTCGAAGGTATTTTCTATTCCGACTGATATAGGCAATACTAGTCTCTGGGAGGAGGGAAAGCCTTTAGCGGTGATCAATATGGATAAGGTGTCTACCTCTATGAAGAAGCTAATCCCGCTACTTCTATCATATAAGTACTACCAAGAGCATAAGGATAAGAAATTAGCAGAGGTCACGAGCTCGCTTAACATTATCATCGACGAAGCCCACAACATATTATCGTATGATTCCACGCGAGAGAACCAGGAGTGGAAGGACTTCAGATTGGAAACATTTGAGGAGATCATCAAGGAGGGACGTAAGTTTGGGGTCTTCCTGACTATCGCTAGTCAGCGGCCTTCGGACATATCAGCGACGATTATTTCTCAGCTCCACAATTACCTCATCCATCGTCTGATCAACAATCGGGATCTAGAGATGGTGGAGAAGGCAATTGCCTATCTTGATAAGATCTCAATAGAGTCGCTCCCGATATTACCTGCTGGAGCTTGTGTGCTCTCGGGTATCGTAGCCGACCTTCCCCTGATCTTGCAGGTCGATCGTCTCAGCGAGGAGGAGCAACCCGAAAGTCAGACCATCGCCCTCACAGAATCATGGCTAGATAAGTCTACCGAGGAGGGAGAGCAGACTACGGAAGAGGAAGGGGAGCCGACCGACTATAGAAGATAAAGATCATACTATGGCAGAGGAAGACCTGACTACGGCTGATGCTAGACCCTTCGACCCAGATGACCTTCCTTTTTAGCTGAGCTTGACACTCGATCATAGGGTGACGATCCCTCACGGATGGGGTAGTTGCTCTTGCTTTATGAGGAGGAAAATTCGGAGCTAGATATTCTTAAAGTTTGTAGGTTAAGAAAATAATACTACCTTTGCAGTGCAAAAAGATAGCGCGGAGTGGAGCAGTGGTAGCTCGTTGGGCTCATAACCCAAAGGTCGTAGGTTCGAATCCTGCCTCCGCAACAAAGATGATCAGCCCGAGCTGATACCAGAGCCTCCCCTGAATCCCAGTGGAGGCTCTTCTTATTCATACTACACTTACTATTTTCTTCACCTCTCACGGTAATTATGGCCCAATCGAAACCTTGTCCTCTGCGTGAGGATATCGACAAGGAGCGTCTCTTGGACTTCTTATTGCGCTACGCGACGACACAGACAAGTGTCGGCGTGCAGACCAATCGTATCGTGGTCAATACGACGCGTATCGCCCACGCCTATGGCTACGAGCCGACGATCATGACCTTCCAGCGCAACATGACGATGACACTTAGCCCTGTCCTGGGCGATGGTCGTCACTCTTATCGTCCGCTGGATGCGCATCCTGTATCTGGGATGCTGCAGCATAGACATGGCCCTCTGAACTTCTTCTTCAATGCAGAGCTGAGCCGTCTGTCTTGGTACACCTACGACAATCACCCAAGTCTCGACGAACTCGAAGAGCGCTTCCAGAAGATCCTCAACACGCCGCCGATGAATCGCTGGCTTGTGCTCTATCTGATCAGCCAGGCAAACATGGCCTTCTGCCTGCTCTTCGGTGGCGATCTGATGTCGGGGCTCTTCGTCTTCCTCGGTACGTTCTGCGGCTTCCTCCTGCGTCAGGAGCTGAATCGCCGTCACGTCTATCACTATCTGACGGTAGTCCTCTCGGCCTTCGTCGCTTCCTTCGTCGTCGGTCTCGGTGCGAAGTTCGGCTACGAAGAGTTTCCTAAGATTGCCCTTAGTGCCAGTGTGCTTTACCTTATCCCTGGTGTCCCCTTCATCAATGGTATGATGGATATCCTCGATGGCTATGTCCTCAACGGCATCTCGCGCCTCCTGACAGCGGTGATGATCGTCGTGAGCATCACCGTAGGCCTCTCAGTCACGCTGATGTCCCTTGGTCTCTCGCTCCTCTAACCTCTCATCACCATCGCAATCGTATAGGACTACGCTACTATGGACTTCCTCCTTATCCTTGAGAAAGGCTTTTTCGCCGCCATCGCTGCCTTGGGCTTCGCCGCCGTTGGTAATCCTTCTAAGGCGGCCTTCCGATATGTCCCCATGATCGCTTTCTGTGGGAATGCCCTGCGCTTCACGCTGATGACGTATGCGGGTATGAATATCGCTATCGCCACATTCTTCGCAGCAGTCTTTGCTGGCTTCATCGCTGTGGGCTTTGCCTATCATGCGCGCTACCCGATCGAAGTCTTTGCCTTCCCCGCCCTTTTGCCTATGATCCCAGGTCAGTTCGCCTACCGCGCTATCTTGGGCACGATTCGCTTCATGGAGTCGACGCAGGAGGTGGCGCAGGAGCAGTATCTGCCAGGCATCATCTCGAATGGTATCACGGCACTGCTGACGATGTTCGCCCTCGGTGTGGGCGTCGCCATTCCGCTATTCATGTGCTACCAGGTCTCCTTCCGCATGACGCGCGGCGCGGCGAAGTAGCAAGAAGGCACGGCTTTTTCGAAGGCCTTCTTCACTCACCTATATAAGTACAGAGAGAAAGGTATATACCCTTCTGCCGAAAGTAATATAACTTCCGAGGAAAAGTAATATAAGTTTTGCCGAAAAGTAATATTACTTTTGAGTGAAAGTAATATAACATTCGGCTGAAAGTAATATAACATTTGGGACCATCGTCTGGAAGCGCGCCCGAGGGCATGCTGAATCGGTGGTCCCAAGCTATTCGATGTATATGGATTTATTGCACTTTACCCCCATCACAGCAGCTTCGAGAGAGGAGATAACGGCTTATACGCTCGCCAGCCAGTCACGTATCTGTGATCTCGCGTTCGCCAATCTTTTCGGCTGGGCTGTGAAGTATGAGACGAGCTACGCCATAGCTGACGACACGCTCTTCATTCGCTTCACCTCGCCTGTGCGCTCGCATCCGGCGTACTTGATCCCTATTCGTCGGGGTGGGGGCTGTGGCTCGGATGCGCTGGATCGGCTACGTCACGAGGCCGATGCAGGTGGTTATCCGCTCGTCGTGATGGGGATCACGGCGCATTGTCGGGAGCATCTCGAGGAGCTTTGCCCTGGCGCCTTCACCTTCCTCGAAGACGAAGGCGCGGCGGACTACATTTATCTCCGAGAGCGTCTGGTCAGTCTCTCGGGGAAGGCGCTGCAGTCGAAGCGTAATCACGTCAATAAGTTCGAGAAGCTCTACCCTGATTTCAGCTATGAGCCCATCACGGGAGCCAACGCGCTGGAGTGCCTTGAGGTCGAGAAAGCCTGGCTACAGCAGCACGGCAGCGAAGACCAAGGCGAGGACAAGGAGCAGGAGGTCATCCTGCGTCTCCTCTCTTCCTTCGACGAACTGCAGCTCTCGGGTGGCATCCTGCGTGTCGGCGGGCAGATCGTCGCCTTCACTATCGGTTCGCCCATCAATGAGACGACCTTCGGTGTGCACATCGAGAAGGCCAACCGTGACTATGATGGCGCCTTCACGGTGATCAATAAGCTCTTCGCTTCGACGATCCCCGAGCGCTACACCTATGTGAATCGTGAGGAGGACTTAGGTATCGAGGGGCTCCGTAAGGCTAAGCTCTCCTACAAGCCTGATATCATCCTGCAGAAGATCGCTGCAGTCCTGCGCCATGAATGCCCCACTGAGCCCTAAGGCACAGGATGCCTATCGCCTTTGGCAGCTCTGCTTCGGGGATACGGATGCCTTCCTCTCATCGTACTTTAGTGAGGTCTACCGTGACGATAGCACGCTTGTCGGCTACACCGAGGGCGTAGCAACGATGCACCTACAGTATCTCCCCGTAGAGCTTTCTTCGGGTGGCGAGCGCCTACCCGTGAGCTATGTCGTGGCGGTATGTACGCATCCCGACTACGCTGGACGTGGCTTGATGAAGGAGACACTGAAGGAAGCCCTGCGTCTGGCGCAAGAGCGGGGCGATGCCGCTTCACTTCTCTTGCCTGCTGAGGATTGGCTCTTCGACTACTATGCGAAGGCTGTGGGCTATGCTCCCATTCCTGTCGCCGTGACGACAGCTTCCCTTGACGCCGTGCTCTCTGAGTCCGATCCCGAATGTGAGGGGGCGACGCTCGTCGAATACCTCACTGCTGTGGAGCGCGCAAGCAAGGCGCCACAGCTCCTGCATACTCCTGCACTCTGGCGTGTAGTGACCGAAGACTATCCGACCAGTGAGGGCTATGTGCTTCGTGAGCATCGTACGGCAGAGGGTAAGGTCAATGGCGCACTCTTCTACGTAGAGCGTGAGGACGAAGTCGTTGTACAGGCTGTCTACGGAAGCTCTGTGGTGCGAGAAGTCTTGCTTCAAGAGCCATCCCATTCGGCGAAGAAGGTGAGCTATTATCTTCGTCCCGAGGGAGGACGAGGGGTAGGGGAGGAGCGACGGGGAATGATTCGCCTCCTCGATCCACTACGCTTCTTGCAGCATCTCGCTACGCTTCATCCCGACCTTAGAGGTGCTTGGGCTTATAGTGACGAGCTTTTCCCTGCGCTGGATGGGCTCTACATAGTCGAGGGTGGGGTAGTGCGTCGCACGGCTTACCCTACTTCGGATGCCTATCCTAAGTGTCGCACGACGGCGGAGCTATTTGCTCAGCTTGGGAAGTCCCTTGGCGAGGAGCTGAGCTATTCGCTGCGCCTCTTCTTCGAGGCGGTATAATTCGGCTATAAAAGAGATAAGGGCTGTACCACCCAGCAGGTGGTACAGCCCTTATGCTATTTCCGGCTATCGGATATGGAGCTTAGAGCAGCCCTTCGATAGACTTCTTCAGAGTGTCCTTGCTCTGAGCGCCGACCTTCTTCTCTACGACTTCACCGCCCTTGACGAAGATGATCGTAGGGATGTTGCGTACACCGAAGCGGTTGGGAAGCTCGGGATCCTGGTCGACGTCGCACTTACCGATGACGACCTTACCTTCGTATTCCTTTGCGAGCTCTTCGATGATGGGAGCCACCATCAGGCAGGGGCCGCACCAAGTGGCACCGAAGTCGAGGACTACGGGCTGGTCGCCGGCGATGAGCGTGTCGAAGTTCTGGCTGTTGATTTCTAATGCCATGATTGTTTCCTTTCTTTCTTATAGGTGAGACTAATATTATTACTTGCTACTTAGCTGTCATCTCGATGCCGTACTGACGGCAGAAGTCGAGGAGGATAGGTGTCGGAGCTACCGTACCTTGGTCATAGGTGAGCTCGACATCATTGCGCCCCGTACCATCCGAGAGTCTTATTGATAACATAGCAGATCCGCTATTGTTCGATATGATATCTCCGAGCTCGCTGATGATGCTCTGATTGACGATGCGTACATCGATGTTCAGATGGATGCTGGAGATGATTCGGTCGATGACATCACTCAGCAGGCTCACACGCTGGATATTCAGCTCCAGCTCTTCGCCGTAGCGACGCTTCTGGATGACCCCTTCGACGAAGACGAAGAGCCCCTTCTGGCAGTACTGCGAGTAGCTCACATAGTTCCCACTAAATAACGGAATCGTACACGAGCCTTGTGTATCCTCGATCGTGATGCGAGCATAGGGGTCGCCACGCTTGGTCGTGCCGATAAAGACGTTTGACACCATACCGCCGAAGGAGACTTGACGCCCTTCGCCGAGAGCCTCTGGGTCATTCATCATCTGCGCATTGACGGGGCAGTAGCACTCGAGGAGTACGCGGTAGGGGTCAAGCGGATTGCCTGAGAGGTAGAGCCCGACCAGCTCACGCTCCTTATTGAGACGCTCCATATCCGAGAGCTCGACGAAGTGCGTCGGAGGCGTGGGGCGGGGGATCTGCAGGGCTTCGTCATCGCCTCCGAAGAGGGAAGATTCATTGAGGCTCTGCTCGGCTTGGCTGACCTGGGCGAAGCGCACGAGGGCGGAGAGGAAGGAGTCATCGTTCCCCGTCTCCATCGGAGCGCTGTAGATCTCACGCGGCAGGCCGAAGCTATCGAAGGCGCCGGAGAAGATCAAGCTCTCGAGTGTCTTCTTATTGACGATGCTCATGGGCACGCGCTCGAAGAAGTCATAGACATTCTCGAAGGGCCCATGCTCCTCGCGCTCACGGATGATCATCTCGACCGCTGAGCTACCTACGCCCTTGATGGCATTGAGCCCGAAGCGGATGTTGCCGTCTTGGTTCACGGAGAACTTGAAGTCGGATTCATTGATATCTGGCGTGAGTACGCGGATGCCCATGGTACGGCACTCGTCCATGAGCTTGATGATTTCGGAGATGTTGTTGAGGTTGCGGCTCAGCGCACCAGCCATGTACTCTGCGGGGTAGTTCGCCTTGAGGTACGCCGTCTGATAGGCGACCCAGCTGTAGCAGGTAGCATGGCTCTTGTTGAAGGCGTAGCTGGCGAACTTTGCCCAGTCGGCCCAGATCTTCTCCAGCGTGTCCTCCTTGTAGCCCTTCTTCGTGCCACCAGCGAGGAACTTCACCTTCAGCTCCGCCATCTTATCGGCGAGCTTCTTACCCATCGCCTTACGCAAGCCGTCAGACTCTCCACGCGTGAAGTCGGCGATCTCACGGGAGAGTAGCATCACCTGCTCCTGATAGACGGTGATACCATAGGTGTCCTTGAGGTATCGCTCCATGCAGGGCAGGTCGTAGGTGATGGGCTTACGGCCGTGCTTACGGTCGATGAAGTCGGGGATGTAGTCCATAGGCCCTGGACGATAGAGGGCGTTCATCGCGATGAGGTCCTCGAAGGTCGAGGGCTTCAGCTCGCGCAGGTACTTCTGCATCCCAGCGGATTCGAACTGGAAGGTCCCGACGGTCTTCCCCTCGGTGTAGAGCTCGTAGGTCTTGGTATCATCGATGGGGATCTTGTCGATGTCGATCTCGATACCGCGGCTCTTCTTGATGTTCAGCAGGGCTTCCTTGATGACCGAGAGGGTCTTGAGCCCGAGGAAGTCCATCTTGATCAGCCCCGTAGACTCGATGACCGAGCCTTCGTACTGCGTCACGAGCATGCTCTCGCCCGTGGCCTTATCCTCGGCGGTGCTCAAGGGGACGACGTCGCTGATATCCATCTTCCCGATGATGATACCGCAGGCATGTACGCCCGTACTGCGGATATTCCCCTCGAGCATCTGAGCGTACTTCAGCGTATCGTGGAGTAGGGGGTCGGGGCTAAGGGAAGCCTGCTTGAGCTCGGGGACGTAGTCGAGAGAAGCGCCTATGGTGACGTTCTTCACGTTGGGGATCTTGTCGGGGATGAGCTTCGTGAGGCGGTCACTCTCTGAGAGGGGGAGGCGCTGTACGCGTGCGACGTCCTTGATGGCACTCTTGGCGGCCATCGTGCCATAGGTGACGATATGGGCTACACGCTCGTAGCCGTACTTCTCCGTGACCCAGTGGAGCACGTCCGCACGCCCGTCATCGTCAAAGTCCACGTCGATATCAGGCATGGAGATACGGTCGGGGTTGAGGAAGCGCTCGAAGAGGAGGTCATAGCGGATGGGGTCGATGTCGGTGATGCCGAGGCAGTAGGCTACGGCAGATCCTGCGGCCGATCCACGCCCAGGGCCCACGAAGACGCCCATATCACGGGCGGCAGCGATGAAGTCCTGCACGATGAGGAAGTACCCAGGGAAGCCCATACCAGAGATGACGCCCAGCTCAAAGTCGATACGCTCACGCACCTCCTCGGTGATACCCTCTTCGCCGTACTTACGTCGGGCACCCTCGTAGGTCAGATGACGGAGGTATTCGTCGGCATCGGCGAACTGCTCGGGGATAGGGAAGTCTGGCATGAGAGGATCGTTCTCGATGCTGTAGAGCTCGACCTTATCGCAGATCTCCTTCGTCGTGGCGAGCACTTCGGGTAGGTCGGCGAAGAGCTCGTTCATCTCTGCTGTCGTCTTCAGCCACTCTTGCTTGCTGTAGCGCATGCGTCGGGGGTCGTTGAGATCCTTACCTGTGCTGAGACAGATGAGACGGTCGTGCGCCTCGGCATCCTCTTCGTTGAGGAAGTGGACGTCGTTGGTAGCGATGACCTTCACACCATGCTTCTTACCCAGCTCGAGGAGGACAGCATTGACCTGCTGCTGCTTCTCGTAGGTCTCTTGGTTGCCGAGCGGGTTGTCGGTCTTGTGACGCTGTAGCTCGAGGTAGAAGTCATCACCGAAGAGCCCCTTGAACCACTCGATGCTCTTCTCCGCCTCATCGATATTGCCGTACATGATGTGCTGGGGGATCTCCCCACCGAGGCAGGCCGAGGAGGCGATGATGCCCTCATGGTGGGCCTCCAGCAGCTCCTTGTCGATACGTGGGCGGTAGTAGTAGCCGTCGATCCACGAGCGCGAGACCATCTTGATGAGGTTCTTGTAGCCCGTGAGATCCTTCGCTAAGAGGACTAAGTGCCAGCCACTATTGTCCACGGATTGGTTGGGGCGATAGGGGTTGGGGACGTTAGCGTCCTTCTTGAAGCGCGAGCGACGGGCGCAATAGACTTCGCAGCCGAGGATGGGCTTGAAGAGAGGCTTGGCTTCGGCCGCCTGCAGCTGTTCTCGCAGCTCGCTCAGCTTGGCTTCGTCCTCTGCACTACGCTCCTCCTGCTCCTCGAGGGCCTTGATCTGCTTCTTGAGATCCTTGCGCTCGCGAAGCAGGGGGCCGTTCTTCTTATTGACGTAGTCAAAGAACTCCTTGATGCCGAACATAGCTCCGTGGTCCGTGAGGGCAATGCCAGGCATGCCGTCGGCCATAGCTTTGTCGACAAGGCCTTTGATCGAGGCCTGGCCGTCAAGGAGGGAGAACTGTGAGTGTACGTGGAGGTGTACGAAAGGCTGCATAATGACTGAAAATGAATGGATTGCGAGGGCGGCTTCCTCTGCAGTGTGGTACAAAGTTACCGCAAATAGCTCAGAATTCTGTGCCTCGAGAGGAGAAAAAATGTCCCTCCCGAGAGCTCGATCATTGTAGTGCTTTGAGGCCTAAATCAATACGCGGAAAACTTACGCTTCGCGGAGGAAAAACTCGTTTCTCCACGACTAAAGGCTATCATCCCGTAGTCCTAAACTTCCGACCACATACGTAGTCCTAAAATCTACGTGCGTAGACTTTAGGTTTTACGTGCGTAGTCCTTACGTCCACGTACGTAGACGAAGGTATAGCTGTATGACTTCGAGGAAATAGCACCTTAAGCACGAGCGAATAATACCGGTGGTCGGCGATTATTTGCAAATAGCGTGCACGAAACAGGTGTGGTGGTCTGTCGGTGCAGGAGTACTCGGGCTGTCGAAATACCTTTGCAAAGTGCGTCGCGACTGAAACGGGAGGGTGACGATAAAAGAAGTAGGTCACTCACATGATACTCGGTGAGTATCGGTGAGTGACCTACGCTTGGGGGAGCCACGAGCAGATTAAGTGAAAACTCCGAAAAACAGGATTTGAGATCCCCGCCCCCTTTGTAATCTACTCTGCTCGCCATAGGCGAGGAGACCCGAAGGCCTCGGTAGCCCGCCATTGGAGGAGAGGGTTGCCTCGGTTTTCAACTTAGTACGATGAGTTTCCCAATCGACAACGTGGCTCTTTTCTTTTGTTCTACTACAAAGATAAGCATTTGTTCGGATCTCGTCAATACGGTAGATCCATGCGCTCTTTGCTTATAGCGAGGGGAGGAGACGGCCGAGGTGGATGCCGTTCGAGCCCTTGACGAGGATGAGGCTGTCCGTGATGGGCTTTGCCTCGATGCGTGCGATGAGCTCCTCGACCGAGGGGAGGACGTGCTCCGATGCTCCGAGCTCCTCTACCCAATGCGGACCGCAGAGGTAGATCGTCAGTGGCGAGGCGGTGTGTGCCTTGAGGCGGGCATACAGCTCCTGATGGGCTTCGTGGCTCGATTCGCCCAGCTCGTTCATGTCGCCGAGGATGACGGTGCGGGGACGATCCAGAGGCTCGATGTGGAGGAAGTTGTCCAGTGCCGTGTGCATGCTTGAGGGGTTGGCATTGTAGGCATCCGCGATGATTTGGTTGCCACGGGTGGAGGTGATGAGCTGGGAGCGGCTGTTACTGGGGGTGTAGCTGGTGAGGGCTTCGTCGATGCGCTCGGGAGCTACGTCGAAGTAAAGGCCGATGGTGATCGCTGCAAGAGCGTTAGCGAGGTTGTAGTCCCCGACGAGGTGAGTCTGCACGCTACGCTGCTCGATGCCGAGGGTGGGGCAGGCCCAAGAGAAGTGGAGGAAGAGCTGATCGCCCGTGCTGGGGGTAGCTTGCCCGACGATACGTGCTTCGGGGTCGGTACCATAGTCGATGCGATCGATACCTTCGCTCATCTCCTCGAGCATCTTGTCTTCGGCTCGGAAGAAGACGATACCCTTGTGGGCGCGGAGCCTGTCATAGAGCTCGCCCTTGGTGCGGCGTACCCCTTCGATGGAGCCGAAGCCCTCGAGGTGCGCCCGACCGATGTTGGTGATGAGCCCGTAGTTGGGCTCGGCGATGGCGCAGAGCTCATCGATGTCCCCAGGCTTGCTGGCGCCCATCTCGATGAGGGCAAGCTGATGCTCTGGGGTGAGACGTAGGAGGGTCAGGGGGACACCGATATGATTATTGAGGTTGCCCTCGGTATAGAGGAGGCGGTAGGTCGTCGAGAGGACGGCAGCCGTCAGCTCCTTCGTCGTCGTCTTACCATTCGTCCCAGTGATCGCGATGACGGGGATGCCCAGCTGCTGACGGTGGTGGCAGGCGAGCAGCTGTAGGGCCTTCAGGCTGTCCTCGACGAGGATCGTTCGCTCGTCGATCTGTGCGTTGGGGTCGTCGATGATAGCATAGGCTGCGCCAGCCTCCAGTGCGGCACGGGCATACTGATTGCCGTCGAAGCGCGCTCCACGCAGGGCGAAGAAGATACAGCCCTCGGGTAGCTGGCGGGTATCGGTGCTCACCACGGGGTGGGCGAGGTAGATGGAGTAGAGGTCTTCTATCGTGATCATGAGTCGGGTCATAAGGGAGTAGGGGAGTGGGAAGCGCCCTACGGTGACACTACTATTATATATGGTGTCACAAAGGTACTACATAGCCTCAATACCGCGTAGATAGGCTGGGATTCATCTCGGGGGCTGCTGTGAAGAGTAGCTACCTCCGTCCTTTCCCTACCTATTATTATTAGGTTATGGCATGTTATTGTATAAGGGTATGGTATGCTATTATATAGGTGTATGGTATGATTGGCCCACCTTCGTAGCTCGCCCTTCCCTTGCCCCTTCTTTCTGACTTGTGGAAGAGAGGGCGCAAACCACTATATTTCCTTAAATTTTTTATTAAGTTGGGGATTGAAAAGCTTTATACTCTGCATGTTATTTATCTCTATCTTTGTCCCCCGGATTGTAACGGAAGGTACATGGACAAGCATTCGGGCGTGATGCCCCTTTTACTCTCAAATGACTCTGCACGTGTGTGTCGCATGGCTTGCGATATGCGCGAGTGGTCGGTGGCTATGCCCCTCATTGAGGAGATGGCGACACAGATGGACAGCTCCATTTGGTCGACGCGTCAGACCTATACCTCCTACCTATATAATAATAGAGCCCAGAAGATGCTCGGCTATGGCCGTCAGCTCTTCGGGGCTTTTCTTTTGTGTGCCCCTCAGCTCCGTGCTCCACGAGCATAGATGAGGGACACCTGTGTGCTGCTTATTTTTTTAATGTTTCAGATATGAAGAAAGTACTATCTATCCTCATGATCCTCTTCCTTACGGTCGCTACGGCGATGGCGCAGGGTAAGAGTATCAGCGGGGTCGTCCTCGACGCCGCTAATCATGAGCCTGTGATCGGGGCTTCTGTCCTGGTCAAGGGCGTACAAGGCCAAGGTGCTTCCACGGACATCAACGGGAAGTTCAGCCTGAAGAACGTGAAGGCAGGTGCGGTCCTCGTAGTATCGTCCATCGGCTACAAGAAGATCGAAGTCCCTGTCGGTAACCAGACTGAGCTTAAGATCGAGCTCCCCAGTGAAGACAATCAGGTGGAAGCCGTTGTCGTCACCGCTCTCGGTATCAAGCGCTCGCAGAAGGCCCTGAGCTATAATGTCCAGGAAGTCAAGAGCGACGCTCTCACGACGGTGAAGGATGCCAACTTCATGAATAGCCTCAACGGTAAGGTCGCTGGTGTAAACATCAACGCCTCTTCCTCGGGTCTCGGTGGTGCTACGCGTGTCGTCATGCGTGGTCCTAAGTCGATGAACCAGAGCAACCAGGCTCTCTACGTCATCGACGGGATACCCATCATCAACACCAACGGTGGTGAGACGAACGGTCGCTACTCTTCGCAGCCTAAGGGTGAAGGTATCTCTGACATCAACCCTGACGATATCGAGTCGATCAGCGTCCTCAGTGGTCCTGCTGCTGCTGCACTCTATGGTGCAAGCGCTGCTCAGGGGGTCATCATGATCACCACGAAGAAGGGTAAGGATGGTCGCGTGCAGGTCATGCTCTCCAACAGCACCTCCTTCTCTCGTCCCTTCGTCATGCCTCGCTTCCAGAACGAATTCATCAGCGCTCCTGGTGACGTGAAGAGCTGGGGGGCACAGACGGCTTCTCCCTATGGGAAGTTCGATCCCGCTGACTTCTTCAACACGGGTTCTAACATCCAGAACACGGCTTCGCTGACTATCGGTAACGCGAAGAACCAGACGTATCTCTCTCTCGGCTCGACTAATGCTGCTGGTATCATCCCCAACAGCAAGTACGACCGCTACAACTTCAACTTCCGCAACACGACGAAGTTCCTCGAAGATAAGCTGACGCTTGACTTCGGCTTCAACTACATCCGTCAGGGCGACCAGAACCTCATCGCTCAGGGTGAATACCTCAACCCCATCGTACCTCTGTATCTCTTCCCCCGCGGTGAGAACTTTGACGGTGTACGTACCTATGAGGTCTACGACCCTATCCGTAAGATCTACGTCCAGAACTGGAACTACGGTGATGCTTACTCACAGCAGAACCCCTACTGGGTCGCTAACCGCATGCTCACCACGGGCAGCAAGGATCGCTACATGATCAACGGCTCGCTCAAGTGGAAGATCAACGAATGGATCGACATCACGGGTCGTGCTCGTGCTGACGTCATCAACAGCTTCGACGAAAGCAAGCGCTACGCTTCTACGGCCACCCTCTTCACGGGGTCACAGTATGGCTACTACTCTTACAGCAAGGGTAACAACACCTCACTCTATGGTGACGTGATGGCGAACATCAACAAGCGTATCGACGACTTCTCTATCGCTGCTAACGTCGGGGTGTCTACCAACCGCTCTTACAACGATGCTCGCGGCTTCCGCGGCGGTCTTCGCTCTATCTCTAACGTCTTCGATCCTAACCAGATCGACTACGGTCAGCCTACTGCAGGTAATGCTCCTGTATACACTAATAGCTCGCACATCACGAACTCTGCTTTTGCAAGCGTAGAAACGGGCTGGAAGAACATGGTCTTCCTCACGCTTACGGGTCGTGAAGACTGGGACTCTGCTCTGGCTCACACCACGGCTAACCCCTTCTTCTATCCCTCTGTCGGTCTCTCTGGTGTCATCTCACAGATGGCTAAGATGCCTAAGTGGGTCAACTACCTCAAGACGCGCCTCTCTTGGGCTAAGGTCGGTTCGCCTATCCCTGCTCAGATCTCTTCTCCCTACCGCTATACCTACGACCCCGCATCGCAGAGCTATGCTACGGTCACGTATAAGTTCCCCGAAGACTTCAAGCCTGAGCTGACCTATTCATGGGAAGCTGGGGTGACGGGTAAGTTCTTCCGCAACCGCCTGAGCCTCGAAGCTACGATCTACCAGTCCAATACGAAGAATCAGACCTTCCTCATGCCTCTCTCTTCGGCCTCCAACGGCTATAACAGCGAGTATATCCAGGCAGGTAATGTTCGTAACCGCGGTATCGAGCTCTCTCTCGGCTGGACGAGCCAGTTCGGCGAGCTGGAGTGGACCACGACGGGTACCTTCAGCGCTAACCAGAACCGCATTGTTGAGCTGATCCCTGGTCGCAAGGATCCTATCTCTAAGGGTGGTCTGAAGGGTGCTGACGTCTACCTCCGCGAAGGTGGTACGATGGGTGACATCTACATCAATACCGGTATCAAGCGCACTCCCGAAGGTTATCCTGTCCTCTCTACCGATGGCAAGATCATCCCCGAGACGCTTGACAACCCCATCTATAAGGGCTCTGTACTGCCTGATGCTAACCTCGGCTGGAGCAACGAATTCAACTGGAAGGGTCTGAACGTGGGCTTCATGTTCTCAGCTCGTCTCGGTGGTATCGTCCTCTCTCAGACGCAGGCTATCCTCGATGAGTACGGTGTATCTAAGGCTTCTGCTGATGCTCGTAAGGCTGGTGGTATCGCTGTCGGTAACGGCCGCATCGATGCTCAGGGCTACTACTCTGTAGTCGGTGGTGCAAGCCCCGTCTGGTCAGAGTACATCTATGATGCTACGAACGTCCGCCTCCAGGAAGCTCACGTCTCCTACCTCATCCCTAAGAAGCTCCTCGGCGATAAGGTCCGCCTCTCGCTCGGTCTGACAGCACGTAACCTGCTGATGATCTATAACAAGGCTCCATTCGACCCCGAGCTCACCGCTTCTACTGGTACCTACTACCAGGGCTTCGACTACTTCATGCAGCCCAGCCTGCGTAACCTCGGCTTCACGGTGAAGCTCCAGTTCTAAGCGTATTCTTAGAGACGTTTATTAAGAATGTATCTTATGAAGAAGAATCATATCGCCAAGGGGCTCGGCATCGCTGCCCTGTCACTCGCCTTGGCCTCCTGCACCAGTGGCTTTGAAGAAGCCAACCGCCCTGGCGGTAGCCAGAGTAAGGAGGTCCTGCAGCGTGATAACTACAATATCTCCTCCTTCCTCGTTCAGCTCCAGAATGTAGCTTTCCCCGAGCAGGAGAACGCGTACCAGTGTAACTTTGACCTCGTGGGTAACTACCTCGGCCGTTACTTCACCTATGCTAACAACGGCTGGAGCTCTAAGAACTTCGCCACCTTCAGCGCTCCAAGTGGCTGGCTCGGGTGGTCCAACTCTCAGATCCTCGTCCCTGCAAAGAGTGCGTTCGCTGAAATCGCAAGCCTCGCTGGTAAGGAAGACCTCAACTACAACTGGGCACTTATCATGCGTGCTCACGCCTTCCTTGCTCTGACCGACAAGTATGGTCCTATGCCCTTCGGCCTTGATGCGACCAACCTCGAAGGTTACAACTCTCAGGAAGCTATCTATAAGGCTCTCGTAGCTGACCTCGATGCTGCTGCAAGCAATATCAACGCCTTCGTCCTGGCTAACCCAGGTCGTACGGTCAATGAGGCTGCAGATAAGATCTACTCTGGAGACTTCTCTAAGTGGGTCAAGCTCGCTCACTCGCTCAAGCTCCGTATCGCTATCCGTATGCGCTATGCTGCTCCTGCTCTGGCTCAGCAGTACGCTACTGAGGCTGTGCAGGCTGGGGTCATCGAGTCTTCGGCTGACAACTGCGCTATCACCTATATTCCTCGTGGTCTTTACAAGACTTCGGTCGAGTGGGGTGACTCTCGTGCTTGTGCCGACATTGACTCCTACATGAACGGCTACGAAGACCCTCGTATCCCTGCTTACTTCGCAGCTCCTGCTAAGGCTGGTGACCGTAAGCTCATTGGCTGTCTGGCTGGTGCTGACGTGAAGAATAAGAACACTGCTGACGAAATTTATTCGGCTGCTGCTGTCACGAAGAACTCCCCCAGCGTATGGCTCTCTGCTGCTGAAATGTGGTTCTGCCGTGCTGAAGGTGCGCTGGCCGGTTGGTCGGGCATGGGCGGCACTGCTAAGGCCCTTTATGAGCGCGGAGTCAAGGAGTCCTTCACTCAGTGGAATGTCTCTGGTGCTGATGCCTACCTGCAGAGCAGCAAGACTCCTGCTGACTACAAGGATGCTGTCGGTGGCTATGGTAAGGACATGTCCGCTACCAGCACCATCACTCCTAAGTGGGATGACTCAGCTTCTGACGAAGCCAAGCTCGAGCGTCTGATCGTCCAGAAGTGGATCGCTCTCTTCCCCAATGGTCAGGAAGGCTGGTCGGAAATTCGCCGTACTGGCTATCCTAAGGTCTTCGCGCTCCCCGTCTCCACTAACGGCTACACCATCCATGTGGCTAACCGTATCCCCTACGACGTCAACGAGCGTACCCGTAACCAGGCTAACTACAGTGCAGCTCTCGTCACCCTCGGTGGTGCTGATGACTATGCTACGAAGCTCTGGTGGCAGAAGAAGTAACTATAGCTAACGAATCAAGAAATGAAGATCAAGAATATCCTCGCGGTATCGGCTCTCGCTCTGACCACGCTGGCTTCATGCAGCAAGTGGACGGATATGGAGATCCAGCATCCCGAAGACCTCACCCAGCCCAACCACTCAGAGGCCTACTACAAGGCTCTGCGCGACTATAAGAACTCCGATCACCAGATCGCATTCTCTTACTACAGCGCTTGGACGGGTGTTGGTACGAATATGCAGAGCTCACTGATGGGCCTGCCCGACTCTGTAGACCTCGTCTCTCTCTGGGGCGGGTGGAAGAACCCATCTGAAGCTCAGCTCAAGGACCTGCGTGATGCACAGCAGAAGAAGGGTCTGAAGGCTATGATCTGCTTCCTCGTCCTCGATATGGGCGCTGGTGTTACTCCCGATCCTACAGATGCTGAAAAGGCCGCTCTTAAGAGTGGTGAACAGTGGACGCACAAGTACTGGGGCTGGAGCACCGAACAGACGGAAGAAGGTAAGGCTGCCCGTCGTGCATCTGTCGTCAAGTATGCTAATGCGATCTGTGACCTCATTGATAAGTACGGCTACGATGGCTTCGATATCGATGCTGAGCCCAACTATTCTCACCCCTTCGGGACGAACTATGAGCTCTGGAGAACTGACAAGGAGAATGGTGTCCCGACGCTCATGACGCTCTTCATCGAGACCCTCGGTAAGCGTATCGGCCCTATGGCTGAGACGGAGGCTGGTCGTAAGAAGATCCTTGCTGTCGACGGTGAGCCCGATGCGCTTCCTGCTTCGCACGCGAAGTATTTCAACTACTTCATCATCCAAGCTTATAACAACTCTGTAGGCTACAACAATGGCCACTTCCAGGGTATGCTCAGAGCCTATAAGGATGTCCTCAAGGTCGAAGAGATCTGCAAGAAGAGCATCTTCGTCGTAGACTTCGAGTCTGGTGCTACTACGGGTGGTAAGGCTGGCCTGGGACAGATCCTCAACTTCGCCCTGCAGAACCCCGTCGTCGATGGTGTTACCTACCGTAAGGGTGGTGTCGGTGCCTTCCGTGTAGACCTCGAGTATGCCGTCACTACGCCTGACGTCGTGAACGGGATCGACATGAAGCCTGTCAAGGGCCTCTCTTATCCCTGGTGGCGTCGTGCTATCCAGCTTATGAACCCCCAGATCAAGTAGACGAATCCAATGAAGATCAATAAATATCTCCTCGGAGTCGTAGCTGCTGCTGCACTCCTCAGCTCCTGTAACGACAGAGAACTTAAGGAGCTCACGAATCAAGCTTACATCGCCCAGACGGGTACGCAGGCTGGTCGTATCGGGTCACTCCAGCTGGGAGACAGCGAAGTCTCTACGGATATCAATATCCGCATCTCTTCGCCCCAGACCAAGGACCAGACCTATGCACTCGAGCTGAGTCAGGAAGCTCTCGATGAGTACAACAAGCTCAATGGGACGGCCTACACGATGCTCCCTGCAAGTCAGGTCGCTCTCTCTTCCTCTCAGGTTGTCGTCAAGGCTGGTGCTGTCTTCTCCGAAGCTGTTAAGGTAACTCTCCAGCCTCTGACGCAGGAGCAGATGAACCTCGGTAAGAAGTATGCTGTCGCCTTTAAGCTCAAGAGTGTGGATGCCTCTACTCCTATCCTTAATGGGGCTGACACCTACGTCTATGCTATTAAGACGATCACCTCGGCAAGTGCTCCTATCCTCGGTACCTACAAGGGTGTATACTATCGCGCTATCGCTCGTGGTATCCCCGCTACTGACCTTGAGCGCTTCACGGTCGAGATGCGTGTGAATATCAATGGCCTCGACATCAACAACCAGGCTATCTTCGGTGCTTGGGCTCAGGGCTCTGAGATCTACATGCGCTTCGGTGATGCTACGCCTCCATACAACTACCTGAACATCAAGTTCGGTGATGGTGGCCAGATCGACCGTACTTTCGAAGGTGCTAAGACGAATACGTGGTATCACGTTGCCCTCGTTTACGATGGCGCGCAGGCTACGCTCTACGTCAATGGTAGCAAGGTCATCAGCACGGACAAGCCTGCTGGTCGTACCTTCAAGCTCAACGATGCTATCCACGTCGCTGGCTCGGGTGCTGCATGGTTCCGAAATGCTTGTATCTTCAGCGAGCTTCGTATTTGGAATACGACTCGTACGCCTGAGCAGCTGAAGGATAACGAGTACACCGTCGATCCTTCGACCCCAGGTCTCCTACACTACTGGAAGATGAACGAAGGTCAGGGTGGCACATTCGCTAACTCGATCGCTGGTGGCCCTGCTCTCAACGTCTATGGCACGGCATACGATGAGAACAACCCTGCAAGCAGCCAGATCCTGACGCCTACTTGGGTCTCTAACGTCCGCTCTGACGGTACCGGTACGGTCAAGGTACCCTAATCGTAATATTGGTGGTACGACACGGCCCTCTCCTCGCTGGGAGGGTCGTGTACGACCCCTCTAATAGAAGTTTAATATGCAAAAGACTCTATCTATAGCTTGCGCAGCGCTCTTCCTTGGCCTCACGTCTTGTAGCAAGAGCTTTGATCTGGATACTCCTCTCTTTGATAAGACAGAGACACAGACTGCTGCATCCGTAGCGTATATCAAGACGGGCGACTTCGACCTCGCTAAGTCCATCAGCCCTCTTCTCGTCGCACACAGTGCCTCGACCGTAACTGAGTTCACCGCTCAGGAGCGCTATGTCTACCTCTCCAAGCCCGTTGATCAGGATGTGACGGTGACTGTAGCTCTCGCTACGACGGAATCTTCTATCGCTTCCTTTACAAAGATTCTCCCGACGAATCCTGGCTATAAGGTCGCTCCCGAAGGCTATGCTAAGCTTTCTACCACGACCGTAACTATTCCCAAGGGGCAGACGAAGAGCTCTTCAGCGATCACCATCAGCGTGGGTGATAAGTATACTGAGATCTCAAAGGCTAATGCAGCTACGGAATACTATGTAATTCCCGTCCAGGTATCTGCTATCTCGGGCTCATCCTCTGTCGGTGTTAGTCAGGACTATGGTACCTACTTCATCCCTGTGAATAAGAGCTATCAGAATGTCGGTTACTATACGCGCAACCCTGAGGGTACGGCTCTTACCTCTGCAGACATCACCTATGATGTTTCTTCGGCGCTCTCTTGGCTGACCTATACCTATAGTAAGGATCATCTCTATGACGGCGATCCTTCTGATGAATGGTATGCGGCTTCCTCAGATCAATCTCCTTGGGTGAGTGGTATCCTCGCTAATGGTACGAAGAAGTTTACTGCTATTCACTTCCAGGGTACGTCTGGGCTTATCGAAGCCTTCGCTGCGATTGAGATCTTCACGACGCAGGACGGCACGAACTGGACTTCTCAGGGTGTCCTCTCCGCATCTTACCTCAATCAGGAAAGCTCGGCTGTAGTCCGCTTCCTCAATCCTATTGAAGCTAAGGGTGTGAAGATCCAGGGTATCAATCCCACTGGGTCTGGTCTCTTCGGTATCGGTGAGCTGACCTTCTACGCCGAGTAAGGTCTCCCTCCTACTATAAAAAAGCCTCAGGGGCTGTATCTCACGATGGAGATACAGCCCCTGAACTTTTTTATTATTCCCTTTAAGAAGAGGACTTAGTCCTCTGCCTGCTTAGCTGCTGCGAGGGTATTCAGCATGAGGGAGATGATGGTCATCGGGCCGACGCCACCAGGGACGGGCGTAATGTAGGAGGCGAGGGGTGCAACTTCATCGAAGGCAACGTCACCGGTGAGCTTGAAGCCACTCTTACGCGAAGCATCGGGTACACGTGTCGTGCCTACGTCAACGATGACGGCACCAGGGCGCACCATGTCAGCCTTGAGGAACTCAGGTACGCCGAGGGCTGCGACGATAATGTCTGCCTGCAGGCAGAGCTCCTTGATGTTGGGCGTGCGGCTGTGGCAGACCGTGACGGTGCAGTCGCCAGGAGTACCCTTGTGCAGGAGGAGCTGCGCCATGGGCTTACCGACGATGTTGCTACGGCCAAGGACGACGCAGTGCTTACCACACGTCTCGATGTCGTAGCGGCGAAGGAGCTCAATGATCCCCTGAGGGGTCGCTGACACGAAGCAGGGAAGGCCGATACTCATGCGCCCTACATTGATGGGGTGGAAGCCGTCGACGTCCTTGCTGGGATTGACAGCTTCGATGATGCGCTGCTCGTTGATGTGCTTCGGCAGGGGGAGCTGGACGATGAAGCCATGCACCTCGGGGTCGTTATTCAGACGCTCGATCTCGCTGAGCAGACGCTCTTCGGTGACGTCATCCTCGAAGCGGATGAGTGAGGAGCGGAAGCCCACCTCGGCACAGGTCTTGATCTTAGCTGCTACATAGGTCTCGCTGCCGCCGTCATGTCCGACGAGGATAGCTACCAGGTGAGGGGCTTTTTTGCCAGCTGCGACGCGGGCAGCTACTTCGGCTGCGATCTCCTGCTTGATCTGAGCGGAGGTTGCTTTACCATCGAGGAGCTTGTAGGTTTGTTCTTTCATTGGGGTAGTACGATGAATGAGTAGGTGGGCGGATAGACGCCGCTACGGGCCCTAAGGCTTATCAAAGATAGGCAAAGTTTGGCGCCTATGAGGTAGATCTACTTATGAAAAAGCACCGCCCCACAGACCTCGCGGAGAGGCTGTGGGGCGGTGCTGCTTTATTGGGGTGGAAGGCATGCTCTTAGCGCACGATGCCGTCACGACGAAGGAGGGCATCAATGGTGGCCTTCTTGCCACGGAAGCTCTGATAGAGCTCCTCGGCATCACGGCGGTCACCCTGACTCAGTACCTCACGGCGGAAGCGCTCAGCTGTAGCCGTAGAGAAGATCCCTTCTTCTTGGAAGGCGGCGAAGGCGTCGGCATCCAGCACTTCGGCCCACTTGTAGCCGTAGTAGCCAGCTGCATAGCCACCCGAGAAGATATGCCCGAAGGAGGTGCTCATCTGGCAAGGTGCAGGCGTAGCGGGCAGGAGTTGGGCCTTCTGCCAAGCCGTATCTTCGAAGGTCTTCGTGTCAAGGCCCTCGGCGAGAGGCTCGGTGATCGTGTGCCAAGCCATGTCGAGGTAGCCGAAGCTCAGCTGACGACAGGCAGCGTAGCCTGCGAGGAAGTGGCGGGCGCGCTCCATACGCTCGATGAGGACCTCGGGTAGTGCTTCGCCCGTCTGATAGTGTACGGCGAAGCTCTGGAGCCACTCACGCTCGTCCAGCCAGTTCTCCATCAGCTGGCTGGGTAGCTCGACGAAGTCACGGACGACGTTGGTCCCGCTGAGCGAGCCGTGACGGCATGTGGAGAGCATACCATGCAGGGAGTGACCGAATTCATGCAGGAAGGTGCGTACCTCACCTGGTGTGAGCAGAGCGGGACGATCGGCCGTGGGCTGGGTGAAGTTCATCACCAGCACGATGTGGGGACGATGGTCTTCACCCTCGGCCGTGTGATACTGCTCCTGGAGATTGTTCATCCAGGCACCGCTCTGCTTGCCCTCACGAGGGAAGAAGTCGGTGTAGAGAAGTCCGAGATAGCTCCCATCAGCATCGTGCACCTCGTAGGTGTGTACGTCGCTGTGGTAGACGGGCAGATCCGTGCGCTCGGTGAAGCGGATGCCGTAGAGGCGTGTTGCCAGCGAGAAGATGGCATCCGAGACGCGCGATAGCTCGAAGTAGGGGCGTAGCTCCTCTTCGTCCAGCTCGTAGAAGGCCTGCTTATAGCGCTCTGCCCAGTAGCTCCAGTCCCAGGGCTGGAGGGGGAGGGTAGCGCCTGCCTCGCATGCGAAGTCGGCCACTGCTGCAAGCTCCTTCTCTGCTAAGGGCTTGTAAGCCTCGAGGAGCTCGTCGAGCAGCCCATAGACTGCCGTCGTGCTACCTGCCATACGGCGGGCGAGGACCTTCTCAGCAAAGCTCTTGGAGCCTAAGAGCTGAGCAAGCTCCAGACGCAGGTTCACGAGACGACGGATGAGCTCTCTATTGTCATACGCGTCTCCCGCAGCTCCGACAGCCATCTTCGCCAGATACATCTCTTGGCGTAGGGCGCTCGAGGGGCAGTGCTGCATGAAGGGGAAGTAGCTGGGGGCGGAGAGGGTGAAGAGCCAGCCATCGCCCTTGCCCTCCTTCTCGGCCAGCTCATGCGCTACGGCGAGTGTCGAGTGGGGAAGCCCTTCGACCGCAGCGGCATCATCGACGAAGAGGCGGAAGCGCTGCTGATCCTTGAGGTTGTTTTGTCCGAAGGTGAGGCTCAGCTCGCTCAGCTCACGCTTGACTTCGCGCAGTCGCTCCTTCTCCTCTGCAGGGAGCTGGGCACCGCTCTCGCTGAAGCCTTCGTAGCAGCGCTCGAGGAGGCGTAGGTCTTCGGCATCGAGCTGGAGGCTCTCACGTGCCTCCCATATCTGACGGATACGCTCGAAGAGGGGCTCGGAGAGGGTGATGAAGGAGGAGAGTGCTGAGAGCTCAGGGCTAACCTCCTGACTGATCTGCATCAGTTCGTCCGTAGCCTCAGCGTGTAGGAGGTTGTAGAAGCTACCTGATACCCACTCGAGGAGGGCACCGGAGCGCTCGAGAGCAAGGATGGTGTTGGCAAAGGTGGGGGCTTCGGGTGAGGCGATGATCGCCTCTACCTCACGGCGCTTCTCTTCGATAGCCAGACGGAAAGCCTCGCGGAAGTCCTCAGTCTTGAATTGGTCGAAGGCATAGGCTCCGTGGGGGAGCTGGCTGGGCTGACAAATACTATTCATGTCGTCAGTGATACACGGGAGGGGGTGAAAAGAAAGCTACCTGCCTTCGTCGCAGCCACGCGAAGGGGCAGGCGAAGGCAGGTAGCCGTATGGTGTATCCCTCCAGCGGAAGGCCGCAGGGGTAGGATACGTAGGGATCGACGTCTTAGAGGCGGTTGTTAGAGCCGAGGACGTTGATGATCTTGTGTTCGTAGAGCTTCTTGAGAGACTCACGAGCTGGACCGAGGTACTTACGTGGGTCGAATTCAGCAGGGTTTTCTGCGAAGACCTTACGTACAGCAGCGGTCATAGCGAGACGGCCGTCAGAGTCGATGTTGATCTTGCAGACAGCGCTCTTAGAAGCCTGACGGAGCTGCTCTTCGGGGATACCGACAGCATCCTTGAGGGCACCACCGAACTTGTTGATCGTAGCGACTTCGTCCTGGGGTACGCTGGAAGAACCGTGGAGTACGATGGGGAAGCCAGGGATCTGCTTTTCGATCTCAGCGAGGATATCGAAGCGGAGGGGAGGAGGTACGAGGATGCCGTTAGCGTCGCGGTGGCACTGCTCAGGCGTGAACTTGTTAGCACCGTGTGACGTACCGATAGAGATAGCGAGTGAGTCAACACCCGTCTTGCTGACGAAGTCAACAACTTCTTCGGGCTCGGTGTAGGTGTGGTGCTCAGCTACGACATCGTCTTCGATACCAGCGAGGACACCGAGTTCACCTTCGACCGTCACGTCGAACTGGTGAGCGTACTCAACGACAGAGCGCGTCAGAGCGACGTTCTCGTCGTAGGGGAGGTGCGAACCGTCGATCATCACCGAGGAGAAGCCCATTTCGATACAGCTCTTGCAGAGCTCGAGGCTATCACCGTGGTCGAGGTGAAGGGCGATCTGAGGATTGGGGCAGCCCAGCTCCTTAGCGTATTCTACAGCACCCTGAGCCATGTAGCGCAGGAGCGTCTGGTTAGCGTACTTACGTGCGCCGCTGGATACCTGAAGGATGACGGGAGACTTGGTCTCTACTGCAGCGCTGATGATAGCCTGCAGCTGCTCCATGTTATTGAAGTTGAAAGCGGGGATAGCGTAGCCACCCTTGATAGCCTTTGCGAACATATCGCGGGTGTTCACAAGACCCAGTTCTTTGTAACTAACCATTACTGTTCCTATTTATAGTTGATACGTTTATCGTTCTATGCAACAAAGATAAGGGAAATATATGTAAAACGGTTCGATATACTTAAATTTTTCAGGAAGTTGAGGCTACTCCTCTCCCCTCATAGAGCTCGTACCTCGGGAATGGTGCTGACTATTGGGACATTCATCTCCTGATTTACCCTCTGCTCCCACCCGCTATTTATTTCACTTTGATGTGTTTGCGGGAATGGAAATGTGAGGGTGCATAAAGCATGGAGGGCCGACTCTACTCGGTAGAATTGGCCCTCTTATTGAGCCTCAGCCACTGCCTTAGCTTGTATAGAAGTTAGGGTTCTTTTCATATACCCCACTACGGGAGAATAGTAGCACCTCATATAGGAGGGAAAGACAACCTATATGGGTCGCTGGGCTGACCTATATAGGTTCGCCCAGTGACCAATATGAGACTGTTGCCGTGAGTCCTGCCCTCTATTTATTGTGCTAAGGCATTGCATGTCCAGCTCCCCGATATCCCTCTCCGAAGAGATACACAAGCTCTTCGCTTTATCGCGAGTATTCTTCTGATCCAGTGGAGGAAAAAGTGTCCTTCTCGTGAAGGAAAAAGCACCTTCCCGTAGTGGTATTCTTCTATCTACGCACGTAGTCTTAAAGACCAGGCACGTCAGTCCAAATATCCACGTACGTAGATATTAGATCCACGTACGTAGCCCGCACTTATCTGCCACTCGTCCACAACTTTTATTCCTACGTGGAGCAATGGTCTCAATATAGCTTGGCTTCGTGACCTATATAGGTTCGCCCAAGGGCTCGTAGTGGGAGCTTATCCATAGGCACAAGGAAGGGTGAGATATCCCGTGAAGCCCTTATCTTTGCTCAGGTGGATTTAGGGGGATGCCCCGTGCCACTACTCTCGTATGTCCTGACTTCACTCTTATTCAAATAGACTATCATGAAGAGAACATTCAGCCTACTCTTGGCGCTTATGATGCTGACCTTGGCCTCGAGCTCCTGCTCCTTCTTCCGCTCCGCTGGGATTCAGAGCCGTCGCCACGTGCTACCCGACCAGCGCATTAGTATTGAGGAGGTGTATAGCTCGCGCGATCACCTCGGTATCTATGGTCGCCTGTACCGTCCTGTCGGAGTCAAGGGGCGCCTACCGCTCGTTATCCTTAGCCATGGCTTTGGCGTGACGCACCGTGATGGCGAGGGCTATGCCGAACTCCTGACGCGCATGGGCTACCTCTGCTATACCTTCGACTTCAACGGCGGTGGACGTGAGAGCCTGAGTGCTGGTGCGACGACAGATATGTCTGTCCTCACCGAGCAAGCGGACCTCAATGCGGTCATCGATCAGCTCAAGCGCCGCTCCGACGTTGATCCCCGATATATCACCCTCTTGGGCTTGAGCCAGGGCGGGCTGGTCTCCGCCCTCACGGCGGCATCGCGCCCCGATGATATCGCTTCGCTCATCTTGATTTATCCCGCCTTCAGCATCCCTGAGATGGTGCGTAAGCAGTGGGGTGAGTATCGGAAAATCCCTCTGGAAAACACCCTCTGGGGTATGCGTCTTGGGGAGAAGTACTACAAAGATGTGTGGAATATCGACCCCTATGCCGTCATCGGGCGCTTCCAAGGCCCTGTGCTGATCCTCCATGGGGATAGGGACCGCATCGTAGAGCAGTCCGTCTCGGATCGTGCAGCCACTATCTACAAGAATGCCGAGTACCACGTGATCCCAGGTGGCGAACACGGCTTCTCGGGAGAGGCCTTCCAGCAGGTCAAGCGCTACATCCAGACCTTTATGAAGCGATAGCTACGGCGCACCTTCCCTGATAGAAAAAGCTCCGCCCCGACCGTCCACATAGAGAGGACGATCGGGGCGGAGCTCTTTGAAGAGGTGTGCTTGTGCGGGCTAAAGATTGTAGCTGAGCCCGACAGCGAAGGCCATGAGGTCGGGGTAGCCTGGGACGAAGGTCGTCGCTATGTCGAGCTTGGGGCTGAGGGCATACTTATACTCCAGCTCACCTCCATACCAGAGGAACTTACGCTGCCACTTGTCCGTGGGGCTACCCTCGAAGTACTTCGTGTCGACCTACCCAGGGAGGCGGTACCAGTTGCGTCGGTAGATCCATGTCGGTCCGATACCGCCGTAGAGGCGATGCCGCCCGATGCGGAAGATACGAGCACGTAGGCCGATGCTCGTCACACCAGCGAGCTGGGCGGTGCAGTCTGCATAAAGCCCTTGGATACCCTTGACGGAGAGGATCTCGGGGATGATGAAGTACTCGTAGGAGAGTAGGGCACCCAGATCAACTACGAAGTAAGCCTCGGGGTCCAGGCGGTTCGGCATCAGCTTGGCATTGGGCCTCCCGCTCAGAGGATGGAAGCTGAGGCCCATGAACTTCAGGCTGATGTTTTGACGGCTCTGCCCTTGTAAGGGTAGTGAGCAGAGGGTGAGCCCGATGAGGGCGTATAGGAAATGGTGTGTACGCATAGATGGAGTGTGTGTAATAAAAAAGCGTAGCGCCAGCTTCTACATAGAGCAAAGGGATTGCTGTCGGAGAAGCTGGCGCTACATGCTTAGGAGAGCTGGTGCTCCTTAGCGTCGGGGCTTGGGACCCATGACGATGGTGAGCTTGCTATTGGGATGGATATCCTTGTGCGTGAAGGTGAGGCTTTCCGTGATGTCACGTCCGTTGATGGAGGCCTGCTGCACGTACTTATTCTCCTTACTATTGTTACGCACCTCGATAGTGAAGATGCCCTTGGGGAGCTGGATCTTCGCCATATCTACGAGCGGACGGCCGATGGTGTACTCGGCCTTACCAGGGCAGACCTGATAGAAGCCCAGCGCACTGAGGACGTACCAAGCTGACATCTGACCGCAGTCCTCGTTGCCAATGATACCTGCAGGCGTAGGCTTGTAGAAGTGGCGCAGGACGGTGTCGAGGATCGCCTGTCCCTTGTGAGGTGCAGCGGTGTAGTTGTAGAGGTAGGCGATGTGGTGGCTGGGCTCATTGCCGTGTGCATACTGCCCGATGAGGCCCGTAATGTCACCCGACTGCTCAGCTCCATCGATACGTGAGGACGTGGTGAAGAGCGTATCGAGGTTGCGCTCCAGCACCTCACGACCGCCCATGAGCTTGAGGAAGCCCTCCATATCGTGGGGAGCGTAGAAGCTCCACTGATAGGCATTACCCTCGGTGTAGTCGCTCTTCTCATGAGCGGAGAAGCGGGGGTTGAAGGGTGTGAGGAATGAGCCATCACCCTTGACGGGGCGCATGAGGTTCGTCTCACGATCCCAGTAGCGGCGGTAGTAGAGCCCGCGCTGGTCGTAAGCCTTAGCTACGGAGTCGAGGCCTGCAGCCTCAGCGATACGGGCGATACACCAGTCATCGTAAGCCATCTCTACACCCCAGCTGACGCTCTCGGGGACGGAGTCGCAGGGCACGAAGCCGTAGCGCTCCTTGTAGTAAGGATGGCGGGTGATGAGGTCGAGCTCACGCGTACCGGCGAACTTCTCCGCCAGGTCAGCGCGATAGATCGAGCTACGCTGCGCAGCCTCCGTCCAGTGACGCAGGTCTTCGCTTGTAGCCAGACCCTTAGCGACGAGGTCGGCGAGGATGCTCACCGAGTGGTAGGCTGGCATACAGCCCGTATAGTTCGAGGCGAGTGGCCAGCGTGGGAGGATCGTCCCTTCGTCGTAGTCGCTGACGAGGCTCTTGCCATAGCGCAGTGCCTGATCGGGGTCGATGATCGTGAGCAGAGGATGCAGCGCACGATAGGTATCCCAGATAGAGAAGACGGTGTAGTGACCTTCTTCGGGGCGGGGATTCTTATGGATAGCCTTGTCCATGCCACGGAAGCTACCATCGACATCCTGATAGTTGAAGGGGGCGATATGCGAGTGGTAGAGTGCGGTGTAGAAGTTCTTGAGCACTGCCGTGTCAGAGGTCTCGATGCGGATCTTGCCGAGGAGATCAGCCCAGATACGGCGGCTCTCGGTGCGTACAGCCTCAAAGTCCCAGGCGGGGAGCTCTGCCTGCATATTGCGCTCAGCACCCTCGGGAGAGACGGCCGAGAGACCGACCTTCACGAGGTAGGGTGCGCTCCCCTTGGGGAGATAAAGGTGGAGCTTCAGGTCAGCCGTGTCACGCTCGATGGCGAAGCCTGCGCTGAGGAGCTGACGCTTGCCATCACGATAGAGGGCGATGCTATCGGCAGGTGTGGAGAGGCGGAGGATGTAGCTCATCTGATGATGCTCTGCCCAGCCCTTAGTGTAGTAGGTACCGACGATCGTCGAGTCATTGACAAGGCGGAAGTCATTCCCCACGACCTTGTGTCCCCAGTTGGGCTGGAGGATATGACCGAGGTCAAGGAGGAGCTTGCGGTCTGTGCTGTCCGCATAGGTAGCTCGGAGAAGCCCGACGCGGTCGGTGGAGGTCAGCTCGGTCTGGATGCCGAAGTTCTTCAGGCGCACCGAGTAGTAGCCAGGGGAAGCGGCTTCCTCGGTCTTGTCGAACTGAGCTATGGGGTGCAGCGTGTCAGCTCCGCTATAGGGAAGGATCGCCACATCGCCGAGGTCACCAATACCCGTCCCTGAGAGGTGGGTGAGGCTGAAGGCATAGATGACGCTGTCAGACTCATGGTAGCCACTGCTGGCATCCCAACCGATGAGGTGGGTGTCGGGGCTGAACTGTACCATCGCATTGGGGCGTGTAGCCCCTGGGAAGGTGTGTCCGTGCTCACCCGTACCGATGAACGGATCGACGAAACTCAGAAGATCCTCGCTGGAACTACTGCCCGTAGTCTTCGAGGAGCAGGCCGGCAGGAAGAAGGCGGCCGCAAGGAGGGCTGCTGAGGACGCGGCAAGCGACCTCAGTGAATGGGGTAATAGATGCATGAGATAGGGTGAGATAGATACTTAGCTTTGGCTGGCGAAGGCTGCAGCGAAGAGACGCATCTGGCGGAGCATCGAGACGAGCCCGTTGGAGCGTGTAGGGGAGAGGTGCTCGGAGAGACCTATCTCCTTGATGAAGTACAAGTCGGAGTCGAGGATGTCCTGTGGCTTCTGATCATTGAGGACACGCAGCAGAAGGCTGACGATACCCTTCACGATGATCGCATCGCTCTCACCCTGGAAGTGTACGCGCTCACCGTCAAAGTGAGCGGTGATCCACACGCGACTCTGGCACCCCTCGATGATATTAGTCGGGGTCTTGTCGCTCTCGGGGAGTGGCTCTAAGGTATTGCCGAGGTCGATGATGAGCGCATAGCGGTCCATCCAATCGTCCAAGGCAGAGAATTCTTCTATGATCTCGTCTTGTAGTTCGTTGATTGTAGGCATGGAGTGTGGGTGAAGTGATTAGATGTCCTCTCGGATCGTGGTGGCTACGGTCTCGCCGACAGCACGCAGGGTCTCCATATGGATGACGTTCATGTTGTCTGCTGAGGTGTGCCAATGAGCCCCAAAGCCCGTGGCTCTATTGGGGGCGAAGTTGATGATGTCCACGCAAGGGATGCCACGATAGCGGATCACGGGGCCGTGGTCATCGGTCATCTGTCCGCCATTAGCCTGGACGAAGTAGTCGCCCCAGCCAAGCTGGGCTGCGGTCTGCCAGAGGGCGGAGAGTAGGGGACGGGCATATTCTCGCGAGAGTCCCTCCCAGTAGAAGCGGGCACCTTGGGAGCCGACCATGTCGAGGAGGATGCCCCACTTAGCCTTGTAGTCACTCTGGTGGGGGTGCTGTGCCCAGTATTGTGAGCCGAGGCACCAGCTGTCTTCGTCTTCGCTCTGACCACCATCTTCGAGGTCAAAGAAGACGAAGTCCAGGGCCTTCCCCGAGGGGTTTAGGCTCTCTTGGCGTGCAAGCTCAAGTAAGACGGCGACGCCACTGGCTCCGTCATCTGCGCCCTGAATGGGTTCGCCCTGACGCTGGACGACTGGGTCGTGGTCAGCTACTTGGCGGGTATCCCAGTGAGCCATGAGAAGGATGCGGTCCGTACCCTCGGGAGTGCGGGTGGCGATGATATTCGTTCCCGCCGCCTGCTTGCCGAAGTGGTCCTTCCCCTCGAAGCGCTGCAGGGTCACCTCATAGCCCCACTGACGTAGCTTCTGCTCTATCCAGGCAGCTGTCGCGCGGTGACCTTCACTGCCAGGAGTGCGCACACCAAAAGCTACTTGCTGCTGTATGTACTGGTAGGCAGAGTCAGCGCTGAAGGGAGCCGCAGTGCGTCTCTCGGCGCTTTCGCTGCCCGTGCTGTCGGCACTCTGTGCTTGGCTCTTCGTGCCACCACAGCTGATGAGAGCTGCGCCGAGGCCTACGATAAAGAGATAGAGAAGAGGGGACTTAGGCATAATCTTCTTGCTCTTGGATGAGGAGGGATATGAGATGACCTTAGAAGATCGAGGGCTTGTTGGGCTCAATGATGATTTCGCTCAAGGGACGCTTGGGTACGTGATGGCGCCCTTCTTCGTCGCGCCAGTAGCGGACGTCCTCGGGGCTGCGTGCTTCCTCAAGGATGACCTCTTCGGCTGGCTTACCGATAGCGACGATCGCATTGATAGATAGGTGCGTGGGGAGATCCAGGCGGCGTGTGATCTCACCCTTGCCGTGACCAGCGAAGATGCAGACGCCATAGCCCGCATCTGTAGCCAGCAGACCCAGCGTCTGGAGTTGGATGCCTTCGTCAAAGCGAGCAGCAGGAGCAATATCGGTGTCGATGAGCTGGAGAAGGTAGGCACGGGGACGCTCACCTACAGCAGGACCATCCCACTCGGGGAGCATAGCAGCCCAGTGCTGGAGCTCTGTGATCTCATGACAGAGGGCTTCGTCCGTGATGATGATATACTTCAGTGGCTGGACATTGCGTGATGATGGCGTCTGGCGGACGACGTCCAGCCAGCGGAGGATCTGCAGGCGGTCAATGGCTACCGATTCGTCAAAGCGGCGGTAGGTGCGATCCTTCTTGATGAGAGTCTCGATGAGCGAAGACATAGATAGTGGAGATTTAGTATTTGGGTAGTGCGAAGAGCCGGCGTGCATTCTCGCTGGTCTTCGTGGTCAGTGTATCGTCAGTCAGCTCGTAGCAGCTGGCTACGAAGCTTGCCGTGTGGGGGAGGAAGGCCGGTTCATTGCGCTTGCCTCGCTTGGGGACAGGCGCAAGATAGGGAGCGTCAGTCTCCAGCAAGAGGCGCTCCAGGGGGATGGAGGCGACGTACTCCTTGAGCGTGCTGTTCTTAAACGTCACGACGCCATTGATCCCGACGTAGAAGGACGGGAAGGACAGTGCCTCCTCAAGCTCCTCTCGTGTGCCAGTGAAGCTGTGGAAGACTCCGCGAAGCTGTGGGAGATTTACCCGACGTAGCGTCTCGAAGGCATCAGCAAAGGCCTCGCGGATATGGAGGATCACGGGGATATCAAGCTTAGCAGCCCAGTGGAGCTGGCGCTCAAAGGCTTCGATTTGCTCCCGCTGATAGGTCGTGTCCCAATAGTAGTCCAGCCCGATCTCGCCGATAGCTACATGAGGACGCTGCGAGAGCTCCCGCTCCATATAGTCAAGCTGGGAGGTGTAGTCCTCCTTGACATAGGTCGGGTGCAGGCCAATGGTAGGGAAAAGTCGCTCGGGATGTGCTGCGCAAAGATCAAGGACGCGGGGATAGCTCGCTGCGTCAACATTAGGTAGGACCATCTGCCCTACACCAGCCTCTGTGGCGCGTGCGAGCATCTCGTCACGGTCCTCGTCGAACTCCTCTCCGTATATATGTGTGTGGCTGTCGATGAGCTGCATGCTACTTCGTGCGACCGGAGAGGGTATGGAAGAGGGTGAGAAGGAGCTCGCGTCCTTCTTCTCGGAGGGGAAGCTGCTCCACTCCGTGGTAGGCTTTGGTAGTGAGGCGCTTGATCTCTGCCTCGGCATAGAGGCGTGTACCAGCCTTATCGTAGAGTGCGCGTACCTCATCGATGTAGGCTCGGCGCTCCTTGGGCGTGTAGGCCAAGATCTTTTGCAGACGCTTGAGATCTTCGCCCTGTAGCTGCTCTAAAGTATATAGGAGAAGGAGGGTCTTCTTAGCATTGACGATGTCACCACCGATAGGCTTACCGAAGGTCTTCTCATCGCCATAGACGTCTAGTAGGTCGTCTTGGATCTGGAAGGCCAGTCCCAGCTGGATGCCCACAGCGTAGAGTGCGCGAGCTTGCTCTGCAGTCGCGCCTCCGACGAGTGCGCCCAGCTCCAGTGACGAGCCGAGTAGTACGGAGGTCTTCAGGCGGATCATCTCCATGTACTCCTCGACGCGGACCTCGGAGCGAGTCTCAAACTCCATATCATACTGCTGCCCGACGCATACCTCGAGGGCCATCTGGCTGAAGCGAGGAAGGAGCTCGGCAAGTAGGGACTTGTCTGCAATCTCAGCAAGAGATGCATAAGCCTCGATACTCATCGCATCACCCGATAAGATAGCCGTATTGTCACCCCAGCGACGATAGACCGTCTCTTGTCCACGGCGAAGTGGGGAGCGGTCCATAAGGTCGTCATGAAGGAGCGTGAAGTTGTGGAAGATCTCGAGGGCTACAGCTACGGGGAGGACAGGCTGCCAGGCTTCGGTGAAGGCGGCAGCTGCAGCGCAGGCCAAGAGTGGGCGGATGCGCTTGCCTCCGAGACGCAGGGTGTAGTCGATGGGGGCAAAGAGCCCTTCGGGAGAGCGAGTGCCAAGGGAGCGGGCTGCGAGCTGCTCCTCTACGGCCTCACGGATGAGCTTGAGCTTCTGTTGGTCGGGGTACATTGTCATAAGACGCTATTGTCGGCGATGTGCCTTTTACAAAGATACGACTTAGCCAGCGAATAAGCCCCATCGCTGAGTCTGGGGCAAAAGGAACTCGGGCAGATGCTCCACTGTGGAGAGCATCTGCCCGAGCTGTATGTGTCGCCTCCGTGGGGAGTGCGTGAAGAGGTCTTACTGCAGAGAGAAGACGATAGGGATGACGTAGCGCGTACGTACAGCCTTACCCTGCTGCTTACCTGGCTTCCACTTTGGGATGGACTTGACCACGCGGACAGCTTCCTTGTCGAGTGCAGGGTCTACGCCCTTGTAGACTTCTACAGCGGTAGCTGAGCCGTCACGCTCTACGACGAAGCGGACGATGACCTTACCCTGGATACCTGCATCCTGTGCGCTCTCTGGGTAGCGGAGGTGATCCTGCAGATACTTACGGAAGGCGTTCATACCACCGGGGAACTCTGGCTGCTCTTCTACGACTTCGAAGGGCTCGTCAGAGAGTTCTTCGGTAGGCGTGCCTGGTACATCCTTGGGGCCGAAGGGGATGTTGACGGGAGGAAGATCCTTACCTTCATCGGCAGAGACGAAGGTGGGCTTATCGACCTTGACGTTGTTGTCCACGACCTTGAATTCCTGAGGTAGCTGGATCTCGGTCTGCTGGGGTTGCTCCTGTGGCTTAGGCTCTTCAGGCTTATCCTCAGGCTGCTCTTCCTTGACGAGGAGCGCTTCTTCCATTTCGGCCTTGTTGCCAGCTCCATCAAGGTTGCCTGCTTGGGCAACAGAGCTACGCCACTCCAAGCTTACGAAGGTCAGGGAGAGTGCTACGACGAGACCCAGTAGGAGCGAGAGCCCCTTGCCCTTCTCGAGGTCAGCTTCTGGTGACTTCTTGATTTCCATACCGTTTACACTGTATCTTTAGTGGTTGATGTTGATCCTGTACGTTGCGTACACTTGTTTTCTTGACCACAAATATACGAATATATTCGTCTACATACTATATGTAGGCAAAAGATTTATCTGCGAGCTTCGCTTGAGGGGTGGTGAATGCTCGTCGAAGAGGGTAAGCACTCCTATTTTATATAGGTATAGCGCCCCCGTAGCAAGAGAGCTACGGGGGCGCTAGTGCGGGGGGCTGCGGAAAGTTTCTGCTTACCTGCGTATTCCCATTATTACGTTCATATTGTAGGCATAGCAATCCTCCTTCCCAGTAGTGCCTGACGATAGACCTCTCATTTCTGGGCCACGTGTGGTGTCAAAGATTTCTGTTGGGTAATATCCGTTGTCTAGACCATCCCATCCTAGGTTACAAAAGACTAAATCCCTTGTCTCGTATCTAACTGTGGTGTTGATGATCTCCCCCTCAATGATCCAATGAGTAGATACTTTGCGTTTCAGAACGCGATACCCGTCTAGAACCCACGCGTGTCCACCACTGTAGGTCGTTTTTGTGTTTCCTCCCCAGAATAGGAACTTAGAACTTTTCTTGTCATGTCGAAAAGCAAAAGCCTCGATGTATACGGGGTGTTTGGTCTTAATTTCGGATTTAACTTCTTTCCAGTTGTATGGCATCAATCCCTTACATTGATATCCATAATGTTGTAGGGTTCGCACGACATTGGTACTGAATGCACCGCTCACTTTAGGCCCATATTTCATGTCCAAATTATGAGGCCGACCTAAATCAAGGAATAACTGAGGAAGTACGCTCGCTGCATAGGTTCCTCGAGGCTGCTCCGTGATTAGATCCCAGTTGAACTGAGGATATTTGTAGAAGCTCATAATTCCAGCTACAGCTGTTGCGACACATCCAGTTGGAGGAAGCTTCCCTTCTATTGGAGTTAGTCGAGCGTTGTAAGGTGAGTTTTGCCCTAAGTTGATAGAGAGTAAAGGTCCGTGCTGTTCAATGACTTCCCAAGGACCATATTCGGAGTAGTATCTTCCAGGGTTAACGATGTTTCCAGTGCTATCTCTGAAGTGTGTGCCATCGTCGGGATCTTGTTCGTTGTCTTTTTCGAGCAAGAAGTTGATGCCCTCTTCTATAGGCTGAAGAGCTGGGGTCTCATGAGGGTGCTTCAAGTCTAGATTTCCCTGTGAGCATGCCATGAGGATAGGGTGCTTGCTCTTGGGATTTTCGGAGAGGACAACGTACCCCTGTTTATCTCCGAAGCTTACGATGTAGGCTCCATAGATAGGCTTTCCAGAAGTACTTCGTCCTGTACTCTTTGAGATGTATTTGATATTAGTGACTGGAGGAGTGCTTATCGACCTCATGCTACCATGGAAAATGGCTCCATATATGTTTATAGCTTGCAGTGTGGCATCGTCCTCCGAGAGTCGTTCGGTTGGAGTTCCTATAGTAATATGTTTGCCGCTTTGCTTGGTTGGTATCTCGTTGTGATTACAAGAGGAGGTCAGGAGCCATAGGGCTGTTACTACTAAGATGTTAAAGTAGTATTTGGAGTTTAGAGTTCTCATAGGGAATGTTGTTATATCTGTTTGTTAGTATGATGTGATCTTGAGCTCTTGCCCCGTGATGGCTACTGTTTGGGGGAGGTAGCCAATGCTGGAGACCTTGAGTGTCTTAGCCTCGGCAGGGAGACGGAGTGTGAACTTCCCGTTGACGTCGGTCAAGACCCCGTGGGAGGGGAACTCGACGCAGGTCACGGATGCGGCGACCACGGGCTCCTTGTCATCTGCCGCGATGACGACACCGGTGACGGTGACTTGCTTTTTCTGAGCCCACGCTACTCCTATAGATATGCAGAGGAGTAGGACGAAGAGTAAACTCTTTCTCATTAGACTTGTGGTGATTAGGGTGAAACGGATGTTAGATTGCTCTGGGGTAGTGTGACCCTTGGGTGATGACTCCTCGGTCGTCATCTCGCTGTGGTAAAGACGTGACGTGTGATATGTGATGTGTGTGCCACTGCGAGATGAGGACCTCTGTAGAGGGATATGCGGCCGCTTGCCACAAGCATTCCTGCGGTCTGGTGGTAGTGCAGTCTGTCGATGTGAGGGTAGGTGGTACTCGTATCTCCCTCGCTCCATGGCAGTCTGTGTGCTATGTCAGACTCTATGAGCAAAGGTAGCAATCTTTCTTTCCTATGCAAGTCCGCTGATAAATACCTCGTTTTAGGGGTGCTATGCTTCTCTTTTATAGCTTTTTAATTATCTGTAAGATGGTACGTTTTCATAGAGATACTTACTTAATTTCTTTATGTAGGGTGTGCGTGTCCTACCGCACGTTGCGCCACTTCTGGCACTCGTGTGAGAAACCTTTGTACTGAGTGATACCGAGAATAAATAGGAGGAGAGCCCCAGCCGAATGTCTGCTATCAGATCATTCGGCTGGGACTCTCCCTTATATTATTATGGTATAGTGGTGTAGACTACTCCTTTGCCTAAGGAGGCAAAGAGGCCGTGTGCCGTCTACCTCTATCCGTAGCTACTTATTGCTCTTGCGGCGGTTGCAGTCTCGGCAAAGCATCTGTAGATTCTCTATCTCGGTCTTCCCGCCCTTGCTCCAAGGCTTGATGTGGTCGCCCTCCATCTCCTCGTACTTGTACTTCTTCCCACAGCAGGTGCAGATCCCGCCCTGCTGCTCGTAGACGGTGCGCTTTTGGCTGTCGCTGAAGGCGCGGATGCCGAGCACGCTCGGGTCGTCGTTCCCGATCGCCTTCTCCAGGACGTACTTATAGATGCCACTTTTTTTGGTCACATCATCATCAGCCATCAGGGAGGCAACCTCCTGCTCCAGCGCTATTGGGTTGTAGGTGTTCTTGTGGTATCTATTGTAGTAGATCCCCCAGGGAAGCCCCTTCATCTCCTTGCGATAGATGGGGAAGAGCTCCTCGACCCATTCGATGACACGTCGAAAATAATCCCAAAGGTCTTGGGCATTCGGATCCTGCTGGTGCTTCATCATGCATTCCTCGATGCTCTGTTTGGGGGTTCTCTCGGTCACCATACCAATAGATCACGGTCTCCAGGTAGTCCTGTCGGTTAGCTGTTCCCTTGAGGTACTTACTCCCAAGCCCGTAAGCGGCACAGCCCGTCTTGCTGAAGTAGCGCTTCGCATCTGATACCCAGGGACCTGTATAGACTGCATTGCGTAGCTCTTGGTCGGTAAGCTCTTCGCCTGCGATATTGATGGTCTTGAACCACTCGAGCTTCTCACTCTCTGTCCCATCGCAGATATAGACGGTGAGCTCGTAGTCAAGAAGTTGCACCCTTAGGTCCTCTGGAAGCGTGTGGAATGCCTGAGGCTGCTTGATGCCAAAGAGTCCAGCACAGGAGAAGTCCCCATTGAGGAAGGTGCAGATAGATAGCGTTCGTTGCTGGCCATCTATTAGCTCATAGTGCCCATTCCCGTGATCAGCCCAGTACATGACGTTTAGCGGATAGCCCTTGCTAAGGGTATTGATGACCGCTTGCTGTTGCTCAGGCTTGTAGACGAATTCGCGCTGGTAGGCAGGGCGTACATCCAGCTTGCCTCCATAGGCGACGACACCATTGTCGCCATTGTCTTTGTAGCCGTTGAATAGATCACGGACTTTAATGTGTACGAGTCGAATGTTCATAGGTTCTTGCTATTTGCGTTTGCGGATAAGTATGCGGGCGTATACGATTCGCCCTTCTACACTCCCATCCTTATCTTTGATTAGACCATGGGGCTTTTGGGGAGCTCTATTCCCGATGATAAAGTTATTCGCGTCGAGTATCTCGAACTGATCGGGGTTGTGCTTGTCCAGATAGGTAATGGGTACACCCATTACTCCGTCATAGTCACAGGGAATATCAGCGGTCTTATCTACGTTGATCGCATCGTAGTTGTCGTAGTGAGGGTATTCCTTGGGGCTATACTTCTTGTGAAGGATAAGTGCCTGGTGACGTTGGGGAAAGTCTAAGTTGGTAAACCAACGTACTCCCTTCATGCGTATGAATTTTCGCCCGTCACCATCTATGCGGGAACTCGCAGCTTCCAGGGGGTAACTGCTTGGTATCTCAAACTCTCTATCTCCGCTATGAATGCTTGGCCCTAGCCAGATCTGCTCACTCTGTACGAAAGGGAAGATCTCCTTATAGGTGACGGCATTTATATTACCGATGATGATAAACTTCTTCTGGTATTCAATCAGCTGAGCGACGTATTCACGGAAGAGAGAGAAGGGGGGATTGGTGACGACGATATCTGCTTCTTTGAGGAACTCGATACACTCTTCACTGCGGAAGTCCCCATCCCCTTTCAGCGGATGCACGAGTCCAGCGATATTCGGGTTAGGTGGCATGCCGATATCTTCTCCCTCGTAGACGAGGTAGACCGCCTGCTCGGTCGCACTGACAGAGAAGAGATCTGGATTTTGATTCTTGTAGCAGGTGGTGATGAGCTTCTTGAGGCCGAGGTAATGGAAGTTTAGGACGAAGTAGTAAAAGAAGTTACTCATCCGAGGATCGTCACAGTTGCAGAGCACCGTCTTACCTGCGAAGTGCTCTCGATAGTGCTTGAGCTCAGCCTCGATGTCCTCCAGCTGGGTGTAGAATTCATCCTCCTTCCCCTTCTTGGCTTGAGAGAGTTGTTTGTTTGCCATAAGCGCATAGCATGATTGGGCGCTGGCTATCTCTCGGGTGGGCTACTTAGGGCTTGGGTACAAAGAGAAGCGTAGACGCGCCTCTCTCCGTACCTTCAGGCCCTAGGAATAGCCCACGTCACAAGAGATAAGTCACGCCTACGCTATGCGCAGGCGTTCACTGACTTATTCGAGCGACGTAGCTTAGAATTTCCTAGGTTCGAAGGTACTTTCCGAATAAATAGCAAACGCTATGTTAGTACTAAAGATGGAGTGCTATTGGCAGACGCTTCTCCCCGACTCCAAGTACAAAGGTATGGATAATTGGATACCTCCGCAATGGCAGGAGGACTGCATCGGAGTGTGAGGAGTAGGTGTGTGTGCTACTACTTTTCGCAGGGCTTCCCTTGCTTAAATGAAGGGGGAAGTGGTCTCTTATAGGGTTGTTTTCGAGTCCTTCGTATAGAGGGTGATGTGAACCTATATTGGTCGCTGGGTTGACCTATATAGGTCGCATCAACAACCTATATAGGTTCGCGCGATGATCAATATAGGTCGACTCACAGACTAATATAGGTTGATACCATGTCTTTCTATAGGGCTTTGGGATGGTGTTACAGTCAGAGCTTCTGTCGCATGCGGATCGTGTGGGAGAGGGACTAATGCTCAGCCCTCCTCCTGTAATATATAATGTACGCGCGCGAGGCATAGTGTTTGCGGGGAGAAGTAAGCGTGCGGAGCTCATATGTAGATATATGGTTGCGTGTGTAGAGCTATATAGGACGGCGAAGAAAGCTATATAGCTTTGTAAAGTGACCTCTATTAGGTTGTTGCTCCGCATAGAGATAAAAGTTATGGACGAGTGGAAGATAAGTTTGGACTACGTACGTGGATCTAATATCTACGTACGTGGATATTTGGGTTTACGTGCCTGGTCTTTAAGACTACGTACATAGATGCGGAAAAACCACTACATGAAGGCACTTTTTCTTCACGAGAACGATGCTTTTCCCTCCGCTCGATAAGAGGAATACTCGCGATAAGGCGCAGGGCTTGTGTATCTCTTCGGAGGGGCATATCGGGGAGTTGGGCGTGCGATGCCTTAGCAGAATAAATAGAGGACAGGAGTCGCGGCGATAGTCTCTATTTGGAAATACAGGTATTATTGCCGTATCTTTGCAGTCGCAAGTCAGGCGGACGAGCAGCGAATGACAGGGTTTAAATCAAGAGTGGTAACGAAAAAGTTTCACTCAAGATTTGGTGGAGTGAAAACTTTGCTTTACCTTTGCACTCGCAAAAGAAACGAACGGCCTAGCGGTGACGCGGGGTGTTTGACTTTAAGAGATCTTTGAGATAATTGATATTGACAAACAGAAGTGTAGTAACAAACGTTTAGGGAAATGAAGACCTAACCGTCAATTACGACCTTTACTTAGGTAGAGATACACTAATAAATCTGAAGCAAGAATCATTTTTAGAGCAAGACAAGCAGAACAAAGTACAATAAAAATATTGACAATGAAGAGTTTGATCCTGGCTCAGGATGAACGCTAGCGATAGGCTTAACACATGCAAGTCGAGGGGCAGCATGGTCTTAGCTTGCTAAGACTGATGGCGACCGGCGCACGGGTGCGTAACGCGTATGCAACTTGCCTCACAGAGGGGGATAACCCGTCGAAAGACGGACTAATACCGCGTACACTCT